>JAJEIP010000110.1 GCA_022827885.1 Candidatus Poribacteria bacterium
CTTGACAGTTTAAGCGTTTTTTGTTAATATGTCAAATAGATTGTGGATTTCTACGAAAATAGCCAGAAATCTCCATGAAAATTTGAAATTTTGATTTGACATATTTTAAGAGTTGTGGTATCATTATATAGGCGGACTGCAATTTAATCGATGATATACCGATGCGGCGGGAACAAATTTTTACCGATTGCACAAAACATCACGTAACTGCAGGACGATTTTGTTTACCGGTTTACCGGTGTAACGTAATCTCTCTGATACTTAACGATTAAATGTTTGCTTAATTTTGCCACTTTATGTTAAAATAATAAAAAAATTCCCGCAGGGTCAATCACTCAAGTCAGATGCCCGCTTCTCATTCGTTTTTGACCTGTGCCATAGGCTATATTAACGCTATTCCATGGCTACATCGGTATCGGGAAATTTTAACGCTCGTTGGTAGGATGTTGATTGGATGGGCGGACATCTACCCCAGTCGTCTTTAGTTGTATTCTCGCTTGCCCATCTAAGAAACTCAGTACTTAGTCTTGCGAGCGCGCAGACTTAACGAGGAGGATGAGTTAATGAAAAAACGAACACTCGTTTGTTTTTTGATTTTTACATTGTGTGTTCTTTACACTTCAATTCCGAATACTGTTTTCGGGCAAGAAGTTTCTCTCGCCCAACAGGTGGCTGCAAAATACAGCGAGTTGCTTCAACGTGAGGATATTCAGGAAGTCTTGCCAGATGTTCTGAATGCTCTCAAGGATCCAGAATTTCAGCAGAGTCCCCAGATTTTAGCATTTGGCGGTTTGGATGGCGCGTTAGATTTGGTCCTTGCAACCCCTGATCTCGCGGCAGCGATACCCAATGTGGATCCTAAGTTCATAACACTTCTTAAAGAGGATGCAAAGGTCCAAGAATTCCTCAAAGATCCAGACGTTCGGACTTTGCTTAAAGATCCCGCAGCAGTTGACGAACTTGCAGGGTTGTTGAATGTTGGTACACCTGAGCCGACTCCCGAACCAACGCCGGAACCGACTCCCGAACCAACTCCAGAACCAACGCCTGAGCCAACTCCGGAACCAACACCTGAGCCAACTCCCGAACCAATACCGGTGCCAACTCCCGAACCTCCACCAACAGAAGAGATGGTACCCGCAGATCCCTTCGCACCGATAATGCCTACAAATGAATCAATTCACGGCAAATCGCGACTCGGAGGACTCGCTCTAAATACAACTTCTGGAAAGCGGTTTGTAGAGGGGATTGCTGACGCATTAGGGCTGCCTGTTGGAGCAGAAACTATCGTGGATTCAATCCTATCATTGGTGCCAAAAGGCTATCTCCCCAAAAAGCAGATCAAGCAGATTCTAACGTCTGAGCGTCAATCTCTTGCTTTCAAGGATGAGGCAAGTCAGTTGGATCATGAGAACTTCGGAAATGCGATAACCCCGAATTTCGCTGATTTTGCCTACTTAGAGCAAAGCAGCAAATATCTCACCAGCGATAGTTTGCACGTTTACACGCGTGTGCCATCAGCAAACGTCGGAGGTGTTACATTTAGTCTTTCTGGAGGTAAAACCATTGAGGGTACACAGGTCACGCCAGCGGGGGAATTTGGGGATACCATCCTTTATACCTTCCGGCTCGACGAAACACTCGCTGCTACCAACCTACCCGCATGGCCCAGTTTAGAAACCGGGTTGTTCTCTGCGGTTCATCTCCGCTATTCAAAAACTGGTCGGACAGGAGATTATGACCGTCATGCTATGCATTCTGTGCAGGGAAAAAATGGTTTTGTTTGGGAAACAGAGATAGGCATTCTACCTAATACCGAAATCTACTACTTCTTTGAAGTAGAACTTCATGACCCCGTGGCATTCAAGACGTTGAGTCGTGAAAAACTTGCTGCGATATTCCAGGATCCGCACACACTGTCTCTTGCAGCGATCCTGAGCGCAACGACAACGCTCGAGATTGAAAGGTGGGCGATGCCTGACCCCCGTAACCTTCAGTTGGCGGATCGTGGTATTATTGACGCAATATTTACCTCTGATGTACAGGCTGAAATGTTCAGCATTTTGGGGTCACCCCAAGCAGCTGCTATCGTCAGCAAGGTTCTAAGTGGTCAACAGGTGAACCCAAGTGATATTTTCAGTGTGATAACACCCAAGCAACAACGTAGACTTCAGACGCTGTTGCTCCGCAATACAAACGCACTGATGGCAGATTTCGAGAGGGACTTCGATCCGTTGTTGGCTTCTGTCTTCAGAACGCCACGCATTGACAATCCAGAAGCGGAGTCAGTCTGGACCGCCCGCATTGATAACATTGCTGATAATCACTATTGGTTAGAGGCTTTGGTATACGATGTTGACGGCAATCCGATGGATCAGATCCAAGAGACTTTTACCGTTGATACCACCGCACCGGAAGCCGGCATCATGATCACACCCGCAGATACTAATACTGCTGGTTATGAGAATAGCGAAGGTATCTACGTTGCCACCGCTCGCAATCCTGGTCCCGTAATGCTCAACATCACAGGTATGCCGAGGGTTGCTAATGTAGGTGCAGGCGAAGGATACCTCTTCTATCAAGAGATTGGACTTGATGCCCATGGCATGCCGACAAGTACTTGGATGCCACTCACAGTTGAGTCTACCATGCTGTCGTCCAGGATTTGGACATCTGTCCTTGAGCGCAGTGGAGATCAAATTGTTCGAACCTTGCGGCAAAACTTCCCACAGGTTGTTGGCGGACTTGACGACGCGTCAATACTCAGTCTCGCTAAGACGACCAATCCTGAGGCGATTGTAGCACTGATCGAACCAGAGGTCATCCAAACTGGAGCCAATAACTTTTTCAAAAGTTTAGGGCTAAGGAACTTCACACTAACGGATGCCCAAGCTGCAGCAATACACCAGGCTTTAGGTGCCTCAATACGCGTTCTTGATCACCTCGTGCCGGTGACAATTGAGTCAGGTGAACACGTCGTAATGCCTATTCCTCAAGGGATGTATGGCGACTACGGCATTCGCGCAATGGGGATTGATACCCTCTTCAACGTCGGTTCCTACGCTGAACCCACGAAACTCAGAGTCGTCATGCCAGATCCTGACATGGCAAGCGTTACAGCCGTCAGTATCGGCGACCGAAACGGTGATGGCGATGCTGATGAACCCTACGAAAGCGGAACCATCTACTCGAACACCACAGATGGTGTAATGTTGACTGTCACCGTTGATAAGCGCACAGTCCACCCCGCATCTATCACTGTGGAATACATGGACGCAAGCGGTAATTGGCAACCCATCGGTGAAGCGCGTATGTTCGCTGAAAACGAAGACGTATCGACCTTTGAGGTCAGTTGGGATGTCACTGATTTTGATGCACTCGTAGACGCAGGGGAAGTCATGGTCCGTGCCGTGGCAGCCAATGCACTTCAGTTGACGACTATGTCGGAACCATTCTCAATCAACTTGGATGCCGGTGTGCATCCCGTTGATCTTGAAGTTTTGGCACTCGTCCTCAATGCTGAGTCTATTACGGAAACCAATGCAGATAGTGGTGCTCCACAAGGCACAGTCGTTATTGATGGATATACGCCACAACGGACATATCCAGAGATGGCTTCCCTTAAGCTGATGATCGGCGATGAAGTTGTCGGCACAGCCGATACAGGCGTTCTCGTCACCCCAGAAGAAGGCGCAGCATTGGCGCAGAATACTGACTTCGTCACGGATCTCGTTGCGGTTGCAGCGCAAGCAACAGCCATGGATGCGCTATCAGGAAAACCGATTCTCTATCCCACCTACCTAAAATGGTCGGTTGAGGTGGATACAACGGCTCTGGAAGATACCATCACAGCCGAGAGCGACGCAGCACGCGATGCCTCCAAAGATGACAACCAGTATATGGTCAGCGCAACCGCAATCACCAGCGGAGCCGAAGAAGTTCCGGGGCGTCCGGGTGCGAAGACATATCTATCGGTTGATAACGTTGACGATGTCGCCCCACTCGGGCCAACAAACATTGTCGCCGTCGCCGATGTTGCTGGGGCTATTGAAGCTGACGCAGATGGCAACTACACAGTCGGTGGAATCGTTGATGAAACAGTTCCTTCACCGATAGCAACTTATACCGCTGAACCCACTGCCGATCCGAGCACGTTCGCCTCGATTCAGTTAGTTCAAGTCGATGCCGATGGCAACGAAACCATGATTGATGGTGAAGCCGGAATGCTGGATGTTACTACCGATGTCGGGATGCTTGGAAATGGGGCTTATATGATCCACGCCCTTGCAGTTGACGAATTTGGTAATGTCCAAACCGATGAATCTCCACAAATCACGGTAAATGTGCTGAACTTCCGAGTTGAAGATGTCGCTCAGTTGAAAGTTACAGCCGTTGACGGTGTGGATGTTCTAAGAACACCAACCGAACCAATTCCACTTCGGAGTTCACTGACTTTCGGCTTTAATGTCAGCAACGGTTCCTTAGCTGCTGAAGAACTTAGCGGTTCTGTTGAGGGTAGTGAAGCGCCAAGCGAAAGTGACGAAAATCCTGAAAATACCTTCTCACTCAAGGTAGATGTTTCAGCGTTATCCGATGGAATGTATACACCGCATGCCGTTGTTACCAAACGGAACGGTTCAATTGCCTTCCCATTGAAAGAAATCAATGTGGATAACACCGGTCCGATGGTCGAAATTCAAACGCCTTTGGAAGATCATACAGTAGCAAGTTTGCCAACCGTTCACGCAACCTATAACGATGGTGAAGGTAGCGGTACCGACAGTAACGGTCAGGAAGTCTTATCGTGGGCAACTACGGAACTGGCTGCCGGTCCAACGGTCGGTATAGCACGCATCCACCCCGAAGCAGGGGATGTTGATGTCGAAGTCGATCAGGATGCTATTGAAACGGATAACGGCACGTTGGTCTATACCCGGACTGATAAACTCGGTGGTGGGGCGTATCGCGTAACCGTGCAAGTTGCCGATATACTCGGAAACGTCGGTGAAGCCTCCCGTGAGTTCGCTATCGAAGGGACTCCCGCAGACACAACACCGCCAGTCATCACTGAAGCGGCTCCATCTGGAACCATCAGCGGTGAAAGTTGGGTAACGATCTCAGCGGTTGTCAACGATGCGGAATCCAAGGTTATAAGTGTGAAGTTCGGTATTAACGACCAACCGCTTCGCTCCATCGCACCCGCACAGATCGCTGATGGACGACTTCAGGTTGCCGATAGCTTCACAGCAGGAACACATACCGTCAAAGTTATTGCTATTAGCGAAGGCGGTAAAAGAGAACATTCATGGACCTTCACACTGGTCGTTGATAACGTCGCGCCTACAATCACCTCGATTACGCCAACCGGAACTATCCGTGCTGGACTCCCGGTCATCTCCGCGAGTGCCAACGATGCATCAGGCGTTGACGATATGGATATCGTCCTGATGGATAGTAATGGTAAAGAGGTGAAAGGTGACACCGAAGACGATGGCGAAGACGATGTTGAGGGTATCACACGCTTGGATTTCATGCCTGAAGAACCTCTCGATGAGGGAACTTACACGATTGAAGTCCGCGCAACCGATACAATCGGCAACTCTGCCACAGCAAAGGGTAGTTTTACAATCGACTTTGATACTGCCGCTCCGGTTATCACGATGTCGTCGCCACAAAATGAGGCACGTCTGACTGAACGCCGTCCGCAGATTTCGATAACCTATGCCGATGCTGAATCTGGTGTAGATGTCGATTCTATCCGCTTCGTTCTCGATGACCGTCTGATTAACCTCAAACCGAATCAGAAATCCGCATCACAGGTGCTGTACACACCGGATGTTCAACTCGCTTTCGGACAACATACGGTTAAACTTGAAGTATCTGACATGGCGCATAAAGAGGGGAACGTTTCTGATAAGAGTAGCGGTGCCCGTGAAGCGAACATGGCAGTTCATGAGTTTACCTTCTTTGTTGAAAGTGAGGAAGGCCCAGTATTGGCATCGCGTCCGATTAACGCGCCCAACCCGTTCAAGGACAATACGCGTATTTCCTTCACATTGACTCGACAATCCACAGTGAGCATTATCATTTACGATATGACGCTCCGTCCAGTTCGAGTCCTTGTAGATAACGAGGTCTGGGATGCAGGTGAGTACGTTGGCAAAGGCGCTATTGGGTGGGACGGAACAACCACCGCTGGCGAAGATTTAGCTCGAGGCGTTTACTTCTGTCAAATTATGGTCGCAGACGGTTTCGAGCCAGAATATGTCATTCTCAAACTCGCACTGACGCGCTAAGTATACCGCAGTCTGCATATCGGGAATTGGATAGGTTCCAATTCCCGATGTGGACAGTCTTTTGGAGGATATAATGTTAATGACAAAGCACAGTTTTAGATGGGCTTGCAAACAGGGCCCAAAATTGCTATGCGGTTTAATACCACTTTTCTTTCTTATCCTAGCGGTGTCACCGGTCAGCTTTGCCGGAGTGGATGCCATGCCACACCTACGGCTTGGTGCCGGCGCGCGCTCGATCGGCATGGGCGGGGCCTTCACAGCTATCGCCGATGATGCCACCGCAACCGTTTGGAACCCAGCAGGACTCGGCTCCGCAGCGGATTTAAGTCTCAATTTTTCAACACAGCAACTCGATCTGGATAGAAGTCATAACTTCATCGCAGTGACGAAAGCGCTCGGGTCAGCAGGATCTATCGGACTTGCTGTCACAAATGCAGGGGTCAGTGGTATCCAGCAATATGATGCCAAGGAACGCTACGGGGGCACATTTAACTATAGTGCAAATGCCTATTCCCTCTCCTACGGAATTGGGTTCGGAAGTTTCGGTGTCGGTCTAACAGGGCGCATGCTGGCGGATAACTTTGGCGCAGAGGGCGTTGAAAGCCAGAGTGGGTTTGGTGGTGTAGATATCGGACTCATGGGGCATGCCCTGCACATAGATGTGGGTGAAGAAAAAGTCCCGACTTTCCACTACGGACTCGCTGTGAAATATTTGGGGGCGGCTCTTGGGGAAGATACTGTGCCGATGGTAATTAGCCTCGGGGCAGCCTATAATCTCTATGTCGGGAACGTCGTCACATTTGCAGCCGATCTCGAGCAAGAGATGGTCAACCTTGACGAGAGCGCGACAAGCCTAAGACTCGGGACTGAATATACCATTGTCACTTACAAGTCCACTGCCCTTGCCATCCGAGGCGGGATCAGAGCCTCACGCGATACGCAAAACCTCTTCGGAGGGTTTGGCGTAAACATCGGTGGCTTACAGGTTGACTATGCCATTCAAGATGGTATGGCAAGTGAAATTAACGGTGTCGGATCGACTCACTTTGCGTCCCTCTCTTATAGATTTTAAAGGAGATAACTGATGAAAATGATAAGAGGCACACTGAAGTTGGCACTAATTCTGTACATTTGCGCAGCACTCAGTGGCGTTTACGTGTTATCCGCATCTGCGAAAATCACACCCCATGCGGGGGACGACGGCACGACGCTCATCACCATTGTAAAAGGGGATACCCTCTGGGATCTCTGCCAAGAGCACCTTAAGGATCCACTCCGGTGGCGCGAACTGAGCAAATATAACGACTTCACCAATCCACACCTCATCTATCCGGGTGAAGAATTGCGTATTCCAATCGCTATGATGAAAGAGGTCAAGGAAGTTGCTGAAGAAGAACTTGCCGTGCAGCAAGCAGAACTGGAAAAACTAAAGGCGGAATTGGCGGAATCCGAAGCAACGCGGGATAAACTCGAAGCAGAAATTAACGGACTCAACAAGAATATGGACGAACTCAAGGCGCAAATCGAAGCGCTTGAGGCAAGCCTAAAATCACAAGAAAAGTTAATGGCTGCTGTGAGTCAATCCAGTGACGCAGTCTCTTCCAGTATCAAAGAAGCCTTGGCAGCGAAAAAAGCGGCTATCATTGACAAGATTGCCCACCTTGACGAACGTTTCGCAGGGATCAAGGAGATGATCAAAGAGCACAATATGGCAGCGGCAGCAACACACGAACGCATTGAATCCATCGAAGGGGACGTGAAGATGCTGTTGACGAGCGTTGAAGCCAGCCAAAAGGCAATCAACGAGGTCAAGATGATACTTGAGGATGCCAAAGGGGTCCACGAGGAACTCTCCTCATCCAAGCGCGCTCTGGTTTTTCTTACAACTGTAGCAGCGGGTGTCGGTTTGTTTGCTATCAACGCTATCGGTGGACGTAGCGGCGAATAAGCGAAATCCATCACCTTTTAGGCAGGGAGGGTGTTTCAAGCCCCTCCCTGCCTTTTTTATACAATTCGCTACGTATCAAAGGTCCTGGATATATGTCATCAAATATCGCTAAATATCCTAAGGGAGATACCCACGCAAAAATGCCTCCCTTTACTCAGACAATCAAACTTTACGGCGATAGAACGGGGAGTAAGGGGACCTTTAGATTTGCCGGTCTCGCATGGATGCACGACACCAAAGTCATCCTTGTGCAAGGCGACGCACAAAGCCTGAGCAATGCTGCGGAGTGGCGGTGTTTTCTACGGCTTATAACATTGGCACATCGCCTCAAAAAGCCTATTGTTTTGTGGAATTTGCCCGTTGTTCATATCGCTACAGTCCAACGTCGGACCTCGTTAGATTGTGCACAGGCAATTCAGAACGCTGAATTGGAACTCCTAAAATTACCATACCCTATCATCACAGTTTTCGACGAAGCTTATGACAGCACTTACGCCTATCCAGAACTTATATGGAACGACGGCATTGTACTCGTGACACCACCGGATGCACAATTTTCTGAACACGAAAAACTGAAGATCGTGCGATACCCAACGGACATTGAATCCGCAATTTTGGAACTCCTCTGTCAAGCGGCACCGATTCCTGCCTCGGAATTAATCAAGAATCGGCAAGAATCCTTACGGTTTGCAGTTTGGAATGCGTAGGGGTTGGGTCACCCAACCTGTCCAGAAAACGGCTCTACGGAGAAGTCCTTGGTTTTCGGGACTGACCTGACCGAACCGCAAGGTAAAATTACAAAATAAAGAGCGCGCAGCCTGCAACAACGGCGCAGGCGGTTCTACGGAGAGACACTTGATTTATCAAACTCGCCTAACCGAACCGCAAGGAATAATTAAAGAATGTTTGAAGCCAAATTAAAACCCCGACTTGAAATTATCCTGTCTCGCGTCGCAAATAAGATGGTTGCAATCGGCATTACAGCGAATATGGTGACGCTCTTCGGGTTCGTCGTGAACCTCATCGCGGCCTTTTACTTTGCAACAGGACGTCTCGTCACCGGGGGGATTCTGATTCTGTTTGGGGGGAGTTTTGATATGATAGACGGGGCAGTGGCACGCGCACAGAGAAATTCACGCGCCTCCGGCGCACTTTTGGACTCCGTCATTGATCGATACTCGGAAGGATTTCTGCTCCTTGGAGCTCTCATCTACTTTTACAGTTTGGAAAGTCTACTTGGGATAGTGCTCGCGTTCAGTGCATGGTTCGGTTCAATACTCGTCAGCTATGTGAGAGCAAGGGCGGAAGGTCTTCAGGTTACCTGCAAGGTAGGACTCATGCAACGACCGGAACGCATTATTTTGCTCGGAGCTGGGACTGTGCTACAAGGAGCGCTTTTACACAAATTTCCCTACTTCCAAAGTACAGGAATGATTCTTCTTTGTACACTCGGTATACTCACACTCACCTCACACATTACTGCTATCCACCGTCTCATCTTTTCATATCAAGAATTAAGTCGCTAACCAAGTCCGAGCACCGATATAATATCTAAGTTAAACGGCTTTAATGCCAGATTCACCGAAAAAACAAGGACTGCTACAACAAGGACGACTTTGATCCATTTTTCCCCTTTTTCAACTGCCCAGTGGCTACCAATCCATGCACCCGTAGCGTTCCCTATCGCTAACGTCACACCTAAGGCCCAATCGACCTGCTTTTCCATGATAAAAATACCGAGCGCAACCACGGTATAAAAGAAAATAACTAAAACTTTAATCGCGTTCGTCCGAACCAGATCCATACCCGTTAAAAGGCGCAAAGCCGTTATGATAAGTAAACCCACGCCCGCTTGGATGAATCCACCGTAAATTCCGATAAGAAAGAAGACACCCATTGCGATGATGGTGGAACGTTTGCCACTGTTCTCAATCCTGTCTTTTAGTCGCTCCGTTGGATTGATCAGTGTTAAAATCAGCATGGTAATCATAACAGCAGCAAGGATTAAGTTGAATGCTGCGTCCTCGATATCCGTTGCGATTATGGCACCTATCACAGCACCAATAACCGCAGGGACAGCGAGTAAGATGCCATACCTAAAATTAGAGACCCCCTTACGCCGGAAGCCTATAATCGCACTGACGTTTTGGAAGAAGATAGCAATTCGGTTCGTTCCGTTTGCTAATGTTGAATCGGAGGTGAGGAAGATCAGCATTGGGAGTGCCAATAGCGATCCACCAGCAGCAACTGTATTTAAGAAACCTGCGGCAATACCTGTACCAAAGAGTAAGATGGTGTGCAAAAGATTAAATTCCATTTTAAGGTTTCTCCGTTTCCTGTGACTTCCTTTTTCTCGAAGGATTGGATAATGTCTGGCGATATTTCGCAAAACCAACAAGAACGAGAGCAACAATGTTGCCGAAAATGATGGCACTTCCAAACCCAGCAATTACCAAAAAACCGCCGATCCGAAGCATTCCATCTCCAAACGGACACTGCCAGTCAAAAATAAAAATAGCCACGGCAGGAATCAGGGTGCCAAGTATGAATCCTATTCCGGCAGCAGCACCAGCAACGTTCTGAAATTTTTTTATCATCGGCAGCTGAACTTCAAACATCTGTGTTCTTTCATTCTTCTTGTTAGGTAAGTCCTAAATACTTATTTCTGCCTTGTACAAGTGCCTCTATCTTTCGATCCACGACAGAACGTTGGAGCATCCAAAAACCACAATCTGGATGCACCCAGCCAATCCGTCCAGCCCCCAACATCTTTTCCGCTGTTTCGATGCTGGTTGCCACGTCATCCGGAGTCTCAACCGGATTGACCTTTACATCAATCACGCCGATACCGAGGATAATATCTGATGTAACCTCCCTGAGTGCCTCAAGGTCTGCCTCGGGACGATGTTTCAGTTCTAAAACTAAGTGATCGCATCGGAGCATGTTCAAGAAGTCCACCAGAGCACGCCAGTTCCCTTTTTGGATTACCTGGCCCCCATAGTTGCCAAAGCAGAAGTGCACCGCTTTCTCTCCACTAAACGCATCAAGAACAATATTAATCGCTTCGGCAGCACGAGGTCCATCTTCTGGGTTACCCGGTATATTCGCCTCATCAATTTGAAGGCACGCACAATCCAGTTCACGGATCTGTGTCGCCAACGCTTCTGCCAAAGCGGTGAGCAGCGCATCAAAGTCACCGTAATGTTTGTCCAGCAACGTCCGCGCAAGCATGTAAGGACTCGTTACCGTAAATTTAATATCCTTTCCAGATACGCTCACTGCGCGCTCGCAATCAGAAACGAGGTTTAACGTGCCTTCTCCGAGGGCGTTCTCAACAACCCCTGCCGGTTTCGCACGGAACGACATCGTCTGCATCTGCCGAAATTCATGCCATTCTTGTCTCCCGACTTCTGCTCTCACACCAGAAAGCGGACGGATGAAATAATCAATCATTCCGTTGGTATCTGGATGGTTGGCATCAAAGCGGTAAAGTTCGCCATCTGTGGGTAGGTCAATACCGTGTTGCCGCTGGATGTCTACGACAACCCGCGTCGCATCGAGCAGCGTTTGCTCTGTTGGCATTGACAGAAGCCAGGCGGGGACAGGATAAGAACCCACGGTTGTCGTTAAAATTTCTGGTTTTGTTGTTGTATTCTTCACAGATTTAATTTTCGACTAATTCAAAAGACTCAAGTTCAAAGACCGTGTCAACGGTTACATCGCCCCGAGTCTGTGATTGTGTAAATTTGATAATCCCGACATCCGGTGCAACCCATTTCTTTACAACGGTGATATCGAGTGGAACATTTTGATTTTCAATATCAAATCCCCACCGAAAGGATTCTTGAACTTGGAAGACGTGTTCAAAAGTTCCCGCCGGCACGGTTACGGTATCTTCTGAAATCACCTCAAATTCGTCGAGTCCGCCGCCAATCGGAAAGAGTTCAGGAACTAATTGTGCCTGAAAATTAACCGCCCACGTCTCACCTGGGATAAGTGGGAATTGGTATAGGGGGAGATACGGCACAAACAAAATGGTATCGCCTGTGCCAGATGTGGTATTCTGCGCGTGTTGTACAATCGCTGAAACCTCACCCTTTTCATCAAGGCTGGTTCCGAGGTAAGAGTAGTTTACAACGTTCTCTAAACCTTCAGCCTTACTCGATTTCTGAAGGACAAAACTTTCAATAGTTTCCCCACCTGCGCGTTGGATCTGGATCGTATCCACAATTTCGAAAGTAATCTCAGCACCGCTTGCGTCGCGATAATGCCAAACATTCCCTACAGCCAACGGATAATAGTCTCCAGGACGGGTACGCCATACTTGGATATCAAGTGTACTTCTCGTAGCATTTTCCCCATCGCTGACTGTGACTTCAATCTGATATTTCCGTTCGACTTCCGGTGCCCGCCAGAGCGCACCAGAGGCGTTCTCCGTTAACTCACCCCCCGTAACCGTCCACGTATATGATAGCGAATGTCCTTCAATATCGCCAGCTTTCAAGCGAATTGGCACCTCTGTCCCTGGTGGCACTATATTCGATTCCGCTTCAAACACCAGAATGTGTGGTGCAACGTTTATGCTGCTGGATTCATCACCACCGCAACCGACCGCAACACCAATAAGCAAGAACCAAAGAATTTTCCAGACATCTGTTAACTTTTTCATGTGCTGAGAGATTTTCCGCGTAAGACTTCCCGACATTGGGTCTCACCGTTTCCAGTTACATTGTAAGCGAATGTATTCATCAGCCGATCGTCCGTCGAATTGTTGGGGGCAGATCCATGAATAATCAGGGCATTAAAAAAGACCCCGTCTCCGGGTTCCATCTCGACAGCAACAGCGTCTTCTCGTTCTTGATAGTGTCCGGGTAAAAACACGCCGAACGTCTGATGTTTCCGTTCATGTTCCTGTAAACCCCAGTTATGGCTACCGGGGACAAACTGAATGCACCCATTCTCAAGATTCGCCTCGCTGATCGCCAGTTGACAATTAATCATAACCGGCTTGTTCTGATCATTTTTCCAATAGGCGTAGTCCTGATGCCAGGGGATAGCCGTCCCATCGCCGCCCGCTTTTGGAAGTAATTTGCTATGATAGAGCGATATATTTTTACCCATCAACATTTCCAGTATGTCCAAAACTGCATCAGAACGAAGCAGACGATTCAGCGTCGGGCTCACTACCTCACTGTGCATCAGTTGTTTGATACGTGGCGGGTGATCCTCTGTATCGTAGACTTCCCAAGAAATCCCAACGCCGTCAGCAGGTTGTGCTGCCATACGGTTGTGTATATCTTCAACCTCCGCCTGAATTCGCGCAATATCTTCTGAAGAGACAAGTCCCTTTTTCAGAAGATAGCCGTTTTCTATGTAAAACTGCTGTTCTTTGTTCGTAAGTCCCATACAGTCCCTCCTGAATAAATGGTGCTATTAAAGTATACACCAAGCGTTCGGAAAAATCAAGAGTTTTCACTGTTTGGTTAAACACACCTGCAGAAAAAAGGTTTACTTCTGTTATAAATCTTGTTAAAATATTAAAAGTTGAATTTACGCGTAGCCACTTTGAAGGCACTACCATAGTCTTCGAGGCATGTTATCGCGCGCCTCTTAAGTCGTGAGTACAGAATACCAATGGAGCCAAAACTGATATGGACTATACGCTTGAAAATTGTCAAAAACTTGTGGACGACTGGGTGTGCACCTTTGGCGTTCGCTATTTTTCAGAGTTAACCAATACCACCATCCTTATGGAAGAAGTCGGCGAATTAGCACGGATTATGGCGCGCCGGTACGGAGAACAGAGTTTTAAGGAAAATGAGAAAGACTTGGACCTTGGTGAAGAGATGGCGGATATCCTGTTCGTACTTATCTGCCTCGCCAATCAAACAGGCATCAAACTTGAGGACGCATTTGAAAAGTCAATGGAAAAAAAGACACGCCGAGATAAAGAACGGCACAGCAAAAACCCTAAACTTTTGATAGACCCCGAATCGGATACTTAACCGCCGAAGGAGACAGACAATGAGGCGCCAGAGAGACAGCGTACTTTTAGTCTTAATCCTGCTTTTTATCAGCCATGGATGTGCAATTTTCCAAAAAAGTCCATCAACACCGTTGATAGTGGATCCACTCGTCGAACGGAATCGCGAGTGGCGCGAGCAGGTTGAAATTGGCAATACAGAACTACAA
Source organism: Candidatus Poribacteria bacterium (assembly GCA_022827885.1). Taxonomy (GTDB): domain Bacteria; phylum Poribacteria; class WGA-4E; order WGA-4E; family WGA-3G; genus WGA-3G. Next base: position 14,437 of record JAJEIP010000110.1, read on the forward strand.
CGCAAAAACTGGCGCGCCGCGCTGACCGCTTACGAAGCCGCCGTTGCAATTCGTCCAGACGCAAGTGATGTCCAACGCAAAATCGCTGAGATATATTTCCAACTACAAGAGTATGAAAACGCGCGAGACGCATTTGTAGCATTTTTAGCCCTGGAACCGAAAAATATCACGGCTCTAAACTACACTGGGTACATCTCTGAAAAATTGCAGGATTATGCGGCAGCCGCTGAATACTACGAGCGGGTCCTTGACGTTTCAGTGGATAACCTCTACGCCTTGAATCACCTCGGTTTAGCCTACAAACAGTTACAGCGTTTCGACGAAGCGATTCAGGTACTCTACACGGCATTGTCTGTCGATCCGAGATGTGAACAACCCGAAAGCGAAAATTTACACAACTACTTGGGGTTAATTTACTTAGAGCTCGGTGAAATAGGTGAAGCCATCGCAGAACTACGGGAATCAATTCGATTATTTCCAAACGAAATCTGGGCAAGGGAGCAACTCGCCACACTTTATGAGAACCAGGAACGTTATTTTGAAGCGCAGCTCCAATACCAGCAGATTTTAGAAATTGCTCCAGACAACCTCCTATCTTTAACGCGGCTCCAAGCACTCGCTCAACAGAACTTCGGTCCAACGGGACTTGTCGAGGTGCCCCCGGTTACCCTTCTCAATCCAGATGTTGAGCACATTATCGCGAATGCCCCAGACGCCAGCGATTATCCCGATGCCGATACTTTAGTTCTCTTCAACCATTTCAGCCACGATATCCTACGGACGGGACAGTCTCGCTATACAACGCATCAAGTCGTTAAGATTCTCACCGAGAGAGGCATCCAAAAATACGGCGATATTGCCATTCCTTATCAACCTACGGCGCAAAACATCGGTGTGAATATTGCAAGAACAATTACGGCGGACGGCACGGTGCTGTATCCGCCCGATGAAGCCTTTAACGATGCAACACCACCTGGGTTATTGTCCCAAAATCTCTATTCCGACGCAATGTGGAAAGTCATTTCCATGGTCGGTCTCGCCCCCGGAGTATGCATTGAATATCAGATAACACTTGAGGATAAAGTACCTGGAGGTGAGACCTGGATCACAGGCGCATACAATTTCCAAGCGACAGAGGCTACACTTGAGACGAGTTACGCCCTTCAAATACCCGAGGCGTGGCATCTTCGGTGGAAAATTGCGAACGATACCCCAAACGCACGGGAGCCTGAGGTGTCCTACACAGGAAACGACACCGTTGTGTATATTTGGAAATACGGTGAAACACCCGCGCTGACAATAGAGGAAGGCATGCCCCATATTAATGACGTCGTGCCACGCTTACGTTATTCCTCAATTACCGACTGGAACCAGGTCTACTTATGGTATAAAGAACTCGCGAAAGGGAGATATACACCCAACGCTAATATTGAGGAAAAAGTCCAACAATTAACCGAAAATCTGGCAACAGAAGCGGAAAAAATACGAGCCATCTACCATTTTGTCAGCACAAATATTCGTTACGTTGGTATTGAACTTGGGCAGAGTGCTTATCAACCCTCATCTGCCGCTGAAGTCTTTCAAGTGCAATACGGCGACTGTAAGGATAAAACAACACTTTTGATTTCAATGTTAGATTTGGTGGGGATCAAGGCTTATCCGGTTTTGATTAGCATCGCACCCTACGAGCAGGTCGATGCGACACTCCCCGCACTCAGCCAATTTAATCACATGATCGCCGCTATCCCGACTGGCGCAAATACCTATATTTGGTTAGATCCGTCCTCGACGACCTGTAGTTACGGAGACCTCCCTTATAACACACAAGGACGTACAGGATTTCTCATTGCCGACACACACGGTCAATTCGTGAAAACGCCTGTTTTCCCAGCCGATTCCAATAGGCTTGTGAGCATCACGGATATGACCCTAAACAATCAGGGGACTGTAGAAGGAACACTCCACATTCGGACAAGTGGGCAATATGACCTAAATACGCGGTGGGCATATCAACAGATACAGCCTCGGGCAATGAAAGCCACTTTGGCGACTGAACTCAGTCAACAATTTCCCGGTATTCAGATAGTATGGCATGAGATGTCAGACCTCAATGAATTTAATGTACCAGTGGAAATTAAGCTCGGCTTTCGCGTTGAGAATTACGCAACACCTTTAAGCAAAAACATGTTGATGCCTTTACCAATTGATGAATTTGGGGAGTATGCTGAAGCGTTTGCTGACGACCAACGCGTCTATTCATTGGACTTCGGTTATCCAACGCAAGTGGAGAAAACGATTCGTATTCAAGTGCCAGACGGGTGGAGTGCCGCGCTACCAGAGGATAGCCATCATACCATAGAGAGCGCGGAATTTACGCGACAGTATCGGCAGGTTGATAATATCATTACCTACCGACTTCTGTTTACGCTGAAAAATAAGGTACTCCCAGCGATTGCATATCCGGCGGCAAAATTGCTTTTTACTTCGCTTGCGAGTGAAGATGGCAGTCATTTGCTGCTAAATATGGGGAGTTACAGTCGCATGTCAAAACGATAACAACTCTCTGGTCATCACCAGTCCCGATAGGTGCGGTTTCTAACCGCACCTGATCGCCAGAAAGGGTTAACCCTTGACGTATTTCCAGCCATCGACCAAAACGGGAAGCCCGCGGATTAGGCACATGGCAACAACCACGGAAGATAGGATCACGCCTGCTAATTCCAGTCCAATGACCAATTCAGGAAAGGTACCTGAGTTTTTGAATGCAATGACACCACCGAGATAAAGGAAGGCGAGGGTTTTCGTGATACCATAGACACTACGGCTTGTTCGTGAACTCGTGAGCGCACGCGTCCATTTGGAGGCCATCATCGTGTTTTCACCAAAGGCGGTTTTGCCTTGCGCAAACGCCGCACTCCGCAAACCATCTGTGAAGAAACCCCGAGCAATCACGATAACCGGAATCCAGAACGGAATTAATCCAACAACGGCGAAGTAGACCCAGAAGATACATTCGACAATCCGATCGCCAACTATGTCGAATAACGCACCGAAATCAGAAGCCTGATTCAGACGTCGAGCGACGTAACCGTCAACTGCATCGAGAAACAGGATTAAACCTATAACTCCCACGAGCAGAATGTCTAAATAAACATGAACACCAAAGAGGGAGATCACAGCAAAAACCAATATCAGACGGAAGAGGGTAATCAAATTTGCAATCATTTTTTACCTCCGGAAATCTGTGGGCATTTATGAGTCTCTGTGCTTTTCAGGTTAAGTATATTTTTTAAGGGACACTCCTTTCATTAATTAATAGTAACATACTGTATTACCAAAAACAACACTAATTTTACGAACGAAAGGGATACTAATTTCATGGATAAAAATAGAAAACCGAACATCGTCCTCATCCTGAACGATGATATGGGCTTTTCTGACTTAGGTTGCTATGGCGGTGAAGTTCATACCCCGAATCTGGATCGGCTTGCCGCAGGCGGGCTGCGGTTCACACAATTTTACAACACCGCCCGTTGTTGTCCATCCCGTGCTTCCATGCTTACTGGGCTACACCCGCACCAAACTGGGGTCGGGCACATGATGGGCGATGATGGATTAGAGGGGTACCGTGGCGACCTGAACGATCGCTGTATCACCATTGCTGATGCCGTCCGTTCAGAGGGTTACGGCACCTATATGAGCGGAAAATGGCATATCTCTCGGCATACCAGTGGTGATGGACCTAAGCATAGTTGGCCGTGCCAGCGTGGATTTGACCAATATTACGGTATTATCACCGGTGCTGCAAATTTTTGGAAACCGAACACGCTGACGCGCAATAACACGCGTATCCAACACGACGAACTCCCTGAAGGGTACTTCCTCACAGATGCTATCAGCGACGAAGCAACGACCTTTATCCGCAATCACACTGAAAAGAGCCCCGATAGTCCGTTTTTCACCTACGTCGCTTACACGGCACCGCATTGGCCCCTGCACGCCCACGAAGAAGACATCGCCTACTACAATGGACGTTTCGCTGCGGGATGGGATGAACTCCGAGAGGAAAGGCTCTCACGGATGCGGGAAATGAAGATTTTAGATAAGGCGTGGCAACTCACGGCGCGCGATCCTTCACAGCCACCTTGGAGCGATGCGCAATACAAGGAATGGAATCAACGCCGGATGGAGGTTTACGCAGCGCAAATCACACGCATGGATGCAGGTATCGGAAGAATTATCAATACGTTGGAAGAAACGGGCGAACTTGATAACACGCTCATCCTGTTTTTAGCAGATAACGGTGGGTGTGCTGAAGAACTCGGGGGACCCCCCGCAATACGCGACAGTGATTCACTCATCAGTACTGAGACAACCTCTGACGGGCAACCCATCTATCGTGGCAACGATCCGAGCATCATGCCCGGTCCCGAAACCACCTATCAAAGCTACGGGGTGCCGTGGGCAAATCTCTCGAATACGCCGTTCCGAGAATACAAACACTGGGTGCATGAAGGCGGTATCGCTACGCCACTGATCGCACATTGGCCAGACGCTATAAAATCGGCAGGAGAGTTGCGCCATCAACCCGGACAATTGCCGGATATCATGGCGACATGCCTTGAAGTCTCAGGGACAACCTATCCTGAAGAACACAACGGGAAACCGATCTTGCCGTTAGAGGGAACCAGTTTAGTACCGATTTTCGATGGGAAGGATAACGGTAAAGAGGTGCTTTATTGGGAACACGAAGGCAATTGTGCAGTCCGTCAAGATAAATGGAAACTGGTCCGCAAGTTCCCCGGTGATTGGGAACTCTACGACGTGGAAGCCGAACGGACAGAAATCAACGATCTCGCGACGCAGCATCCGCAAAAACTAAATGAGCTTGTTGGGCTTTACCGAAACTGGGCAGATCGCTGTTTCATCTATCCGTGGGATCGACTCCAAGAGAAACGCAGACAGCAACGGCAATAGCTTAAAAACTGTGTTCATGTTCGGGCGGGTTTCTATACCCGCCCGTCGTTGTAAAAACTAAGCGCACGGTAGCAGCTTCAAGCAGACAGGGGTCGGGACCTCTGCTACGGCGCCTGTCGCATTTAATTCACCCGTTTCGGCGTCAATCGCGAACGTAACAACCGTGTCAGTCTGTTGATTAGCGGCAAAGAGGAAGGTCCCTTCCGGATTCAACCCGAAATTTCGCGGTGTTTGCCCTTGCGTTGATTCATACCCGATGGGACTCAGCATCCCCGTCTCTGAATCAATCGTACAAATCGCGATGCTATCATGACCCCGGTTCGACCCATACAAGAATTTCCCAGAGGGATGAACGTGGATATCGGCACAATGACTGGTGCCATCGAAATCGTCAGGAAGCGTTGAGACTGTCTGGAATTCAGCCAGCGTTCCCGCGCTCGCGTCGTATCGGAAAGCAGTGAAAGTAGAATCTATCTCGTTAATCACGTATGCGTACTGTCCGTTTGGATGGAAATCGAAATGCCGCGGTCCCGCTCCCGGTTGCACGCGGACCCACGGTTGCGTATTAGGCGTGAGTGTCCCGTTTTCTGCATCCAATTGATAGATAAGAACTTTGTCAAGTCCCAAATCAGGTGAGAAAGCATACCGATTGCCCGGATCGATCATAATCGCATGGGCGTGAGGTTCCATCTGCCGTTGCGGATTGATGCTGGATCCCTCATGCTGCACGAAATCAGAGGCTTCACCGAGCCTGCCATCCGACCCTATGGGGAAAGCAGTAACACTTCCACCGCCGTAATTCGCCACGAGTAGGCATTTACCGGTGGCATCCACACTCAGGTGACACGGGGCACCCCCGCCAGTAGCACGTTGATTGAGGTAACTAATCTCCCCAGTCTCTTTATGAATGTAAAACGCCGTAACCGCCCCACTATCTTCACCCTCAAACTCGCCCACCTCGTTGACAGCAAAGAGATACTGTCCACTGGGGTGTATCTCCAAGAACGACGGATTCTCAACGCCTGTCATTTTGCTGCTGTATTCCAAGGCACCCGTCGCGCCGTCTAAGCGATAGACGTAAATCCCTTCGCTATCTCCTTGTGTATAGGTCCCGACATAAACGAAATAGTCTTGGCTGTTCTGTTGCGCCATTATCCAAAATCTCCTTATTGAATAAATTAAAAAACTCATGTAATTTTGAGATGAATTGTTTTCTCTTCACTTTCACGATAGCCGATGCGGATCGCTTTTGCACGCACGGTGGTTTCGCCTTTTGATAGATGCAGGGGTTCGGTATACAGTTTCCAACGTGCGTCATCTCCCTGCTCGGTTGTATAAGCAATTGATGCCCCTTGCGTCGAACAGTGAAGTTGCAGAACGAGAGGTGCTGCCCACTCGCCAGCCTCGTGTACCACCTCCATACCCGGATGTTCAGCATTAATCGGGATAAAAATCGGAGCCGCCGTTTGCGGTTGTGTGCCATCAGGATACCACTTCGCAACCATCTGCTCCTCGGATATATCTCCCATATCCCCGAATTCGGATTGCCACTGTGTCAGTGCCCCGCGCATCCTTTCCAGAACGTCATGATGCCCAGCGTCGCCCGCCAAATTGTTGAGTTCATACCTGTCATTTTCCACATCGTAGAGTTCTTCAGTAGGACGCGGATGACGGAACATAACCGCCTGATCGCCTTCCAACTCGCCTGCGGCGTACAACCGCCACATCTCCTGCATGATCGGGTGCCGATTGCGATACGGAATCCAGAGCAGATACGGTTTTTCAGGATAATAATTTCTGATGTATTTATACCGCTTGTCACGCACAGCACGGATCATATCGTAAGATTCGTCGTAGCGATCACGGGTCGCGAAAATATACTCGCGTTCCATCTTCTCCGGTCCGAGGAAGGGTTGACCCTGTAAATGTTCCGGTGCTTGCACCCCACAAAGTGAGAGCACCGTTGGACCGAGATCAATTAAACTCACGAGTTGCTCACTAACACTATCAGCAGTCAGTGAATCGTGTCCGCGCACAATCAACGGGATACGGATACCGGCGTCATAGGGCCATCGTTTGCCGCGAGGCAGTCCTTCGCCGTGGTCACTCCAGAGAAAGACGATCGTATTCTCCGCAAGTCCATCCGCTTCCAACTGATCAAGCAGTTCACCGACCCGGGCATCCGCAGTGGCGAGATTATCGTATTGACGCGCCAACGCCTGCCGTGCTTTCGGTGTATCCGGCAGATACGGCGGTAACTGCACATCATCTGGATTCGTAGTCGTAGTCAACGGGCGATCCTCCCGTTCCCACATACCGCTCTCATGTGTAACGGTCGGATTGAAGACTGAAAAGAAGGGTTGATCCGCTTCACGATTTCGCCAATGTGCGGTATTGTTACACTCGTCCCAAGACGTGATTGGCGGTGTGAACTGATAATCGGTTTTGCTGTTGTTCGTGCAGTAATAGCCCGCGCCTCTGAGATATTCGGTGAAGGTTTTCACGTAAGGAGGTGGGACCGCGGAATATGGGGTCGGCATGTCGGGCGTGTTTTCGTTCGTGTGCGCCGTGCGCATGTGATGCGTCCCAATGGAGGTCTGGTACATACCGGTTATAATGGCAGAGCGACTCGGTGCGCAAACACCGGCAGTTGAAAACGCGTTCGGGAACCGGCAACCGCCTGCAGCCAGTCGGTCGATATTCGGGGTCCTCGCGACTGTATCCCCGTAACAACCAAAACGCGGGGTCGTATCTTCTATAGAGATCCAAAGAATGTTCGGACGATCTGATGTGCTCATTTTCACTCCTGTTTTTGGCAACGATTCTACCGCAAACAGTGATTTAAGTCAATAGGATCGCCAAAGCCACTCAGGGCTATTTAGTTTTCTCTCTTGTAGCGCAAACTGTTAGTTTGCGACCCACACACGCATCACTTCCAACACCCTTCCGTATACGCCTCACGAGTAAATAACTTCTGACGGAACGGTGTCGCACTCGCCATCCATTCCTCAGGAATCTCCTGCGTATAGCGGTGTGGTGGTCCCGCTTCCTTGAAGATGTCAATAGCGAAGATACGATACAGCTGCGCGGAATCCACGGGTTTCGCCTCTACCGCGTGGAAGATGCGAGCGTTGATATAGACCATACTTCCCGGTGGCAATTCCAGCCGTTTCTCTTGTAGTTTGCGTCCAGCTTCTCCGTCGAAATCGCCTGCGAGCATCCGTTCAGGTGTCGCCGCTTTCGTCGGTGCGACCTTATGGCTCCCCGGTATAACTTTCAGGTTCCGATCCCCGCGTGTGAAACCGTTCGGATAGTACAAAATCTGTATATAGTAGTTATCACGCTCGGCGAGGTTAACGGGGTTCTCATGTTTCCAATGGTGATGATCCTGATGGTATCCAAGTGGACCGATCCCGCGGGGAGCGATATTGAGTGCAGAGTGGCAAAAATGGTATGCGTCACCGATAGTTGCGCGTATCAGTGTCGTAATGAAAGGATCGTCGATGAGTCTATCGCTGTATTCACCGCGATCGTTCCATGGACGCGTAAAATAGGAGCGTGCTTGTTCCTCGCCGTTATGCAACGCCTCAATGAACTCGCGCGCCGGTTCAAAACGCTGTGTGATTTCCTCAATCAACCCTTCTCTACCGTCGTCCGTGAATACATCTGGATACACGATGTAGCCATCGTTATGAAAGGAATCGATATCCGCCTGAGATGGACCCGATAATCGGAAAAGCGAATCAAGTGTTGTCGTTGTGTCCATAGCCATAACTCCTTATACAATTCGTAATTGCATTCCCTAAGTTTGGTTGACTTTTGGTCGATTTGAAAGTATAATTCTACTATTCTTTGGGTTTCTGACGCTGTAAACCCTGAGTGTCTTATGTCAGATCAATAGGAGCAAAAAAAAATGCAAAAACTCGACCGTATAACATTTAATCCAAACGTAATGGGAGGTAAGCCTTGTATCCGCGGCATGCGGGTCACTGTCGGAACACTCGTCGGTCTGGTTGCTAGCGGCAATTCCGTCGAAGACATCCTGAAAGCCTACCCTTATGTAGAAGAAGAGGACATCCGTCAAGCTCTTACTTATGCTGCCTGGCGTGTTGAAGAAATTGACTTGCCCCTAGATATCTATGAAAATACTGATTGATATGAACCTTTCTCTTGACTGGGTCAGCATTTTTGAACAACACGGGTGGCATGCGGTTCACTGGCAAGAGATTGGTGATCCACGCGCGCCAGATAGCACCATTATGGATTGGGCACGGGCAAATAACTATGTTGTGTTTACACGTGATCTTGACTTTGGAAAATTTCTGGCAACTACCCGTGTTCAAGGTCCAAGTGTAATTCAGGTTCGGAGACCGAACACGCTTCCTCACAATTTTGAAGATTGGTTCGTCAATATCCTTCATCGGCACGAAGCCGCCTTAGAACGTGGTGCTTTACTTACCGTGGACGAGGGGCGGGGAAGAATACGTCTTTTACCCTTTCCAGCAGTAGGTTTATAGTCTCCTCATATCCGACTGTGTCCCTCACGTTTAAATCTCTCCAACAATCCCGTCAGACGTTCCACAATCTCTGGGTGTTTGTCCCACAGATTGTTTGTTTCGGCTGGATCCTCGTAAATCTGATACAGTTGCCCTGGCACATCCGATTTCGGACCCCCATCCCGCGGCGGAGGCCAGCCACCTGAACCCTGTGTCCCCAATATTAACTTCCACTCGCCGTGACGGATAGAAAAAACACCCGTGCTGGAGTGATGCACGATAGCCTCCCGTAACGGACGCTCTATCCCTTCACCTAACAGCGCAGGCAAAACATTACAACTGTCCTGTCCTGCATCGTCGGGGACTTCTGTTCCAACGATAGCCGCACACGTCGCCATCAGGTCGGTAAGACAGGTTAACGCGTCGGTTTGCGTATTGGGTGCAATAACACCCGGCCAGCGGGCAATCAGAGGTTCACGATGTCCACCCTCCCAGATATGTGCCTTATAGCCGCGCCAGTCGCCGCATGACTTATGATCATAGAGGTGATACGGCATCGGGCTGTTGTCCCCTTGAATTCGGTCACCCGGCAATGCCCCATTATCGCTCGTAACGAAGATGAGCGTCTCATCGGTTTTGCCAGTCCGCGCTAACGCATCCATCACCTCACCGACCATCCAATCGACAAGCCACACCAAATCCCCCCGCGGACCCGCACTGCTTTTGCCACGTGCGAAATCTGGGACGACTGCCTCTGTACAAGGTTCATGCGGTGCGGAAGGCGTTAGATAGAGAAAAAAGGGAGCATCCGCATCGGCGTGTCCCTCAATATATTCAACCGCCTTCTGCGCAATAATCGGATCGGCATCTTTGTGCTCCCATCCGGGGACCATCATCCCGCGGCGACTCGTAAACTCTGGCACGTCATGATAGACGTTCGGGATCTCGACAAACGTATCGTTCTCAATGAAGCCGTAAGGAGGTTGACAAGTCGGACAACCGGCGTTTCCATAAAAATAGTCGAAGCCGAGGTCTGTTGGACCTCCGGTGAGCGGTGCCGTGAAGTCGATATGTTCTTCCAATTCGCGTTCTGCATTCTGCCACGGGAGCGGCGCGTGGAAATCGAAATCGTATCCCGGGACGGTCGAAAATTCGAGACCCAGATGCCATTTACCGACGCACGCAGTATTGTAACCCGCATCTTTCAGCAATCCAGGGACCGTTAGACGTTCGGGTTCGATAAGCGGAGGTTCGTACCCGTAAAGCACACTGTATTTGAGACGACTTCGCCAGCAGTACCGTCCCGTTAAGACCCCGTATCGCGTCGGTGTACAGACTGCGGAAGGGGAGTGCGCATCGGTGAAGCGGATTCCCTCCTGCGCGAGTTTATCCATATTCGGGGTCGGAATCCTTGAATCGGGGTTATAGCAGCCGACATCACCATATCCCATATCGTCTGCCATGATAAAGACAATGTTTGGAGACCTGTGTGTATCCATTTTTTAATTTACCTTGCGGTTCGGTCAGTTGCGTTAGATACCTAACGCGCCTCTCCGTTATAGGCACGCCTATTGTAATTTCGCCTTTAATTCAGCGAGGTCTTTGTCAAGCGATGCCTCTTCAGCGTAGCTCGAAAATTCACGCTCTAATTTCGCATCCTGATATGCGACGTCCACCTCAGCCGCTGTTTTCGCCAAAGTGGCTGCCTCTGTCGCGTCCTGATCCATCTTCGCAAGCGTTTCAAACGCCTTATTGTCCTGTATCTCTTTCAGCATCTCGCGAAGGTGTGCCTCGGCATCAACATTTCTGTGCTTCGCCACGACGGTTGTCTTTTTCCCCTCTGCTTCCATCATTTTCTGCTGAAGATGCTCAAGGAGATCGTTGAGATCCCGGACGACCTGTTTCTGTTCTTCCCATCGCGTTTTGTATTGATCCGCTAACCGTCGATACTCATTCCGTTTTTCCAGATCTTCACGCGCCAGATCCTCGCGACCGGCTTTGAGAGCAATAAGCGCGCGTTCCTGCCACTGTTCTGTTTGGGCAACCGCGCCTTCATAAGCGTCCTGAAACTGTTTTTCGACCCCGATAGAGGCGGCAACCTTCTCCTGCGCCTCTGAAAGCCGGTTTTTCATCGCAACGATAACACGCTCTAAAACCTGCTCCGGGTCTTCAGTTTCAACCTCGGTCTGTTCCAATTCCGGCGCATATTGCACAACAACTGTCTCTGCAAACTTATCCCCGAGTCGTTGCTGTTTCTGCCCGAGGAACCAGAGTAAATCAAGGGGTTGAAAGATACCTGCACATCGGCGAACGAAAGCATCTTTGAAAGTACACGGTTTGCCATCCTTCAAACGCAGTACTTGTAGCGACAACAATTTTTTCCCTATGCCTTGACCTTTTCTGAAGCCGTCGATAAAAAACAGACCGAATATCCACAAGGCAGCACTGGACAAAGAAGCAAAGACGCTGAGTCCAACAACACCAGACATCACTTTCCCGAATATATTGAAGGGACTATCTCCGAGGAAGCTATCTCCGATGAACAGAATCATGGCAACCGACAAAAGAAGTCCCAAAACGGATTGCACGGCACCTAAGATCGCAATATCTATAAAAAGCGCGTATAATCGTGCCATTCTGGATGCCAATTTGAATTTCCGCCCTGCGATTTTAATAGATGCCATCTTCAGCTCCTAAAAACCTCTTTGTGTTTGTATTATGCACATCCGATGAATTTTACTTCTGTAATTTCGCCTTTAATTCAGCGAGGTCCTTGTCAAGCGATGCTTCTTCAGCATAACTCGAAAATTCACGCTCTAATTTCATATCTTGATATGCGACATCTACCTCAGCTGCTACTTTCGCCAAAGTGGCCGCCTCGGTCGCATCCTGTTCCGTTTTGGCAAGTGCGTCGGATGCTTTGCTGTCCTGTATCTCTTTTAGCATCTCGCGTAGATGCGCTTCAGCATCGATGTTTCTGTGTTGTGCGATGACAACGGCTTTTTTCCCTTCTGCCTCCATCGTCTTCTGCTGCAGATGTTCAAGGAGATCGTTGAGATTCCCGACCATCTGTTTCTGATCTTCCAACTGGTTTTTATATTGATCTGCTAACCGTCGATATTCGTTCCGTTTTTCCAGGTCTTCACGCGCCAGATCTTCACGTCCGGCTTCAAGAGAGATAATCGCGCGTTCTTGCCACCGTTCCGCTTGGGAAACAGCGTTTTCATAAGCATCCTGAAACTGTTTTTCAACACCGATAGAAGCATTAACCTTCTCGCGTGCTTCCACAAGCCGGTCTTTCATCTCGGCGATAACACCTTCTAAAACCCGCTCTGGGTCTTCAGTTTCAACCCCAGTCTGTTCCGATTCCGATTCCGGTTCAAACTTCACAACAACTGTCTCTGCGAATTTATCTCCCATCCGCTGCCGTTTTTTTCCAAGTGTCCAGAGGGAATCCAAGGGTTGGAAAACGCTTGTGAGTCGGCGAATGAAAGAATCTTTGAAAGTACACGGTTTACCATCTTTCAATCTCAGCACCTGTAAGGACATCAGTTTCTTGCCAAGTCCCTGTCCGTTTTTGAAACCGTCCATGAGAGACATACCGACTGCCCACAAAGCGATACCGCTCAAGGCTAAAGTATCCGGATTATTATTTGCCAACGGTCCGAAAAGAAAAACTAAAAGCACTTGCGTGACAACCAACACGCGTTTTGGCAGTTTCGTTTTCGGTCCTAATATCCACAATAATGCACTGAGCAAGCCAATCAGAAGGGGACCAGAACCCACTGCTTGCAAGAGAAGAAACGGAATCAATAGAATACCCGTTAAGAGCATTCCATCTATCAAGAACGCGAACAACCGCGCAAATCGGGACCCTAATCTGAATTTTTTACCCGTAATTTCAACAATCTTCATCCTGAAACGCCTCTGCACTTTCTATGAGAACGCGTGTTACAGTGAAAGGGACAAACTCACAGTGCTCCGCGCCGAAGCGGGGATCTCGGTTGAACACCGGTTTTGTAAATCCAACAGCGTTCTGTATATATTGTATAGAGTCTATGAGGGTGAAAAAAGATAGTAAAACAAACACCAGAAACGAAGGGCGAGGTATAGAGCCTCGCCTTACAATATTACAAAGTCGGCACTGTCACTGCGACTTCACGTCCACCCGCATTTGAGGAGTCGATAACCCCTTGGATAATAACATTTGTGAGCATCACACCGTAGGGATCGATCGGTGAAGGTTTCCCTTCACGGACAGCGTCAATAAATGCCGTATCTTCCTCATGGAATACGCTCACTGATTCAAATTCCGTGAATTCTTGGTCAAAAATTTCACCGTCTTTGTCGCCATAAACGCGCACCCCCTCTTCCGGTCCGCGGACCTCGCCAATACCAAGGCGTAACCCCGCTTTTTTACCGAGGAAAATCGTCCCACCGAGCGAATCCATGTTCATACACCAGCACGTTTTGAAAACCATACGCGCACCGTTCTCGAAAACTACCCAACCGACACCGAAATCTTCAACTTCGGTCTCTTTAAGCGCAGGGTTCCACGTGTTGTGGTGGCTCAGGTAGTTAGAGGTAATACCGGAGACTGCTACAGGTGTCGGATGCCCCATCAGATAGAGAGCGGTATCCAAGGCGTAGACACCGATGTCAGCAGACGCACCTAAACCCGCTGTCGCTTTGCGGATGAAACTGCCACCCGGATTCCCGCGCCGTCTATCTGCAACCGTTTCAACGTAGTAAATATCGCCAAGGGTCCCAGCGTCAACAATCTCTTTTGCTTTAATGACCTCTGGTGAATATCGGAGTTTCAAACCGACCATGAGGATTTTATCGTTCTCTTTTGCAGCACGCCACATTGAAGCGGCAGCGTCCAACGTGGCTTCCATCGGTTTCTCGCAGAAAACGTGTTTGCCGGCGTTCAGCGCGGCGACAGTCGGTGCTGCATGCACACCTGTCGGCGTACAGACGTACACCGCCTCAATCTCGTCCATTTTAAGCATTTCATTGTAATCGGTGAACGTGCGCTTGATGCCCCACTGTTCTGTCGCACGCTCCAGGTTTGCAGGGACAAGGTCGGCAGCAGCGATAATTTCAGCACCTTCAATCTCAGCAAGTGTTCTGCAGTGCGCTCCTGAGATACCGCCCGCCCCAATCAAGCCCAATTTAATTGTTCGCATTTCCATCTCCTTATTCGTATAATGTCTCCTTGATTTTAACGCATCTCTGACGCAGAAGTCAAGCGAAATTCTACACATTTTAGGGCTATTCAGCGCTTCTGTAAGAGCAAACACCGATTCCCGACTCCTGACTCCTGATGACTGAATGCCGGCTGCCCAAACTCGTATTGACACAATTCCGATCCTATGCTATATTTCAAACACACTCTTAGCATTTGAGGAGAATATTGTGAAAGCCGCACAATTTTACGGAGGAAAAGACATAAGGGTCGAAACCGTCCCTGATCCAACACCCGAAGAGGGACAGGTGCTGGTCCAAGTGGAAGCAGCAGGGATCTGTGGAAGTGATCTGCACGGCTACCATCATCAACCCGAGAAACCCCTATCACCACGTATTGGTGGACATGAATTGACCGGAGAAGTTATTGACATAGGCAAAGGCGTTACAGGGCATGAGAAAGGCGCGCGCGTAGCGGTTGAACCGATCACGCCGTGTAACAACTGTCCCGAATGCTTCAACGGCTACTACAATATCTGCGGCAACCTGCGGCACGGGGGCGGCGGCTTTGCGGAGTTCATGGTTGCCCGCACGCCAAACGTGTACACATTGCCGGAGAGTGTCTCGGCGGAAGGCGGGGCATTGGCAGAGGTTTACGCAGTCGCCGTCCATGCCGTCAACAGAGCAATGGTATCCCCGGGAGACCGCGTCGCTATTATCGGAAGTGGTCCCGTTGGATTGACGATCGCTCAAGTGGCAGATGCCGCAGGTGCGACCTCTATCGCTATGCTCGGCAAACCAGACGGTCCCATACAGATCGCCCACGAGGCAGTCGGTGCCGTGCCTATCAACGTAGATAAGACGGACGCTGTCGAGGCTATCAAGGACTGGAGTGACGGCAGAGGAGCGGATGTCGTTTTTGAGGCGGTTGGTGGGAGCGCGAATACGCTGGAACAAGCAACAGAGATCGCCGCGAAACGCGGACGCGTCTGTATGGTAGGTGGGCATCGGACCCCGCTCTCCTTTTCGGAACGGTTCGCACGGAGTCGAGAGCTCACGGTCATCTGGTCGTTCTGCTACGGCAGACGCGGTGGGAAAACGGAGTTCCAAATCGCCATCGACTTACTCGCTGCTGGTAAACTCGACCCGAATCCACTGATTACACATCGGTTCGACTTAGACGACGTTGCACAAGCCTTCGCAGTCGCCGCTGGACGTGATGAACACGGATCGGTCAAAGTTCTCGTGTTGCCGAATAATTAACGGAGGTAAGATGGAGACTCTTAAACTGCTTATATTTGTCGGAACAGAAGGGATTTACCACGATCACGCCGGGAACGGACAGTTCTTGACAGCGATGCTCAACGATACCGATAATATTGAAGCCGAGTTCTCGCAAGACTACAACCAACTTGCGAATGGACTTGACAAATACGATACCGTACTCTTCTACACCGATGTCGGAGAACTCACGGAGGCGCAAGAAACCGGTCTACTCACCTATATCCAAAGGGGTGGCGGATTTTTTGGACTCCACACCGCAGCCGCTTCGTTTAGAGAAGCCGAAGGCTACCACGGGATGCTCAACGGATTTTTTGACGGGCACAGTCCCTACATGGATTTCACCGTCACTGTAAGCGACGCTGGACATCCGATTACCGAGGGATTAACCGATTTTGAGGCGACGGACGAACTCTATTATCTAAAGCACAATCCCGATGCTTCACACCATCTCATGCACGCCTATGACGAGACAAAAGATGAGACGCATGTCATGGCGTTTCACCATACCTATGGCGAAGGCAGAGTGTTCTACTTTGCCCTTGGGCACGATATGGCAGTGCTTGAGAACCCGAGTTTTCAGAGGGTTATCTGCCGTGGCGCGTTATGGGCTGGAAACCGCCTTTGAAGGCAAATAATGTTGCCCCAGGTCCGGTAGGTGCGGAATGTAATACATTGTCCCGAAAGTCCACACGCGACTCGCGCTATGGATTTCGTCTATTCCCAGACGAAATCCCGCAACCGCACCTGCCTTATCGCAAGGTATAATTAAAAGATCATATCGCGTGCTGGATAATGCGTATCCCCTGGGGATATATCCCTCGGATCGTTGGATACAGCTGTCTCCGGTGGCACCATAATCTGATTTTCGCTCACCGGATCATCGGTTTCCGTCCGCCACTGCTCCAAACGGTCTCGCATTTCCGTTAAAACGTCTGCGTAATCGGGATTCCCCGCGAGATTATGTGCTTCTGACGAATCAAACACAACATCGTATAACCGTTCCGATTCAACCGGATCATCACCCCAACCGTGCTCCATCATAAAGGTTTTGCTAATGCTGTCATCACAGTTCGGCAACGCCCATTTTTCCGCAGTGTCATAACGGCGGATATATTTCCATCTTTTGGTCCGGATGGCGCGTTGCGGTTCATAACAACAGTGATAGTTAACTTCAGCGAAAATCGCATCACGCACATCTTCTGCTTCACCACGAACCAACGGGAGCACAGAATTCCCCTGTAACCACGCCGGTGCTTCAATCCCCGCCAATTCGCAAATCGTCGGGAAAAGGTCAATCTGGCTCACCAACCCGTCCACAACTTGTCCACCACTGAAACCCCCCGGACCGCGGACAATCAGCATTATCCCGATGCCGTGGTCGCTGAGATGGCACTTCATACGCGGGAAGGCAAGTCCGTGATCCGTCGTGCATATCACGAGCGTGTTCTCGGCAAGTCCGTTTTCCTCCAGCGCGTCGAAAACCACACCCATTTTCCTATCCAGTGTCCGAGCCGCGTCTATGTATTCCGCCATATCCTGTCGAGTGACAGGAGTATCGGGGAACGGTGCAGGCGGTTTCACATAGCGTGGATCGGTTTTCGGTTCTCCATCCGGCGGCGGATCGAATCCTTTCGCACGGCGATGCGTTTCGCCGAACCCGACATCTAAGAAAAATGGCGCGTCATGCTTCTCCGAGATGAAATCGCGTGCGCGTTCCTCTGCACCTGCTCGCACAGTACCTTCGGATAAAAGTCGTTGGTATCCTGTCTCCTTCAGATCTCGGACGACATGCTGGAATCCTGCCAAGGCAGTGGTATATCCGGCCGCATTCAGAGTATAGGTGATGAGATGCTCTGGCACTGGAAGGCTCCACCCCCGATTTGCCAAACCGCCCATACCGCAACTATGTGCCCATTGTCCGGTGAGGAGTGCAGCACGGGAGGGTGAACACGTTGGATTGGCACAGAATGCGTTTCGGAAGACAGCACCGTCCTCTGCAAGTTTCTGGATATTCGGAGTCGGGATTGCATGCCCATAAGGTTGCACATACCGACCTGTATCGTGTGAATGAATATAGACTATATTTGGTTTGTTCATGCAGTAACCCTTAATATAAAGTAGGCGCGCTTCGTAAGCGCGCCAATTTTGAAAAAGACTTCTTTATTTACCGAGAACTCTTGTGCATAAGCCGGGAGTTACTCCGGCTGGAGGTGTGCCCGGGCAGCATCTTCCTCCGAAAGGTGCCAGTCTTGCGTAAGCGCGAATTCACTTAGCAAGGCAATTTCAGGAACTCGGAGTTCCTCGCTGAAAATTGTCGCAAATGCTCGTTTGATTTTTGGTAATCGATGGGGGCGAGTTAATTCCGTAGTGCGCTGTGCATCGATTGTCGTTTCAACAATTTTTGACATGGTACACCTCCTATGAACGTCCGCCCCACCAAAACTGAGAGCGGATAGGAAAGCCAATGCATATTTGGTTAATGTTGTATAACCCCAGTATACTTTAAATTCGCAAAAATGTCAAGGATTTTTTTTTGCAAAATATTTTGTACATTCTGTTGACAGTAAATTGCGACTATCGTATCATGTCAGAAAATGCGTTTGGCGTATCTCTTGAAGGTTAGTATCAAAAACGTAGCACGCAACAATACGCAGAAATACCCCGCTGAATGCCACACGCGCAAATGTAATACATTGTCCCGCAAGTCCACACGCGACTTGCGCTACGGATTTCGTCTATTCCCAGACTAAATCCAGCGTTGATTCGCAAAAACACGCGGGTGGATACTCTGAAAAAACCGTTAAATCTCCAATCGCATCGTTCTTCCGCAAGGTCCAATTAAAAACTTCCAACACAAAGGGGAACACCAATGGCACAACAAGGAACACTACCCTTCGTGGAATCGACTGGTAGTTTTGCGAACGCAAGATACCGAGGCACCCGCATGCCGCCACCAGAATGGGTTGAAAATCCCGATGAACGGAAAAGTATGTATGTGCGGGAATCGATCAAGGTCTACAATGCCCGTCTATTGCAGCCACCTCCGAACCTTGAAGCGAACGGATTCCAGTTAGTGGATGCCGATACGCAGGTGAGAAATCTGCACGATCAGGATACCGTAACGACGCACTTCTATCAGGAGTGTGCTGACCTCATCACGGCAATTACAGGATGCAGCGACACACACGTGATGCAACACCAATATCGGAATGGGTTCGGCGGACTGCCGGAGGGGCATCCACGTGGCAATAAACCCACAGCGAATGGAAGTGAAGGCACCTATGGCGGCATCCATTCCGATGTGAGTCCGTATTCCGAAGACGGGTTTGAAAAAATCGCCAACGGAAAGCACTTTCAGATGTACAATGTGTGGCGGAGCACCGATCTGGAGAGAGACATTTACGTCATGCCACTCGCTATTTGCGACATGGCAACCGTTGCGAGAGAGGATATAATTGCCGCCGATGCTTGGTCTCAGACGGAAACCCCGAGGCGACTCGTCAGTTTACGGCTCGTGCATAGCCCGAACCAGCGTTGGTATTATTTCCCACGCATGACACCCCAGGAAACGCTAATTTTCAAGCAGTACGACACACGTCAAGAGAAATCCAACATGCGCACAGCCTTCCACGGTGCGATAGACGATCCGACGACCCCGGAAGACGCGCCACTTCGCAAAACCATTGAAGTGCGCTTGCTCGCTCTGTTCGATGAGGATGCTGAGCGGGAAGCGAGAAAGGCGAGATTTCAAGCCGAGGTCCCCGAGACCCACACTGACGGCAAAATTTCTGATTGGGTGGAGAAATAATCAGGTGCCCGCCGCTTGTTTCGCCTTGTTGATCTCCGTCAACACGTTCATGGCGTGTAATGATTCCGCTTTGTCGTATTGTGGACACTGACGCAAACCCGCAGCAAGGCACCGGTGGACCGCTTCGGCTTGATAGAGAAATCCGTGTTGATTCGGAGAGGATCTCGCCATCGCGACAGACCCCGGCAACGGATACTCAAAATAATGCAGCGGTGCAGGGGCGTTTCGGGTCCTGTATTGAGAAGGCACGCCATTCGGGGGTGGGATTCGGATAGAGATACGCGTCGGGCAATGTCCGGGTCGCTCAAGCGTGATGCGTCCCTCTGTCCCAACGAGTTCCGTCACCTCTGCGAGCTCAGAGGCGCGCGGCGGAAATGTAAATACGGCGTATTTGTCATCACCGTAATCAACAATCGCACCACCGGCTCTATCCCCCAAGGCGGTGATTGCTACAGGCACAGCCGACGCACCAAAGGCAAGCGGTGCTGCTTGGATGGTATAGATCGGGTCGAAAAAATCAGATTGTGTGAGCACAACTTCCCCAATCATACCTGCCTCAATAGCGGCGCGAGCATGCTCCACCGCAGGAAAGAAACGCGTCCACATGCCGTCCTGCATCATTACATCTTTCTCCTCGGCTGCCGCGTACATCTCTTCGGCATCGGAGAGGGTCTCCGTGAGCGGTTTCTCACAAAGCACATGCTTGCCTCCCTCAATTGCGAGAAGGGTATGTGCCTTATGCAGGCGGTTGATCGTCCCGATGTATACAATATCTACGTCATCCGCTGCCACCATTTCTCTATAGTCCCCGTAAGCAGTCGCAACGCCATACTGCCGCGCGAATGCTTGCGCTCGGTCAATCTCCCGTGCCGCTACAGCGGTTAGGGTCGCGCCTTCACAGGCGTGTAGAGCCTCTACCCACTGCGCTGAAATGTTACCAGCACCGAGAATACCCCAACGCAATGGAAAAGCAACATCTGTGGTACTTGTAAGCCCGCGGCGAATGTCCAATGGTGTTGAGAGAGGTATGTTGTTTGTCATAGAAATCTCCGTTCGTCGAAGCATACTTGGTGAGTCTATCCGGTGTTCGCTGTTACGCCCATGCGTCAAGGACGACTTTCCCACAGTCATGTGTGCACTGCAATGCCCACGCCTCCTGAATCTGGCGCATCGGGAAGGTATGTGTAATGAATGTATCCAACGGATCCTTCACTTCTGCAATCATCCGCATCATAGCAGGTGTGTCTGCGAGATTGTAATGCCGCGTGCCGTGTAATATCAACCCTTTGTTGATAATACCGCTTCCCTGAATTTCCACGTCACCAATTCCACCAATCAACGCAATGTGTCCTTTCGGGCGTGTTACGTCAATCAAGAGTCGGACCGCTGCGGAAGCCGCTGAGCACTCCACGCCTTTGTCTACACCTTTACCATCCGTCAAATCCTGAATCTGATCGGCGACATCCTCGTCTTGTGGGTTAACGACTGCTGCTGCACCGAGTTTCTTCGCCAGGTCCGCCCGATACGGATGGCTTTCAACCGCAATGACGCGCGCACCTCTATACACCGCGTTAATCACACCCCCAAGCCCGATGGGTCCCATCCCCGTAATCAGAACGGTATCAAACGCGTTGACATTCATCAACCGCATGGCATTAGATGTTGATCCGAGTCCACAACATGCCATTCCAGCGTGATCATACGAGATCCCATCCGGAATCGGCACCAGTAACCAGTCCTGCTTAAGGATGTACTGCGCGAAGGTCGCCGTCACACCCGTCTGCTCGGTGGTGTGTAGGATCTTGTTGTCGTCCGGGCAGTGGGCATATTCGCCTGTTAAGCAGAGATGACACTTCCCACAAGGATAGTGTGGCATTACCACAACGCGGTCGCCTACCTTCACAGTGCCTTCCTGTGCGATTTCTACCACTTCACCCGCGGCTTCATGACCGAAACTGTCGCCTTTATGTTCACTTTTGAAACCTTTGTATTCCGTACACATCGGGACCGAATGAATTTTGACAACAACGAACTCACCTTTAGCAACTGGGTCGGGTTTATCTATTAAACCCGCACTTTCAGTACCGAATTTTGCAACAACTTTCATGCAAATCTCCCTTCTACATTTACGCGTCGGTGTCCTCTCCTATCTCATCTTCGTGCATAATTTCCTTTAATTTCAATCCAATCCAGAAAGCCGCGATACAGATACCTACCGATATAGCGAACAACCACCGATAACCGATGTAAGGCGCGAGAAACCCCCCAAGAAGCGGCGCGCAACTCACAGGCATAAGGAGCGTGTTCATAAAACCGATGTAACTCGGGCGGTTCCGCGGCGGCGCAATGTTTAACATGTATGCCATGAAACCTACCATCATACCGTTCGCCAAAATACCCCCAACGATGAAGATTAAGAAAAAGGCAGGCATTTGTAAGGAGGTCGGCAATATGCCGGACAAAAAGGCGAGGGCAGGCGGGATACCCATCAGTGCTGCCGTGATAATCAACAACCATCGAACACCATACTTTTCCCCGATAGGTCCCCACAACGCGTTTGAAACCACACCACTCAACGCAGAACAAACGATGAAAAATCCCATCGTCGCTTCTGAAAACCCGAGTTCATTCAGGGCGTAAGGCATATAAAAAGGCGATGCCATGCCAGAGAAATGTGCAAAAACGCGGAAGAAAATGAAACGCCGATAATTCTCGTCTGTCCGGAGGAAGTAGGCACCGTGTTTCAAGTGTTGCCACATCGGTTGACGCCTCGGATGAACAGGGTGAATCGGCTCGCGCACCCCTAAAAAACTCACGAAAGAGAAGAACGCTGCCGCCACCGAGCAAACGAAAAGAAAAGCATAGTTATACGGGAACCCAAGATCGGTATCCAGATTACAGATGGAACCGATAAAATACATCGTGACCGTCTTGAAGGTCTGTGTGATACTCCCCAATATACCCGTAAATTCGGATTCATCCCCGAGCACCGCACGAACCAAGAACCCAACCCAGATCGCGAAAAAGCCACCATAGAGTTGTCGTAGGCTAAAGAAACGGGCGCGCTGCTGCGGGGCTATCGCTTTAGAAACGATGTCCATATACGGAAGGGTCGAAACACCCATGGCGGAGGAGGATATGAAGTAAAGAGACAGAAAGGAAGCCGCGAGCAACATTGGGTTTCGCTCACCAATTGTAATAGTGCAGAAAAAGACAGCGAGCCATGCTAAGACCCGAACGCTCATACCCAGCGCGTAGAACGGCATTTTTCTCGGACGGTGTTCAAGCAGGTTGGACATTAGCAGTTGGGGCCACATCCACCCTGCCGTCATCATTGAACCCGTTAAACCCACCAGAATGTCGGAACCGCTTAATTTATGAATAAAAGCAGGCAGCACCGTCGATGAATCCGCAAACGCTAAATTAATGCGCATAAAGGTGCCTTGGAGCAGCGCAAATCGGAAGTTTCGCCGTTGGTCACCTACTTTTTTAGGCATTCTCTTTTTTTATTCCTATCCAAACTTTTTGTATTATAACGGCAGTGATCGGAAATCCTGCACTTTATATTTTGACATAATTTTCGCAATTAGGTTGAATTGAAATTTCCATCGTTTATCCGACTCTCGAAAAAAATCCTTTACAGCAACCTACGGTTGTGCTAAAGTTCATATAAACTTTTTTCACTATCAGTGTTTTTTAAGTGTTCTGGACATCCTTTTTAGAATCGGGTTGCAAGCCTGCAACAATACGCAGAAATACCCAAGCAAAAACACGCAGGCGACTCTGGAGAAGGATGTATCAAAGTTCTAACCTACGTCGTTCTCCCGCAAGGAAAAATTAAAAAATGGAACCTCTTCGGATTGGATTTCTCGGTGCCGGCGGTTTCGCAAGGCACACCATTTATCCCGCACTACATCTTGCCCCTGTCGCATTGCAAGCCGTTTGCGACGCCGACGAAAATCGTGCAAAGGACGCTGCCAGCAAATTCGGCACAGGTAGATATTACACCGATCGGCACGAAATGTTTGCAAAGGAAGACTTGGAAGCCGTCATCATCTGCATGGGACCCGACCCGAGGCAATCCCTCGTGCTTGAAACGCTTGCAGAAGGTTATCATGTCTTCGTCCCCAAACCCCCCGCACCATCGCTCGCGGAAACACTCACACTGGCGGAAACCGCAGAACAGCACAATAGGACATTGATGGTGAACTTCCAGCGTCGGTTCAGCCTCGGTGTGCGCGAGGCACGGGAAATCATGCAAACCGAATCCTTCGGGCAACTCACACAACTCTTCTGCTCGTTCTGTAGTGGAAAGTACCCAACGGTCAAAAGTTACCTGCTCGATTTCGCTATCCACCACTTCGATTTGGCGCGACACATCGCTGGCGCGGATGTGAAAGAACTCAGCGTTTTTCACAATGAAGTTGACGGACAAGGTGCCTTCGCTGTCGCCGTAGAATATACAAACGGCGCCGTCGGAAGTTTACAGTTGACCAGCCAACGCTTATGGCAGCGCAACTATGACTACATCGAGATTACCGGACAACACGAATACATCGTTTTAGACGGATTGTGGGGCGCGCAACACTTCACCGAAGCCGGGAACACCTTCACCTCAAACTTCTCCGATCAGCGCAACGGCGAGCTAACAGGGGATGGCATCAGTCTCACCGAGTTCGTCAACGCCATTCGTGAAGATCGAGAGCCAATATCCAGCATACACGATTGTGTTGGCACGATGCGGTTCTACGATGCTGTCCTTCAACGCAAAAAAGGCGTTATCTCCTTAGTTGATTAGCCTGACCGATACCCTTACCTTCGATTCGATGGGCGAGGTTCCCAACCTCGCCAACCCTCCAGTATACACTTATGACCCCTGTTCGCTATTGATACGTCCCAAAACCGCGAGACACGTCTCTCCATTCACCAACCGATGATAATATCCGCTGACACGTTCCATAAAGTCCCGGTTCCCGTCCAAACCGCTCGGTGTCGCAGCACCAGCAGGCGACCACAACGCCGCATTTGAGAGAATCGTCGCGATCCGTTCCGCTGCCTCTGATGCGCTAACCCCAAACGCGCCCTCCAGAATATCCTGTATCGTCCGATCAGGGTCACGGATTTCGTATACCTCACCTGTATCGGTAATACCTTTATAGTCGTCAGGAGACGAGATTGTGTGCGGTGTCAGAAACCGAAGTACCGTTGCGAAGGAATACGCGAAATCGGATTTGAAGAGTTCTGTGCTCGCATCATAGTTCGGTGAACGCACAATGTCGGCGGCGCGTTCCCGAAGTTTCACTGTTTCAATGATGTTAATCCGGGCATTGTCATCTTTGACGCGACGGATGCGAGCGACGAATTCCAATGAATATGCCCGCGCGCTTTTTCCAGCTATCGGGATGTCCGCTTCCACGATCTTAGCGTATCCATCCATTAAACGTTCGAGGTGCGGGGCAAATGTTGGGTGTGCTGCTGCTTCGTTGACATATTCAATACCGGAGAGTGTTCCTTTGTGCGTAATCCCAGGCACATGCACGGAATTCACCAGAAGCAATTTCCAGTCATGATACGGTTCAATACTCTCGCGACTGACAACAACGCCGGCATCTTGAAGTTTACCAAACGGCACACGCAACACGTCGTCCAAATCCTCCAAAATAAGCGGTGTCGCTGGCATTGCCTCGGCGTAGGTTATCAATTCATCTTGACGTTCGATGCGTGCACGCGCCTCCTCTTGAATCTCATCAGGCACGGCATAGACCTGCGGCACAAGTCGGTCCCCCATTTCGTTGAGAAACCCCACGTTTGTTTCCAACCACGCCGCGTAATCATCACCCCGTTTCGGATACGCGTTGCAGAGAATATCGCGAATAATATCTCCGTTATTTCGGAGGTTATCCGTGTTGATCACACAAAGCGTCGCCTCCGCGCCGTGATGACAGAAATAACGATAGAGCGTCTCTTCCAACACATCCATCGCCAGTTCACCCTTGGCGATCCCGGCTTCAGTTACACCGATAAGGAGGAGATCCAACGGATGTTCTGTCTGGGCATAGAACTGCTCGCGTCCTGCCGCTGTTGCGAGTGTCGTCGCACCAACGACGCTTGAGACCTGTCGGATGTCATGAACACCACGCATATCGAACGTGACAACATGGTATACCCCGCCTTGTTGGTTGAAGGCATCGGCTTTCTCAGTGCCACGCGGCTGACCCACGAATATACCACCATCATAGAGGTTCCGTTGATTGAGAATATGAACAAATTCATGGGTTAAGGCGCGTTGTAAACCGCCCGCGCCGATCGCAAGTATTTTGGTTGGCAGCATTTTTAATTATACCTTGCGGATAAGTTATAGTCTCCGCGAATTTAACGGCTTCTGTGTTTGAGTTGCCCGCGCCGTTGTTGCGGGCTTGGGTTTGGTTAAAATCTACTTTTCATTATACCTTGCGTAAATGTCATCATAAAGGGCTAAATAGGCGTCTGCGATGTGTTTCCAATCGTAGGGCTTAACCCGTTCAACACTCGCTTTCCCCATCTCAAGGCGACCTTCACCGGCGTTAATCAGTTTGACAAGCGCGTGTGCAAGTCCATCAACATCACCCGCGTCGAACAGCGCACCGTTGATGTCCTCCACCACGAGTTCATCAATCCCTTGAACGCGGCTGGCAACGATCGGCAACCCCGTCCCCATCGCCTCCAAAACAACAAGCGGCATCCCTTCCGCGAGCGAGGGCAAAATGAAAACGTCAGCATCACGATACTTTTGTGGCAATTCCGAATACGGTACTGAACCCGCAAATCGGATATGTGACGCTACGCCGAGATCTGCTGACAATTTCAAGAGTTCCCCCTGATAGGGGCCATCGCCGACAATTTCGATTTCAAAGTCGTGGGTTTCCGCATTTTCAATGATTTGGGGAAGCGCGCGAATCAGAAATTGGAAACCTTTGCGCGGGATAAGCCTCCCAATTGTGAGCACTCGGACCTTTTCTGGACAGGCATCGCGTTGAACCGGTTCAAAACGTCCTAAATCCAAGCCATCAGGGATCACATCTATCTTTACATCCGCATCCGTCTCTCGCGCCAGTTCTCGTAAACCCTCACTACACGCCACAACCGCTGAGGCGTTGCCCCAAATCGCTCGGAGGATCGGTTTCAGCAGTAGATATAACCACCGATAATAGGGCGGATCCGGATTGCGACTCGGCACATCACGTCCCCCTAAAAACACGACGTATGGCACCCCGCGGCGTTTCTGCAGAAGATACGCACCACCCCCCGCGGGGATACCAAAAAAGACCTGAACGATGTCCGGTTGGAACTGCTTCGCAAACCGCAATCCGTAGAGGCTTGAACTCACCGCGTAAGTCAGCATTTCGTGGACCGCACACACATCACGGTTTTTCCGAAGGGCACGCACACGATGCACGTGAAAACCCTCCACTTTCTCATCTATCGGACACTCACGAAACTGGGAGGTAATCAGATGCACTTCATGTCCTGCCGCCGCGAAGTGTTTACCTAAGAAATAGCTGACCCAACCACCACCCCCACCAATCGGTGGGAATTCGTGATTGAACATCAAAATTCTTTTCTTTTTAATTTTACCTGTATTCATGGCATCACAAACGACGTTACAAATTCAATAATCACACCAGCGATATCGATACCTGTAACCGACTCCAACTCCTCAAATCCCGGCGATGGATTGACTTCCAGAACAACGGGTCCCTCGTTTGTCTGGAGCAGATCGACCCCGGCTATCTCCAATTCCAGTGCTGCTGCTGCTGCTATAGCCAAGCGAGTGTATTCGTCTGTCGGTGCTATAGCCTCTCCAGATGCCCCTTTGTGAATATTCGCTCGGAATTCACCGGGGGGGGCGCGCCTTTTCATTGCCGCAACGACTTCACCGCCTACAACAAGAATACGGATATCAACGCCACCGGCTTCGGCAATAAACGGCTGGATGACATAGTCCTGATGCAGATCACACAGCGCATCTACAGCCGACGTGAGCGATGTCGGTGTATCTAACAACATAACACCCGTGCCGTGTGTGCCGTGAAACGGTTTTAAAATAAAGGGATACGGCCCGACTTCCGCCGCAGCGTCCTCTAAAAACGCGGCGGAACCGACGGTGAGACTCGGAGGGACAGGTAAGCCGTGTTGCGCAAGGATACGTAGGGAGTGGAATTTGTGGCGTGCCGCCGCAATCGCTTTTGCCCGATTCACCACAGGCGTGCCGATCCATTCAAAATGCGCCAAGACCTCTTCGCCGTATTGCGCTGTTGTCCGGCTGAGTCGTGGCACAATGACATCAAAGTCTTCTGCCGGTTTCCCGTGATAGGTCATACGGTTACCGGTGCCACCGATGTGGAGATAGAAACCGAAGGGATCTAAAATTTCTGCGGCGTGTCCTGCAGTAAGGGCAGTTTCGCTAAGCCTGCGTGTGGAGTGGTTCTGAGGTCCCCGTGAGAGGATACCGATTTTCATAGTATTATGGGACATCGCATCAAAGTACTGTGCTATTTCTGTGCCGGTGAAGACCCGCCGACAAGCAGCTCCAAGGGCTCCGTTGATTCTCGCAAAAGTTTTAGTGCCGCCTCTCCCTGACAACGATGTTCGTTTTGAAGTTCAGATACGCGTGTTCTGAAAAGCAGCATCGTCTCGGAAACCCCGGGTTCCGTAACAGCACCAGCGAGCACGCCTCGAATAATCAATTGGACATTTTTGAGCGCGGGATTTTGTTGAACAGAAAGCGTTGCGCACTCGTGAATCAGAGAGCGATACTCGTTTAGCAAGTCCGGTCCTACAAGTGCATTGCTCTCTGTAACCAATGACTCAGCGTCCAAGACAAAACCGAAAGTTTGATCCTTTCCGTTCTCGTCAAAGATACTGTAGCGATCATTGACAAACATAAAAATGTACTGGTGATCACCAGCTAAAAAATCCTCGATGCAAAACCTTTTACCATACCAATCTTTTGCCGGAACAATAGTGCCCTTCTCAAGACACTCATTGTAATGAGATTCGTCAGTCGTGTAATATGCATCAGCCATAAGATAACCTTTCTGTAACTATAACCCAAGTTGTTACTAACAAATTTTGATATTTTGCTTGAGTATTTCTACAGATTTCTTCAATATATCTGTAGAAAACTCATGTTATTGTATTAGAGTTTTAAGAGTTTTGGCAACACACTCAGAATCGTTTTCAGCTTGTTGGATCTGTTTAACGAGCGTTTCAACATCGGATATGCCTACCCATTGCCGCCGTTCTTCGGTATAATCACCTGTGCCAGCTTGAAATTGATGGATAAAACGTACCATTCCAACAGGTCCGAGTTTGTCAACTAATGCCTTAAAACCGAGTTCCAAAATTTGTTCATCTGTCATGAGACGTACATCCATTTTCAATTGCCTCCTTTACCACGCGTATGTTCTTGTAACCATGTATTTGGATCTTCGACTCGGACGCGAAGTTGAGATCTCAAACGTTTTGCCCTCCTAATCAAAGCATCATCTGTAGTGAGGAAAACATCTGCTTTACCGGTTTCAGCGCAAGCGATATGCAAAGCATCGTACTCTTTAAATCCCAATGCTTCAAGCTGCTTACCTCTGAAAGTCTCTGACACACCAACAGAAACGAAAATAGCCTGAGGTATGGAAGTGAAAAGTGCTTTTACGAAAGAACGCTTCGTTGAATCAGAAATTTGGTTAATCTCAAACTGTAAAACCTTGCTGGTAATTGACTGCCATTCTCCGTTCCAGAAGCGAGAGATAATCTGCATGATCGCTGTAGTTTCAGACTTAATTCTATTTTGCATCTGATTATCGTAAGGACGACTTACACAACAACTATCAAAATAGATTTTATAGGTTTTCATTCCGGACTAATCCAAATTTTGAGTGCTTTCTCCGCGAGTTCATCTATCCTTGCCAGGATAGCATTTTTGTTCCATCGTTCCGCTTGCGCAATGCTCCGATTTAACCGCAAAGGACTATCGCGGAACCCACCGACTATGCATTGTTTTTTTTCAAAGGGACGGTCACTTAACTTTGGATTGTATCCAGTAAGAGTAAGGTTACCAATCGTGTGAAGGTATTTACCTTGTATCTCTTGAAAGTTTTCCCCTAATTCTTGCTGCCATGCTTCAGACAGGTTGGGGTTTTGCGGCATTACGTGTTCGATCGTGTAATCCTCAATGCTGATTGGTTCTCTGCGTTCATAGTTTTCCAGTTTGCGCAGTAGATAATTGCGCCTATTAAAGTTATAAACGTCTTTGAGCTTGAATGCACGTTTGAACTCGTCATCTTGTGGATAACGTCCTCTGTAGGGAAGCCGCGAGAAAGTACTTTTCAGACTCTCCATATAATTACTTTTGTCAACCTTCATCATCAATGAAGCGAAGATCTTATTCAAAATGTTTGTTGGGATACTACAGATAGACCGCCGGAAGACATAACTCTCTACCAATCGAAGGATTTCGATCATCTCTGCTTTTTCAATTTGTCCGTTCGCATGGTCTTCATAAACTTCGAGTAAAAATGGACGTGCAACTCCAGCACCCAGTTCATCAATATCTTCAAAGCACTCCCGCAACTCCAAATCCTCTTCTTGGAGTAAAACGAATTTAACATAGTGTTTTGAATAACGAGCAATGCCTGCGATAATCATCTCCAACTTTTCCACATCCGCTGTGCTGGAAATATGCGCTTTGAATTTTTCGTAAACTCTCTTAATATTCGGGATTTGCCTTGTCTCTAGCGTTAGGTAGTCACGGATAAACCAGTCAAACCATTTCGCGTATTCATCACCAAAACGTTGTTCCATAGGGAACCAGTAATCTTTATAGAGTTTGTTCTGTTGATCAGAAGGCTGGCCCATGAGTATATAGTTGCGAATCAGATCCGCTTCGGAAAGTTCAAGGCCGGTGGAGTTGAGGCTTTCATAAATCAGTTGGGGGTTATCGTAACGGTGATCTAGGGCAATGTCTACAATCATTAGTTTTTGGATTCCAGTGTAGACTGCTTGCAGATCGGCATGTTTAAGTTTAGCTTCAAAAAATTCAAAATTTTCCACCAAGCGGCGAGACGCGTCATCAGAGTATTCTCTGTTTTCTAACAACTGGATCAACGTCTCCTTATCATAACCTGTGAGTAATAGCTTGTAGTGCAATTCACCGTCTGTTTTGTCATTAAAAAGATAAAAACTTGAAAGTTGGTCTAAAGTTATGCCGATTTCATTGTTTTGCTCTTCAATAGCTTTGCCTAGTGCCAAAATTAAGAGGGATAAAGTCGTTAACCGCTGTTGACCATCAATAACAAGCAATCGAGATACCGAGGCAACACTCTGTACCCCATCAGCCATGTAGACAATTGAACCCAAAAAATGAGATGGAATATCACTATTTTGCCCAATACGCAGTACATCATCCCAAAGTTGTTCGCATTGACGCTTCCGCCAACTGTATCTGCGTTGAAAAATTGGAATGAAAAATTGGTTTCGAGGCTCTAAGAATCTCAGAAAATTTGTTTCATACGCTTGCATAAGCTTATACCTTCATATTAGTAAAATAAGTACATCAATATCGGATGTAAGGGCAGTAATTATGTGCTGTAGGTTAGAATTTATCAAACGGAATCTCACGAAGGGACCAAGCATTTAGCCTGCATCCGTCTTATAGGTCATAATCAAGAAATCCGCCAACTCCTCAAACGTATCAAAAATCCGATCACACAAATTCTCGAAAAAGATACTCCGGGTTCCAGGATAAACCGCATATACAGGCTTGTTATGACGGGAAGCGTAATTCATCTCGCTGAGAACACCCGGCGATAACTTATCCGTCGGATAAATCACAACCACGAAATCGCTCTGGTGAACGAACTGATAATCCCGTGAGATTGTTCGGGTTTGAATCTGTTCAATCACGTCTTCACCCATTTCACTCACGCGTGGGGCATCAGCACTTTCGTCTTTCGTGAGAGTAACAAGCTCCATATCCTTAATCGTGAGCGGATCGAAGACAATGAAGGAACGACTCAGTTTTTCTCCGATCTCGCGGATCTTCTCAATTTCCTTGGGCGTATCCCGCAGGAGCGTGATGGGGTAACTGAGGTAAAATTTCGGTTTCGGTGAGAAGAGGAGTTCATAAAAATTTTCGAGCGTGTGTTGTCTCGCAACGGTATAATGGGGTTTCTCCGTGAAATGTGCGAGTTGCCGCGTCAGGAACTCTTCTTCATCCAACCAGACGTTGAGTGCCGCTTTTCCCATCCCTTCCCATTGGGACGTATTTTCCATTCGTTCCGATATATCGGTGATGTTGTCAACAACGTTAATGAGCAGATCCGGTAGAAGAATATCGATATCTTTAAAAGAAAATCCCTCAATAAGGCTCCCACGCCACCGGAAACAGGCGTGTAATCCAATGATAGCATGCTCATAGTCCTCGGCGCGCCGAGCGATTTCATAGAAAGCCGTGCGCCGTGCCAATGATAAAACCGCAGGATCCGAATCAAGCACTTTGTCCGTAAAATGGACACGCGCCTCTGCAGCAACACGGTGCATCACATCGCCGACATTGAAGAAACCGATGTTCAACTTCCGTTTCATGCACAGTATCTTAAAATTCGCCATCAGCTCCTTACGCCCCGAACAACTGATACCCGTACAAATAATTTTCATTTTTTTTAACCATGTACTCCTGGGCGATGCATCTGTTATCAGTGTCGATCTCAAATTTGTTAAAAAACCTGCTTTAGGGTATCAATGGTTTGTCAACAATTAGAAATCTGCAAGGACAACGGACGCAGCAGCTCATATTTAATAGTTTAAAGATTCGCGAGTGCCTTTTGTTCTTCCTTTTGCCATGGACGATGCGCCGGTGTATCCAGTTTCTTAGGGGGGGCACCGAAGACGAGAATATACGCTCTACGCGCTTCCGGTGTCCGGTTCGGCGCAGAGTAGTGTAATGTCCGACAGTGATGGAAAGTCGCACCCCCTGCCGGTATCGGGCATGCGACTGCCTCTGATACCTCAACATCATCTGTCACCAACCCGTGCACGAGCGGATCGTTATCGATGTGCCGATGCCAACGCACCGCGCCTTTGTGAGATTTCGGGATGAATTGGAGACACCCACTCTCAACTGTCGCCTTATCAAGCGGCAGCCAAACACTCAGACTGTGCGGTAGCACTTCTGGATTCCAATACGCCTCATCTTGATGCCATGGCGTTTCATTGCCGTAATGTGCAGGCTTCAAAATCATGTGTCCACCGCCGCTTACCTTGTCAGTCGCGACACGCAGCAACTTCGCGGCGAGCCGTTGCGCGTTTCGGAAATAGACAGTCTCACGGAGTTCCGGGAATCGCGCCTCTGGACCTAACACCTGCGGCAACGTCTCTCGTCCGGTATGTGCCCGTGGACCCGCAAGATCGAAATACCGTCCCTCCGCTTCGCCAGTCCGTTCCGTGAAAAGTTCATCGTAGATACCTTTAAGCCACTCAACCTCTGCATCTGTCGTGATGCGTGGAATGCTTAGGTATCCGTTCTCTTGAAAGAAGGCGATCTGTTCGTCAGTTACATCAACGTGCAAATTGTCGTTAGATTGCATAGTTCACCGAATTAAAACGTCATAAGGTAAAATTGTTACCACTTGTGTCCCATCTTCAAAACCAAACAGACTCAACCACGTGACGACATGCTGCCACCGATTACCGAATACGGACAAGGCAGGATGACTCGTTGTCAATTCGAGGGGTAACTGAACCGAACCCTCCATATCCTCGATCATCCGTTCCATGAGTTGCTCAAAAAAGGGTTTCTGCTTCGGTAACACGATAAGGTTAACTTCCTCATCATCGGCAAAACCCGCCTGCGCTTTAGCGATAGACAGTGCAGTCTCAAGCCCGCCGAGTTCATCAACGAGTCCAAGTGCTTTCGCTTGTTTACCTGTCCAAACACGTCCTTGCGCGATCTCATCGACTTCATCGAAGGATTTGCTTCTGCCTTCCGCCGCCTTACTCACAAAATCCTTATACACCGTTTTCATCATCTTTTCGACGCGTTCCCGTTCGGTCGGTGTAAAGCCGCCGTAGTCCGAATAAAGGGTCGCGTTCTGACCGTGTGCGATGATCTCTTTCGTCAAACCGATTTTGTTATAAAATCCCTTCATGTTCAGCTTACCACCGAACACACCGATTGAACCCGTCAGTGTGCTTGGGTGTGCGACGATGGTCCCAGCCGCCATTGCAATATAATAGCCACCCGATGCTGCGACATCTCCCATAGAAACGACAACCGGCTTTTCGCGTTGTGTGAGCATCACTTCCCGCCAAATCAGATCCGAGGCGAGCGCAGAACCTCCCGGACTGTCTATGCGTAGCACAACTGCCCGAACGGTATCATCGGTGCGCGCTTTCTCGAACGCCTCCTTCAGTGTACTCGGCATAATCACTGACGTTGAAGGAAATAGCTGATCGATATCCGGTAAAATGGGTCCATCCGCATAAATAAGTGCGATCTGATTTTCCGCCGTGCTTTTTGCCCGTTGCGGTGGATTTAACAGACTGAGCAGCTGCATGAGTCCGGCGAAACTGTTCATATCCGGCACTTTTCGCTTACGCTCGTAATCCGGCTTGACAACCTGAACATCTTCGAATGGAGACGCTGTCTTTAGGGTATCAAGGAGTTCGTCGTAGTATTGCAACGCATCAACCAATTGCTTCTGATGTGCTTCTTCCGCAGTGAACGGACCGCTATTTATTAAAGCCGACACCTCCTCAGCAGTAATACCGTCTCGGCTCTCAGCGATGTGCGCCAGCAATTGGGCGTATAAATCGTCCAGTAGCGCGGTCATCGACTCACGAAACGCATCAGACATGCCGTCCCGCATATAGGGTTCAACACCCGACTTGTATTTTCCCATCGCCAACATATCGGCTTCGATGTCCAACTTGTCCAGTAGTCCCTTATAGAAAAGCACTTCGGCGCGTAAGCCCGTTAAATTGAGACTTCCGGCAGGCATCAGGATAACGCGCTCCATCGCAGCGGCCAGGAGGTATTCGGTATTACCACCGCTTTCCAGATACCCGATCGTCTCTTTTTCGGTTTCCCGGAATTCGTGAAGTTTATTGCGAATTTCTTGGAGCGTTGCCCACCCGACGCTGACATTCTCTATTTTGAAGACAATCCCAGCAATTTCATCATCTGTTTTGAGTGTATCCAATTTTTTAAAGAGCCCGCGTAGCGTTTTCGTCGAGGAGGTTCCAAAGGTGTTGACTGTTTTGGTATCGGTGTAGGTGCCCCCCAATGTGAACGCAACATATTTTTTAACGGAGGGAACGATTTCTACCATCGCCTGTTCCTCAGCAAATATGGGTGAAACGAGAACAAGCAACGCCAAGAGAAACGCGCATTTTTGTAAGAATCTCATTAATTTTCCTCTCTTTTAGCATCCAATTTGACTTCATCATTCTACCATAAAACGGCAGGTGTGTCAAGTGGCAAATCCTTTGCCCCTTTTCATTCTCCAATCTGCCGTGCAATGAGCGTCAGGTCCAAAATATTGACGATCCCGTCCCCGTTGAGGTCCGGTGAATCCTGCCCAAAACGCGAGGCAACAAACGTCAGATCCAAAATATTGACAACACCGTCGGCGTTGACATCAGCAGGCTCTTGCCGACTTTCCTCAAAACGCTCAGCGATAAACGTTAAATCTAAGGTATTGATGACCCCATCACCGTTAGCATCCCAGGGAATCTGTGCTGGTTCGGATGCAAGTTCCCACAGCAGAATTGTGCCATCCCAACTTCCACTCGCAAGCGTTTCACTATCGGGTGAAAAGGTCAGCTGTGTTATATCTTTTGTATGCCCTTTGAGAATAGCCGTAGGCAATTCTTGCGGTTCGTCCGTCCGGAAGGTAGATGCATCCCAGAGTAAAATAGTGCCGTTCCAACTCCCACTCGCAAGCGTCCCCCCGTCTGGCGAGAATGCTAACGCACCCACCTCGCCTGTGTGCCCTCTGAGCGTCGAAAGCCGCTCAGCAGTGTCGGCATCCCATAGCTGGATCGGTCCGTAAGTTCCGCTACTTGCTAAGGTTTTACTATCCGGGGAGAACGCCAATCCAAAGACATCATCCCTACGTCCGCCGACCAAGTCCTGTTTACCAAGCGTCGCGCGATGTTGTCCTGAAGCGACATCCCACAAAAGAACCGCTTTGTCACCACCACCACTTGCCAACGTCTTGCCATCCGGCGAAAACGCCAACTCAAAAATCCAGTGTATATGTCCTTCAAGGGTGGCTTGGCGTTCTCCAGTTGCTAAATCCCACAGAAGGATCACATCGTTTTCACTCGTACTCGCGAGGGTGCTACCGTCTGGAGAAAACGCCGCTGTCCCGAAGAAATCTGGCAACGTGAGGAGTGTCCGTGCACCACCCGTTGCATGCCAGAGATGAACCATGCCTTCAGAATTTGCCCTATTGATATAAGCTACACCATCCGGTAAAAACGCCGCAGCTCTAATCCAACGGTTATGTCCGGTAAAGATGGATTCCTGCTCTTCTGCTGTTTCTACGTTCCATAGACGGAGGATACCATCCTCACTTCCATTCATAAGCATGCTGCCATCTGGAGAAAAGTCAAGTGTCGTAACAACCCCTGAGTATGCATGGAGAACGGCCTTCGGTTGAATATCAACAGGGTTTGGTGGGGTCTGCAGGGTATCAAGGCTCCACAAGTGAACCGTATTATCATCACCTACAAAAATGAATAGTAGAAAAAGAATAAAAAAGAGAATCTTCGGCTTTCGCATTTTCTACTCCACCTCCGCAGAAAGATGACTCGCCACGGATGTCAAATCCAAAATATTGACGACCCCGTCACCATTGACATCCGCCGGTGCTTGCGCCAAACGCGAGGCAACCAGCGTCAAATCCAGGATATTGACGACCCCATCGCCGTTGACATCGGGTGAATCCTGTCCGAAACTATTGGCAACCAGTGTCAAGTCTTGGACATTGATGACCCCATCATCGTTGACATCCCACGGCGTTTGTGAAACCGGCACTAACGACGACGCACGCTCGCCAGGCGCGAGATCCCACAGAAGAATTGTCCCATCCCAACTCCCGCTGACGAGCGTCCCACCATCTGATGTAAACGCTAAGGCAACGATACCCTGCGTATGTCCTTCAAAAGCACGCTGGTAGTTACCCGTAGCGACATCCCAGAGGATAACAGTCCTGTCATTACCACCACTCGCAAGCGTCTTACCATCCGGTGAGAACGCCAGGGAATAGACATCATCCGTATGCCCACCACTGAACGTGAAGAGAAGGCTACCCGTGTTTGCATTCCACAATTGAAGCCCATAATAGTCCGAACAACTGGCAAGGATTTCCCCGTTTGGTGAGAAAGTGACAGTTCTAACCCGATGTCCTGAACGAGAAATCTCTCTAAGTAGCGTCTTCGGTTTCCCAGTCTCTGCGTTCCATAACCGAATCACACCGTCCCAACTACCACTGGCAAGGGTGCTGCCATCTGGTGAAAACGCCATGGAATAAATGGTTTCTGCCGATGCTTCAAAGACTGTTTGTTGTTGACCCGTGTGAGCATCCCATAACCGAATCGGATCTGTTCCACCCCCGCTGGCGAGGGTGCTGCCATCTGGGGAAAATGCCAACGCAAGGACTTCGTCAGTGTGCGCTGTAAGAATCGCCTGTGGTTGGAAATCCATAACGAAGGGTGATTGCTCGGTATTTACGTCCCACAACCGAATTGTCTTATCGTCGCTTGCACTGGCGAAGATTTTCCCATTCGGAGAGAACACTAAGGCATTCACCTGCCTTGTATGCCCTTTTAACACTGTTTCTGATCGTTGTGTATCTATATCCCGCAACAAAATCGGGGCTTCCCAATCTCCATTGGCAAGTCTGTGACCGTAAGTTCCACTCGCAAGCGTCTGACTGTCTGGAGAGAGTGCCATAGTAGTAAGATGATCCGTATGACCTTTCAGGTTGATTTCTTGGAGTTGCACACCACTGGCATCCCACGCTCGAATTGTCCCATCGCGATTCGCACTATTGAAAGTCGTGCCGTTCGAGGAAAATACAATATCAGCAACTTCAGTCGGATGCGCACTGAGTACCCTGATGTGTTGTCCAGTGCTCGCGTCCCATAAACCGACTTCACCGCGTCGACTGCCACTGATAAGGGTTTTTCCATCTGGCGAAAACGCAACCGATGTGAGCCAATCCGAACTCCCCATCAAAGTTGAGAGTTGGCTTTTAGTGCGTATATCCCACGAACGAATTGTTCGGTCCCAACTCGCACTGACGAGTGTTTTTCCATCTGGCGAAAACGCAACCGCTTCGATCTCAGACGTGTGTCCTTCAAGCATCCCGAGGTGTTGGCTCGTAACGACATCCCACAGCTGAACTATATAATTGAGGCTGGTGCATAAATAAAGTTGTGAAGTATCAGGATAATGGGTATGCTTTAATGAAATCACCCATATAAGGCATACCCAATGTATTATCCTGACGCAAAAGAGTATATCACATTTGTATTTTCTTTGCTTGATGAGTTTGCTGAAAAAAAACAAACGCTTATCAGTAGA
>JAJEIP010000038.1 GCA_022827885.1 Candidatus Poribacteria bacterium
CAAGGTTAGGGCAGTCGGGACAGGTGGAGGCGGAACGGAATCTGACTCAGAGGTCGCAACACCTATGCTATCTCCCCCAGCTGCGCCTACAAACCTTAGGGCGACACCCGGTGATGGTCAAGTTACGCTGAGGTGGACAGCGCCATCGGGTCCTATTACCGGTTATCAATATAGTCAAGACAGTGGTGCTTGGACATCTACAGGTTGGACACCGTCAAGTGGCACCAGCACAACCCGTACTGTAACTAACCTGACAAATGGAACCACATATACATTCAAGGTCAGAGCCGTGAATAGTGCTGGAAATGGAGCGGAATCAGGAGAAGTATCAGCAACACCCGATGCTTCAGCACCGCCACCACCGCCGCCACCGCCACCCCCACCTGGCGACATCAACGCAGGGACAACCGAGACGCTTACCGTCCAACGGGTCAACAGACGAACCGTAACCCTCAGCTGGGATATCCCGACTGCACTCAACGCACAGACAATCGCCTATGAGTATAGCACAAATGCCGGACAGACATGGACATCTACAAATAGCACCAACACCTCCATTACCATTACAGGCGACGGCTTCGGAGACCTGCCACCGGCTAACTTCAAGATTCGAGCGATGAATCAGAATGCTGACGGCACTCAGTCCTTCGTGATTATATCCGCCGCTGCGACACAACCGCGAAGGATTCTATTGAGACCTCGAGAATGTCCCCTCGGATGGACGCGCGGCAGTGTCTTTGGGAACACCAAAAAAGCACTCATCTATGAACTCAAGGTCGAAGCAGACCCTACAAACAGGACTTCCATTTATCAACTCAAATCCGTCGCTATCTACGTCCATCCAGACGAAAACCTCGAAACGCTTGATGGATGGACCCTGAAAGTCGGCACACTTTACAACCAGTTCGGTAAGGAATTCAAACTGACTACGGAAAACTCCGTGATAGATGAACACGACTTCGCGCATATCGAGAATCCTGAAGAGGTGCCGATTCCGATGAGCACGCTTGGGTATATTGGTCAAAGTCTTCCGAGTTTTGACTATCGTCTGTATGACGGTGGTGGGGTTCGTGTAGATTTCGGTATCTCATGCTACAAGGGAGGGGGTTTGACGTGGCGGTTGTGGAACACGGCAGACCCGCGTCTGCTAGGGGTTCTGCCGTTAGAGAAAAGCGAAGCGGCGTTATCTGTGCAGATGGAGAATCTTGATTGGCGGACCCCGTTCTTCCGCTCGGAGTGGACGGCTGCGGTTATGCCGGATTTACCGGATGCCCCTGCTGCGCCTTCGCAGATGAAAGGGAATATTGTCGGCACGTGGGGTGATCTGAAAAGACAATAGGCTCAAATGCGCGAAAGATACAATCCGAGGCGTGAGGGTAATCGGTTTTCTACTGAAGACTCTCACGCCTCTTTTTTATCCACATTTTGTGAGTAGATTCGGAGATATATGATTGAGTGTAGCGTAAACTTTTATGGTAAATCCTAAAAATAGATAGACACAATTCCCCCCTGATAAGGGGGGTTAGGGGGGTTAAGTCCTCATCTCTAATGTCTAAGTAATTCTAAAATCTACTATAAATGAAGATAAATTTATTAATTCGGTAATTTCTGAACGTGCGATGAATCGCACTACTACGAACTGTCCTGCTTGTAGTAGGGCAATTCATTGCACGTTGATTACCGATTTATTTTCTGAAACTTCATAAAGTTTGTGCTACAAAGCCGGTTTACCCTCAATTTGAACTTGACAAGCGACATGTGTATGGCACGTTGGGTACTTTGGTATCCAATTTGGGTTTGCGCAAAAATCCTATGAAATGGTATAATCTGACTATCGAGCGTTTTGAAGGCTGGTTACTATCACCACCTTTTGCATAGGTGGAACATTCAGGCACGATTTCTACCCAACCCTAAGGAGGGATCGTTGTGAAGAAGCTAACCTATTTCCTTATGTCAGTGTTACTTATCGCTATATTTTTCCACAATGGGTACACAGAAACCGTAGTGACAGACGGCCTCGTGAGTTATTGGACGTTTGACCGACAGGACATCGCGGGTGGCACAGTCAAAGATGTCTGGGGTGAGAATGACGGCACAATCGTCGGTGCCCCGAAAATTGTCGGTGGACAGGTCGGAGAAGCCCTTGAATTTGATGGGAGCGACGATTATGTCAATCTGACAAACCTCGGCGATTTTGGGGAGCAGGTCGGGGCATCTACCTTTGAAGCTTGGGTCAAAACCGATTTCAAAAAAGATTGGACAACCCTCTTCAAAGTCCTCGATCAGGGATGCAATATGGCGTGGGCAATCGATGTCAACCGGAGCGCGAAAGCGGGGTTTCCGCTTGCTGAGGATATCGTCCACTATTACGTCCGTCAGAAATCGCCTGCGGGGTGTAACGCCATCGCTGTTGAGATCGAATTCGCTCTGTCGGATGGCAAATGGCACCACATCGTCTTCGCAATTGTAGACGCGGGCAAATCCGAGGTCGGTATCTATATGGATGGTGAACCTCAAGAAGTTATCGAAGGTGCTGTGAAGGATCTTGACACCTTTGTTCCGTTTGTCGAGCCGGTCTATATCGGTGCGGCAAACAACCGTGGCAATGTTGAGCGATTTTTCCCCGGTGTCATTGATGAAGTCCGAATTTATGATCGACCGCTCACCGCAGCCGAAGTGACCCGGAATTTTGAATCGAAAATCGGGTTATCCGTCCAAGCAGCAGAGAAACTCCCGATTGTCTGGGCGGCTCTCAAGACAGGAAGGTAACACCCTAAAAAATGGACATACTTACATCCGAAGAAAAGTGGTTCTTTGACCACCACGGCTTCATTATCCTCCGCAAAGTCGTTCCGCCCGAAGATATCGAGCGAATGATTGAACTCGGTAACCAATGGCACGACACACCCTTGGATGCACTGCCACCGCCGCTCACCTCGACATCTCGGACGGGCACACATGCACCGACAATTGCCCATTGGATTAACCACATCCAATACGGTGATCCGGTGTTCCAACGGCTTGTGCTGAATCGAGAGATTCTGCGGGTGGTTATTGCTCTCACGCGAGGGGCTCCATGCCTTGTGGATTGCGCCTTGACGAAGAATTACAAGACCTCCGATGACATCCATTTTCACGCCGCCGGTCAAGATTACAGTGTAGAAGAATGGGGACCCCGAGCAGGGTTCCTCAACACTGCGATCTCCTTGGTGGACGTGCCACCAGGGACCGGTTTCGTCTGTCTGCCCGGAAGTCATAAGCGCAACTTTGAACCCCCCGATGACCTCTCCATCTACGAGGGACCGCTTACGGTTATCAACGTTCCTGTCAACGCTGGCGATTGTGTTATCTTTACGGAGGCACTCTATCACGGTGGAAGACGCTGGACAGAATCCTATCCGCGTTTCACTATTTTCAATCGATATATTGATAACGGATCGCACAAAAACCTCCCCATTGAAAGCCATAAACACCTGATTTCAGATGAGGTCTATGAATTAGAACAGCCCGCAGTCCAAGGGCAGCGAAAACGGGTCGTAGCACGCATCTTGCATGAATTGGACGCACGTTGAGGTCTTAAGATACAAAAACATGAATGCAACGAGTGATTTTCTGATATACCTTTAGATCCGCGTACAAAACAGGGCAAAGTAACCCGTTCCCATTCTATTTTTCAAATCAGTAAATACCCTGAATTCAGTATTCCTCTATTGCGCGGTATCCCTTCTTTACAAGCATATTATCCACTGACAAAATTCTTTTTTTTACCTGATGTAACCTTTTGCCTAAAAATTGTGTCTTTAATGTTGTAGTAACATAAATTCGACTTAAGGATCTGAAGAAATTCGACACGACATATTGCATCTATCGTCGATTGGAGCAGTCATGAAACCACAGATTTTTTCAAGAAGGTATGCGCTGGTAAACCTCATCGGTTTTCTGCTTCTCATGACAACAACACTCCTTGGGAGTCCTGTCAATAAAGGAGTGGACATGTTAGTCATGGGGCTCGACCCGGTTATTCTCACACATGATGATCTTCCTATGATGCGACTCACCGAGAGTTACCACTTCCGTGGAGAACCGGAATCATCTTTTATCGTAAGATTCGAGCAACGGTGGAATGGAAGGCGATTGGTTGTTCGCTATTGGTTATTTGATTCCTCGTCTACCGCGAAAATAGAGGCAGGCAAGTTGATAGGCACTATTGGTGCCACGTTGTTCCTTGAACCCGAGCTGAATCCCGAGGCTGTCATTGGGGATGCGACATGGCACGCCGTTAAAAGCGTCGGAAAGACCAGTCCTCTCTTGTTCGTGAAAAACAATGTCGTGGTCCTTGTCTATCCAGGAGCCGGACCAGAATATAAGGAGTCGCCACACCAACTGCAGTTCGCCCGGGAGGTCGCCCGAAAGATTGAAGCCAAAATTACGGCGATGTTGCTCAAAAACGACAAGACACTCGTGAGTGGAGGGACAAACGAGACGGTTGGTTTATGGAAGGTCGAGATGGGGACTCTCTTGCAAACCTTCAAAGGGCATAAGGGTGAGGTTTTAAGTGTGAGTTTTTCGCCGGATGGCGAAAGGGTTGCCAGTGGCGGTGCAGATGGGACGGTTCGTCTCTGGGATGCCGAGGCGGGTAACCTCTTGCGAACCCTCAAAGGGCATAAGAGTGGTGTTTCGAGTGTGAGTTTCTCTCCAGACGGTAAGAGGCTCGTCAGTGGGAGTTTAGACAAGACGGTTCGTTTATGGGAGGCCATCAAGGGCAGCCACTTGCAAACCCTCAAAGGATATGAGGGTGAGGTTACGAGTGTGAGTTTTTCGCCGGATGGCAAAAGGATTGCCAGTGGGGGTGCAGACGGGACAATTCGTTTATGGGATGTCGAGATGGGCAATCTCTTGCGAACCCTCACAGAGCATAGGGTTAAGGTTTTGAGTGTGAGTTTTTCCCCCGACGGCAAGAAGGTAGTCAGTGGCGGTCCTTACGGTTGGATTCAGCTCTGGGATGTCGAGATGGGGACTCTCTTGCAAACCCTGAAAACCCGCAGAGAGCATACAGGGCACGTTAAGAGTGTGCGTTTTTCGTCGGATGGTAAGAGGATCATCAGTTGGAGTACGGAGGGGACGGTTAGACACTGGAGTGCCGACACTGGCGACCTCTTGAAAATCTTCACAAGGCGGACGGACAGGACTGGGACTGTGAGTTTTTCGCCGGATGGCAAAACGCTCGTCGGTGGCGATATGCTCGGTCCAGTGCGTTTATGGGATGTCGAGACGGGGACTCTCTTGACAATCCTCACGGGACATAAGGATGAGGTTTTGAGTGTGCGTTTTTCGCCGGATGGCAAAAGGGTCGTCGGTGGCGGTGTGGATGAAACAATTCTCTTATGGGATGCGTCCTTGGTTAAATGATGGCACCTCACACCTATAGTATTGGTTTGTCAGGTCTAAGTTTCCGGCACACCTTGGCGATATCCGTTTTCCGAAAGATTGAGACACATAGATGACAAAACAGATTCTCTCAATGCGGAATGTGCCGATAAGCATCATCGGTTTTCTTCTGCTCATGACAACAGCAATAATCGGGTGTGCAATTCTCTCTAATGCCTATCCCGTCATGTCCCTTCATCCCGTTCTCCTCACACAGGATGACCTCCCGACAATGCAACTAACGAAGAGTGAGAGTGAGCGCACCAGTGGACCCACAGGATTATCTCTTATCACAGAATGTGAGCAGCAGTGGGGTGACGGGCAAATGACTATTTACTATTATTTATTTAACGCTACGTCCACTGCCCAGAAGGCAGCCTGGCCACTCTTTCCTGCCAAGACGAACCATCGTCCAGAACCAAATCCCAAGGAAGTTATAGGAGATGCGACATGGCGCGTCAAAAAAGGCTACATCTATTTCGTGAAAAACAATGTCGTGGTCCACATCATGTCATACAGGGACTCGCCAAATCAACTACAGTTCGCCCGAGACGTTGCCCGAAAGATTGACGCCAAGATTGACGCAGTATCGCCCAAAAAATGAACACTGAGTACCAAGGAATTTGATAGATTTGGAAAACGGCTCTATCCAGATATCCTCTATCACACCGCGCATCCTTTCCTCAATTTAAAATCTTTCTCAAAAATACCAGAAGTGATATAATAATATATTGAAAGATATGCAGAACAAAACCTTCTGGTGCGCTGTCAGATTTATAAGAACAGTTCGGTGAGGTGTTCT
The DNA here is from genome assembly GCA_022827885.1 of Candidatus Poribacteria bacterium. GTDB lineage: Bacteria > Poribacteria > WGA-4E > WGA-4E > WGA-3G > WGA-3G. The sequence goes on from JAJEIP010000038.1 coordinate 6,230, forward strand.
AACAGGCACACCACGTTAAACATTCAGACTTTCTTCATCGTCTTAAAGTTGCAGATACACATAAAATACACGAGGAGGAACAGAAATTTGCACCATCAAAAACCGATTTTTTGTCGGCTATTTGTCTGCCTTTTTTTAATTGTTGTTCCTATGCACGCCAGTGCTGGCGATTGGCCAACGTGGCGGGGACCAAATCAGGACGGCACTTCTACCGAAACCGGACTCATCTCATCTTGGGCGACTGAAGGTGAGAACCTGCTCTGGAAGGCAGAATTTATAGGGCGTTCAACACCGATCGTTCTCAACGACAGGGTCTATGTCATCGGACGCGTCGGCAAAGACATCACCGAACAGGAACGCATCGCCTGCTTCAATGCCGAAACCGGCGAACTGGTCTGGAATTATCAATTCAACGTTTTTCATACCACGATCTCCTTCAACCGAGTCGGTTGGACAAGCCTCGCGGGTGATCCAGAAACAGGGAATATCTATGCACACGGCGTCCAAGGTCTCTTCTTCTGTTTTGACAAGGATGGAAATATCCTCTGGTCGCGTTCGCTCACGGAAGAATACGGCCGGATATCAGGCTATGGGGGACGGGTTCACACCCCTATCATTGCAGGTGACCTCGTTGTGATTAGTTATCTCAATTCAGGATGGGGCGACCAAGCCGCGACGCGCCACCGCTACTTCGCTTTCGATAAACTTACCGGCGAACTGGTGTGGATCTCGACACCAGGCGGTAGACCCTTAGACACAACCTACTCCACACCCGTCGTTGCGAATATCAACGGACAACAACTCATCATCGGCGGCAATGCGGATGGCGGTATCTACGCCATGAAACAGAACACCGGGGAGATGGTCTGGGGGTTTAAACTGAGTCAGCGGGGTATCAATACGTCCGTTATCGTTTCAGGCACGAATGTCTATGCCTCGCATAGCGAAGAAAATATAGATACCACCGCAATGGGACGCGTCGTCTGTATTGACGCGACAGGGACTGGCGATGTCACGCAAACCCATGAAGTCTGGCGGTATGATGCGGTCAACGTCGGATACGCTTCCCCTACAATTCACGCCGGACACCTCTATGTTGTAGACAACTCCGCGAATATCCATGCTGTGAATGCGGATACTGGTGAAGTCTACTGGGAACACAACATCGGCAAAGTCGGGAAAGGTTCGCCCGTCTGGGCAGATGGTAAACTCTATGTCACGGAAGTCAATGGCGGATTTGTGATCCTCCAACCCAGTGAGGATGGATGTGAACTGCTAAGTGCTCAGGAGATAAGCCGACTTGAAGATGAACACTACGTCGAAATCTACGGCTCACCCGCTATTGCAGACGGACGCATCTATTTCACCACAGAGGAACACCTCTACTGTATTGGGAGGAAAGAATGATGAGAAATTTTATCCCACTTTACGTTATCTTGGTGGTGTGCATCCTCACTGCCGGTTGTGCCAGTAAAGAGATGGCACCAGAACCGGTGAAGATGCCAGCTGCCCCGGCTGTTTCGCTACTGCTTACCCCCGCAGAAACACTCACATCAGGCGATCCCGTTGCGTTAAGTGTCATCGGTTTCGATGCAAACGGAAAACAGACGAGTGCAATCGGTGCTATAGAATGGGCACACACGGGCTTAACTGGAGCCTTTGAAGATGGCACATTTACGCCAGATAAAAGTGCCGGAGCGCATGCCGGAACCGTCACTGCGCAATCGGGGGATATGAAGGCAACCGCGCGGGTTCGCGTCATTCCATCGCTCCCGTGGACAGAGGATTTTGAGACGGTTGAACTCGAAAAGATACCCACACACTGGATCGGTGCGACCGGCAAATTCTTTGTGCGTGAGAAAGACGGCAATAAAGTCTTAGTCAAAACACCCGTCCAACGTGGCTTGAACCGGTCCAACGTCTATCTCGGTCCCTCGACAATGAAGAACTATCAGATTCAAATTGACTTGATGGGAACCAGAAATAAACGCAGACTGCCAGACCTGGGCTTAATCGCGAATCGTTATACGTTAGATATGCAAGGCAGACACCAACGCTTGCAAATCCGTTCGTGGGCATCCGATTTACGCATGGCGAAAACAATCGACTTCGCGTGGGAAGTCGATGTCTGGTATACGATGAAGATGATGGTAGAGGTCCTTGATGATAAAGCCATAATCCGTGGGAAAGTATGGCGAACGGGTGAACCTGAACCCCCAGAATGGACGATTACTGCTGAAGACCCACTCCCAAACCGCGAGGGAAGCCCCGGTATCTACGGCTACTCCGCAACTGAAATTTATTACGATAATTTAAAAGTATGGTAGTAGTGGTGATCGGTTTTCAGTTAAAAGGTTTATTGTGGCATTCAAGAACACTGTAACCGCCACAAACCTTTAACTGACTACTGAAAACTGACCACTGACAACTATTGAAGAAGGAGTCATTCAATTGAAACCTTTTTGGAAATATCAATGTATCTATATTGCAAATCTTGCACTGCTACTCATTTTCGCGGTATCTATCGCTTCTGCGGAGAAAGAAGTTGCCTTGTGGGGCGGCACATTAAGCCGGAACATGATATCCGATGAAGTCAATATCCCAGGCAATTGGGATCTGGAAACCGGCGAAAATATTAAATGGACAGCAGAGCTCGGTTCCCAAAGTTACGCCGGACCGCTTGTCATCGGTGGAAAGGTCTTTGTTGGAACAAACAACAAAGCACTTTACAATCCCAAACTGACCGGCGACCGCGGGAATCTCATGGCATTCAACGAATCCGATGGTAAATTTCTCTGGCAAGCCACCCATACCAAACTCACCTCGGGACGTGTTAACGACTGGCCCCTACAAGGCATCTGCTCCACGCCGTTCATTGAAGGCGACCGCCTCTACTACATTTCTAACCGTTGTGAAGTCGTCTGTGTTGACACTGAAGCCTTCCTTGATGGCGAAAACGATGGTCCCTTTACTGAAGAAACAGAAACGAGCGAGATTGATGCCGACATCATCTGGGTCTACGACATGATGGATGAGTTGGATGTATTTCCGCATAACCTTGCTACCTGTTCACCGCTGGCTGTCGGAGATCTCCTCTTCTTGGAAACGAGCAACGGTGTTGATGAAGGACATATCCATATCCCTTCACCCGACGCGCCATCTTTCATCGCTCTGAATAAAAACACTGGGGAACTCGTGTGGGAAGATGCCTCACCCGGCGAAAATATACTACACGGGCAGTGGTCAAACCCTGCTTATGGCGTTATCAAGGGGGTTCCACAGGTTATCATCCCCGGCGGGGATGGTTGGGTCTACGCCTTTGAACCGGAGACGGGCAACATTATCTGGAAGTTTGACTGTAATCCGAAAGATTCTGAGTGGGAACTCGGCGGACGCGGCACTCGCAACAATATTATCTCAACACCTGTCGTCTATGAAGACAAAATCTTTATAGCTGTCGGACAGGACCCGGAACACGGCGAAGGCGTTGGGCATCTCTGGTGCATTGATGCTTCACAAACCGGTGATATTACCGAGACCGCAGGGATATGGCACTTCGGCGATGAACAGTTCAATCGCACGATGTCCACTGTCGCTATTGCTGATGGACTCCTCTACATTGCCGACCTCAGTGGGTTCCTTTACTGCTTAGATGTAAACACAGGAGACCTGTATTGGACGCATGACACGTTCGCCGCAATTTGGGGATCACCTTATGTTGTGGACGGCAAGGTTTACCTCGGCGATGAAGATGGCGATGTCGTCGTGCTAAAGACTGGAAAGACGAAGCAGGTGCTATTTGAAACCAACATGGGCAGTGCTGTTTATACGACACCCGTGGCGAAGGACGGTGTGCTTTACATTGTCACCCGTAATACGCTTATTGCGATAGAAGAGAAAAAATGAACCTTACTCGAAAAATTACTGAAGCCCGAAAATCACTTGACGCACACGTCCGAGAAATCATCAAGTGGCACTTCAGTCCAAAAACCGGATGCCCGTTCTGGCTGGAGTTCGCAGAAAACCTCGATTTTGACCCGCGTAAAGAAATTAAGGGTTATGCCGACCTCAAGTGCCTCGGGCATTTTGAAGATGAATGGCTCCGCGGTGGACCCGTGCGGCGTTGGGTCCCGAAGGCTTACGCCGATGAACCCATCTACGTCTTTGAAACCGGTGGCTCGACAGGTGTCCCCAAATCGAGAATCAGTATTCGCGATTTTCACATTGACTATGAGATATTCAGTGAATCGCTTTCCGAGGAAGGGTTTCCGCCCGGTAGCGATTGGCTTATGTTAGGTCCCACAGGACCGCGCCGCTTGCGACTCGCTGTTGAGCATCTCGCCCAGCATCGCGGCGGTATCTGTTTCCATGTAGACCTCGATCCGCGTTGGGTGAATCAACTTGTCCGTTACGGAAAAAATGAGGAGTTGGACGCGTATAAAAATCATGTTATCTCGCAAGCACTCAATGTCCTGCGCGCCCATGAAAACGTTCAATGCCTCTTCACCACCCCGAAACTGTTGGAGGCGTTGTGTGAAAAAATTTCCTTACCGAAGGTTGGTATCAAAGGTATCTTCTGTGGGGGGACCGAGATGGACGCGCAGTTCCACCGCTTTGCACGCGAGGAACTCGTGCCGGGCATCGATTTCATCCCGACCTACGGCAATACGCTCATGGGATTAGCCGCCTGTAAACCCTTCGATCCAGCGGATAACTATGCGATTATCTATTATCCACCGCACCCACGCGCTATCATTGAACTCGTGAATCCAGAGAATCCAGAGGAGCTTGTTGATTACGGCGAAACCGGACGCGTTATGCTCACAACCCTAACGAAGGAATTTTTCATGCCCCGTTTTCTGGAACGTGACGAAGCAGAACGCGCCGAACCGATCCCAGAATACCCGTGGGATGGTGTTGAAAACCTCCGTTTGCTCACGGAACTCCAAGAGAGCGTCGTCGTCGGGGTTTACTAATCATTCAAATGAGTTTCACGCGTCTTTTCCACATGATGAACGAAAATCCGAATACTTTAGATGGCTAAAGTTAGCTTTAACACAGGTGCATACCCACTAAAAAGGAGTTTGAACATGATAACGAAAATTGAAAAACTCTTCCGGTCACCTTACTCGGTACCGAACGGTTTACAGGTCACGGACGACGGTTTGTGGATCGTTGACCAAATTACCGATAGAGTCGCATTGGTCGAAGTTACATCGGATCCCGACTATATCGTGCCGAAACTCGTTCGCGACATCCCGAGCGAATCCTCCAACACAAGCGGTATGACGTATGGCGACGGGGCACTCTGGTTAGCCGCAAACGGATCTGGAGAACGCTGGCGTCCCGTCCGCGATACAGATGCCGAGACAGGTGAGGTCTTCAAAGTAGACCCCGCTACCGGCGAAACCCTTGAACGCTATCCGATCCCCAATGGCGGCGGTACACACGGCATTGAATATGACCACTACGATGAGGGACATCTCTGGGTCCAGACCCTCAAGGATCAAGTCACACATAAAGTCAGGATTTCGGACTGGTCTATCCAAAAGACGCTTCCGTTACCGCATGGACGTGGACACGGCATGGTTCGCGTTGAAGACGGGCTTTGGTCAACCCATACCTCTGATAGGGTCATCGTCAAACTCGATCTTGAAGACGGCACCCCGCTTGATGTAATTGAGGTTCCTGAAGACTGCCCAGAACCGCATGGACTCTCCCTCTACGGGGATGATTTCCTCTACTGCGATGCCGCCTCTGGATGGGTCGCGAAGATTACATGGTAAAATGGTTATCGGTTGTCAGTTATCGGTTTTTAGTTCATCACGAACTACTTGCTTTAGCCGACAACTGACAACCAACAGCTGGCAACTATTAAAAAGATGGCAGCCTGCAACAATACGCAGAAATACCCCGCTGAATGCCACACGCGCATTCAGCGTTGATTCGCAAAAACACGCAGGCGGTAGGTCCCCAAGAGTTGTTATGAAACCAACCCTTTCATTTAACGCCTTGCGAATAATTAAAAAATGATACATATTCCAATTCTACGCGCCGGACGTTCCTACAGAAGTCTGAACACCGTCCGTGTGCCACATATCAAAACCGGTGAACCCTTAGTCGAGGTGAGCCAAGCCAATCGTGGATTGATAGCGAAGGATCTCCTTGACATCGGCCTCCAAAAGGAGGTGCTTGGACAACGTTCTGCCGCCGAATTAATCTCCATCTGCAAGAAAGCAGCGCGTCTCTTCGCAACAGAGACATTGCCGCTTGACGGAACCGTTCAATCACCGACAGACTACATCCAGCAGGTCTCCGGGACAACCGGTATGCCTGAAGCACTCTGTGAACAGAATCTGTTCAAGATTCAAGGGGTTTTGGAGAACATAGATACGGTTTTAGATGGACTCACCCGCGGGCTTGATTTGGAAGTCCTTGACACAGGATGGGGAACCCAAAACGGACGCACCTTGAGTTACGTCTGTGAGACAGACTCGCTGGGTGCCGTGTTACCGAGCAATTCACCCGGTGTTCACTCGTTGTGGGTGCCTGCCATTCCGTTGAAAGTCCCTCTCGTGCTGAAACCGGGACGCGAGGAACCCTGGACGCCGTATCGGATCGCGCAAGCGTTCATCGTGGCGGGCGCTCCCGCAGAGGCGTTCAGTTTCTACCCGACCGATTACACCGGTGCCAACGAAATCCTCGTCCGATGCGGACGTTCCATGCTTTTCGGTGGCGGCTCAACCGTCGCGCCTTGGGTGAACACACCGCGGGTCGAAATCCACGGTCCGGGACGCAGCAAGATCATCATCCACGAGGAGGAACAGAACAATTGGGAACAGTATCTCGATCTCATCGTGGAATCGGTTGCGAAAAACGGGGGCAGATCCTGCATTAACGCCTCTGGCGTGTGGGTAACCGCAAATGGACGAGAAATTGCCGAAGCGTTAGCAGCGCGTTTGGCACGCATCGAACCGAAGCCTTTGGACCACCCAGAGGCGGGAATCGCCGCGTGGGCAAATCCGAAGTCTGCACACAGTATTTCATCTCTGATTGATCAGCACCTCAAAGAGCCCGGTGCGACAGAGTTAACAACGGGAGATCGCGTCGTGGAATTGGATGGCTGCACTTTCCTCAGGCCCACTGTTATCTGGTGCGACGATGCGGAACATCCGTTAGCGAACATAGAATTCCCGTTCCCATTTGTGGGTGTTGTGGAAGTGCCATCGACGCAGTTGGTCGAGGCTATGGGGGCAACACTGGTTGCCACGGCGATTACAGAGGACGCATCGCTCATACGAGATCTCATAGCGACACCGCTTGTTGACCGCCTCAATTTAGGAACGATTCCGACGAATCAGATCTCTTGGGACAGTCCACATGAAGGGAACTTGTTCGAGCATCTCTATCGGCAGCGCGCGTTTCAATTTGGATAGTATAACCCAAATTGCTACCTAATAAGTTTTGGGTGTCTAAACACAGATTTTTTAAGGAAAAGGATCTCTTCACACCCCGTAGGGGTGGTATGTCTATAGAAAATCGTGTCGCCAAGCCCGTGCACTCCAGCGGAGTGCTATGTGAATCAAGAGTGACAACTTGGATTAGTATATTCTCTGTGTGATAACAAAGTATTTCACAATGAAAATAAAGTATTTTCATGACACAGCCACAGCACTTATTGAGTTTTCAGCACATGCCGTTGTTGAGACAAAAGAAATCAACGAAAATATCTACATAGATCTGGATGCTAAGGGAAATCTCGTTGCAATAACCATTGAACATGCCGACTTACACGCGAATTTACCCGATCTGTTTTATGAGCAGGTAGGATCTCCAGAACCCCAATCACTTTTACATGAACAAACTTGACTTTTCAAATCGTTTGGTATCGTAGTTATGACGGATAACCCGAATGTCATCAATATTCGGACATTCCTCCCCAAGCTAAAGCATCGGGTCTCCTGTCCGCCTCTTTTTTTGTTTTTTTCTTGACATAGATAGTCAGAAATGTTATACTCTTTAATACCAGTTGGCAGACATTCTCAGCATTACCGCTTGGTAATGTGTCTGCCTACCCACTGAGAAGGGGTTAAAGAACTGGTAGCTGGTAACACTGTGCGAACTTACAAATATCAGATACGCGAACATCCACAGATTCTGCGTTTGGGCAATCTGCTGGATGATCTTGCGGATGTCCACAACCATTTCCTTGCTCTGGAGAAGCGGTATTACCGCATCTATGGGAAATATGCCGGTAGGTATCGTCTGCAACCGCATTTGACGAAGCTGCTCCAACGCACACATCCGCATTGGGCATGGATACCGCGTGATACGCTTGACGCTGTGATTATCCGTATCCATATCGGTTATGAACGGTTCTTTGATTGGATCAAAAAAGGGAGACGTGGTAGGCGCGTCGGTCCCCCGAAGTTCAAAAAGCGTAGCAAATATCGCTCTGCGAAGTTTCAAACAGGATATGCGATTTTTGAAGAACGCGAAGACGGAAAACCTTCTAAAGTTCCGCAAGGCACTGTCCGCCTCTCCTTCAAAGAATGGGACGCAGATAAACAAAAGTTCGTATTTGTCCGCAGGAATATCCTGTATCACCATCATCGCGATTGGAACGGGATTGTCAGTTATGTCCAAATCCTTCGCGATAGTGTTGGCACGTTTTGGCTGTATGTTGTTACCAATGATATTTCCAAAGAAGTCAAACCCGCGACAGGTGAAAGCGTCGGGGCAGACTTTGGATTGGAAATCTATCTGACGCTCTCGACGGGTGAGAAAAAACAACATCCACAACCGCTAAAACAATCCTTGAATCACCTCCGCAAACTCAATAAAGCGGTGAGTCGAAAGAAAAAAGGGTCTGGCAACTATTGGCGTGCCGTCCGTGAACTCGCGCGGACCTATCGCAAAATTGCCGACCAACGCAAAGATTTTCAGTGGAAACTTGCCACGGATCTCTGCGCGCGGTTCGACCTTATCGCTACCGAGACGCTGAACCTTGAGGTAATGAAACGGCTCTGGGGACGCAAAGTTTCTGACCTCGCTTTTTACCAGTTTGTTGAGATTTTGAAGTTCAAGTGTTTCAAACATAATCGTGAGTTCTTTCAAGTCGGATTGTGGACACCTACAACGAAACCGTGTTCCGATTGTGGTTTTCACAACGAAAATCTTTCTCTCTCTGATAGGCAGTGGACCTGTCCTGATTGTGGGGCACACCACGATCGGGATGTCAACGCTGCTATCAACATTCTTCGGGGCTGCTTAGATCCCCTTGTGGAGTAGATGTAAGCCCTTCTTCGGAAGGCGAACTACGATGAAGCACAAGCCCCACGCTTTAGCGTGTGGGTGCTATTGACTCTCATCTATGGCGACGACCTCGGACGCAGTATGCTGAGTTGCTATGGACAGCGACATTAGATCGTAATGGAATGGAGATCGGATACTAAGGATGGTACGTCAAAGTTCTAATCTACGTCGTGCGCCCGCAAGGTAAATTAAAAAAGGGAAATTTAAAAATGCTCATTATTGATGCCCATCTCGATTTGTCAATGAATGCGTTGCAAGGCAACCGGGACTTACTGAGTTCCGCCTACACGATTCGGACCCAAGAGACCGGAATACCCGGTAAGGGTCAAGGAACCGTCGCTTTCCCAGATATGCGTCGGGGGCGAATCGCTCTGAGTTTTGTTACCCTATTTGCTCGCTCAACCGGTAGACCTTCCCCGCATTCCGATTTTGCGTCACCTGCCCAATCCTACGGCATCGCTCAAGGGCAATTGGCTTACTATCGCGCTTTAGAAAGAATGGGATACGTTCGTATCATTACGGATAATGAAAACTTGGATGGACACATTAACGCTTGGCAGACGTGGGAACGCAGAATGACAGGTCATGCAAGCGACTATGATAATGCACCGCCTTTAGGATTTGTAATTAGCATGGAAGGTGCCGACCCAATTCTTTATCCAACACAGTTAGAGGCTTGGGTTGATGCCGGATTACGACTGATTGGGCTGACACACTACGGTCCCGGACGCTACGCCGGTGGAACAGGCACAGAAATGGGATTAACCGAACTGGGGCGTCCGTTGCTTGCTGAGATGGAACGCTTAGGCGTTATCCTTGACCTTACCCACTGTTCGGATCAGTCGTTCTGGCAGGCATTGGAACGCTACAACGGCTTGGTTCTCGCCAGTCATAATAACTGCCGCGCATTGGTGCCGCATCAACGTCAGTTCAGCGACGAACAATTACGTGCTATTTTTGAGCGGGATGGGGTTATCGGTGCTGCTTTCGATGCGTGGATGCTCCATCCAGGCTGGGTTACGGGTGAAACGCCCCACGAGGCGGTTACTTTAAACACCGTCGTTGACCATATTGACTATATCTGTCAGTTAGCAGGCAACAGTCGGCACGCCGCGATCGGCACGGATTTAGATGGGGGTTATGGACGTGAGCAATCTCCGAGCGATTTGGACACCATCGCTGACTTGCAAAACTTAACGAGCTTGTTAGAGGCGCGTGGCTATAGTGCGGATGACATTGCCGCGATCATGCACGGCAATTGGCTCCGATTCCTACATGACGCATGGGGATAGAAAGTCCTTATCTGTTCTATTGGACATAGACAATACTTTCCCTGATTGATTGGGCAATATGTGGAATCCGAATGCCTTGAAGTCCACCTACCGTTTCAGGCGGGAAAGTTCTCAGCAACTCGCCGCATGCTGATTTTGAAGTAGTTTTTCAGATTTTCCAATTTCATCAAAATCTTCTGCGTGGAAACCTCGTGCTTTAGCCCGGGGTGGAAACGCAGTTTGCTTTTGTCAATTTATGTCTTGATATTCAGTTCAATTTTATGCTACAATTCCTAATGGAACAAAACATTTAAGACTTGCGCAAATTCATGTATCTGTTTAAGTCTGAACGTGATTCAACTTTCCCGCTGAGAAAAGGAAATTGCCGTAATGAAAAAGAAATCATCAAAATTCCAAAAACCCGATGTGTCTGATAGGAGGGTGGCAGTCGCAGCAAGCGATGTTCCACCTCCGAAAAAGGAGAGGGGTCCCGTACCGCCCCCAGATTATACAGTAGAAGAACTCCTCGCAGATATACCAGAATCCGATGTATCCGATAAGATGGTAGTTGTTGCTTCGACGGATGTTCCACCTCCGAAAAAGGAGAGGGGTCCCGTGCCGCCCCCAGATTATACAGTAGAGGAACTCCTCGCAAATATACCAGAACCCAGCTCTAAAACACCAAAGCCGGATTCTTCCGATGAAGTGGACACGGGACGACCAGTGGGAAAGGAAGTCTGGTAAACTTCATCATGTATATTCCACGACACGGGGATATAGTATGGATTGATTTTAATCCCCAGATAGGGCATGAACAAGCAAATGAGCGTCCCGCGCTTGTGCTATCAGATGAACAGTATAATCGTAGGTTACAGTTGGCAATCATGTATCCAATTACAACTCGCCACGCTCCCTATCGCGCAGACCTTAATGTTTCTATCCCACCGGGAGTAGTTATCCGCAACAAAGACTTCACCGAACTTATTGAACTCACTGGTGTTATTCAAGCCGATCATATCAAGAGCCTTGATTGGTTGGAAAGAGGCGCGAGGTACGCTGGAGATATGCCTGATGATACGGTAAATCAAGTATTGCAGATAGTTGGAACACTTGTGAAAATCTGGTAGGCGAGAATGGTAGAGAGAACCTATGCAAATTAACATCCAAACCAAGAACTTCACATTTTTAGAGATTCAGGGAAAAGTCATCGGGCAAGATGCGATCGTGCTAAAAACGATGCTTGAGGAACATATCAAAACACTTGAAACGCAGGACGGAACGCCTACCCTAATTTTTAATATGGCAAAGGTCCAGTCGATGGATAGTGCAGGCTTAGGCGTGCTGATCACCACCAGCACCCAGATCCGTCAGAACGGGGGACGCACACTGCTCCTTAACGTTAACAGAGGTATCAAACGGATGATGATCCGGACAAATCTGACATCGCTCTTCGATTTTCCCAAGAACCTCGCAGAGGCGATAACCAGTACCTTGTAATTTTTTCTATGCGGCAATACTTACTGCTGATACCCCGTCCTATCTGTATTCCCCCCATATTTCAGCGCATAAATCAGTAGATTTGACATAAACCGATAGACATCCGTGGAACGGCGGAGGCGTAACATCGTGCGGCTCTCAATCTCTGCGGTTTCCATTGCACACAGGTAATCCTTGCGGTTGTAAACCACTGCTAACCGGTCGTCAATGACGATCGCTTTCTGATAACGGAACTGTGTGGGTTGCGCGTTGTTCTCGTTTCCCCAGAACACATCGCCGCCTGTAGGCGGTTTCGACAGATGGTAATGGATACTATACAACTCGTGCTCGTGCGGAAGAATCTCAAGCGGATATTCAGGGAAAATTTGTTTGAGTTCATCAGCAACGATGTGTGCGAAAAGTCCATTGAAACCGCAGTCATCGAAAAACAGCATTCCTCCTTTTTCAACGATGTATTTCCGAAGTGCTGCGCGTTCTGCGGGTGTGAAACCTGTCTGTAGCGGACCCTCTTTCGCAAGCCCCCGCCCAACAGTGATGTCTTTATCGTGTCCTGTCATGATGATGAGCGGCGCGTCCATGATTTGGGGATCGGTGATCCGTAGCGCACCGCCAGCGAAGTCCATATCCGCCCGAATCGGGGTCTGTTCCTCCAGCCACTTGATGAGCGCAGGAATCGCCGTCGGATCCTGCCACCAATCCGAAAGCGAATGTTTGAGTCGAATCAACCGAATATGTCCGCGAATCTCGCTGCCTGTCCCTTCAAGGACACCCCCCAATTTCTCCTTCGGTATCTTCACAAGGTTGCGAAACGCAGTATCGAACCCATCTCCCAAGCCACCTGTCGGTAAGGATCCATCCAGAAATTCTGAGAGTCCCGTTTTAGACGTGTTTGTGCCTCTATGCCTTGTGGAATAGTTATCAGTTTTCAGGCGTCGGTTGCCCGTTAAAGAGGACTCTGGTTTAACCAGACCTTCTCCTAACTGACGACTGTTCGGCAGTGTAGGTGCTACTGAAAGTTCTGTCGGATTCAGTATATCGGTTTCGACATCCAACGGTGGCACGGGTCGCACAACATCCGTTTCTTTTCTTGAAAGTTGGCTTATCTGCGATGCCTGTGTCGGTATGCGGGTTTCCGTAGAGGTCTCACTTAAAAGCGGGGTATGTGCCGAGACAGTCCGTCGGGTCGGACGGATTTCCACCGCTGTCCTTGCAGGATTGAGCGTAAAAAAAGTCGCCTCAAACGCGTCTTTGTTCAACTCCCTTTGTCCTGAGAACAGCAACGCTGCAATGATGACAAAGAGCAGATGCAACCCGATTGAGGCGATAGCAGCACGGAAACGTCTCTGTTTCATTTTTTTAATTTACCTTGCGGTTCGTTAAAATGAGTTTGAGCATTAACATGCTTCTCCGTAGAGTCGCCTCCATTTCATTACGGCTTACAATCTTTTGCTAAGGAGATAGAAGTTTCTCAGTTTTTTCGACTGTTTTGCCCATGGTATCCTTAGAGATGCCGTTGAATCTGCTGATAACTCTGCGCATCTAACTTCCGATAATCCGGGATATCGTATCGATTTCCGCGGACATCCGTCACAAAAAGTCGGGCAGGTGGCACCTGTTTGATGTTCTGATTCAACCCACGCACTGAGAACGTCACACGCCCTCGCTCCGTTTCAACCTCCCATTCATGGATGCCGAATTGTTCCTTCACCCGATAAACCTTCTGAATTGTCGGCGTGAAGTATCGTTTATCCAATTCTTCCTGCAGGATTTTCTGACTTTCCCGTGTGAGTTCCGATGGGTTCACGAGGATCCCAATTTCGGTGTCCTCATCCGCGGCAAGCGAGATGTAACCCTCGGGATTGCTGAGAGGCATCAACCGCCGCACCACTACCCGCAGATGGCAGGCGTCATTCCGAATTTCAAGTCGCGCCGTTCCGACTTCAGAGCGCGTGAATGTCAGGTCCGCGGCATCCAAGTAGCGCGGCGTGAAGTCATCCGATTCAGATGGAACAGGCTTCACTGTGGGTGCCGCAGCGAGCGTGGTTTGTTTTTCTATGTTTTGGTTCTGCATGTCTATCTCTCCACGGCTTGCGATGCTGCGCGAACATTAGCGGCTTCGCGCTGGGTTTCTACAAGTTTGTAATAGATACCCTTCTGTTCCATGAGTTCTTCGTGAGAACCGCACTCAACACCTTTCCCTTTTTCAATCACGAACAATCGGTCGGCATTCCGGAGCGTAGAAAGCCGGTGAGCAATCGCAAATGTCGTTCGGTTCTGAACAAGCCTGTCGATTGCCTGTTGGATTTTCTTCTCCGTCTCCACGTCCACGGATGAGGTGGCTTCATCGAGAATCAGGATCCGTGGGTTGTGTAAAATCGCCCGTGCGATGGAGATCCGTTGTCGTTCGCCGCCCGATAGCCGTCCGCCGCGTTCACCGACTTCCGTATCGTAGCCATCTGGGAACTTGACGATGAATTCGTGGGCGTTTGCTGCCTTCGCTGCCGTGATAATATCCTCCATGGTCGCATCGGGATGCGCGTAGGCGATATTCTCGGCGATAGTCCCACTGAACAGATACGGTTCTTGTAACACGACACCAATCTGGCGGCGCAAATCCTTGAGGTCAATCTGCTTGATGTCCTCGCCATCGATCTCTAAACGTCCAGAGTCCGGCGTATAGAACCGACAAATCAAATTGATAAGCGTCGATTTCCCCGCACCCGAATGCCCAACGAGTCCAATCATCTCTCCCGGTTTCACGTGGAGGCTGATGTCTCGAAGCACCGGTTTGTGCGAATCGTAACCGAACGTCATGTTGTGAAATTTGACTTCTCCAGTAATGTTCGGCATCTCTTTAAGGCTGCCATCGTCCAACTGTTCCGGTTGTGAGTCGATGACTTCAAAAAGCCGTTCTGCCGCCGTCATTGAGCGGGAAGCCCAGTTAATCAGCGGGCTGATATAGCGCAACGGTTCGTAGAACATCATCAGGTATGCGTGGAAAGCCATCAAGGTCCCGAACGTCATTGTCCCACCGATAATGTTGAGACCCCCGACATACCAAACGATGAGAGACCCTAATTGGACGGCGAACATCAGCGGTGGATAATAGGTCGCCCAGATCATCTCAGCATGCGTTTCGTAGTCTCGCGCATCTACGTTCGCATCGGCGAACCTGTTCACTTCGCTCCGTTGTTGTCCGAACGCACGGACGACCCGAATACCGGAGACCGAATCGTTGACGACATCGAACAATTTCGAGCGACGCCGCCAGGCGCGATGCCAAAGACTTCGCACTTTTTTCCAGAACCAACCGGCGCCAAAGACAATTATCGGAATCGGGATTAAGATGAAGCACGCCAGTTTCCAGTTCATCCAGAACAGCATTCCGCCAATCCCGAAGAAAAGCAACAACTCTACCGCGAGAAACGAGAGACCCTCTAACATAAAGTCCTGAAGCCGTTCACTGTCCTCTGTGATATGCGAGATAACCGTCCCAGTTTTCCGTTTATCGAAGAATCGGATTGACAAGTTATGCAAGTGCTGATAAACGTGTGCTCGGATGTTCGCAGCGACGCGGAACGTCAGCCAAGCCCCTAAACGTAACCGAAAAATTGTGAAAATTTCACGGATAATTTGTATGCCTAATAGGGTCCCTACAGCAATGGACAAAGCCAATGCCGCCGACTCAAAGTCGCGAAAGATGGATCCTAACCACGTTCTCGAGGCTTCCGAGGCAGCGGTATCGACCTCACTCGGCATCAGGATATCGTCAATCAGGATACGGGAGAAATACGGCGGTGCTAAGGAGATAAGGGTCCCAGCAATCACGAAGAGCATGAAAAGGATTGCCCTCCCGCGATACGGGCGTATGTAGGACAAAATCCGTAACATGACCTTGTGTTTTTTGGTACAGGCTGGACACGGTGAGAACTCGTCTGGCAAGGGTAAACCGCAAGACTGACAGAATTTTTCCTCCGGCTTGTAGTCCCAAATCGGTGCCTCGTCCCGTTTACCGTCACGAAACTCAATTGCGTCACCGATAAATCGAGCAACAAATCCGAACTTCGCCGCGCAGCCATTGGAGTACCGAATCAGATCGACAGTGCCTTCTTCTGTTTCCAGGACCAGTATCCCAGCGTCCACGACGATCTCGGCACGGATGCCCAGCACACTCTTATATGGGATATAGTGAAGCACCTCACCCGCACCCGTCACAGTGAAGATCGCAGCGTCCGTTAAGACAAACCATTCTTCACCGTAGTCGCCTGTTGAACTCACATCGCTTTGGACAGCAAATCGGATCTGTTCTGGACGGATATCTAATTTTTTAAGTGTTTCTTCAACTAAATTGGGTATCGGGTCAAGCGTACCCGTTGGTGTTTCTGAAATTTCCATTCCTTGTTTATGCCTCCGTCTTTACTTCCCAGGTGTCCGTTCGTCTGGATATTTCCAAGGAACTTTGCGATCAATAGATTTCCAACGTGTGGAATCGACGCGTTGGGCAACATATATTTTCTGACCACACCGACAGCGTATGTCGTGGACATGTCCATTTGAGCAGGTTTTCTTCTCAACGAAGTTAACACTTTCTTGGTGGACGCGATAGCCGCGTCTGCATGAATAACAGACTAAATACATCAAAAATACCTCGATCCACTCTACTTAATCCTTTTAACCCATTTCGACAGATACAATTCAGATTTTTAAACTATTTAAACGGCGATGGAATGTTTCTCCAAAACTGCGTCGTTCAATTCAACACCGAGTCCCGGTTTCGTTGAGGGAATGATATATCCATCTTCCCATTGCAACGGCTCCTTAAGGATATCGGCGTGGAAGCCGTCCCAGGTATGGATACCCTCTTGAATCAGGAAATTCGGGCTACAGACATCCAACTGGATATTCGCAGCACCCCCGATCGGACCCCCATACAGATGCGGTGCGATTTGGGCATAATGTGCCTCACCCATCGATGCGATCTTTTTCGCCTCAAGGATACCCCCTGTGATTGTCAAATCCATCTGTAGAATAGATGCCGCCTGCTGTTCCAATAGGTCCACGAACTCGTATTTTGTCAACAATCGTTCCCCAGTCGCAATCGGGATGCTCGTTGATTGTGCGACGCGTGCCATCTCCTTGATATTCTCCGGGGGTAGCGGTTCCTCGAACCAGAGTGGATCGTAAGGCTCGACACGTTTCGCGAAACGGATTGCGCTGTTTGTATTGAACTGTCCATGCGTGCCAATCAGAATGTCACACCTATCCCCGACGGCATCGCGAATCCCTCGGATCACACTCTCTGCGTAATCGAGGGTTTCCAACCGATCCGCGGTGCTTGGATCAACCGGATCGAACTTGACAGCCGTAAACCCTTTTTCCACGTAAGAGAGCGCGAGGTCCCCCGTCTTTTCTGGAGAATCGCCGCGTCGCCATTGCAATAAATATGAATAGGCGCGCAGTTTCTCGTGGAACATGCCCCCTAACAAATTGTAAATCGGTTGGTTCAGTGCTTTTCCGACGATATCCCAGCACGCCATCTCAATCGCACTCATCGCTGGACTCGTCAGGGGTCCTGAGTGCCGCACACACGGTCCCTCATAAAGGGTCGACCAGATCTTTTCAATCCGAAACGGATCCACACCGATCAAGTAACGTTCTCCCCAGTCCTTAATCAGTTCGATAACGACGTGGTTCAATTGCGTATGATACGTGCATTCACCTACACCTTCAATCCCTTCGTCCGTCACCAATTTGACAAAAATCCAACGCCTTCCACCCCAATGCGGCGGTGGCACGTCAACGAGATACGTTTTCACATCAACAATCTTCATTTTTTTACTTTCCTTACGGGTTCCACCAATAGGTGACTTTGCCAACTACGGTAGTATCCAGCAATCCCGATGTGATACTGTCCGTTCCATACGTCTGGTTGAAAACGAAATAGAAATCACTACCCGGACTGTAGATATAATTGACTAAGAAATTCGTGGTAACCAGATTCCGGTCACTGTTCCATTGGATAAAAAGTTTCGTAAAGAGATCGGTGGAAAAAGAGTAACCGATACGTCCTCCGAAGACGTTTGTGTCGAATGAACCTTCTGGCAGTGTGACGCGATTAAATTCATATCTCGGTTCCACACTGAAGCGTCCAGTGAACCGAAGGTCGAAACGGAGGTCAAATCCGCGTCGGGTGCCGTTATAGAAATCTCCAACATTGAACCCGAAACGTCCGTTGAATACCTTGCCTTCAGCGTTGAGCATGAGGTTGTAGTTATTGTAACTGTATTTGCCTCGCGGAATAATAATTCCTTCTCGAATCTCAAAGTCCTCAGTAAGGTTCTCAAAATTTCGGTAGATGCGGAGGCCACCCCAACCGTTCGTTTCCAGTTCAAGCCACGTGCTCCAGATAAAGGTTCGCGTTTCCAATTGGTTGTCTGAATTGAGGATGAGATCGATCTCCGGTCCAGTCCACAGTCGACGAAACCCGTTCCAATGGAGATAAGGCGTGGCACGCATTTCGCCGCGAAACCATCGGCTACCTGTGCGATACACATAGCCGACTTCAGGGTTGAAATCATCACCGATGTCTGTGTAGGAGGCGTTCACCCGTGCGACTTCGCTCTGCCAATTTCCGCCGAAATAGAGCGCGTTCGGATTTTCGCTTGGCAAATCGCTGTTTCCCGGAGGGGCTTGCCTGCTGATTTCGCGCGATTCAAAGGTGCGTGCCCAGAGGCCTCGGAAATTCATCTCGCCCGTGGGGCGATAGATGAAATCAACGCCGGTCGCGCTGTTGTGTGTGTCGATATCTTGTTTATTAATTCCGATCACACCGAGGCTCGACCCTGTGAACAGATCGCGCTTGATGCGCAAAACAGAGTAGTTCGTCCTATTAACATCCACCGCGTCCAAATGTTCCGTAGCAGCAGCAGCATGTTTATCCGTGTGAACGTTCAGCAATCCCACGCCGAAACCTCCGACTTTACCGGTAATCTTTCCACCTGCCATGATTGGGACGGCGTGTCCTTCCTCAATACCAATACGGCGACTGTAGAAAAGGAGCAGTGGTGGCGGGGCATTGAAACTCGTGCGCGGGATACCAAAATCGAATAAGCCTGCCCCCTCTAAGAAGAATTGACGTTTCTCAGGAAAAAAGAGGTTGAACCGTGTCAAATTCGTTTCTTCTCGATCTGCCTCAACCTGTGCGAAGTCTGTATTGACCGTGAGATCCGCGGTTAGATTAGAAGTGACGCTCACTTTCATGTCTCCACCGAAGTCAAGCACGCCAACAGTCCCATCCGATTCTGTTCGGGCAACCCCGGGGAGGAGATACGGCAGAAACTCAATATTTCGGCGTTGTGAAATCCCAGATAAACCCGTGAGCGTCCCTAAGTGCGTTGTCCGATAGCGCGCCAGGAACGTATACGCTGCTGGTACGGGTGACCAAGTGCCTTCCTCCTGATTTTTCCGAACGGTGCGTCCGAGGTTCAAACCCCATGTCAGTATATCTTCCTTTTTAAACCGGAGTTGACTGAACGGGATAGCGATTTCTGTTGTCCAATTATCGCCGTTGATTTTTGATTGAGCGTCCCAAACCGCATTCCAGTTTTCGTTTCGACTGTCGCCACTGTCCATGAGCGCGACATCTTCCCGTGCCCCTAACGGATTGACACGAAAAAAGAAACCACTCCGTCGGTCGTTATAGGTATCCAACAGCACAAAGACGTTGTCTTGGTCCCACATCATTGCATCACGGCGCATCTTATTGGCAATAATCTTAGAGCGATCAGGTTCGCTGCAGATGAAACCGAAATAGATGTGTTTGTCATCGTAAAGGATGCGAACCTCTGTTGATTCCGTCAGCGGTTCGCCTGCATCGGGTTCAAATTGCGTAAATTGACGGATAGGCGTTGCGTTCTGCCAATCGGGCTCTGAAAGTTCCCCGTCGATTTCGATGTTCTCGTAGGTGCGGGATGCTTCTGCTCGGAGTTCGTCGGTTTCGGCGGACACCCCAGTACTGAGGCAAAGGAGCAGTAGAATTGATAGCCATCTACATAGATAGTCCATGGTATCCAAAATGGGAGACGTATCCTCCGTTATTATCTTA
Source organism: Candidatus Poribacteria bacterium (assembly GCA_022827885.1). Taxonomy (GTDB): domain Bacteria; phylum Poribacteria; class WGA-4E; order WGA-4E; family WGA-3G; genus WGA-3G. The sequence goes on from JAJEIP010000038.1 coordinate 26,417, forward strand.
GACTTTACTCTATTATACCATATTTATCCAAATTCTGCCAACCTACTGCTGTGTCAATCGTCCATTCACGGATGGATTTGACAAAAACCCCAACCGCTTCCTGTAGGAGCGAGTTTACTCGCGATTTACATCCGTAATTTGAAACCTGACAGAGCACTCAAGTTTAAGATGGATAGACCCGTATATATATGAGCATCCGTGTTTCTGGGAAGGTCAATAGCACGACTGGAGATGTCGGAAACCGTGTTCAATCTGCCTCCTGTGTTTGTAGAATAGATTTATCAGGTCATTATTATTTTGTTATTTTTATTGAAAAAATGTGTCTCAATATAACTACACATAAACCCTGATAATAATTGACTTTATAACGATTTAAAACTTGACCAAAAAGAAATCTTTGGTAATATATACTATTAACGTATGTGAAAATATAGAGTTTGTAAACCGTGGAATCCCTGAACAGTTCCACCCTTTTGGAGAAGCACCCTACAGGTTTCCTATCTCGAATTTCAGTGACTGCCCTGATCAAGTTATATTCAAGGCAGTGCAGCGATCTGCCCAAAACGGATGTTTTATGAAAGTTTTTTCTCTATACTTTAGTATTATGATAGTTATGTTGGGAATTTGGGTTGAGGTCGGCCCTGCGCAAACCACCATAGGTGAGACGGAGATGCCGGATGCGAACTTACGGGCAGCAGTGCTGGCACGACTCAAAGCCTTGAATATAGTAGATTCCACCGCTACGACCTTTACAGATAATGATATGGCGGACTCGAGATTCACAGTGTTCTCTGGTTACAAAAAAGCGATAAGCGACATGACTGGGTTAAAATACGCAGCCAGCCTAACAGAGTTGAATCTCAATAATAATAGCATTAGCACTATCCGTACTGATTTGCCAACCAGCCTAAAAAAGTTGCATCTCAGGGAGAATAGCATTAGCACTATCCCTGATTTG
>JAJEIP010000020.1 GCA_022827885.1 Candidatus Poribacteria bacterium
CGTGTTTATCTGCTTCAGTGTCATCATCGCATAAAAGACGATCAAGGCAGCATCTGAATACGTCTTGGGTCTCCCTCTACTGATAAGCGTTTGTTTTTTTTCAGCAAACTCATCAAGCAAAGAAAATACAAATGTGATATAATCTTTTGCGTCAGGATAATACATTGGGTATGCCTTATATGGGTGATTTCATTAAAGCATACCCATTATCCTGATACTTCACAACTTTATTTATGCACCACCCTCATGTAACTATCCCCAGCCCCGATGATGACTGTGTCTTCAACCTCGGTTTTAAGGGCATTCAGTACTGATGAGAAGCGGGGGGCGTTTTCAAGTGCCTCAATCCCGCCCTCCATGTCTGCTGCGTGGAGAAGTTGAAGCGTGCTTTTAGATGTAGGGGCTTCTTCGTTTTGGGAAAAGGCGGGTGTGCTGCCTAACGTAAGCGTGCCTAAGAGTAGAATGGAAAGGATCGTCGTTGTCGTATGGGCGTTCAGAAAACGCCCTATGAAGTTTGGAACAAAGGGTTCCTTGTTCTGCATGAAAAAATACTCCTTTGATTGGGTTATACTAAATTTGTAGCATTTTTCGATTCGCGTTTCGAGTCTCTTGTGCTGGTGAATAATTAAAATATGTAAGACATCTTGTAGGGTGCCCCTTGTGGGTGCACGCAAACTCACGTTCCCATAAATACCTCTACAATATGCGCCAATTTTAGCACAATCTGGTAGACTGGAGCAAGATATTTTGCTTCTGAGACAGACGGGTTCAATTCTTGAATAATAGTTTTCGGTTCGCCTGCTGCGTAGGAAACCTCCGGTAGTCGATTAAGGGTGTGTCACTTCATCAGAGAACATATTAAAGGATAACTATCAAATAATAATAATTTACTCTATTTTTCTCTTGAACGGTCTGTTGAAATATGCTATGCTATAAGTATAACGAATTGAAAGGAATATTTTTTTAATGTCTCGTTCAGTCGAAAAGCGACCGAATTTGGTCTATGTTTTCGCCGATCAACTCCGCTACCAGTCGTGCGGTTATGCGGGCGATGTCCGCGCACGCACACCCAATATAGATAAATTTGCCACAGAGAGTACGAATTTCTGCAACGCTGTCTCCGGTAGTCCGATGTGTGCTCCGTATCGTGCCTCGCTCTTCACTGGCAAATACGCCAGTAGCACGGGTATGGCGATCAATGAACTCCGTATGAACCCCAACCATGACTGTTTCGGTCATGTTTTGCATCGCAATGGTTACCAGACAAGTTACATCGGGAAATGGCATCTGTGGGCAAATCAATTGGGGAGACACAGCGATCCCAAGAATTCTTACATTCCGCCGGGGCGACATCGGCTCGGTTTCGATGGTGAATGGTCGGCATACAATTTTCATCATCTGTACTTTGATGCATATTATCACACGAACTCACCTGAAAAGATCGTGATGTCCGGTTATGAACCGGACGGTCAAACCAATATGGCAATCGATTACCTGCAACGGGTGTCAACAAGCGATGACCCGTTCGCGCTTTTTCTCTCAATCGGGACACCGCACGACCCATGGACACAGGACAACGTCCCAGCCGCTGATTATGAGATGTTCCGGGATGTTGATTTCCCGTTACCACCAAACTATCGCGATGAAAATGACCCTTACGGCGATACGTGGGCTATTATGTCCCCGGCTGAGCGTGCTGCACTTCCTGAGTGGATGCGTGTCTATTACGCCATGACTGCGAATCTCGACCGGAATGTAGGACGATTGCTACAAGCCGTTGATGATCTCGGATTGCGAGACGATACAATTTTTGTGTTCACTTCCGATCACGGCGAGATGTTTGGTGCACAGGGTCGCCGTGCGAAGAACATCTTTTATGAAGAAGCCGTGCGTGTCCCATTCCTTGTTCGGTGGCAAGAACAAATTCCGAAGGGGCATATCTCAGATGCATGCCTGAACACACCCGACATCATGCCGACGCTGCTGTCGATGATGGAGCTATCGATTCCAGAGGCTGTTGAGGGAACGGATCGCAGCGACGCTGCGTTTAACCGACCCACTGATAAACCGGAAGTAGCGTTCATGCAAGGCATGGGATGTACTGCCAAGTGGGAAGATGGTTATGAGTGGCGCGCCCTCCGAACAAAACGATATACCTACGCTGTCCACCGTCGAGATCGAAGTGAGAAGCTCTTTGATAATGTGGCTGATCCGTTCCAAACCCGTAACCTGATTGACGAACCGCTATCGTCCAACTTTCGAGATCAATTCCGAATTCTCTTACAGCAACGCATGAATGCGATTAACGATACCTTTGAGGCGTGCACGTGGTATCGCGATAATTGGACAGAAGATCGGGTTATCCGGCGTACCGCAACGTTGACTTAAAGTAAAAATAGTAATGTGTACCAACAGAAGTTTCGGAAAGAGGTAAAACCGTGGATAAAAAATACCGTATCCAGAACGCTGAGACGATACCGAGTCCATCGCTGGTTGTCTATCTCCCACAAGTTCAATATAACATTGAACATGCGATTGCGACTGTTGGTGGAGATGTCTCCAAGCTCAGACCGCATGCGAAAACCCATAAAACCGCAGAGATTATCGCGATGGAACGGGAAGCCGGTATTCTCAAACACAAATGCGCGACGTTGCGGGAAGCAGAAATGTTGGCGCAAAATGGCATCGAGGATATTCTGATCGCCTATCAGATGGTAGGACCCAACGTCAACCGTTTTGTTTCATTGCAGTTGAAGTATCCAGATGCTGATTTCAAGGTCATCGTCGATCATCAGGAATCCGTGACAGCACTCTCATCAGCGGCGGCGAAACTCGGTTTGAATATCAAGGTCATGCTGGACCTGGATGTAGGAATGAACCGGACGGGGATACCGGTTGGTAATGCCGCTGTGGATGTCTATGCACAGATTGAAGCGGTGGACGGGTTACAACCCTGGGGATTACACGTCTATGATGGACATATTCACGATGAAGATGTTGCTGATCGGAAGGCATCCTGCGACAAAAGCCTTGAACAGGTAGAAGAGATGAAAGATAGGCTCGCTGCTAAAGGGCTTGATGTGCCGTTAATTGTGATGGGCGGCACACCGACCTTCCCTATCTATGCGAAGACACCGGGTGTGGAGGCGTCCCCCGGCACTTTCGTTTTTCATGATCACGGTTACACGACTCATTTTCCCGATCTCGGTTTTGCCCCCGCAGCACTACTCCTGAGCCGTGTGATTAGTATTCCTACACCTTGTAGGATTACGCTCGATTTGGGACATAAAGCCATCGCCGCGGACCCTGATGGCGTGCGTGGAGTCGTTTTGAATGTTGACGGTGCTGAAGTGGACAAACAGCACGAGGAGCATTGGGCAATTAACGTACCTGACAGCGCACCGATGCACATCGGACAAGAAATTTACGTCTGTCCGACGCATATCTGTCCGTGTGTGGCACTACATCCTTTTTACTATGTCGTGGACGCCGATGGGTATTGTCGCGGGACCTGGGAGGTCACGGCACGCAATCGAACCTTTTAATTTAGGGCCACGGAAAGAACGGGGCAGGCACATTCGCGCCCCAACTGATGAGCGTCCAGAGAACCGCCATGCTAAATTCTCCGAAAACCATGCCTAAAAAGAAGGGGCGGAGTCGTTGATATTGCCGGATGCCGCTGTAACGGAGGAGTGGCGTTTTAATACTCCACGCGATGAAGACGGGAAACCAAAACACAATCAGTGTCCACGAAGCCGATAGTGCGTATCCAAGGGGATGAAGGGGCCACCACCAATATAGCATCCTCAGGAGGACTAAGCCTGTTGTCACCAGCGCCCCAATGCCAAAAAAGAATCCACCGGTTGTGCGGAGGTCTGTCCCTAATCCTTCCATCGCTGCGACGTTGTCCTGAAATGCCCAGAGTGGATTGCCGCGATAGGTGTAGCTATACATGTAATTGGCACCGTGCGTATAGGGGAGCCACAGGTGGATGGCTGCCGCACACAGAAATGCGAGTGTACTCCCCAACACGAATACCCCTACCAATGAGCGATAAGACATTCCAACCCGATCCCTAATTTTTAAGCCGTCTAAAAAACCAGTGAGGATGAGGCCGCGCTGATCGCGCGTGAAGATGGCATCGAGAAATGACAACACGGTGAGACTCTGCGCCCCCAGTGCAGCTTTGGTTGAGATGAGTTGATAAAGGTCCAGCGGACGAAACGATGTTTCCGTCATGAGCAGGCCACCTTCCGCTGTGCTACGTGCCATCACCACGGCAACAATGCATATATAAACCAATATCTCAAACGCCGCGAAGCCTAAATTCAGTCCTGCCGTGTAACACCACCCTATCGCGAGAATCAAACTGATAATGAGTCCCCAAACTGCCGTGCGGTAGGGCAAAAGTTCCGCCGTGTCATCTGTTTTGGTTGCGGTAAAGGCGCGCCGAAACACCTGTCGAAAGTGTGGAAACCCCATGTAGATGAACGAAATTACAAGGACAATGTAGGCACCAGCGACTTGGTAACCTATATAAAGTCGGGTTGGATAGAGGGGCATAGTGCTTACCCGCCAACCAAATATCGCAGCGACAACATCTTGGAACCGCGTGAGTAAGAAAAAGAACCATAAACTGAAAAGGAGTTGGGTCGGGAGCAGATAAAAGAAGCCTACCGCCGCGAAGGACAGAAAGATGGGTGTGTACACCATAGCGTTGAAGGGTCGTTCTGTGAAGTATTGATTGAGTATGTATCTTAGCGGTAAGTTCGGGATTTGGGGCCAGATTTCATGAAGTCCGTTCAGTGTAAAGATCAGGGTAGGCACCGCGAACCCTAACCACATAAGTCTGTTCCGAAGAAAGCCGCGTCCCTCGTGGACGAACTCCAGCGGTAATGAGACCAACGGGAATGTGAGTTTCTCGTTTTCAATCCACTGTTTTCGGAGGATTGCTGCTAAGCAGAGAAACGCCGTGAACACCAAAAAGACAAGCACACCCCAGACGCATAGCGGCTCTACCCATGCGCGCCACGGAATGCTGTCGCCTGTCTGTATGCCCTCATAGAAACTGATAGCGATAGGGGCTTGTCCTTTTTGTTCAGGTGAAAAAGGGATGAGCCAGGGTTTGATATGTGGGAAAAAGAGGGTATCCCAGCTGTTGGTTTCATTGGTAAAGTAGTTGACGGCGATGAGGGCAGGAATGAGTTTTTCCATGACACCCCGCGATGAGATCATGGATGCAACGAGCATCATGCAATAGATACACATCAATTCGCGCGGCGACAACCCAAATCGGTCGTTCAGTCTTTCAAGCAACCGGTTCCCTAATACCAGGAAGAAGAAAAGCCCGATCACCGCGGGCGGAAGTTGCAGAAACCCGATTTGAATGTAGGTAATTACTAATTCAGCGTAAGAGACGATGCAACATATGGCGATAACGAAGCAAGTGCCGAGCAGGAAGGCACGTCCTGAGAGACGATTTTCGTTTATGGGAAGCAATATTGCACGGTCCGTCCTCTATAAAATTTGATAGAGTTTATCACGATGTCCTGAATTTGTCAAATGCAACTATAATTTAGAAGATGACATAGCCTGCAACAATACGCAGAAATACCCCGCTGAATGCCACACGCGCATTCAGCGTTGATTCGCAAAGACACGCAGGCGGATATACGGAGAAGAACGTGAATACCACAAACTACTTGACCGCACCGCAAGGTATAATTAAATTTTTTTGTAACCAGTTCGTAAATACA
>JAJEIP010000118.1 GCA_022827885.1 Candidatus Poribacteria bacterium
CGTATTGTTATACTTGAAGCAAATGTGCCTTCAAGCACATCCTTCCACTCATGAGTGATAACTGGGAAGCTAATGAACATCAGCCTCCCAGCTATCCTATGGTCATATGATACTATTTCCGAATTAGCATTTTTCGTGTTGCTGTGAAATCCCCCGCTGTGAGCGTGTAGAAATAGATGCCACTCGCTACGGACTCACCCACGTCATTTCTGCCATCCCAATACGCGGCGCGACTGCGGCTCTGATAGATACCAGCAGGCGTTTGTCCCAACGCCAAGGTCCGAACCAATACCCCACTGACAGAATAGATGCGCAAGGTGACCTCCGCAGGCTCCGACACCTGATACGGTATCCATGTCTCTGGATTGAATGGATTGGGATAGTTAGGGAGCAACGCCGTCTCTTCTGGAATCAGCAAGGCTAAAAGACTCTGAAGGTAAGCGATACCCTCTCGGAAGGCGATAGAGCCATCATCTTCAACGTGTGCACGCTCTATCCACGCTTGTATCATCGCAGGATCCAATCCCGCTATGCTATCCATAGCAAGCATTGAAGGCGAAGCTGGACCCGTTGATTCACCCATGTGCTGCGCTACGAGAATTAAGTCCAAGATACTGACGACTCCGTCGCGGTTTACGTCAACTTTAGAGGTGGCAGACGCAGCGGATCCCATGTGCTGTGCTACAAGAATCAGATCCAAAATACTGACCTGTCCGTCTGCATTCACATCCCAAAGCGGCTGAGATTCAACTGTGATGATAAGCTCACGCATCCCAGCAGGAATGACTTCACCCGTGTCGGAACCGAGCTGAAAGTTATGAAGCATTATTTGACTGTTGCCGTCTGCCTTCGCCTTGAATACCACTGACAGCAGTCTACCAGTGCCGGTGACACCCTTTTTGGAAATCAATGCCGCACTTACGTCCGATATTTCCCCTGCGGCGTTATCGACCGTGCCCCGCTGAAAGAAGGTCGTTCCCCCATCCTTCTTCAAAAAATCACCCTCGCTCACTTTAATCGCTTCAAGCACATCAGAATCAAACGTGAGATCAAACTGCCACCCTGCTAAATCTGTGACCTTTTCAGCATTGATGTGGACGGTAAAAGTATCCCCGACGCGAATACGCGTAGTATTCGCCGAAAATGCGAAGCCGGTCCCTGGGGATACGACTGTATATTTTGTGTCAGGGGCAAATCCAAAATGGGCATTCCATTCACTACCGCTGAATTCAACTGCGACTAATAATACATTTATCCCTTGCTTCAGCGTGATCGAAAAGTAATCTTGATAATCTGCTGCCCACCCAATAAGGTTTTCGTGAACGAACTCCCCATTGAGCCAGACCTTGTGGTTATGGTTACTTCCTGCAAACATCGTTGTTTTCTGTTCACGCGGTGAATTCAAGATCAGGGAACCGTAGACGACATCATCTCTTCTATGATCTTTTGATATACCAATATCACTTAACGTTACATTGATGTCAGATCTGTCCGCAGAGGCAGCGGCAATTTTGTGTGATGTCCACACGTGTTCCCCGACCGGGCTTCCCTCTGTTGCTCCATAGGTAGCAACTTCCGATTCTGTCACAGCACCCTCACTGGCATGTGAAAGATAATCCATTTTCTCATGAAAACCGACTCCTGGTACAAACATCCATAACCAAGGTCCCTTTATTTTCGGACCGCCCTGAGGGAAGCCCGGATTGCTGTACCAAGCGAGTAGTATATTCTCACGTAACCCATCCAAAGGCGAGATGTCTGATATGTTATTCCGCTGAAGGTGCAACTCTTCCAAGTTTTGCAAACCGGCAAGCGGTGAGACGTCCGATATCTGGTTGGTAGTTAGGTCTAACACTTTGAGGTTCTTCAAAGATGCGAGAGGCGAGATGTCCGATATATGCCGATTCGCGAACAGTCCGAGTCCCTCCAAATTAATCAGTCCTGCGAGTGGGGAAACGTCTGATATTTGGCTGTTACCAATTGACAGAATTTTCAAACCCGTCAATCCTTTTAAAGGTGAAAGATCAGATGTCTTGGCGGCATACATTTCCAATCTTCTCAAATTTGTGAGTCCCGAGAATGGTGAGAAATCTGATATTGGGGATCCTTGTAACTCTAACCACCTGAGTTTTGTTAATCCTGAGAGTGGCGAAGCATCTGATACGGAGGTACTCCAAGCCCCCACACCCTCTAAGTTCATTAAACCGGCGAGGGGGGACAGATCGACTATCGATTCACCCGAAAACCGTACCTCTTTCAGCAGTATCAGTTCCGAGAGAGGAGATAAATCGACAAGTGAACTATTTCGCAGATTTATTTCCTTGAGTTTAACCAAGCCCGCCAACGGTGATATGTCGGATATCGGGTTGTTCTGAAGATGCAACTCTTCCAGATTTATCGCGGTTTCCAGTCCTGTCAAATCACGAACCCCTCGACCAACTCCCCTAAGGTCCACCAATGTCTTCATGTCTTCTGCTGTTATTACATCACCCGGTGCTTTGTCAAGGGCATCTTCAATTGCCTCGCGAAGGTTTGTATCGGGAATATAAACAGAAGCCCCTGGAATACGTTCCGTCTGAGGAATAATCGGCTTAATTGTCCGACTGTCAGGAGAACTCAGCGTCGTAACGATTTCACTGAAATTCGATGTCCACGTATCCCGCTTCACGCTGCTATTGGCACCCGTCAGCACTCCCAATCCCAAGTTTTTCAGACTCGCATTTTCGCGAATCTTTTCCAGAAAGTCTGCTGTTTCCAAACCTACCACCGCTGCGGCATGTGCCGCCTCTATAGGACCTTGGAACGCCTCGTGGAATCGCTGAACCGGTTCAATCCCACCGAAGACATCGCCCGCCGCTTCAAGTGCCTGTCTATAACGATCAGTATCTTCATTTACAAGTGTTTCCATCGTCGCTTGCTCCGTATAGAGCCGCAACGCGCGTGCTTTGTTGAACGGGGGATTCGCATCCTGCTCAACAACACCCCGCACCTGATCTTCAAACCTTTTCATACCCTCAGTGTGACACCCGATGCAGGAGAGACCGTTGCGGACAGTTGGATCACTCGCAGCGGGATTCGAAACAATCTGTATCGGTGCCGCGTCAAGCCGGTTGCCACCAGCATCCACCAGATAGTACGCCTGTAAACCGTTGGGAAGGTTGAAGATAATCTCACCGCCGTCATGCGTGAAAGACAAGGGATGCGTAAAGATATTCTGCGTCCCCACGCTCCCAGCGAAGTCGTAACTCTTCCAATACGCCCCATACCGTGAGGTGTGCCGTTCGACAACACGGTTATGGTTTGAAACACCGGAATCGTTGAACCCCGCACGCCAGACGCGCTTTCCCGGAGCGTTACGGATATTTTCGACGACATTCACCTCAAGTCTTGCTTCTAACTCCCGGTCAGTTTCTGGAAGATCCAGAATATCATGATACAGAGGTGGCAAGGAGGCAGTCGCAAGAAACCAATCCACATGAACAAACGGCACTTCACAGCTCATTTCTTGGCGTAAAGTTTTCAGTTTTTCACGCAGATGCATCTGTGTTGGTCCGTCAAACCCGATCTTGTACGGATATACCTGCTCAATCTGGGTCCATCGGTTAGTTCCGATCTCCCATTCGTAGTCTCGGAGGTCAATATAGAAGATTGTCTTTTGGAGATCAATGGGTTGCGGTTTGATGACCTCGCGCCCCCAAGAGAGACTGTTCACGAGTTTTGAGAGTGCCCGCTGATAGGCATGGAGTGCTTCCGCACTCTCACCAGCGTTATACAGATGCGTCATCGTAAAATAGCGTGCGAAGGCGCGGTCGAAGGGTGCCAGTGAGTTGACGTGCTTCTCAATTGTCTCAAGCATTTCCGTGGGGGTGATGAAGGCGGTGTCTCGTTCTGGGGGCTGCCAATCCGGTGCGCCGGCTTGAATCCAGTTGCCAATCGTCAGAATCGCAGCGGCGGGGAGTTTGGGTTGACCCAGCGGCATCCGTTTGGCGTGATCTTCTGTGAGGAGTCGCTTATAGAGTTCGGATTCAATCGGTTTTCCCGGGACAATTGCTCCCGTTTCAATGAGTGCCGTATGATCAATAATAAGATTCTCGGTGTAGGCACCATGTTCTCCATGGCAGTTAAGACAACTTTGTTCAAAGATAGCATAGGCTTGCCGTGCGAGATTTCCTTGGGCATCAACGTTTTGATAACCCAAGAGAAGCATCAATACGCAAATAAAGGCAATGAAAATCTTCTGATCCTTCACGTGTCCTCTCCTTTACATCATGTTGCCCAATACGAAATCCACCCTTGCACTTTGGTGAGAGTGTAAACGCCTCTGAACTTTACTTCCGTATTAGCATTTTTCGTGTTGCTGTGAAATCACCCGTTGTGAGCGTGTAGAAATAGATGCCACTGGCAACGCGTTCACCGACAGCGTTTCTGCCATCCCAATATGCCACACGACTCCGATCCGTATAGTAACCTTCACGTTGATGCCCAAGATCCAAACGCCGGACGATGCTGCCGCGTGCGTCATAGATGGTAATCCGTACATCACTGGGGTTCGCCAAGTGATACGGTATCCACGTCTCTGGGTTGAATGGGTTCGGATAATTCGGAAGCAGTGTTGTTTTCTCTGGAATTAGCAACGCTAAGAGGCGTTGAAGGTTGGCAACCCCCTGTTGGAAGGCGATGGAACCGTCATCTTCAACTTGTGCCTGCGCTATCCATGCGCGTATCATCTCAGGATTCAGTTCCCCTATATCCTGCATAGCAAGGAGAATAGGCGAAGCTGCAGTCGTTGACTCACCCATGTGTTGTGCCACAACGATGAGGTCTAAAATGCTGACAACCCCATCATTGTTCACATCAACGTTGGAGTTAGCGGATGCTTTTTCGCCAAAATGTCGTGCCACCAGAATCAGGTCCAGAACGCTTACCTGTCCATCTGCATTCACATCCCATTTCGGTCCGGACGCTACAGTGATGATAAAATCACGCACGCCAGCAGGAATGATTTCACCAGCACTGGAACCCAATTGAAAGCTTCGTAGTGCCATCTGACTGTTTCCATCTGCTTTCGCGGAGAAAACCACCGACAAGAGTGTTCCCGTGCCAGCGATGCCACTTTCCGAAATCAGTGCCGCACTTAAGCCTGTGATTTTACCCGTAGCATTATCGACCGTGCCTCGCTGAAAGAAGGTCGTTCCCCCATCCTTTTTCAGAAAATCACCCTCGCTCACTTTAATCGCTTCAAGTACATTAGGGTCGAACGTGAGATCAAACTGCCACCCAGATAAATCTGTGACCTTCTCAGCGTTGACGTGGACGGTAAAAGTATCCCCGACGCGAACACTTGAGGTATCTGTCGAAAACGCGAAGCCGGTACCAGGGGATACCAGCGTATATTCTGTACCGGGTTCAAACCCGAAATAGCCATTAAATTCCCCACCGGAGTTGTGGACGGCAACCAATAATACATTTGTTCCTTGTTTCAACGTGACGGGTGCATAATCTTGATACTCACGAGCCCACACCCACCAATTAAGGTTCTCGTGAACGAACTCTCCATTGAGCCAGACCTTGTGGACAATATAACTTCCAGCAAACACTTGTGTTTGCTGTTCACGCGGCGAATATAAGGTGAGAGAACCATAAATAACGTTCTTTGTATTATCGTTTTCCTTCATACCCATAGCATTTAACATAGTGCCGATATTATCTTCCCCTGCGGGTGCAATTTTGTGTGATGTCCACACGTTTTCTCCGACAGGAGTTTCCTCTGTCGCTCCCCTTGTTGCGACCCCTAACTCTGTCACAGCCCCGTCACTCGCTTGCGAAAGCAAATCCACTCCATCCCAAAAACCTGTTCCCGGCACCAACACCCATAACCAAGGTCCTTCTATCTTGGGACCACCCTGAGGGAAACCTGGATTGCCGAACCAAGAGATTTTTGTATTTTCGCGTAATCCATCCAAAGGTGAGAAGTCGGATATCTTGTTCCAATGAAGTTGCAGCTTTTCCAAGTTGTGCAAACCGGTAAGAGGTGATACATCCGATATCCTGTTCCTCTGCAGCTTTAACTCTTTAAGGTTTTTCAAAGATGCCAAAGGCGAGATGTCCGATATACGACCCGCCTCTAAATCGAGACTTTCCAAATTAATCAATCCTGATAGGGGTGAGACATCTGATACTCCACTGCTGTTAGCCTTTAACTTTACTAAATCCGTTAATCCTTTTAATGGCAGGAGATCAAAATCCTTGCCAGCGTAAATTTCCAATCTTTTCAAACCTGTGAGTCCCGCCAATGGCGATAAATCAGATACGCGACTGTTCCCAAATTCTAACCATCTGAGTTTCGTTAATCCTGATAGTGGCGAGAGATCCGATACGGAGGTCTTCCAGAACCCTACGCCCTCCAAGTTGGTTAACCCCGCCAGAGGGGACAAATCTGAGAATGATTTACCGGAAAGTCTTATCTCTTTTAGTGCCGTTAACCCCGATAAAGGGGATAAATCGGAGAGAAGATTTTCGTGAAGGTTGATTTCTTCCAGATTTGTTGCAAACTGAAGTCCCTCCAAACTCTGAATATCCATTTCACGCGTATCAAGGTACATCAATGTTGCCATGTCCTCCGCTGTAATCGCAGTACCAAGTGTTTTGCCGAGTGTTTCTGCGATTGCAGCGCGAAGGTTCGCGTCAGGGATGTGAACGGACTCCCCAGGAATGCGTTCCGTCCTCGGAAGAACCGGCTTAACGATATTGTTATCAGGAGAACTCAGCACGGTAACGATTTCACTGAAATTCGATGTCCATGTATCCCTTTTCACACTACCACTCACCCCTGTTAGCACTCCCAAACCTAAGTTTTTTAGACTCGCATTCTCGTGAACCTTTTGGAGGAGAGCCGCCGTTTCTAACCCTACTGCGGCAGCCGCATGTGCCGCAGCAAGCGGTCTTTGAAACGCCTCGTGGAACCGTTGAACGGGTTCAATGCCACCGAAGACATCTCCTGTTTTTTCAAGTGCTTGCCGGTAACGAGCGGTATCCTCTGCTAAGAACGCGTCCATCTCCGCCTTCTCTGCATAGAGTCGCAACGCGTGATCCTTGTTAAAGGGTGGATTCGTATTCTGTTCGACAACCCCACGCACCTCATCTTCAAACACCTTCATCCCTTCTGTATGACATCCGATGCAGGAGAGACCATTACGGACGGTTGGATCGCTCGCCGCTGGGTTTCGGACGATCTTTATCGGTGCCGCGTCGAGCCGGTTGCCGCCAGCATCCACCAGATAATATGCTTGTAAACCGTTGGGAAGGTTGAAGATAATCTCGCCACCATCGTGCGTGAAAGAGAGAGGATGGGTAAGAACATTCTGCGTCCCTACATTCCCCGCAAAGTCGTAACTCTTCCAATACGCTCCATACCGTGAGATGTGGCGTTCGACAACACGGTTGTTACTCGATACACCCGAATCGTTGAAACCTGCTCGCCAAACTCGTTTTCCCGGAGCGTTACGGATATTTTCGACGACATTCACCTCAAGTCTTGCTTCTAACTCCCGGTCGGTTTCTGGAAGATCCAGAATGTCGTGATACAAAGGTGGCAAGGCGGCAGCTGCGATGAACCAATCTACATGAACGAACGGCACTTCACAGTCCATTGCCTCACGCAGGTTTGTGAATCTCTCACGAAGTGCCGTTTGTGTTGGAGCGCTGAATTCAACTTTATATGGATATTCCGCTTCAATCAGCGTCCATCGGTTGATTCCAATCTCCCATTCGTAGTCTCGGAGGTCAATGTAGAAAATCGTCTCTTCTGGATCAATGGGTTTTGGTTTGATAACCTCGCGGCCCCAAGAGAGACTATTTACGAGTTTCGAGAGTGCACGTTGATAGGCATGGAGTGCTTCGGGACTCTCACCGGCGTTATAGAGATGGGTCATTGTAAAATAGCGTGTGAAGGCACGGTCGAAGGGGGACAGTGAGTTGACGTGGTTTTCAATGCTCGCAAGCATTTCCGTGGGTGTAATAAAGTCGGTGTCTCGTTCTGGTGTCTGCCAATCCGGTGCGCCTGCTTGGATCCAATTACCAATCGTCAGAATCGCGGCGGGAGGCAGTCGCGGTTGACCCAATGGCATCCGTTTCGCTTCATCCTCTGTAAAGAGCCGCTTATAGAGTTCGGAGTCAATCGGTTTCCCGGGAACAACCGCCCCAGTTTCAATGAGCGCCGCGTGTTCAATAATGATATTCTCAGTATACGCCCCATGTTCGCCATGGCAGTTGAGACAATTCTGTTGGAAAATAGCATACGCTTGCTGTGCAAGATTCCCCTGTGCATCAGCACTTCTGGTGCCTAAAACGACAAGCCCTAAGCCAATTAGAAGGATGTATTTTTTTACTTTCATGATTAATTCCTTTCATAATTAAGAATTTCCAGCGAATTGCAGTTCAAAGGAAGGGCTTGGCCTGAATGCGATCAAAGTGGGCAATTCCAAGGGCATCTCTCGTGCAGTCCACCCTATTCCAAGTGTGTAAGTTTCAATCCAGAGAGTGGTGTCAAATCTTTTATCGGGTTTCCTCTAATCCGCAAGTGCCGAAGTTCCTTCAAACCCGCTAACGGACGCAGGTCGGAAATGTCGTTATGTGACAGATGCAAGATTTCAAGTTTTTTCAACCGCGCCAAGGGACCTATATTCGAAACCTTGCTATTCTCCAGCGTGAGGTCCTCTAAGTTGATGAGATTCGCTAACGGACGCAGGTCAAGGGTTGGCGTGCTTGGAAAGATATCTGAGAGATATAAACCTTTAAGCGTCGTCAAGTTGGTAAGTGGGCGGAGGTCCGTTATCGGATTGTCCCTAAGGTCGAGTTCCCTAAGATTCGTCGCAAACTCCAAACCTGTGAGGTCAAAAATCCCCTTACCGGCAACATCGATGTCACCGACCGCTTGCATCCGCTCTTTTGTCAGGGGAACATCCGGCAGCAGCCCGATTTCACCCCGAACAGCGGTCCGTAATGCTGGGTCGGGCATCCATGTCGCAGCCAGATCTGTTTGTCCCGTTGTCTCTCCGATAACATCGTATTTCAGGTTTGTAAGGTTCAATCCAGCGAGTGGTGTGAAGTCTTTTACCGGATTCCCTTTGAGCAACAATGTCCGGAGTTCCGTCAGTCCCGATAGAGGCCGGAGGTCGGAAATACCACTATTTAAAAGATCCAAGGTTCGAAGTTCTTTCAACGCCGCTAAGGGACTTATATCCGAAACCTTTATCGGATTATTAGAAATGTTGAGGTCTGTAAGATTCAATCCAGAGAGTGGCGTCAAATCTCTTATCGGATTTCTCTCAAGCCACAATTGTCGCAGTTCGGTCAACCCCGCAAGTGGACGCACATCCTCAATTTGATTATTCGAGAGATGCAAGCGGCGAAGTTTCTTCAATCCCATCAGCGGACGGATATCCGAAATCCAGTTTCCCTCCAAGGACAGCATCTCTAAGTTAATGAGCGTCGCCAACGGACGCAGATCCAGATCTGTCGGCCGGACAGGGACGTGCCAGAGATGTAACCCCACGAGTTGTGTCAAATTCGACAGTGGACGTAAGTCTGTTATCGGATTCTGGCCCAAGTATAATTCCCTAAGATTCGTTGCGAACTCCAATCCTGTGATGTCCGAGATGCCTTTGTCCCGCGCATAGAGGTAGTCCAATCTCGGCATATTTTCTTTTCTCAAGGGGATGTCGGGTAGCAGTCCAAGTTCCCCGCGAACCACCGCGCGCAACGCTGGATCTGGCATCCACGCTTCGGAAGGCCGTGTTTGCGCTGCTGGGTCCGATACAGCATCGTATTTCAACTCTGTGAGTTTTAATCCTGATAGCGGTCTGAAATCTGTTGCTGGGTTCCCTTTGAGCAACAATATCCGCAGTTCCGTCAGCTGTGTCAGTGGACTTAAGTCTCCAACGCTGTTGTCTGTAAGGATGAGTTCCGTTAGGTTTTCCAAACCTGTAAGCGGAACAATGTTTTCAACTCTGTTGTCAAAAAGGTCTAATACCTCTAAACTTTTCAGATTCGCAAGCGGACTTAGATCGCTGATACGATTGTCAGCCAAATTGAGGTAGGTCAGGGCAGTCAACGCTCTCAGGGAAGATACATCGGTCACTTGATTATTCCAGAGACTTAACCCGATTAGGTTCGTTAGGGTGGCGAGAGGTCTCAGATCTGTTACTTGGTTAGCGCCCATATTGAGATGCCTCAAAGCGGTGAGCGTCGTGAGCGGACTTAAGTCGACAACATAATTACCGGCGTCTCCTAAATGTAAATGCACTAAATTTTGAGCGAATTCTAAACCTGTTATATCGGCAATACCTTTTCCCTCGGCGCTTAGACGCTCCAATCCTTGTATATCCTCCTTCGTCAACGGCACCGTTTCAGGCAGTCCGAGTTCCTCTCGAATCGCCGCACGCAATGCGGGGTCGGGCATCCAGTGGGTCTGCGTATCTTCTGGATGCACAGCCGCGATAGAGGTTGAAACTTTTTTTGAAACCTGTAATCCGTTACCGATGGTATTCTCAACGGGAACGGCGGCACGTCCCCTTTGATTGCGTAGTGCCGGTTTCGCGTCGGTTTCTAAGACAATAGACACGTCCACGATTTCAATGGTCGGTTCAGATTTTGCCTCGAAACTATAGGGTTTCTGAAAACGGGTGAGATGTTGGTTGCTGAGTCCGATCAAAAACAGAATCAGGACCGCAGCGGCACCAAACGCCGCCCATGGGAGCAACGG
This sequence comes from Candidatus Poribacteria bacterium, assembly GCA_022827885.1. Taxonomy (GTDB): domain Bacteria; phylum Poribacteria; class WGA-4E; order WGA-4E; family WGA-3G; genus WGA-3G. Next base: position 10,763 of record JAJEIP010000118.1, read on the forward strand.
TTTCGCAGCCGAGGGTGGTGTCAGTTTCAAGTCAGCGACTTGCTGCATGACGTTCTGGGTTAAATTCGCCGATATCTGCACACCGCCGAGCACTTCTTGAACCAAGGCATCTTCTTTCTCTCGTAACCGTTTTCGTGCCCGACTGAGTCGACTACTGATCGTCTTTACGGAAACGCCCAAGAACTTACTAATCTCCTTCATTGTCATTTCGCCGAGATAGAAAAGGGTCATGACGGTGCGTTCACTCTCCGGCAGTTTTTCCAGAAGTTTTTTGACGACTTCACGCCGGCGTTCCTCGGCTTCTGCTTCGCGGTGCTCCGATAGATAGTGAGTATAGGAGAGTTTTTCTACTTCATCCACGCGTGTGTCCTCCAGCGATTGCGTCGCAAATTTTTGCTTTCGCAGCCAATTCAGGCAACGCCGATTCGCGATGACATAGAGCCATCCGGCAAATTGATGGAAATCTTTGAGCGTCGGGAGTTTTTTATAGACTTGGAGGAAGGTGTCTTGCGTAATCTCTTCAGCATAATGAAAATCGCCGATCTTGCGCCACACAAGCGCGTGAACGTTCTTTTGGTACTTTTCGACCAAGATGCTGAACGCTACATCATCCCCTGATAAAATTCTCTGTATCAATTGAACATCGTCTTCTCTTGCCATCAGGATTCTCCATGATTCATGAACAGGTTTCGCAGCCTTGAACGTCCCTTCGCGCTGTTTTCATTTGGACGGATCGCGTTGCCAGGATCTGTAAGCAGGTGTCGTCTATGCGCTGAATTTGCATGCAATTGTAGCACGTAGAATTCAAAGATTGAACCCTTTAATGTGGGACCTTCCCTTCCCCTGTTGTTAAAGACACAATTTTTTATCAAAAGTCTGCACGAATTTAACGCAAGTCGCTATTTTTAAAGAATACGGAATAGCATTCATACCTCTCAAACGCGCCATTAAAGATAGAAAGGGCAGAAACCCTCTAATTTCCACCCTCCTTTTTCATAACCGCATCAACGCGCTTCTACTTCAAAATCAGCATCTTCCGCGTGGCAGAGAAATCCCCGGAGACTGTGAGTGTATAGAAATAAACACCACTCGCAACACGCTCACCGACAGTATTTCTGCCGTCCCAATACGCCGCACGACTCCGACTCGTGTAGTAGCCTTCACGTTGATGTCCGAGATCCAAATG
>JAJEIP010000005.1 GCA_022827885.1 Candidatus Poribacteria bacterium
GATCGCTTCCGGTGATTACGATAACGACAGCATTCAAGATCTCTTCGTTACGAATTTCTCTCTCGAAATCAATAGCCTTTTTCGCAACGATAATGACGGTTTTTATACGATGACCACCTTTGAAGTAGGACTCGCTGATCCGAGTTTCTCAAAACTCGGCTTCGGCACTCAGTTCCTTGACGCAGATAACGACGGCACCCTTGAACTTTTCGTCGCAAATGGACACGTGTGGGACAACGTCTCAGAGATTACGCCATCGCTCTCCTACAGGCAACGCTGCCAGATTTTTGGGAACACAGGAACAGGGCAATTCAGAGATTTATCTGAGACGGCGGGTCGGTTCTTCAAACGTTCTATTGTCGCACGGGGTGTCGCCGTTGGTGATTATAATAACGATGGCGCGACGGATATCCTCGTCACCTGTTGTGGTGAGCCCCCAATTTTGCTACGAAACGATTCCCAAGTAAACGACTGGGTGAAAATTCGGCTCATCGGCACCCAAGGTAACCGCGATGGGATCGGCGCGAAGGTGTGGATACATACAGACGAAATGACACTGTTCAGGGAGGTAACGTGTGGTGGAAGTTACGCCTCTGGTAGTGAGCAAACGTTACTCTTCGGCATCGGGGCGCAAGAGACGCTTCAATCCATCGAAGTCAAATGGCAAAACGGACACACGCAAACGCTGGATTTCTCAGATGCCGAGAGTCCCGTAAATCAAACCCTCTATATTACCGAGAAACTGAATGCTTCTGCGAATTAGGTTGACATTATTGGTTTCTGCGCGTATAATAATAGGATGATTGTATCTGACGATAGAGGCACATTTGGAACGCCTCAATTTTATGAATTTTAAGATATGTGAGGAATAATAGATTGGCTCAACAGAAAGCAACCAATATTACGTGGCACGATGCGATTGTCACGGCAGAAGATAGAGAAAAATTGCTGAATCAGAAAGGCTGTGTGATTTGGTTTACAGGTCTCTCGGGTTCAGGGAAATCGACGTTAGCAAACGCAGTTGAACAGGTATTACATCAACAACAGCACCATACCTACGTTTTGGACGGCGACAACGTCCGCCACGGATTGAACAAGAACTTGGGTTTCTCACCGGAAGATCGGGAAGAAAACATCCGACGCATTGGTGAAGTGGCGAAACTTTTTGCAGATGCCGGCACCATTGTTATGACAGCCTTCATCTCGCCCTATCGCGCCGATAGGGACCAGGCGAGAGAACTCATTGCTGAAGGTAGATTCGTTGAAGTTTTCGTGGAGTGTCCACTTGAGGTCTGTGAAGAACGTGATACGAAAGGCTTATACAAAAAAGCGCGCGCTGGAGAGATTAAAGAGTTTACCGGTATTAGTGCCCCTTACGAACCGCCCGTTGATCCAGAAGTCACAGTGAATACAGCCGAGCTCTCACTTGAAGAATCCGCGCACGTCGTTGTCTCGTCGCTTGTGAAAGCCGGTTTGGTTCCCAGTGGAAATTAGACGGGAAACAGATATGTTCACTTAGCACGAGGAATGCCATGCAGAGAGGGAAACCTGAAAATGGAAGCAGTTATCAGGAATTTCAATGAGAACGGGTTCGCCATCCTGCGCGGCGTTTTAGAACCGGTAACGCTTGAGGCTGTCAAAGGCGAATGCGAAGTGTTAGTCGCTGAATTGGCAACGCGTCGGTATGCGGAAGGAAAACTGACAGACACCCATCCCGATGCCACTTTTGAAACCCGCCTCATTCAGCTCTACGAAAACTATCCCGACGAAACCCCAACCATTTTTCGCTCGGAACTCCATCGGGAAGGTTTTTTCGAGGTGTTCGCACACCCCGCTCTCCTTGAACTCGCCGGCATCATCCTCGGTCCAGAGATCCGATTATATCCGAATTATTCGGTTCGTCCGAAGTTACCGGAGAACAGACGAACGGAGGTGTTATGGCATCAAGATGCCGGTTATACCTCTAAAGAAGCCGATGTCTTGCGGATGATGAATGTCTGGACGCCTTTAGTGCCGGTCAACGTTGAAAACGGGTGTATGGAATTCATTCCGGGGAGCCATAAGTGGGGGGTTGTACCACACGAAAAGGACGAGTACTACCTGCGCATACACGATGACTATATCAAACCGGTTGAAGCGGATGCCGTCCGTATCGAGATTCTACCGGGGGATGTCGCCATTTTCAGTAATCTGCTGTTCCACCGCGGGTTACCGAACCGCGCTTCACACATCCGATGGAGTTTAGATTGGCGTTATCAAGATGCCACACAACCGACACTTCGGACGACGCATGGGCATCTACTCCATTCACAAAGGGTGCCAGACGCGGTCGTTAAAGATGCCAAAGCGTGGGCACAACTGGAATTTTCCTAAAATATCTAACCCTACTGACCGAACCGCAAGGTAAAATTAAAATAAATGAAACTTATTCAATTTCATCTACCCAATTTAGGCAAGCGGGTTGGCATTGTCACCCGCGATGAAGAAGTGATCGATGTAACCAGCGAAGAATCACCCGGCGTCTTAGAGGTGTTGGAACTTGCTGATAGGGAACAGATAAGCCTCGGTGTCATACTTGCCGACATCCAAGAAAAAGTGGCGACTCCTGCACCGATGCAACTCCGTTCACTGCCCGAATCAGGAAACGAACCGACCGAACCTGAAGGACTCACGCTCAACAAATTGGATGTTGCTCCTGACGAAAATGTTCCCCATCTCCTATCCCCAATTGATTCCCCTGAAGTTTGGGGATGCGGGGTAACCTACAAACGGAGTGCGGACATGCGTGATGACGATAGCGAACAGGACATCTACAGTCGCGTCTATTTCGCTGACCGTCCGGAGATATTCTTCAAAGCCACCCCCACGCGATGCGTTGGACCTAACGGCTTTATCGGGATCCGGAGCGATTCCACATTGACAGCTACCGAACCAGAACTCGCTTATGTGCTTGGCAACAACGGTGAAATCATCGGTTACACGCTCTGTAACGACGTATCCGCATGGGACATTGAACGCGATAATCCACTCTATCTCCCGCAATCCAAAGTGTTCTATGGGTGCTGTGCCCTCGGTCCGATGTTCGTCACACCCTCCGAAGTGGACGATCCCTATAATCTTGAGATGCGGTGTACGGTTCTTCGGGATGGAGACGCTATCTATCAAGGTGAGGTCAACACATCTCAAATCAATTGGAAGTTTGAAGAACTCACCGAATTCCTGATGCGGGATAACCCGATTCCGTTTGGAACCGTCGTTTCAACAGGCACGGGTATCATCGTCCCGAACGATTTGCCGCTTGCCCCAGAGGATACCGTCGAGATAGAAATTGATGGGTTCGGCACGCTGTCAAACCCCGTTAAGCAACTTTAAGGGGCCGCCTAACGTCTGAGATTAATAGGCGCGTAGGGCGCTGCGGCGTCAAAATTAGCAGAAGAAAGCAGCCTGCAACAACGGCGCAGGCGGATATACAGAAAGGAATCTCAAAGTCTAAATCTACTTGATTGAACGCTTTGCGAATCATTAGAAAAATGAACACCAACTCTGAACCTTTCATTGGCATGCAGAAAACGGAATTAGACACACCCGCGTTACTGATTGATTTGGATAAAATGGAAGCCAACATACAGACAATGGCGGATTACTTCACTACAGTCAACGCGATGCTGAGACCCCACGTTAAAACGCATAAAACGCCTATCATTTCACATAAACAGATCGCCGCAGGTGCCATCGGCGTTACGTGTGCGAAACTGGGTGAGGCGGAAGCCGTGATCCACGCCGGTGTCCGAGATGTGCTGATCGCCAACCAAGTCGTCGGTTCACATAAAATTGCCCGTCTCATTAACCTCGCGAGACACTCGGAGATCATGGTCGCAGTCGACAATCCGCAGAACGTGCGAGACATCTCCGCGGCAGCAGCTGCCAAAGACGTAACCGTCAGGATGTTAGTAGAAGTGAACGTCGGTATGAACCGATGTGGCGTTGAATCCGGCAAACCCGCATTAGAACTCGCAAAGCAGATACGCCAAAGCCCTAACCTGAAGTTTGAGGGATTGATGGGCTACGAGGGGCATACCGTTGCCAAGCCGGACCTAAAGGAACGGGAAGCAAATGTGCGGGAAGCGATGCAACATCTGATTGATGCGAAACACTACCTCGAAAAACACGGTGTAGAAGTTTCTATTATGAGTGGTGGTGGCACAGGCACCTTTAACATTACGGGAAGTATCCCAGAAATGACAGAGGTGCAGGCGGGTTCCTACATCTTCATGGATTCTACCTACCGAAATGTAGAGGGTGTTGGAGAGCAGTTCGACTGTTCGCTGTCAGTTTTGGCAACCGTTGTGAGTCGTCCGGCTCCAGATCGAGTCATTGTGGATACAGGTTTGAAGGTGCTCGCAAAAGAGTTCGGGATCCCACAGCCGATCGGTATAACAGGTGTAGAGATGACAGGACTCTCTGAAGAGCACGGAACTTTAAAATTTGTTGGACAGGTATCCGAGACTGATGTTCCCCTCACACCCGGGGATAAAATTGAAATTTTACCGACGCACTGTTGTACGACAGTGAATCTCCACGACAGATATTACGGCATCCGTAACGGGATTGTTGAATCTGTGTGGGACATCGCAGCGAGAGGAAAATCCCAATAATGATTACGACAACGACAAACACAGTTGAAGGCAGACGGATTCGACAATATCTTGGACTTGTTACAGGTGAAACTATCATGGGAGCGAATGTTATTAGCGACTTTATGGCAAGTATCACAGACTTTGTCGGTGGACGTTCAGGCACTTATGAAAGCAAATTTGCGGAAGCGCGTGAAACAGCGATCCGAGAATTGGAAGAAGAGGCACAGCGCAAAGGGGCGGACGCTGTTGTCGGTATTGACATCGACTATCAGGTCCTCGGTGCCAGTAACGGCATGCTCATGGTGACGGCGACCGGAACTGCCGTCAAAGTTGAATGAACTTTCGTGGGAGGGGTTTGTACCTCAATTTCCTCGGAAAGGCAGTTTATTCGTCAAATCCACCTGACCGAACCGTAAGGAATAATTAAAAAATGAGAACACCCCATTCTATATTTAAGTTAAACAGGGTCCGAAAATTTGGTTACCTCTCCAGCTTGCTTGTTGCAAGTATCCTCATGCTGACACAGGTACCGGTGGAAGGCTACATCGCAAAACGGTACACCATCAGACAAATCGTTGCGGAAAGCACCAATGTCGTTTTCGGGACCGTCTCCGAAGTTAACGTCAAGCGACGAACAGCGAAGGTTAAGGTTGAAGAAAACCTGAAAGGTACGAGTGAATTCAGGGAGATTCGGATTCGGTTCGATGTCTACAAAGGGGAAGCAGATCACAGGGATGAGATTATCCATTTTCTGAAAACAGGCGAACCCATTATTGTTTTCTACCTGAAATCAGGCGGACGCATTGATAGTCTCGCACATACAAGGGGAAGATGGTTCCAAACGCAGGTCACGGCAAAGAACAAGGAACGCACGGAGTGGGGCTGGTGGCTCTTTACGCACTTTGAGAAATACCTCAACAGAGACAAGGTCTCAAGGCGAGAGTCAACATCTGATTTCCAAGAAGAATTGCGTAATTTACTCAGCGGAGACGCCCTTGAACTCCTACTCCTCAAAACGGATAGATATGACGCAGAACAGCGCGCCATTGCTGAACTTGATGCTGTTGCCGACTTCGGTTTTGTTTATCACACCACGACTGATCGTAATTTACCGGCCCTCCGAGAAGCAGACATTCTATGGATCGGGTTCCGTTCACTTTCCGAAGGAAGATACCGGCTTAACAGAAAACAAGAGAATCGGATTAAGGATTTCGTGAAAAACGGGGGTATCGTCATCGCTTCTGGACAGGATAGTGATGAGAAACGTCCGTGCGGCAGCGGTTGGCTACCGGAACCACTTACGGGTGTAGAAAGTCCATCCCGGGACGATTTCCAAACCACCTCCCATGCAGGTGAACTCTTTAAGACACCCAACCGTATCCGGTCAGGGCAACTTGCCCTCGATGATTCATGGAGGGGATGGAATGAAAAATATGAGATCCTTGCGACAACCAATGCTGGCAAAGAGATTGTCGTCGCTAAGTTGAAACACGGCAAAGGGATGTATCTCGTCACTAACCTCCGGAACCAGAGTGGCTCCCAAGTCTCTAAGAACCGTCGAATGCTTGAGAATTTGGTCCATTTTGCTGTCCGATTTTTGGAGGAATCCGAGTAGCAGAGGAAAATCAGATGAAAAAACTGACCAGGATTGTTGTGGTTTATCTGATTACCATGATGAAATCTCCGATAAGCATGGTGAATCATAAAATCATAAAAATCATAGTTCAGACTTTAACCCATAAGCGAAGACCGATAACCGCTCTTCTGAGTCTTTTCTTTCTACTCTTTGCTTCTGCAAAACCGGCACACGCTGTCATTCCGCAGCTCCTGGGACCGCTCACGGCGTTGCTAAGCATCGTCCCTCAGATCCTTGCTTTTGTTGGGGTCGCCCTTATCACTGGACTCGTGTTCGCACGGGATACGACCAAAATGCTGTTCTATAAGTTTCGGGACTTTGCGACTGCTCATAAAGTCACCGCCTCCGTTGTGAGCGTAATTTTCCTCGTTGGGTTTGGTTGGGGATCCTATACACTCGTTCGGATGTCCTTAAGTCCAATGACATCATCCCCTGAAACGATGGTCCGCAGAACGGAGATAGGAAACAGAAAGGCAAACACCTCCTGGTCAACTTTCCGAGGTGGAAAAAGTCGAACTGGACATCTGGACGCTCTCTCGGGACCAACAACCGGAACACCCGCATGGGTTTTCAAAGATGACGAGCCGATGGCGGTTGATTTCTCCTCGTCTCCCGCTATTGTTGGGAACCGCCTCTATATCGGTTCTGCGCACGGTTCGATCTTTTCGTTAGGTGGAGCGACTTACTGTATTGATACAGAATCGCAGAAAATTCTCTGGCGGCATACGTCTCCGACTCCAATATTTTCATCGCCTGCGGTTGCCGGGGGCAGGGTTTACATCGGTGAAGGGTATCACCACGATAGCAATTGCCATCTCCGATGCCTCGATGCCCGCACAGGTGAACCGATTTGGTCATTCCAAACAACGAGTCACGTTGAATCAACGCCATTCATCCATCAGGGGAAACTCTACTTCACAGCGGGTGCTGATGGGGTCTACTGTATTGATGCCTTAGAGGGAGAACAAATTTGGCACTATCCGGCGGTTCACGCCGACATGTCGCCTGTTATGCATAAGGACAAAGTTTACTTCGGCACAGGATACGGGGATTATCGGATTTACGCTGTCGATGCGCAAACAGGTGCCGAGGTATGGTCGAAACAGATGCCGTATCCGGTGTGGGGGAGTCCCAGTGCGGAGGAAAATAGAGTCTTTTTTGGGCTTGGAAGGGGTAATTTTTCGGAGAGTGCGCCTATACCTGCAGGTAAGGTGATCGCGCTTGACACAGAAACCGGCGATATCCTATGGGAGCATGAGGCAGAAGATGCTGTCCTGACGGCAATCGCAGTTCAGAACGGTTACCTCACTTTTGGGTCGCGCGATGGATACGTCTATTCCCTCCAGTCAACAGATGGAAAACTCAACTGGAAAACGGATCTTGGGGGACCGGTTGTTTCCTCTCCCGCTGTAACGATGGATACTGTTTATGCAGCGACGAAAAATGGGTACGTCTATGCACTTTCCACTGATAATGGAAAAGTGCAATGGGAATTTGATACGAGACTAATTGATAGAGACATAGAATTGTATTCATCACCCGCGGTTGCCAACGGCTTGCTTTATATCGGTTCCAGTGACCGATATATTTTCTGCTTTGGCGGGGATGAAAGGCGTGAAATGATTGGTAATCGGTGATAAGGAGAAAAAATGAACACGCGTATTTTTCTTTTTACAATCGCCCTACTCGTTTTCGGCATAAATACAATAGCAGATGCGCAGTGGCGGAGTAAAACCCATGACGTTTACAACGCCCTTACAGGGATTGAAGTTAAAGTCGATGGCGAACTTGACGAATGGGAGGGTGTCCTTGACACAGTCACTGGCACTGATGGAAAGCCGTTCTGCGGCGTTGAATACTCGGGCAATGTATTTCAAGAGCACAACGGAGGCAAATGGAATGGCGCGGATGACCACGAAACCTGTTTCATGATTACTTGGGATACGGCAGCCGTTTATATCGCACTCATTGTCACTGACGATGAACATGAACACGCGGCAGCGGCTGCGTGGAATGGCGATGGCGCGCAACTTGCCTTTGAAATGAGCGGCAAACGAAACCCGGGTTTACCCATGTGGCTCTACAATGTCGGTTTAGATGATAAAGCGGCAAACATTCTCCCCGGCGCCCTCAACGAAAATCCCGGCGGTAAAGGTGTCGCGCCTGATGACGACATCGTTGTTATCCGAAGTGAAGCCGAAAAGAAAACCTACTATGAACTCAGATTCACAGCCGAAGAATTGCAGGTAAAGGGCAAGAAATTCAGCGAAGGTTTTGAATTCGGACTCGGTATCTGTGTGAATGACGGGGACAGAGCGGCAGGACAAGAGGGACAGAAAGGATGGAGTGGTTGGTATACACATTCCATCGTTTTTGGAAAGAACTCGGAGCATACGGGGTTGGTCGTCCTTACCGATGAAGTACTTGCCGTTGAACCCGCCAGCAAGTTAGCTACAACATGGGGTACTCTAAAATCTGTCCGATAAAAAGACTGCGGAAAAAAACGGGAAAAGCCGCCAACCTTGGCGGCTTTTTATCTGCTTGATAGGTCTAATGATCGTGATGGTTGGATTTGTGGTAGTGTAACCGAAGGAGGTCCACACCGAAATCGTCCGCGATGTGCCGCCACACAGAATGGATGTGGTTCGCATTGTTCTGCGTATTGTCATACTCTACAAAGAAAAATGGACCGTGTAGTCTATAGTAGTGTGGGGTCTTCGGTGTGTCGCTTCCCGCCCAAGCGAAATGAATGTCGTTAACGCTCCCCTCGCGTAGTTTTCGGAGTTCTATTTGGGCAACCTCATCAGGCAGCCGATCAATGTATTCATGAACGAGAGTCATCAGGAGTTCACGCTGGGATGTTTCCATAGATTCCGCGGCTAATCCTTCAACAGCCTCAAATTCAACCTTCGGGACATCGCGGGTTAAAATATCGGAGGGGGCATCCGCATTGATGATCGTCTGATGTTTCTGTGTGTCATTCAGGCTCGTAAGGAGTTGACGCGCAACGTCTTCCTCGGCGGAAAGGACTCTTAATCCCTTTTTCTCACCTTGGGGAACCTCTGCCGGATTCGATCCAAAGAAAAATGGATTTGGTGAAATCAGCTCACGATTAACGACGGTAAAGTTAAGCGAGACATGATGTCCTTCACCGCGCCATCCCCACGCGCCATTACCGGTCGGATCCCCGAAAACGGTGAAAAAATAGAGTCCAGGGTCGCGGACCAATCGTGCTTCGCCAGCGGCTTGTTCAATTTCGCCAAGTGTTGTCTCTAAATTAATAATTGCACGGGCTTTTTGATAACCCTTTACACTCAATCCGCTTTCCATGAGAGCGAACGCCGCTTCCTGCTGCTTTGTATTCAGTTCATTGAGAGAAACGCCTTCCCGTTCCCACATTTCGATTGGAATGTAGTGCCACCGGAGCCGTTCATTTCCGTCAAATGGAAGTGCTGCCTTTTCACGTAGGGCGGGCGTTAATGTATCCAAAAAGTTGCCTGCCGCGTTTGCCATCTGCTCCGCGGTCGCCGAAGCGGGAATAAACAAAGGGGACTTGTGTTCGGGATGGGTATGTGTGTGTGCCATTTTTTAATTTTTCCTTGCGGTTCGGTCAGCTGGGTTCAGGATTTGCTATGCTATTCCGTAGACCCAGCGCGCCCGTTGGTTGCGCTTACGCGCTTTGACAGAACTTTTCTTTTCACTAAAGCCTATAGACATTATCGCAAAATCTACAAAAGGAGTCAATACTTTTTTACTTTTTGAGGACGCTTGACAATTGATTAAAAATCTTGTAAACTTATTTAAATCGTCTCCGTTTAAGTAAGCATTTAGCATGCTATCGTCCACCTCTTGCTACAGGTAGGACAAAATTTCCAACTGCTAATCATAAGCCGGGAATTATGGACAAATTGATTGACGATGAAATGTTAGTTGCCCAGTTTCAATCCGGTCGCCAAAATGCTTTTGATGAGTTGATGAAGCGCTACAAATCCAAGATTTTCTCGTACCTTCTGCGCTCTGTCAGAAATTATGAGGATGCTGAGGATATCACCATCGAAGTCTTTTTTAAGGCGTACCGCGCCCTTGAGCATTGGCAACCGAAAGCCAAGTTTTCAACATGGCTCTACAAGATCGCGTCCAATCTCGCTATTGATTATCACCGTACGAAAGTACGGCACCCTGTTTATGCCTTGGAGGACATGGAAATCCCTGAAGCGAATTTGGTTGCCACCGACCTTCACAGCGATCCCGTCCGGCAAGTGGAAGATCAGGAACGTGGACGTATCATCCGTGAGGCGGTGGATCAGCTCTCTCCGAAACAGAAAGCCGTCTTTATGTTAAGTCGCTATGAGGGATTACAACTGAAAGAGGTCGCTGAAACACTGGATATGGCAGAAGGGACTGTAAAAATTCACCTTCACCGAGCAGTCAAACGTTTACAAACATTGTTACGACCGCTCTGGGAAAATAATGAAATTTAAAGAAAGGAGACCTATTTATTATGCCTAAATGTATAAAATCTGAAGGGCAAGCGATTGATTATGCTTCTAAACTGCTGTTGCCAGAAGAGGAAGAGCCCTTTGAAGAACACCTTAAGAACTGTTCCGACTGTACCGAAGCAGTTCAATCTTTTCGGACTGTTTTACAGTTGACAGACAAAGCACAAGCGGAATTGCGTGTGCCTGAACTCGCGTTACAAGACATTGAAATGAACGTCTACAAACGTCTCGCTGCTGCACACGAGCAAACCCTACTTTCGCGGGTGCGCACGTCCATTGCTAACTTCGGTTCGCTTTTCCGGTGGCAAAGAATCGCTATCGCGAGTGCCGTTGCTATCGCCTTAATTACGGTCGCCCTTCTCATGGGAAATCTGTTTCGATCGGAATCGGTGCCGCCGTTACCTGAAACGTACTCCGCTGTTGCCCGGATCGAACAATATCGTCAACAAGATATCCAAAGAAACTTAGAGGAGGCACTCATTACGCATCATCTCCGAAACGATGTATGGGATACAGAAAGTCAGCTCTACCGCATGAAAGAACAGGCAGATGGGACCAATTGGATGGCGATTGCGGATGCCCATCTTCAGAACCTTCAATCTGAAACCTTGAATACACCATAGCGGAATAGCAAGCGTATTTCTAAATGACGAACACCTCGCTCGGTCCCGCTTCTTTTTAGGATGCCTAAAGTGGTAAATCAGGCAATGTGTCTAATAAGGATCTACGATTAAGGATTGTTTGCGCCGTTGCAACGGTGGCTATAATCATGAACACCCTCTTAAGAAAGCGCGTTTGGGTTGTGCATATTAAAAACAGAAAACCGAGCCCGTAAGCGTAGCGGAGGGCGACTCGAACATGAATATCGTCAAATCACAAACCACCGATACTTATCCACAAGATAAAATTAAAAAACTATTCTTATACGTGCTGCTGATGTTTCTCCTCTGCGCGTTTGCTTATGCTCGCTTTGAGGAAGAGGTGCACGTCTTAATTGAGGCAGGGCACTACACTGAAGCGAATAATAAACTCGAAGCACTTGCGGAATCTGCTAAAGATATTGCTATAAAAAGTTGGTACTACTACCAGATTGGCGAGATTCACTATAATTATACACACCAGTACACCAAAGCGCTTGAGGCTTACGATAAAATTCTAAATCTTGAGAAAAACGGGCTTGCTGCCGAGGAGCTCTTCCTCGCCGTCATCAAAAAAGGGGATGTCCATAGCCGTATGGGCAATTACCATGATGCTATCCAAACTTACGATAGGTTGATTAAACTCGCACCTGCCACGCATTTCGTGCATAAAACTGGATTGCAAAAAATACGGGATATTAACAACGCACTCACTGACTTACGAGAACAGCAGCGTGTTGAGATCCAGTATAAAGGGACACCTCTTGCTGCCATCGCTCAATTTCAGATCGCTGAACTCTATCGAAATCATTCCCAACTTAACCAGCCTGAAAAGGCAATAGAAAAGTATAGCGCACTTCTCGAAGCACACCCGAATGCGATAATGGCACCCGAAGCGAGATGGCGCATCGCGCATTTAAGGCATACCGTTCTGAACCAATCGGCTTTAGCAATGGCGACTTACAGAAAAGTCATTGAAGATTACCCGACGAGTAATTTCGCTGCCGAGGCACTCTTCCAAATGGCAAATATTCATCGCACAGCCGAGAAGTATTCCTTAGCAATCCCCATCTTTGAAAAACTGAAACAGAGATACCCGAACTTCTGGAATATGCATGCCGTTCTTTATTGGACAGGCGTTTGTTATGAGGAAACTTTAAACTATCCGAAAGCGATAGAGGCTTTTGAAACGTTCCATCACGTCTATCTGCCGCAACTCGATCCAGGGTATTTAGGACAGATCTCAATGCATGACAAAAGCGTGTCTGAGGTGGCGGCACAGATTGACAAGAAAATAGAGGAACTCGCAGATCAGATGTCACAAACAGAATTAGGACGGTTGAACAAGGCGAGAGCAGATCGAGATTTTTCTGAGGCCTTAAGTATCGCCCGACATCTCGTCGCCACGGCGCCCCATACGCCTCACGGAGAGCAGGCAGCGGAACGCCTCCCAGCACTTCAGCAACTTGCAGCCATCGAAAACCTGCGTGAGAAACTCCAAGACCAAAACTTGGCACCTATAGAGGCAGCACGTGCCCGGTTGCAAATCGGGACCATCTACGAGCGGAAGCCTTTAGAGGACTATGCGAAGGCGCTTGCGGCATATCAAGAGGTATCAAAACGTCACGCCGAGTTGACGTATGCCGCCGAAGCTCTCTACCGCAGCGGACGCATTTACGCTGAGAGACTCTCTACACCTAACGAAGCGATTCAAACCTACAAAAAAGTTATTGAAACGCATCCGAACACCTTGCAAGCGATGATGGCAAGCTTTCAGTTGGGTGAGCTTTACAGAGGACTTCGCCGTTACAACGAGGCGCTGCAAGCCTACGAAACCACGATCGGGTACCCAGAGCGGGATCGCTACATCGCAGGAGGCTATAAGGACAGTTTCTCCGATAGGGCACAGTTTCGGATCGGACGTGTCCATTACGAAGACAGACGCTACAACGAGGCGCGTTTCGCTTTTGAGGAGTTCATTCAAAACCGAGCGCAGTCCCCACGTCTTGCTGCTGCTTACGTTTACCTCGCTGCCATCTGTGAAGATCGCAACGAAAACGCACAAGCCGATTACTATTACAAAAGGGCGGAAGATCTACTCACAGGCAACCCTGTGCAGATGACAATGCTTATAGAGGAAGCGAGTGCACTCGGAACCCTACAGGGTTCTACGGATTTGGATACGGTCATACGGCTCATCAAAGAAAACCGGAAGCGTCTTGGAGTAGAAAAAGCGGAATCCAATCAATAGCCCTCATGCGAACCTATAGGTTCCTTAACATCGGATGTAATTCCACAAGATACGGTTCTGCTTCGGTCAAACCTTTATGGAAATCCGGTAATCTTTCGAGTGCTGCGGCCGTTCGTGCCTGGATGTCGTGGAGGTTCGGAAAATCATACACCAACGCCCCATCTTGGATAATCGGAACGAGGAGCGGCTGTCCCTTGGAGATCGGTTCATCCCAAAGTGTCACACAATCCTTGACATAACCCCCAT
Source organism: Candidatus Poribacteria bacterium (assembly GCA_022827885.1). Lineage (GTDB taxonomy): Bacteria > Poribacteria > WGA-4E > WGA-4E > WGA-3G > WGA-3G. The sequence goes on from JAJEIP010000005.1 coordinate 13,908, forward strand.
CAGCATCATCAGCAACACGATAAACTTGCTTTTTACCCGGGATCGTGGCTTTCGCAGGTTCGTCTTGGGAGCGTTTCCCGACAGGCTTGCCATCACTCTCAACCAACTTGTAGACACCACCAAGCGCAGAGGTACCCCCCTCCCCGGTGCGCGAATTGAAGTTCGCCCCCGTCGCGAGCCGTGTGCCGACGCCGAAGCTATCAATCGGTGCCCCATTTTTGAGCAATAGGTCTATCTGGAATTCATCCAGTTCATGACTGGCGATAATTTGGACATAATTGAGTCCTTCGGCATCAAGGATGCGACGGACCGCTTTACTGAGTGTTAAGAGGTTACCACTGTCCAATCGGACGGCGCGTAATTGTGCCCCGCGCGCTGCCATCTCCTTTGCAACAATACAAGCGTTTCGCGCCCCTTGAAGTGTATCGTAGGTATCAATCAATAGGGTTGTGCTGTTCGGAAAGGCGGTCGCATAATCGCGGAAGGCTTCTAACTCGGTAGGACGCTCGGAGATGAACTTATGCGCCATCGTGCCAACGTAAGGTATGCCGAAAGCGTGTCCCGCAAGCACTAACGAGGTCCCACTCGCACCACCGATGAAGGCGGCACGCGCTGCGAGGATTCCAGCATCCCTGCCGTGCGCTCGCCGCGCCCCGAAGTCGAATACGGGTCTGCCTTTCGCAGCTTCTACCATTCGAGAGGCTTTCGTGGCGATCAGCGTCTGAAAGTTCATGACACACAGCAGATAGGTCTCAAAAAGTTGGACGTCTCGAGACCTGCCCGTGACATTGATAATTGGTTCATTTGGAAAAACAGGCGTGCCTTCGGGAACAGCGAAAACGGAACCGTCAAAATGGAAATCTCTAAGCGAAGCAAGGTAGTCAGCACGCAAGTCACCACGTTCCGCCAACCAATCAAGCGTAGCATCCGTAAAACGCAAATTTAAGATGTAGTGGATGACCTGTTCCAGTCCTGCGGCAATAAGATATTGTCCCTGTGGGATTGCGCGGACATAGTAGTTCGCAGTGATAACCGTATCGTTCTGGACATTGAAATCTGCCTGCCCCATCGTGAGTTGATAATAATCAACAAAAAGTGCCATATTATCCTCCGTGAGTAGCGCAGATTTAGGTGAATTCGGGGTTACAAACCCCTCCCACATGGCATTCATAGACCTTTTCCCTCAGTGACAACGAGTTTTTGGTTAACAGACGGGTTCCGATGGATATCCACCTGACCGGAGGGCCAGACAATTTCAAGGGTATCCACCTTCGGATGCGTCCCGAGACCGATTTCAAGGGCCAGACTATTGGTCGAGCCGAATCCACAGCCCCCGCTGACTTCTCGGTAAATTACGTCATCACCAATATGTAGGGTGACTTTAGCCCCGATGCCATCCCGATTACTTTTGACCCCGACGAGTTTTAGCGTAAGCCAATTGTTCCCGGTGCCATTGTTGCGATAGAAAAGATTGTGCCACTGGTCGCCGATAAACGCTCCGCCGACGGGGACGTAGATATCAACGTCGCCATCCGTATCGACATCACCGAAGGTCACACCGTGTCCTTTTCCGATGTTCCCCAAACCCAGAGCGGTCGTCGCATCGGTGAAGGTGCCGTCGCCGTTATTACGAAAGAGGGCATCTCGTTCGAGGCGTCCCATCTGTGGAGCGCCGGTCGCAAGATAGATGTCGAGATAACCGTCGCTATTGATATCCCCGAAGTTGGCACCCATCGCGCCATACGCATGATAGAGTCCCGATTCACGAGTGACATCGGTAAAGGTCCCGTCGCCGTTGTTGCGATACAGCACTTGCCGATCCGCGTCGTGTGTAGCAGTGCCTGTGATTTGACCTGCGATGAAGGCTTGAAAGGAACCTGAATTTGAGATGAAGATATCCAGATCCGCATCGTTGTCCACATCGAGAAAGAAAGTAACGAAGGCATCCGTAACAGGGAGATTCATACCGGTCGTCGGGGTGACATCGGTGAAGGTGCCATCGCCGTTATTGCGGTAAAGCACATTGGATTGTCCATAGTTGACGACATGCAGGTCGATATGTCCGTCTTTATCGTAATCTCCCCAAGCAGTGCCGAGCGAGTTCCCAGTATCTGCGACACCGGCAGCAGCTGCGGTATTCGTGAAGGTGCCATCGCCATTATTGCGATATAAGACATTCGCAGCACCATCACCGATAACACCGTCAGCAATATAGAGGTCGATGTAGCCATCGTTGTCGTAATCTGCCCACGCCGCACAGAAACTACTCTGTGGGTCTGCGACACCTGCAGCGTGTGTAACGTCGGTGAAGGTGCCATCGCCGTTGTTATGATAGAGCGTATTTTCCGCCGCACCCGACCAACCCCCACGTGTGATGTAGAGATCCACATCCCCATCGTTATCATAATCGGCGAAGAGAGAACCCCAACCGCCTCTTGGATCGGCAATGCCTGCCGCTTCTGCGACATTTGTGAAGGTGCCATCGCCATTATTGCGGAAAAGGGCATGGGGTTGATACGTGCCGACAGCAACGATGTCTAAATCGCCATCGTTATCATAATCCCCCCAGGCACTGCCGCGTCCACCATCAACCTTGTCCATTCTTAAGTCCGGTGCGACATCTATAAATGGAGAATTTTGTCCTACAGAATTCGGCGTTCCAAACCCCTCCCACGGTTGAATTTTGAATGCCTCTGGCAAATCTTCTGGATAGCCACCGAGTTTGCTGTATGCTGTCCACAAGTTCCACAAGGTTTCCGGGTCGCGCGGTTTCAGACGGAGCGATTCTTTGAAATTCTCAACGGCTTTTTCAGGCGCGCCGTGCCGGAGGTGATAGACCCCCAGATAGTAGTACGCCCCAGAATGACGCCGGTAATTTTGGATAATATTTTCAAACCGTTCAGCGGCTTTGTCTGCCTCTCCGAGTCGGAATTCAGCTAAACCGAGTTGGAGCATCGCCTCCAGGTTGTTCGGTTGGAGTTCCAACACCTTTTCAAACTGACGCTTGGAGGCTGAAAGATCCGGGACGAGCATCTGTTGCGGCGCACCCAAGAAATAACCGAGTCTGATGCGTGCCTCAATATCGTCAGGGTTTACCTCCAACGCATTGGTGAGCGCAGCAGTAGAATCAGAAAACCGTTGTTGATAACTGAAAACCTGTGCCAACGTTAGATACGCCTTTGAAAGTTGGTCCTTGTCGGAGGGGTTTTTTACCCCGATATCCTTAAGCAGCCCTATCAACGTCTGCAACGTCTCTTCGGCAACCCCCCATTTCTGCTGTCTGATGTATGTGCGTGCGAGCAACATACGCGCATCGTGGGCGTTGGCATCAATCTGCAGGCACGCTTGGAACGCTGCTTCTGCTTCAGCGAAGTTGTTCCTATCTAATGCGTCCGTGCCTTTCTGATAGTGCGCCGTGAGTTGCGGATTTACATCACGCTGCGGTGTATCTGTATTGCATCCGATACTGATGAGGAAGATAAGAAAAAAAGAAAAAATCGTTCGCATCTTTGTTTCTTGGAAGTGACTACCTTTAGTTGTTGGTTTCGCGAGAGGCTCAACCCATAGGTGCCAATTTTAGGAAAACCCATCATAGCATCGTAGGTTGGGTTGAGCGGAGCCGAGAAAAACGATATGGATAACCCAAGCACAGTTCAGCACTCTACACCGTCATATAAATCAAGGTTATAGCGAAACCCAACGGAAACCTACCCCATGTTTCCAGAGTTTGACGGAAAGAGCGTTGGGTTTCACTGGGTTTTTGGGTGTATATGCGGATATGTTAGATATGATGTATTTTGGCATACCGGCATTTGGTTTTCAACACCGTTCAACCCAACCTACAACACCATGGAAACCCTAAATTGATACCTATGGACTAAATATTAGTATAACCCAACCTACGGGATATCCGCCCACTATCGCAAGTGGTTGTTAAAAGAATAACAGATTTCAAGGGAAAGTCAAGGGGAAATGGCTTTTGGTTGTTGGCTTTCGGCGGTCAGCAGTTGGCAAGCATTGGAAATCAGGGTTCTCGCCTACCGGAAAACGGAAGGCCTTCGCAAAAAAAGTGGTATTCTTCATCAGGTTGTTGTATACTATTGGTATGAAAAATAGCGATGTAACACAACCTGCATCTAACAGGAAGGGCTTACCGCACCATAGATTTGATATTGTCGCTAAGGATGCGATTTACACGTTTCCCGAAGATGTACTCCAGTTTCTGATGCAGGGGTTGGATATCGAATTCCTTGAGCATCTTGAGAGTGAATTCACGACTGTCGAAACACGGCAGATGGATAGCTTAATAAAGGTGCTTCTCAACGGTGAACCGGCTTTGGTGCATTGCGAGTTTCAAACAAGTGACAGTACGCATTTGGAGATGGTGCGACGCAACGTTGGCTATTTGGGTAGGTGTTATGAAAGATATGGGTTGCCGATCTTTTCGCATGTCATCTACCTGCGTCCGGATGCCGGTAGAAACGACTCAGGGGGATATGTTCAGGACCTCCGAGGCTACCGTTTCATCGTTGAATATAAAGTGATTCGGCTTATCGAAGTGGAGGGCACAGCGGTGCTTGAGGCGCAGCAGCCGGGTTTAATACCGTTTTGTCCATTGATGAAGCCGCCGATTGGCATGGACACACTGCAGTGGATACATCAATGTGTTGAGACGACGAAAGGGTTGTCATTAGATGCCCCGACTCGGGATAACCTGCTGTTGGATCTATGGGTGATGGGAGGGTTGGTTCATGAGCCGCAAGCGATAACGCATCTTTTTCCGGAGGACATTATGCAAGAATCATCTGTTTACCAATATATTACCGAAAAGGCGAAAGCAGAAGGGCTTGAACAAGGGCTTGAACAAGGGCTTGAACAGGGGCTTAAACAGGGGCTTGAACAAGGGAGACGAGAAGCCGTTGTTGACAGCATTCTCCAACTCTTAGATGTTCGGTTTGAGGCGAACGCCGTGCAAATATTAAAGCCTGCGCTTGAGGCGATTGATGATTTAGGACGCCTCAAACACCTGCTTCGCGAGGCAGTGGAGACCGGGAGTCTTGAAGCGTTCATCAGCGGTTTAATAACTAATGGCGATTCCGTTTGATCGGAACGTCTTTTGGTTAGATGGTTCTTGGTGGCCAACCATCAGCAGTCGGTGGTTATGTCAATTAGGGCTTCAGCACTCAACCCAACCTACGTTGCCCTCAATACCGGTTTTTGAGGTGCCCCCACGTCGTCGCGAGTTTGCCTTTAGCATTGACAGGCAACGTTAGCGGGTGGTCAAGCAACAACGTAATCATTTGCTTGAGTTTCGCCTCGCGAGCGATTGCCAACGCACTGCGTCCCTGCTTATCCCTTAGAAACGGCTTGATGTCCTTATGGGCGAGGAGCGTGGTGACCAATTCCTCAAAACCGTTCAATACGGCGTGGTGTAATGCCGTCAAACCCTCCGTATCTTGCGCATTGACATCTAAGTTGCTATCGTCCTCAATCACCTTGATTGCCCAGTAGGCATCCCCCTGCTTGATTTCAAAGATCAGTGGATATTTCGGACGGCAGCCGTGCGGGACTTTCTCCAACTCATAGTTAGGAAAAAAACAGTCTTCCAGCGGCAGCTGCTCGTGCACATGCTTATAGAGCCAGACAACACCGTTGATGTCATCCACACCGAGAGGTTCGAGACCATCAAGTGCAACAGGATCATTCGCAGCAGCGACTGGATGGACAGGCATATGCTCGCTCATCACCGCGGCCGGTTGTGTGCCCCTGGTTCCGGCTAAGCCACCTCGGCTAATACCTGGCTTATTCCGATCTACAAACGGGATATAGGTGTCCGCTAAACCGAAGGTATGGCCTGTTTCATGAACAAGTGAGTCAATAAAGTGCTGCACTACTTTCGTACCGTCACGCAGGTCGATGCCGGGACTATTCCCTCCTATGTGTGCATTAGAATTACGCTGTTCGCAATGGAAGATGATCCACAGGTCGGCAGCCCGGCGGGCACCCCCATTGTTAGCATTACGTTGGTATCGGAAATCGTTGACGATCGGCTTAGGGGTATAGTTGCGTAGGGGTTGCAACCACGTCTGCAGTGCCTTAGTAATTGCGGCGGTCAGTGCTGCGTCGTTCTCTCTTGCCTCTGGCGGACAATCGTCGCCATAGCCATAACTGATGGTCCAGTGCGGGGCATGCACCTTGTCAACCAAGACGTTAAAATGTCTGCCAAACTCATGATTGAAAGTCATGAACCCACGTGCCGCCGGTGCGACACTGAAGCACAAGATGCCTACTAACACAAGAGAGCAGTAAAAGTTGGTTTTTTTCAATAATTTCATATGTGTCCCCGCTACGGTTTTCCCCAACACGAATAAAGCCTGGATTTCCGTTAATATTGCTTTTTGAGGTGTCCCCATGTTGTCGCCAACTTCCCTTTGGCATTGACAGGCAACGTTAGCGGGTGGTCAAGCAACAGGTGGATCATCCGCTCGAGTTTGTTTTCACGGGTGATCTGTAGGGGACTGTGTCCTTGCGTGTTGCGCAGGAAGGGGAGAATATCCTTGTGAGCGAGCAGCTCCTCGACGGCCTCATCTAACTCATGCGACACTGCGTAGTGGAGTGCTGTCATGCCATCTTCGTCTTGGGCATTGACATTGATAGAGTGGTTAAACAGAATGTTCTCCCGGTCCAAGGCAACCCTCTGACCCAGCAGAACTTTGAGAAGTGTGTCGTATCCGTGTAGCACTGCGTAGTGGAGTGCCGTCATATCGTTATCATCTTGGGCATTGACATCAATATTCTCGTCGTCTCTAAGAACAAAAATAGCACCTATCTCCGAAACATGCTTGATCTCAAAGATGAGGGGATGCTTGGGCACACAGCCGAGGGGCTCGTGTTCGAGTTGATAGTCGCTGAAGAAGCAGTCTCTAATTGACAAGCCTTCGTAAGCCAGCTTGTAGAGATAGACGATACCGTTCTTATCGTCCTTGCCAAGCATCCCTTCCTCTCTATGTCTGGAAGCTCCCATCATGATCGAACTCGGCTGTGTGCCTCTGGTGGAGTCTAATCCGCCTTTGGTAAGCCATCGCTTAAGCCATCGCTCGTCTCCGTTCTCCCGTGTGTAGGTGTCTGCCAAGCCAAAAATATGCCCCATCTCGTGTAAGAGGCTTGTCATAAATCCTGTTCGTTCTACGTTTGTAGTTGCACGCTGTTTGATGCCCGGTGAACCCTGGCCTATGAATGCCCTTGATGCACCGATGTTACAATAGAAGGTAATGCCGAAGTCGGCGGCTTGCCAATCATCGTTGAGTTTGTATCGGAAGTCGTTGACGATCGGACGGTCGGTGTATTCACGCAACGGCTGCAACCACATCTGCAGTGCCTCAGTAACCGCATCGGTCAACGCTGCGTCGTTATTCTGCTCCTCTGGAGGACAATTATCGCCATAACTGTAATGGATAACCCAGTGGTCTGCATGCACCTTCTTCACCAAGGTGTTGAGATCCTCCCTACCTTCGTGCTCAAACACGATGAATCCGCGTGCCGCCGGTGCGATGCTGAGGCATAAAATACATGCTAACACAAGGAGGATAAGAACATTCCTCTTTTTCAAAGGGTACATAGAAATCGTGTGTCTGTGAAACAAGCCTGGAACTGGCATCGGAGAAGTCTCCTCCTTTTTAAAAGACCCTTGAGTCGGTTTTCATCAATACGTGGTATTGTGTTCGTAGATGGGAATCTTCTTCATCACGCACCACAGACATCAACGGTAAAAGTATATGAGGTTTTCCGAAAAAACTCAAGAAAAGGGGAGCGTGCCTACTACTTTTATAATAACGCCCACAATTATTTGGACACGGCAAGATTGGCGAGTGTTTTGGGCAGGCACAAGACCAAGAAACACCCAAGCAAAAAACCCCTACAAGTGTTCACCTATTTTCGGGTTTTACTATAACGTGTTTACGGCACGACGGCGCGTGCTTACTACTATTAAACTACAACCCAGCGAGTCTCGCCTTCAACGCCTGTATTTGGACGGGTTTTGTCAAATCCATGAGATAGATCCGCATGTGATCGGAACGGTCGGAACTGAAAACGAGGGTTTTTCCATCTTTTGAGAGGCTCGGTTCAAAATGCGCACCGATATGGTTTGTGAGCTGGGTTTTGTTGGTGCCGTCTGCGTTCATCGTCCAGAGCGTATAACGGTTATGCGCGTTCGAGACATAGAGTATCCGTTTGCCGTCTGGACTGAAGGTGGGGTGGTAATGGCTCGCGTTCTCAAAAGTTAACTGCTTTACTGAGCCACCTCCGGCATTGACACTGAAAAGTTGGTAGATGTCGTCCACCATTCCGGTAAAAGCGATCTGCTTTCCATTGGGTGCCCACGTTGGATGCCCATCGTCTACATCGTTATGCGTCAGTTGTTTCTTGTTGGTGCCGTCGATATGAATGGCGTAGATTTCTAACGTGGCGTTGTTCTCGGTGCTCCCAGGTCCACTGGCGGTTTCCTGCGTCGGTGCTTTGGATTCAAAGGCGATTTGTTGCCCATCCGGTGAAAAGACAGGGGCACGCTGCGCGCCCTCTATATCGATGAGTGGACGTTGGTTTCTTCCATCGACATCCATGAGGTAGATCGTCGCAGTCCTCGGGTCGGAACCACTCGCTTGGACAGACGGGAGCATCATCCCGCCACGGGTGCGCTCAGAAACAAAGGCGATAGATTTACCATCTGGTGAAAAAGCAGGCATGTATTCATCGAGTTCATCGGTATGCGTCAGCTGCTGTAGCGTGCGAGTCGTGAGATCCATGAGATACAACTCAGCGTTCTCGAGACGATTTGAAGCGAAAGCAAGCCATTTTCCATCGGGTGAAATTGCGGGACTATAATCGTCGGTATACTTTGCAGTAAACGTCATCATATTCCCTTTTTCAGTAAAGGTCTGCTCGTAGTCGTCGCTACCTTCAGTGCGAATCCGCTGAACGTGGTAGGCATCCCCTGTGAGACCTGCGATCTGAAGGAGGATTTCCTTTTTTGGGGAGCCGCTCAGCAGACTTTGGAATTCGGTGAGGGCAACGGAACGGTTACCACTGTGCCAGTAGACGCGCCCGAGTGCGAGTGTTATTTCGCCGCGTTTCGGTGCCAATTTTGTAGCATCTCTGAATGCATTGACGGCTTGCGTAGCATCTCCTAATCCTTCATACGCCAAACCGAGTTGATAATAAGCCTCGGCGTTGGAAGGATTCTGCTTAAGTGCTGCCTGAAACTGCTGAATGGCAGACGGAGTGTCACCCGTTTTAAGAAAGGCTTTGCCCCGCTCAATCGTGGGATCCCCTCCGCACGCAAGCAGGATTAAGAGTGTAGAAATGAATAGATAGAAATAGTTTCTCATTTTTGCGTTATACGGATTCGCTGGTTTGCTGGAACGTTATGAAGTTTCTGCGTTTCTCCGTTCTGCCACGTAACCTGTAAGGTCTCAATCTGTGTCGCATCTCCCACGCCAAATTCCGCGACGAAACTGTTAGCGGACATGTAACTCTCACCGGCGTAAATTTCTCGGACCTGCGTCTGATCCGCCGTTTTCACCTGAATTTTCGCGCCGATAGCATCGCGATTCGCACCTGCTCCCACGAGTTTGACATACACCCAATTGCTACGGTTTCCGCCCTCATTCCGCAACAGTGTCGGTGGAGCATGGTTGTTGACGATAAAAATATCGATATCGCCATCATTATCATAGTCTCCAAACGCCGCACCACGACCGACTCGGAGTGGGAGCGCCGCGATGCCTGCCTCTTGACTCACATTGGTGAATGTTTCGTCTCCATTGTTTCGGAACAACATATCCGCCTGCGGGATAAGCACCTCTGGACGTTTTAGCTCCTGGAAAGTGCTGCCATTCGTCACAAAGATATCCAAATCCCCATCGTTGTCGTAGTCAAAGAGGGTCGTGCCCCACCCGATCTGTTTAATGCTCTCTTCAGCAAGCAGAGACGTATACGATTCATCTACGAATCTGATCTGTCCAGTGGCATCGTCCTCTGCGAATAAATTCCTATAGAGGGCGTTTTCTTCGTCCACCCAATGGCTCATAAAGAGATCGATATCCCCATCGGCATCGTAATCGCCAGCGGTGAGTCCCATAGAACCGCGGAAATCCGCTGCCCACGACTCAGTGCTGACATCCGTAAAGTTGCCACTGCCATCGTTGCGATAGATATGGTTTGTGGTGGTATCATTAGCGACGTAAAGGTCCAGATCGTTATCGTTATCAAAGTCGCTAAAGAGGGCTTGCATGCTTCTACCGCCTCCTGCCGCGATACCCGTTTCAGCGGTTGCATCCGTAAAAGTGCCGTCCCCATTGTTACGATAGAAGACGTTATCTTGGGGTTCAAAAACATGCGGATTCAGGGCACTGGGCACGGGTTTTCCAGATTGTAGGGACTCCTCCTTCATCTGTTCCAACTCTTCTAAGTCGTATGTGACATAGTTGCAAACGTAGAGATCCAAATCAGTGTCGCCGTCTACATCTGCGAAGGCGGCACCCGTGCTCCACAGTTCGCATCCAACGCCAGCAGCGTCCGTCACATCGGTAAAGGTGGCGTTTCCATTGTTCCGATAAAGGACATTCTCACCATAGTTAGTTAGGTAAAGATCGAGATCGGCGTCACCATCGTAATCTGCGAAAACGCACCCCATCCCAAATCCTTGATGCCCAACACCTGCGGCACGCGTGATGTCTGTAAATGTCCCGTCACCGTTGTTAAGATAGAGGGCATTGGTGTTCCCTTTATTATTTTTTCCATCCTGTGTAAAGGGACCGGGGATATTGACGATGTAGAGGTCGATGTCTCCATCGTTATCTATATCGGCGAAGCCTGCACCGGAACCCATATCTTCTGGGAGCAGACTCGAACGGGTTCCGCTTGAATGCTGAAAACGGATACCGGCTTTGTTCGTGACATCAACAAAGGTAACAGCGTTTACAGTGATGGGTGTCAGAATAAAAATTGCGAGTGTTGCAAAGATGGAATGCATATCAGTTTTTAATTTTTAGTTTTCGGTCTGAATTTTCAGAAAAGGAGGCAAGCCTGCAACAATACGGAGAAATACGCAGAAACGCCCAAGCAAAAACACGCAGGCGATTCTTAAGCCAAAACCGTTATTAAACACATCGCATGCTTTGACGCCTCGCGAACATTTAAAAATTATGTTTCTAAGAAATTCGTGAAAATCGTTCCGCTAAGAAAGCGTTCATCGTTGAGGATATTCTGGAAGAGCGGAATCGTGGTTTTAATACCTTCAATTTTGAACTCAGACAAGGCGCGTTTCAACCGCGCAATCGCCTCTTCTCGATCCCTACCCATTGCGATGAGTTTCGCCACGAGTGAATCGTAGTGCGATGGAACAGTATACCCGGTGTAGAGGTACCCATCAACCCGGATGCCGATGCCGCCCGGAGGATCGTAGGCTGTGACAAGACCCGGTGAAGGCATGAACTGATTTGCTGGATCCTCGGCGTTAATTCTGCATTCAATGGCGTGTCCTTGGATTTGAATATCGGATTGGTTATATCCGAGTTGCTCTCCCATCGCGAGCCGAATCTGTTCTTTGATGAGGTCAATGCCGGTGATACTCTCGGTGACAGTATGCTCGACTTGGATGCGTGTGTTCATTTCCAAGAAATAGAAATTATCATCTTTATCCACAACAAACTCAATGGTGCCAGCGTTCGTGTAGCCGATCGCTTTTGCGGCTTTCGCGGCGGCTTTACAGATATCGTTGCGAAGTTTCGGTGGAATTGAGGCAGCGGGGGCTTCTTCCAAGAGTTTCTGTTGTTTCCGCTGGATAGAGCACTCCCGTTCACCGAGGTGGACAACGTTGCCGTGGGTATCGCCGAGAATTTGGACTTCGATATGTCGTGCTTCTTCAATCCATTTTTCAATGTAAACGTCCCCATTCCCAAAAGCCGCTTCACCTTCTGCTTTCGCAGTGTGAAAAAGGTTAAGGAGACTCGGCTGATTTTCGGCGATTCGGATGCCCCGACCGCCCCCACCTGCCACGGCTTTGATCCCGACAGGGTATCCGATTTTCTCGGCGAGCTGCGCGGCATCCTCGGCGGTGTCAACTGTTGCTTTTTTGTTGTTTTTCCGCCTACCCCGCTGACTCCCAGGTATCAGTTTAAGTCCGGCTTTTGCGACAGTTTCACGCGCCTTCACTTTATCACCCATGGTAGTGATGTCTGCGATGGAGGGTCCAATAAACTGTATCTGATGCGCCTCACAAATTTCCGCAAATTGCGCGTCCTCAGCGAGGAAACCCACGCCAGGGTGGATGGCATTGACATTCGCATAGTCCGCAACAGTGATAATATTCGAGTATTTGAGATAACTCTCAGTTGAGGGGGGTGGACCAATACAGAAGGCTTCGTCTGCGTATTTAACGTGTAGTGCGTTTTCATCAGCGGTTGAGTATATCGCTACTGTTTTAATCCCCATGTCTTTACAGGCACGGATGATGCGGACAGCAATCTCACCGCGATTTGCTATCAGTATTTTTTTAATCATGTTTTTTTATGGTTTTCGGTTCGGATTTTTTTGCCGAAAAATCCTTTCGGTAATCAGTTTTCGGTTAAGAGGGTATCGTTTAACAAAAACCTCTTGTCCGATAACCTTAACCATCAATTCCTGCTTTAGCACTTATAACGGGGGCGAGTTGATAGTTAAAACTGATAACCCATAACTATTCCTATGTCTGCTTCACTCGGAACAGCGGTTGTGCATATTCAACTGCCTCACCGTCTTCAGCGAGAATCTCTAAAATCTCACAGTTAAACGGCGCTTCCACGGGATTGTAAGTTTTCATGACTTCAAGGACGGCGACGGGTTCACCCGTGGCAACTATATCCCCAACTTTTACAAAGGCCGGTTCGTCAGGGGCGGGGGAGCGGTAGAAGCGCGAGGGCATAGGCGCACTAATGAAGGTGTTATGTGCCTGCGCAGCACCTTCGGCATCAGGGGTCTCTACAGGGACCTGCGGTGCACCTACTGCCCCGTTCGTCTCTGTAGGGCGTGGTGAGGATTGTTCATATACGCCGGGATTCCCGGGGTGCCTCGAAACTTGTACCTCAAACTCGTTGTCCCGGACACGGACTTCGGAAAGGTCGCTGCGGACAAGAATTTCTGCTAACTGTTCAACAATTTCTAAGACATCGTTGTTGTTTTGTTCAGCAGATTCAGGTTTATCCTTGGATCTGTTTTGACGCATTTCTTTTTTTAATAGGTGTCGGTGCGTACTGTTACGCAACACACATCAACAACTACTATATCCTTTCTACGTATTTGCCGGTGCGCGTGTCAACTTTGATACGCGTTTCGTTCTGAACAAACAAAGGAACATTAACGACACCGCCCGTCTCCAGCGTCGCACGCTTCGAACCACCGCTGACAGTATCGCCTCGTAATCCTGGGTCGGTCTCAACAATCTGAAGTTCAACGAAGTTGGGAAGTTCAACGGCAAGTGGGATTGCCCCTTCCATTTTAACCGTGACCGTTTCACCCTCTTTTAGGAACTTCAAATCATCTCCTATAAGCTCTACAGGGAGCGTATGTTGTTCAAATGTTTCGTTATCCATAAACCACAATGCCTCTCCATCTCGGTACATATACTGCATCTGGTGATCCATGAGTCTGACGGTTTCGACATTTTCATTCGAACGAAACGTCCTGTCCAAGACGGCGCCGTCGGAAACGCGTTTGATTTTGGTTCGCGCGAAGGCACCCCCTTTCCCTGGCTTGACATGCTCACAGTTGACTATGGTATAAATGGTATCATTGAGTCGGATAACCAACCCGTTGCGTAAATCGTTAAGTGCTGCCATTAAATTCTTCAGGCTGAGAACCCCATGCTTCAACATAGCGCCGAAAGCCTGCCTTCTTGTAAAATAATAATATATAATATAGCGAGTGCGCATGTGGCATTCGCAAAGACTGTATTCAGGGTCTCACGTTGCAGGGTCCCCGCTCGGCTGCGGATATTCTACAATCTCCAGTTTTTAAACTGGCGTTACTGAATTTCTCTTCTTTTAGTAATAATCAAAGCAAGGCGATTGCTTGTTCCAACGCCTTGGCTCTGTGACTCATCCGATTTTTTATTTCTTCTCCTAATTCTGCGAAAGTCTGATGATAACCATCAGGTACAAACACTGGATCGTAGCCGAAACCACTCTCTCCCACAGGGGCATGCCTGATGTGTCCCTCACACACACCGAGAACCACTTCGGGGTTGGAATTCGGATGTACCACCGCAATCGCAGCGATGAACCGCGCCCGCCGATTGGTGGCACCTTCAAGTGCCTCAAGGAGTTTCGCGATCCGGGTCTCATCCGTTGCGTTTTCACCCGCCCAGCGTTTCGAGTGAATGCCTGGCGCGCCGTCGAGCGCATCTACCTCCAGTCCCGCATCGTCAGCGAGGGTCAGATGGGACGTATACGCAGCGATAACAGATGCCTTCTTAATGGCGTTCTCCGCATACGTTTTGCCATCCTCAATCACCTCTGGGGCGTCTGGATAATTTTCCAAAGAGATAACTTCGATCTGTTGTTTGGAATTCGCTTCACCGTAAAGCATGTTTGTGAGTTCTCGGACTTTACCATGATTACGCGTCGCCAATACGAGCTTCATCTAAATTCTCCAACATCATCCGATTCTGGAGTCGGACAAGTTGTTGTATACCGCCAACGGCGAGATCCAGCATTTGGTCATACTCGGTACGCGAAAAGGGTTTTTCCTCTGCGGTGCCTTGTATCTCTATAAATTGCCCACTCCCTGTCATCACAATGTTCATATCGACATCCGCTGTTGAGTCTTCCGTATAGCAGAGGTCTAACATCGGTTGACCCGCAATAAGTCCGACGCTTGTAGCGGCAATGTTATCGGTAATCGGAAAATTTTTAATGCGTTTCCTCTTAACAAGTGCTTGACAGGCATCCCAGAGCGCAATGAAAGCACCTGTAATGGATGCAGTGCGTGTTCCACCATCAGCCTGAATGACATCACAATCGACCCAAACTGTATGCTCTTGTAAGGCATCTAAATCTACAGCGGCACGTAAAGAACGTCCGATAAGACGTTGGATCTCCTGTGTTCTTCCACTGACGCCACCACGGGTTGCCTCACGTTGCATCCGTTCGGAAGTAGAACGCGGTAACATGGAGTACTCCGCCGTCACCCATCCCCTATTTTTGATACGCTGGTTACGCATAAAACGCGGCTGTTGGTCAATCACAGAGGCAGTGCAAATAACACGAGTGTCTCCGGTCGCGACGAGAACTGAGCCTTCGGCATGTTTGATATAATGCCGTTTGATTGTGACAGGACGCAGCTCATCCGGAGTGCGTCCATCCTCTCTTACCATATTTTTCTTTCCTATTTATGAGTTACCAGTTTGCAGTTGTGAATTAAGAGGCTCACATTTAAGAAAGCCCTCTTACGACTTGTTAACTGTTAAAGGTTTCCAGAAATGCTAATGCTTTTGTGTAACTCTTCCGCTCCAGATAGTGCAGAAGCATCTTGGGTGCTGTCGGTGCGAGTTCTTGAGAGAGTGCGTTAATCTGTGCTAACTGTTCCATTATATCTTCGCCGCCCTCAATCCGCTGCATCATCGTTTCCAACGCTTGCCTAAGGTCGGAAAAACGTTCAATTTCAACTTGCATCTAATGGCTCCAGTTCATCAACGGCTTTGCAGGTTCGCAAGTGGACATCTTGCGGTGGATCATCATAGCCTTTCCATGCGTAGGGATCGACGCCAGAGACCGGAATAACACATCGGCGGTCAGCACTGGCAGGACGTTCTCCGTCTTGAATTGACCAAGGTAACAGCGACCATGAATTGCAGTAATGGTTCACCAAAACCCTGCGATATGTCTCTCCACGGTTTTTACGAGAGCGGTGGAGTAGATACCCGTTAAAAAATACTAATGTGCCGGTTGTAACTTCAACGGGCACCTCGTCTGCATCGTCAAACCCGTAACTCTCCCAAGCGAAATCGAACTCATCTGGGTTCTCATGGTATCTCTGCGGATAGAGATACCCTCGGCGATGTGAGCCGGGAAGTACCCATAAGCATCCATTTTCTATAGTTGCATCGTCCATTGCCGTCCACGCCCCGATCAGGGAGCGGTCACGGGTCGGAATATAAAATTCGTCCTGATGCCATGCCTGACCTTGAAAATGGGGCGGTTTTACAAAGAGCATCGACTGCATACACTTGACGCTGCCGTCCCAGTGGGGTAGATGTGCAGCCGTTATCTGACTCAGGATACCACAGATCTTCGGGTGCTTGACGTATTTCTCAATAATTGGACTGACAAAATGGGGTTGATGAATGCAGAGGATACGTCCAATCGCCTCGTCATCGCTCAAATCTTTAGGAAGCGGTTGGAGGGTTTCACACGGGTATCCCCCTTTGGCAAGCGTAACAGTGTCCTGCCGCAATTCCTCTACCTCATCCAGAGAAAGCAGATCTGGGACAATTAGGTACCCGTTATTGATAAAAAACTGGATCTGCTCCTCAGATATAATTTGTGGCACTTCAATCGGTGCACTTGGTTCAAAGTTCATTTTTTTATTCATTGCTCCTGTAGTTCTAACGCCCATCATTTTACCGCAAGGTAAATCAGAATCGAGATAGTATCAAGAACCATAGCCCGTAATGAAATTAGGTTCCTTAAATGGCATAATTTGTCTTTGCTTTACATTTGGAGGGCGGATTTAAGAGGCGCATCTGATAGTTCTAATGCCCGTTATTTCACCGCAAGGTAAAATTAAAAGCGGTTGGCGAGGAACATCTCTGTTATTGCTAAAGCAAAGACTGCAAACATGAGATAGATCCATACGTTTTGATTCCGCTCTACATCTTCATTGTATTGCGCCACCAGTTCTGCCGTTGGTTTATCTTCAACGAGTTCATCAGCCGTGCCTTTCAGCATACTTGCAAGTTCCTCAACATCGCGTGCCGCAAGATCGGACTCCGTGGTATCAACGTTGACGACAAAGTAGTCTGTAACTTCTGTACCGGACCTATGAACTGAATAGATACCGGGTATGGCAGTGTCTGTATATAAAACACTGCTTTGTGGTATATTCTGTGCTGTAGATGTCTCATCTGTGTTCGGTCCCAGACGCGTCTCAACACTGTTCGGATTGAAGATAGCGATCTCTCCCTTTCTTGTTAGACTCTCATTCTCAGTTTCTGAAACCTTTAGTTCTATAGGGTCTCCGATGCGGTAATCCGGCAGCGTTTCTGCATCTTTCAGTGCGAGATACTTAATAGCTTCATGCAGGAAAGGTAAATAAACCGCGCGAATCGGTAAATCGTTCCATTCCCGGTCTATGGTCGAGGTAAAACAGAGGACACGTCCCAGGTTTCCGTAAGACTTCTCAAAGAGTGCCGGGCTCCCATCGTCATAAGAAGCAATAACGGTAGCATTTGCGGTCGGTACCGCCTGAAAAAATCTATAAAATCGCGCTTTACCGAAATCGCCATGGTTCGGTTCTTTGAACGGCGCGAAAATCGGGTGTTCGTACTTCACCGTCGCGAGGACACGGAATTGCTGACGATCAAGAGCGTCGCCAACGGGACGGACGAAGTTACACGGCATCAAACCTATCTCACCCCCAAGCCGTTGTTCATAGACAGCAGCGTCTATATTATTGCCTACCGTCACAATCAACCCACCGCCTGAAGCAACGTAAGTCGCCACGCGTCCGGCTTCGTCGGAAGAGATCTGTGCTACATTGGCAAGCACCAGAACATCAGTGCGATCGAGGGTCGCAGCACCGGGTACTGAACTCGATTCGGTAAAATCAATAGGCACCGCATCACGTCCTGCGGTAAACGCCATTTTCATGAAAAATGTGCCCATCGTCCGATGCGGGCTTTGCGTCCGCGGGTTGTCCCTAACCGCGTGAACTCTGATTGACCGCAGACTTTGTAAAGTGAAATAGCGTTTGTTGTCAACCTGAAGCGCATCTTCGGGCAATTCCACCCAACCTGTGTGCGTCGCCTCGTCTCGCCTTCTATCAAAACTGGCGATCCTGAAAACAGCATCTGCAAGGTCGTCCGGCTCAATGTCCAGCTGCACAGTATCAATCATATTTCCATCTACGAACAGACGAATCGGTAGATTTTCAACTGCTGCATCGCTGAAATTACGGACGCGTGCCACCAAGTAGGAGGCTTGCTGCTCCTTCAGGATAACAGGTGGGACATTGAGCGCTGTTATCGCGAAATTGTGGGGTTGTTCAGGATGGACATCAATGAACTGAATTTGGACATCAGGGTTAAGTTTGTCCGTTTCGATGAAATTTTCCCATCCCCGCTTTTGCATATCCGCGATTACGTAAATCTGCTTTTCACCGATAGGAATAGATGCAAGTATTTCGTCAGCCGTTTGCAATGCGTCTAAATAATCTGTAGGTTTATAAGTGGCTTCTGCATTGTTCAAGGCAGCTCGAATATGTGAGAACTCTGAGCCGAGCGGCGCGATAACACGCGCCCGGTCCGAAGAAAGAATAAGACCCGCGGCATCGGTTGCATCAAGCCCATCAAGAATTGTGATACCCTCCCTTTTTGCGTTCTCAAATACCTTCTCATATTGCATACTGTAGGAAGTATCCAGAATAACAATTGCGTTTCGTTTACCACCCGTTTTCTGTGCAATGATTGGCGTTTCGGCGAAGAACGGTCGCGCAAACGCAAAACCGAGCAGTGCCAATATCAGAATACGCATGAGCAGCAACAGTAGCCGTTTCAACTTGTGCCGTCTCACGTTTGTCTGGTGCGACATCTGAATGAAACGGATGGTCCCGAACACCAACCGTCTTGCACGTTCCCGGTTCAACAGATGCAAAATGAGTGGAATTGAGGCACCTACAATACCCGCTACCGCGAATAAAGGGGCTAAAATTCCTAATCCAAACACTTTTTAATATTCCTTGCGGTCTTGATTATTGGATCCTTTACGAGATAAATCAGAGGACTCCTTGGCGCTTCGCGAGATAGGATGCCAGTGCTAAATCAATCGGTGTTGCTGTTGTTATCATGTTGTAATCAATATCCGATTGCCGTAGGGCGAGCCTATAAGTATCAAGAAATTTGTTGAAATTATTCAAATAACTCTCCTGAATCGCTTGTGGCGTTGTGATAATTTCAGCATCATTTTCGGAATCGATAAAACGGATCAGGGCTTCTGCACTCCTTCCTGCTTCGAAGTCAGCAAATGCGAGTTCCTGATGTGCGAGCACATGAAAAACGATGACCTCATGTCCCTCATAGCGTAGGTGTTCTAAACCCTCAACGACTTCTGACTGTCCATCTATATCACCGGCATCGTAGAGATCAGAGACGAAGAGGACTAAACCGCGTTTGGTTAGACGTTCTGCGATTTGATGCAAAGGTGTCCCCATCCGCGTGCTTTTTGCGGTCTGGAGCGTCTCCAATGTGAGCAAAATCGAATGCAAGTGCGATGTGCTACTGCGAGCCGGAAGGTATTGGCGGAGTGTATCATCAAAGTACGCAAACCCAACAGCGTCCCGCTGCTTCGCCATAAAATAGGCAAGTGATGCGATGAGGAAACTCGCGTATCGCAACTTTGTGAGTTTTTGCCCTGTGCCACTCTCCTCTATCGTCGGATCGTCCACTTGTACCTCATCTATCGGATGCAACATAGACTCGCTTGTATCCAGGAGCAAGTAGCAATTGAGATTGGTTTCCTCCTCAAATTGTTTGATATAGTAACGGTCAGTACGGGCGTAGGCTTTCCAATCTATATGTTTCGGATCGTCTCCGGGCATATATTGTCGGTACTGCGAGAATTCGACACTGAATCCGTGATACGGACTTTTGTGGAGACCAGAGATAAAGCCTTCAACCACAAATTTCGCAATCAATTCAAGGTTCCCGATTCGGGCGAGGATTGCTGGATCTAAAAACGAGCGTCCTGCTGGACTTTGTTGCATATTTTTTAATATTCCTTGCGGTAAGGAAACCTAATTTCATTACGGACGACGCGCCTACATCTATGCTACTACTGTTTCCTCAAAATAAGTAGGGTCAAGTCGTCAAATTGATCGGCTTCCCCCTGAAACCCCACAACTGCGTCATGAAGATATTTCAGGATCCCCTCAGCATCAGAATCCTTGCACGCTTTGGAATCCTCTACGAGTCGATCCTCCTCGTAATACTCGTCGTCAACATTCTCGGTTTCTGTGACACCATCTGTATAATATATAACCACATCACCGCTTGTGAGTTGAACGTGTTCTGCTTCATACTCAGCGATGTTTGAAACCATATCGTTCGGGAACATCCCGAGTGGAATACCGCCAATATCTTCACCCAACCACTTATAGGTGCCATCTTTTTTAATGAGCAGTGGCGGATTATGCCCCGCGTTGAGCGTCGTCAGGACATCCGTTTCTGGGTTAAGATGGCTGTAGAAAAAAGTAGCGTATTTCTCTGCCGTGCCGCTGGCATAAAGGAGCGAGTTAAGCGTCAAAGCCATTTCGGTAAGTTCAGTATATAGGGGGGACACACTTCGGTCATTCGGTGTTCCTGAATCTTCCGCTGCGGTGCCATTTCCCCGTGACAATTCAGAGATAAGTCCTGCCCGTAGGGTTGCCATGAGAAGTGCTGCTTGCATCCCTTTTCCAGAAACATCTGCGATTGCGAGTCCCCAATGTCCCGTCGACAAAGGGATACAATCATAGTAATCGCCGCCAACGGGACCGCGCGGCTCATAATGCCCGGCAATTTCGTATCCGGGAATGTCAGGGAGTGTCTCTGGAATAAGATTCTCTTGTATCTTTCGGGCTTCCTCCATTTCCGCTTGCAGCTGGCGTGCCTCGAGTGCTTCTTGATGTAGGTGGGCGTTTTCAATAGCGACACCTGCCTGTTTCGCAAAAGAATCAAGTAGGATAACATCTTCATCGGTAAAGGGCGCGATGCTACCGCCACGTTCCTCTTTATCGCCGACAACGAGGATCCCGAGAATGTCCCCATCGCGTCCGGGAATAGGGACCGCCATCAAATTCTTGCCGCCGAAAAGCGTATCCGATTTGGGCGGGCAGTGTCCCGGCAATCCTTCCGTGACGACAGATTTCAGCATGTCTAAAGACGTTGTTTCCAAGGATATCGGTGCCGCTTCACCATAAGGAACAACGAGCCCATTAGGGTCGGCATCGGGTGTGGAACTTTCAACCAATGTTTCCGGAAAAGTGTAGTGCATCTCAAGTTCTTGACGTTCCGCGTGCGTGAGCATGAGTGCCCCCGCATTCGCGTCTAAGAGGGAGACAGCCTGATGAACTACCTGTTCTGCGGCGGCTTCAGGTTGTAGGAGTTGGCAGATTTGCGGCGCACTTTCAGCGAGCATGAACAATCGGAATTTTTCGCTTTGAACACCCTCCACCATTTGCGAATAAGCGATGGCGATCGAAATTTGGTGGGCAAGGGTTGTTAACAATTCCATTTCCCATGTTTCCAACGCCTCTCTGCCCAAAAAACTCCCCAAACCGATCATTCCGAGAAATTCATCGTGAATCTTCAGAGGCACCCAAAGACGTATGTCAATAGTTTCGATGAACTTTGCAGTCCGGGCGAAGAAGGGTTCAAGAGATTCTGGGAGGTTTGCGCTCTCGATGAATGGATGTTGCAGCAATTCCTCGATTTCACTGGGTTCAACCGTGATAGGGGCAAATACTTGATCTGGGGATGCGGCAACAACTTCAAGATTCTGTCTCGTCTGGTGGTGACGGAGTATCGCGCCGCGCGTCACTTGCAGCGTTCCAAGCGTGATACGGAGATAGGTTTTACTTGAATGATTAAAGTTGCTGTGTCCAGAGATCAACGTTTGCCCCAAGTGTTCTAACTCGGACAGGCTGAAGATAAGCCGCTCCATCGTCTGTTCGGCGGTACTTTGTGTCTTATGGACTTGCAAACTGTCTCCTGATATAAGCTGGCTTGGATCTTTCATAGGGTTGCATCCAAATGACGTTAGCTTTCATTTTACATCAAAATTTATGCTAAAAAATTACAGGTTGGCAATAGCGGATTCTTCGTCTGGAAAGATACCTGCGTATTTAGCAATTGCCATCATACGGAATGTGCGCTCCTGCGTGGCAGACAATCCACAGAAATTCAGGGTGCCTTCCCGTTCAGTGAGTGCTTCTATAATCTCAATAAGTATAGATATACCGATGCTGTTAATAAGTGTTGTTTTTTCAAGGTTGATGACGAGTTGCGTACAACCATTCTGAATGAGTGCCTGTGCTCTCTCGGCAAGTTGTTCTCCGAGGGCATCATTCAGGTATCCCGTTGTTTCAATGACCGCATGCTCTTTAGCCTCGCGAATTTGAATATCAAGTTTGTCCAACAAATCGCTTACCTCCTTAAGTTCTTGCATGGACTTGTGAACGGTTTCCCCAAAACAGAAACGTGATATATTAGAAAAACGTGTCGTTTTAACAGCACATTTAACACAATTTCGTAAATTATCCGCAATGGGTTCAAAATTGCCCTGTTGGTATATTGTCTCACAGGTTTCCTCTATAGACTCGCGCGAAAACGGCACAGCAAGCTATGGCGGCGTCTTCTTTTTCGTGAAACTAACAGTCGTCCCGTTAGGACTGCTTTCTATGACCACTTCATCCATTAAAGCCCTAATAATTTGTAAGCCTCTTCCGCGCTTACGTAAATCGGGGTGTACAGTCGGTCTACCAAGTAAGCGGGTGCCGTCCAGTGTATCTGCAGTTATACCGACGCCTCGATCCGTAATTTTGACTTCCAACCGATCGTCTGTAACTAAAAACTGAATATGTACTTCCTTATCCTCGCTTTGACTATGTTCAGAAGCGTTGATACAAGTTTCAATGATAGCGAGTTGGATCTCCTCAACCGCCTCTTCGTTGAAGTCCTTCAATTCAGCGAGGACAGAACCGGTTTTCGCCGCGGCAAGTTCCATGTCAGGATACATCGGTATAGTGAGGAGTACTTTGTGTTCATTTGACACGCTACTTTTACCTCCTTGCTATGGCTTATGTTTATATTAAGAAGCCGATAAAATTTGTTCACCTAAGTTGGCACTTTCCGAAAATTAAAGGTTCATGAAAAACTTGATTTAACATGATACTATATTTTTTGAAATTATGTCAAGGATTTTATGGCACAAGCGACTTTGTTTCATCGACAATCCAGCGAGCATCTGCTACCCGGGTAGATGCCTCTGTTAATTCCGGTTGATAGGTTGCAAATTTTACCATATCACAATTGGTGAGTAATTGTCGCGTCCGTTCAACATGGGGAGCGGCTATTTCAGCCCGTAGCATCGCCTGCAGTAATCCTGTTGTTGTTAACTCCAACGCTGGGATATGATAACGGGCATCAATATATTGGCGGAGGACATAAGCAATTTGGGTATGATACGTCTCAATGTCGCCACGCTGCAACCAATCCGATGTCTCAATCGCCGACAGTTTTTCGTATGCGACCTCATGTGCCAACGGGGTCTCAGTCTCATCCGTTACAGCGGTAGCCGGGGATTGACGCCGTTTTTGGAGTGCATGCCAGAGCAGGGCAGCTACAAAACCGAGAATCACTGTGCCACTGATGAAATAGGGCAGTAGAGGCTGCGGCATTTCTAAGGGGGGTTTGATATCGCGTAGGTTTTGACCTCCTAAATTACCCTGCATAAGTATTTGTATAAGTACAGACATATTTCTTTCAGGAAGGGGCGACGAACGACCAGATATAGCCGAACCCAATATTTCAAATGTCTTATTCAGCGAGAAGTTCAATAACGATCGATTTTGGTGAAGTTGGACAGGCGTATTGACATACACCGCATCCTGTGCATCCGGCATCAATAACCTCTACAACGCCATCTGACCTCAAATGAATGGCATCCTCACCCATTGGACAGGTATCGACACAGTAAGTACACGCCACATCTTGCGTCCGAAGACAGGTTTCAGCACTGAAGACTGCCAAACCCATTTTAATATCTTCGGCATAAACGGTTTGCAAAGCACCGCTCGGGCAGACATACATGCACGCCAATGAATCGCAAATGACACATGGCTGTTCCTCGGGATCGATATAAGGTGTATTCGCGATGTCGGGTTGGGTGGTCTGTAAAGGGAAAATAGCACTTGCCGGACAGTTCTTGACGCAGTTGCCACACCGATGGCACGTTTCTAAGAATTCTACTTCAGGCAACGCACCGGGCGGGCGGAAAAGTGGACGGTTCCTCGGTGGCTCAGCAGGCAAATGCTCACTTACCCTGTCATCCAGAAATTCGGCGACAGGTTGTATGAGTTGGTTCAAGGCTTCCTTGAAAAAGCCGCGTCTCCCCGTTTCATCAGGCATCTTGAGGTTCCATCCGTGAGAGTCGTGTTCCGCGTCCGCGCAACAGTTTACTCTTTGCTGGCTTTAGAAATCCGATAGCAACATTTATGGCTTCCTTGCATAAGATGTTCCACTCGGACGACTTTCGCCCCCAAAGATTGTCGGAAAAGTGCCGTTTCAATCTCGCAGACGTGTGGATATTCTTGAGCAATCAAGGCTATAGGACAATTATGTTCGGTTAAGACGTAATCGTTCTCATCTTCGTCAAACCGTGCCATGTACCCCTCTTCATCACGGATATGGGCAAGTTCCTTGACGCGTTCAGACAGCGCCTTCCCTTGAAGTCGTTGTTGATACGTCTGCAACTGCGATTTCATCCGACCTCGGAAGACTTTGTTGATAAAACCGGGTCCGTTGAATTTGGCAACCTCATGCATCAACCCAACAGCAAAGTTGGCGTAAGTCGTGGGAAAGAGACTGTTTGCCGCATCGGTCAATTGGTAGATATGAGGCGGACGACCACGTCCCTGTTTTTCTCGGTAATGCTTGACCAACCCCTCTGCTTCAAGTATAGTGAGGTGTTGTCGGATTCCCATTTGACTGATATGGAGTGCCTCTTTCAGCTGACCGATTGTCATGCCGGCGCGCATTTTCAGCAGTTGCAGGATTCGCATTCGGGTTTCGCTCATTTCACAATTCATAGGTTCCCTCGCAGGATAAACTCGCAAACATTACTTTAATTTCATCATTTTTTAAAATTATATCACAATTGGATGTTTCAATTCAAGATTTAACCCACTATTTTTCTTTTGTCTATTTATCGCGTATGTGATACAATTTGATGAAGGAACCTGATTGCAGGTCGAGCGTAAAAAGATTGAAAGGAGCAAATAAAGATGCAGAACGAACTCACCGAATCACAAATTAATTTTTATCAGGAAAACGGATTTCTTGCCATTGAGAACTTTCTGGACACTGCGGAATTGGCGGAGTGGCGCCGTTGCACCGATGAATCTGTTGAGGAACGCCTCGGAAACTCAGTGGAATTTATGACAAACCAGATGGATGCCAAGCAGTTTTACGCACGCGTTTTTACACAGTGCCTCCGCTTGTCGGACACACACGCTGGGATGCGGAAACTCGTGCACGATCCGAGACTCGGTAAGATGGCGGCGCAGTTAGCCGAGGTCGATGGTATGCGAATTTGGCACGATCAGGCACTGATTAAACCGCCCCATGGGAATCCCACCGCATGGCACCTCGATGTCCCTTACTGGTCCTTTGATTCACGCGATGCCGTCTCGTTCTGGGTCGCGCTGGACGATGCTACACTCGCAAACGGATGTATGTGGTATCTCCCCGGCACGCATAAAACAGCCCGCTTTGATAACGTTGGCATTGGAATAAACATCGGTGAACTGTTTAATGTCTACCCGGAATGGAAACAGATTGAACCGCAGTGCGCCCCCTGTCCCGCAGGCTCTATCGTCTGGCATAACGGGCTCGTTGCCCACGGTGCTGGCGCGAATATGACAATCCATCACCGCAGAGCGATGACATGTGGTTTCATGCCCGATGGATGCACTTTCAATGGGAAGCGGAACATCTTGCCTGAGGACTATTTTGCGTCTCTTGAAATTGGAGATGTCCTTAACAACGACAAACAGAATACGCTCATTTGGCATAGAGACCGGGACGCTTAAAGGTAAATCTGTGAGATTTCCACCAAAAAACCAAGTCCGAAACGAAGTGGAGGGGCGGCTCCCGAGAGGAGAGCGAGGAAGTCCAAACCACATCGTTTAACCGCAAGGAACATTTAAAAAATGGCGAAACAACCAAATATTGTATTATTGGGAGTTGACTCACTGCTCGCGACACACATGAGTTGTTACGGGTATGATCGACTCACAACACCGCACATTGACCGATTTGCGGAGGATGGTACCCTCTTTGAGAAAACGTATAGCCCGCATATCCCAACAACGAGTGCTTATGCCTCAATGCTGACCGGTTTGGATACGTTCAGCACGCAGGTGGTCGCCTTGCGACATCAAGGACCGCTCCGTGAAGAGGTTAAAACGCTGCCAGAAATCCTTCGAGATAAAGGCTATGATACCACCTGTGTCGGATTTGGCGGACCCAGTGCCCGTGGGTTTGACACCTATCTTGAATATTCGGGATGGGGACCCGATGAGAGCGGTCGGAGTCCGAAAGCGGAAAATCTCAACAAAACAACCCTCCCTGAACTGAATCGGCTGATCGATCAGAGCGACGAAAAACCGTTTTTCCTGTTCCTGCGCCACATGGACCCGCACTCCCCCTACCTACCGCCTGCGCCTTATGAACGGATGTTCTACCACGGAGACGAATGCGATCCAAGCAATACCTCTATGGAACCCGTGATGACGTTTAAACCGTTTTGTGATTACTTTGCTTCATGGATGCCACCCGGAATTACCGATAAAGATTACGTCATCGCGCAATACGACGGCGCAATCGCCTATATGGACGCCTGTATTCAGACGCTCTTTAACGCTCTTGAAACGCGGGGTGTGTTGGATGAAACCATTGTCGTTATCAATGGAGATCACGGCGAAACGCTTTACGACCATGAATGCTGGTTCGATCATCACGGACTCTACGATGTGACGCTACATGTGCCATTGATCATCCGGTATCCTGGACGGGTGCCTACCGGAAAACGGGTTGCCGGATACAATCAACATAAAGATCTCGTGCCGACACTCCTTGAATTAGCGGATATCGAAACAGACATCGCATTCGATGGAGAGAGTCTTACCGCCTTAATGAACAGTGAGATTACCTCCTACGACAGTGAATTCTATATCACAGAATGCACGTGGATGCGAAAGCACGGTTGGCGCACCCCTGAATGGAAGCTGATCGTTGCGCTTGAACCGGACTTCCATTTCAAGCCACCCGTTGAACTCTACAATCTCATCCAAGACCCCGATGAAAACAATAATCTCGTTGATACGCATCCGGACATTGTCAATGTGCTCGAAACGCGGATGAAGCGCTGGATTCTTCAGCGGGAACAGGAGACAGGCTTGACGAACCCGATTATGACCCAGGGGGATTGGCACGGGCACAAAGGTGTCGGTCCGTTCAAGACATCCGAACAGGCATACAACACGATGCACATCGGGGACGCGGGAGCCGCAGCACGTTTACAGGCGAAATCTCGGGATGAATAGTTAAGTAGCCATCGGTTGTAGGCTTTCACGCTATCGGGCGACGTTGGGAGACCTCGTCAGCAGCGGGCTTTCTGAGAGGTGTGATCTGTCGTCTTTATAGAATTAAAAACGCAGCTCGTAATGAAATGGAGAGCGGGTTCAAGAGAGGCAGATCAAACCTCAAGCCCACCTCATTTAACCGCAAGGAATGCTTAGAAAGTGTACCCAAGCGTGTAGCCTGCAACATCGGCGCAGGCGGATATACGTCAATGAACGGTATTGACCCAACTCACCTGACCGAACCGCAAGGAAAATTAAAAACATGCCAGATTATAGACGAGATGAAGTTTTAGGACGATTGAGAACGGAGTTAGATCGCGGCAAACATCTGCTCGCTGTAGGTGCTGGAACAGGCATCACAGCGAAATTCGCTGAACAGGGTGGCGCAGACCTGATTGTGATTTACAATTCCGGTCGCTATCGGATGTCAGGGTTCGGCTCCTGTGCCGGACTCTTGGCTTACGGGGACGCGAACGCCATCGTCATGGAGATGGGCGAGCGTGAAGTCTTACCCGTTGTCAAAGAGACCCCTGTTATCGCCGGCGTGAACGGCACCGACCCGACGCGCCGGATGAGCAACTTCCTCAAACAGGTCCGCGATGTCGGATTCGACGGGGTTAATAACTTCCCGACCGTTGGTGTAATTGACGGCACTTTTCGGGTAACGCTTGAAGAGACCGGGATGGGTTTCTACAAAGAGGTAGAAACAATCGGGATCGCGCATGAGATGGATCTTTTCACCATCGTCTATGTTTTCAACCCGGAAGAGTCAGAAAATATGGCGAAGGTCGGTGCGGACGTTATCATTGCGCACATGGGGACGACAATCGGCGGCACGATCGGAGCGGAAACGGCTTTCAC
>JAJEIP010000001.1 GCA_022827885.1 Candidatus Poribacteria bacterium
TTGGGATGCCGAAACTTTCGTGCCACCCTCTTGGATATATTTCAGGACGCGTTGGCGTAAATCTATGGAATATCTCATAATACCAGAGGCTAACATAAATCTCAGAGAATGTCTATATATTTTTAGCATTCACCATAATAATCGAGTTAACGAATTCAGGATTGATCTTACAGGAGGAAATTGTGAGGGCAAATTCTCAAATCTCTATTCGACACGAAGGAAAGATCGCAATATTTGACATTACAGGCTATCTCACCGATGCTTCGGAAGCTATGTTGAGTGAGGCTTACGCCGACACTGAAGTTCAGGATGCTGAAAAGGTTTTACTCAATTTTGAACGGCGGAGTTTCATCACGAGTAGTGGTTTCGGTGAGATCATCAGACTGCTTTGGAAGATGCGAGAGAAAGGACAAATGCTACGCGTCGCGCATCCGTCTACACAAGTCCGAAATATCTTCAATACCATTGGACTGACCCAGAGTATAGGTGTCTTTGAATCCGAAGCGGACGCATTAGAGGACTTCTGATACGTTGTGCATCGTTTGAGAACAGTGGAGGCAGCACACAAATTATCTCCTCATGGGAAAAGTGTGTACATGTTCATATTTAACACGACACCTATCAAACTCCAGAGGCTCCCCGCGAGAAACTGACCGAAGACGAAACCCAAAAATAGCGGTAATGCCCTGCGATAGGCTCGGACCCCACCCCCTGTGAAAAGGAACTGCTTGAAGAACCACCCCAGAAATATTGAGAACCACATCCAACCGATCGCCCAACCGTTACCGACTGCATAGCCTACGGGATACAGGGGCCACCACAAAAATTGACGTTTCAGAAACGTGAGCGCACCGGTGAACAGGAAACCAGAGACGATATGCTGGATAGCCGGTAGATTCGGTGCCCGGGGCGCGATAATCCAACTTTGTAAGCGGTTAAACTCACCAACACCCCAATGTGTGAATCGGTATTCGTAATAGAGTGCCACATGTCCAACAATCGAAATGATCGTCCCCACAATTGATGCCACAATCAGAGCAATGACCAGCCGATTCTCGCGCAAACGGAAGTGCCTACCGATTTTGAACGCCTCTAACTGATGCGGCATCGGATGGCATCGGTAACCATACGCAAGCCATGAGAGGAGGGTCGTATTGGTTAGATTTTGCGCGCCCAATGGTCGGCTCCCAGCAAACAGCAACATAATCCTGTCGGGATGCACATTGTGCAGTTCATGGGTCGGGGGTCCAAGTTCGGCACGCATGCGCGTCATTCCAAGGCATAACACCAAATAGATGCTGAAATAGCCGAGCACAACCCACGGTGACAATCCGGCGAAATACCAGAACACTAACACACACGCCATACCGATTATCAATCCAAAAACAGCAAGACGGTACAAACCGTCCTTGGATCTAAAGGAAAACACGCCGCCGAGGACGCCGAGAATCTGTCGGCGGCTTGTGATGAGCGCGAGGGTCCCAATGCCAAGCCATGCCCCGGCGCGTTGCTCTGTTTGTAAACCGATGGCGGTCGTCCATCCCGTTGCGCTGAAAAAGACCCGCTGCGCACCCCAAAATAGGTAGAAAAACCAAAACGATAACGACAATTCTAACGGCATGAGATACCCAAACCCAATCGCAAATGGATAGACATAGACCGGCAAACGTCCGACTGCGTTCCACGGACGTTCAGAAAAGTAGAGTTGATACTTGATTTTGAGGGAGGGGATCACAGGAAAAAGGTAGTTCAAGCCTGCCAGAATTTCCAGACCAAATGCGATGCCCAAACCGAGCCAGAACAACTTATTGCGAAAGAGCGTAGACGTATTACCGAGCAATTCGACAGGTAAAGTCGTCAAAGGATAACTCAACTTCTCGTGATCGATCCACTGTCTCCTGATGATAATATTGACACACAGCATCATAAACAGGATGACAATCACCAACCCACTCCACGCCACAATCGGCCACATCCACGCATTTAGGTAGTGTTCCTGCCAAAATGTATCATCACCTTCAAAATATCCCTGTAGAATCCCGCGATCCGTAATCGTTAGCCACGTGGGCATGAATCGGAAGAAGAGATCTGACCATTCATTTTCTGGGGTTGCGAACCAACCTGCATTGGCAATCATCGGCACTAACTGTCGAACGATGTCGTGTCCCGCGAGCGCAGTTG
Source organism: Candidatus Poribacteria bacterium (assembly GCA_022827885.1). Taxonomy (GTDB): domain Bacteria; phylum Poribacteria; class WGA-4E; order WGA-4E; family WGA-3G; genus WGA-3G. The sequence goes on from JAJEIP010000001.1 coordinate 2,182, forward strand.
CTACGGATACCATCGTATACGTCAATGCCAGTTCACGCGCTGTAGGTGTGAAACCTCTGAAAATCTTTTTGAGGAGCGGAGTGATGAGTGCGAGAAAAAAAAAGGTGAAAAGCACCGTCGGAAAGATAGAAAAATCGGTCAGTTCCCACACCACCCGGTTTTCTGCGGAGATGATCCAATAACAGGTGAGGACGATAAGGATCGAACCGAAGACGAGCGTCCCGAAAAGAAAACGGAGTGCTGAAGGTTTCTGGTTGATCTCGGTTGTAGGGGGTACTCTGTGCCGCATAACTATAGTATACCATACTTTTTCGTGTCAATGCAGGCGATATATCTACGCGAAACCCTATGTGTTGAGATTTGCCATTTCCCGTGCTTCGTGTTATAATAAGGAACACTTTAACTTAACACACAAGGGAAAAGTTATGCAATCCCGCGGTTTGGACACGACTGCTCCACTTCCTAACATCGATAAGATACTCGTTATCCGCGTTGACGGGATCGGAGATTTGCTGAATTCTACCCCGGCGATCGCATTGTTGCGAGAAAACTATCCATCCGCGGAAATCACGGTATTAGCACGTCCACTAAATGCCGCAGTGCTCATCGGTAATCCCGATGTAGACAAAATCCGCATCTTTGATCGGGATGGAAAACACCGAGGGGTTTTAGCACAATTCCAATTCTATCGCGAGTTACGCCGTGAGCGGTATCAACTCGTTGTTGCCATACAGACAGCGATGTGGTCCCATCTCGTTGCTTTTCTTTCTGGTGCGCCATACCGTTTAGGACGTTATCAGAAACGATTCAGATCCACTCTCACACACGCGTGGCGCGGTAAATACCGAAAAGGCGAAACCCACGAGGTTGACAGAAATTTAGAACTCGTCCGATTAATCTGTCATGGAGCGGGTAACCGAAAACTTGTATTGCATTTATCGTCTGATGAGATCGCCACCGCAAAAGCACAACTCGCATCGTGGGGTATCGGCGACGAGTCACTTATCGTCGGCATTCATCCGGGTGGGAGTTCGTTCGATAAACGCTGGCCCGAAAATCGGTATGCTGAACTCGCAGATAGGTTGGCACACCATTACAACGCTACGACACTCCTGCTACGGGGTCCCGGAGAGGAGGCATTAACGGACAATATTCAGAAGGCGATGCACGCCCGTGCTATTACGCACGCCCCAGAAACCGTTCGTGAATTAGGGGCACTGCTATCGTGTTGCGACGTGGTCGTCTGCAACGATTCCGGTCCGATGCACCTCGCCGCCGCAGTGGATGTGCCGACGGTAGCAATCTTCGGTCCCACCGATCATGTGGCATGGCATCCGTTGAGTGGGAACGCCTCTGTCGTGCGGCGGGATATGCCGTGCTGGCCCTGTAGCGCACATAAGTGTAAAATCGGATGGGAGTGCACGAAAAAACTTCCCATTGAACCGGTTTGGAATGCAGCGGCGACAGCCGTAGAGGCAAAACGAAAATGAAGATTGTCGTGGTCGGGTGGGGCTCAACGGGAGATGTCTACCCCGTTTTGGCACTGTCAGAACGTTTGCTCGAAAGAGGGCATCAGGTTCGGGTCTGTGCGCCAGGATTTTATAGGGATAAGATCCTTGAGATCGGCGCGGAATTTTATGAGATAGGGGTCATTTTTGACTTGGCAGAATTTCACGCAGCGATGGATGCGATTATTCCGAAGCGCGATCCGACTGCGATGCTACGGCTCATCGTGGAAGAAGGGATTGTGTGCCGTGGCGGACAGTGGTATCAGGATTGTTTGACCGCAATGGAAGGGTATGATATAGTCATCTGCCATTCTGTGGACATCCCCGCCCAAGAGGCAGCGATTCGTCGGGGTATCCCGTGGTTAACTGTAACGTATTGTCCGGGTTTCATAAAGTCCCTCGACTTCGCCCCGTATCCATTTCCAAGCTGGGGACGCGCCTTCAACGCGATTGTGTGGAAATTGGCACAGTTTCGTCTTGCTTCAAGTGTGGACGTGCTTTTCAATCAATTTATCGCCTCTGTCGGTGGAGAGCCACGGGGTTCAGTGGCGTTAGAAGGGATGTATTCACCACATCTGAACCTCATCGCCGCGTCTCCGACGCTTTGTCCGCCAAGTGAGTTTCCATCGAATCACAAGTTCACGGGGGTATGGCATCTTGCGTCGCCTGCGTATACCCCACCCTCTGAACTCGTCAATTTTTTAGCGGCGGGTCCACCACCCGTTATTATTTCGTTCGGCTCCATGGGGGGTTCCAACGGACGTGAGACAACAGAAATCTTGGTCGAGGCTGTTAGAAAAATAAAACAACGTGCGATCATCCAAGCTGGATGGGGACAACTCGGTACTGAAAGTGCCCTACCCGATATCTTCTGTACGGAGTATGTCCCACACCAATGGCTGTTTCCGAAGGGAAGTTGCGTTGTGCACCACGGGGGAGCCGGAACAACGGCATCCGTGTGTCGTGCTAAAGTCCCTTCTGTTGTTGTTGCGCATCATGCAGACCAACCGTATTGGGGAAAACGTCTGTCGGATTTAGGCGTGGCACCCCGGCATCTCTACCGTCGAAGCCTCACCGCTAAGCGTTTGGCAAAACGGATCCAGCAGGTCTTGGAAACGCCTGCTATGACTGCGCGTGCGCAGGTGTTGGGAGAACAGATAGAAACGGAAAATGGATTGACGACAGCCGTTGATCTGATTGAATCCTTTTAACTATTAACTCTAAGCTGCTGCGTCCGTTGTCCTTGCAGTCTTTCAATTGTTAATAAACCTTTCGTAATCTAAAGTAGATTTCTAATTATTTTAGATCGGTATTGAAAACAGAGATACCACTCAGACGCACATAGTTAAAAAATGCTGAAGAAAATTCTCGTCTTTAGTTTCTCTTTTATCGGTGATGCGGTCCTGTCTACTTCAGTTATTCAACCGCTGCGAAAACACTTCCCAGATGCCCATATAACCTTCCTCGTCGGACCGCGAGCGTTTGACCTTCTTGCGACAGATCCCAACATCAATGCCACTCTCGTTTATGATAATCGAGGCGAACACGCCGGTTGGAAAGGGAGACTGCGTCTCATCAGAACCTTACAACTTGAGAAATTCGATCTCGTTGTTAACTTACGGGACAGTCTCATGGCACGATGTATCGGGGCAGAACATTGGGGAATAGCACGCGGTGAAGGGAATCGCCATGCTGTCACTCGATATTTGGAAGTGCTTCAGAGACAAGGCGTTGACACAACCAATGCACATCCACTCGTAGCATTGACGGAAGCGGAACGGACTGCTGCACATAATTTTCTTGCCGAGGGAGGTCTTAAGTCAGAACGATTGCTAATCGGAATCCATCCCGGCGGGAACTGGGAATATAAGTTGTGGGAGGGAAAGAATTATGCGGATGTCGCAAGTATTTTAGCAGAGAAGTTAGACGCAACGATTTTACTCTTTGCGGGTCCGAATGAGCGAGCCCTCCAAGCGCAGGTTGCGGAAAAGATGGATGTCCCACCGATTCTCGTCAAAACAGACGAGCTTCGACACCTCGCCGCACTCATCTCTGCGTGTGATGTGTATATTGGAAATGACACAGGACCCATGCATATCGCAGCCGCAGTCGGCACACCTGTCGTCGCGCTTTTCGGTTCAACGAACCACATTCGGAGTGGTCCCTACGGGGATCCACATACAGTTTTGCAGAGTGGGATAAATCTGGGGTGTAATCCTTGTCATCCGGGCCGGCATCCGGGAGGGTGCGGTGCCGGTAGTTGTGAAGTGATTGCGGGGATTAGGATGGAACAAGTATTAGAGGCTGTGGAGCGTTATACTTCTTTAATTTCAATTCCTAATGTCCGTAAATTCTCCTTAAGTTCCTCGTAAGCCTCCTGTGAGATTTCACCAGCGGAATGACAGCGTTACAATTGAGGTTTTGACAAGATAGGATGTGAGTCCAGATATAAGCGTGGACATCGGATCCGTCAGGTTCTTGGCGAATAAACATTATCCCTATGAACATGGGGGGTCTAAATTTCTGCCAATAGCCTAAAGTATTGCTCTCTGCTCATTCCAACGGTTCGCATATTGTTTCTGATAAGGGTAACGGGGATCTCGTCGTAACGTGGAATGACGACAGCACGTTTGGCATCGGGGTGGTGATAGATAAGATGGGATCCTTTTTGCCTAACATAGAGACACCCAAATTCTTCAAAAATTTTAACTTGGGTTCGCCAGTCTGTTGGCGAAAGTCTCGACATTAAAAAACTCCCAGAGGGATAGTGCGCTGATTAAAGGCAATCACTTGTTTATCAAGTTGAAGCGTGGATTGCGGAGTATTCAAATCGTAACCGGCATCTTCTAAAAATGCCTTAAGTGTTCCGAGTCTCGCGGATTCCTCTAGTTGAATCTCGATGACTTCAAGGAGATTACTTCGTGCTTCTTCAATGTCCGTTCCGCAACTCACAACGTCCAACTCCGGACAGTAGGCGGTGTACATTTTGCCTTCCTTCCAAATTTCTTCTGTTACTACAAGGTTCTTCATTATAGTCTCCTTATTTATTGCGTTCCACCACCGATTACCAATAGACAAATTCCAATTACCAATAACGCTGAAAAACAGACAAAGAAGATAGTCGGTACAAAAGTTTCAACGACAGTCAATCGCCAATAGGTTTTCTGCTCTCTCCCTTCGGTGAGTAGATCCCATTCGCGTTTGAAAAAGGGATAGGTAAGTTTTTCTTCCAATTCATGTAACGCCTTAAATTTACCGGAATTCAGTTGACGGTAAGAACGGATGACGATATACCACGCTGAGGCTAAAAGCATACCAAACAGTCCGAAACCTACCATAAGCCATTCGAGTGGGACGCCGTTTTTGCGCTGTAGGAAGGCAGAAAGAAGCACGGCTAATCCAGACAAAACCAACATATAAAAACGATTTGCGGTTCCCCGTTGCCTGCTGACACTATCGGCGAGTTCGGCATGGAGTTTGTAGATTGCTAACAATTCCTGTTTTTCGTCCATATTCGTTAGTTCCTGGATGGTAAAGATGATGCTTTCTGTGTTCGAACGGGTAATTTTTTCCACTGCAGCCGTAGGCTGTTTAGCACAACAGAAACACTGCTAAACGCCATCGCAAACGCCGCAAGCATCGGGTGTAACTCCCGAAACATCATCGGCACAAAAGGTAGGGGATACAGTGCACCCGCTGCAACAGGAATGAGAAGCACATTGTAGAAAAACGCCCAAAACAGGTTCTGTTTAATCGTTCGCATTGTCGCACGGCTGAGCCGAATCGCATCGGGGAGTCCACGCAAATCGCTGTGCATGAGCGTTACGTGTGCTGTTTCCCTGGCAATATCGGTCCCTGTGCCGAGGGAGATACCGATATCGGCTTGTGCCAGTGCAGGGGTATCGTTGATGCCGTCACCTACCATCGCGACGAGTCCACCATTTTCCGCTTGTAGTTTTTTAACAGCGGCTGCTTTATCTTCGGGTTTGAGTTCTGCCATGACATCGCCAATCCGCGCAGCCTTGGCGATCACATCAGCCGTGACGCGGTTGTCCCCAGTCATCATTACCACAGTACATCCAAGTTCGTAGAGTTCCGAGACTGCAGCGTGCGCCTCCGATTTCAAGGTGTCCGCCACCGCCAGAAGTCCAGCCACCTGTGCATCAATGGCGACCCATAGGACGGTTTTCGCCTCGGTCTGCAGACGCGCTGCGTCTTCTTCAAATCTCCTTGTTGGAATGTTGTGCTGTTGAATTAAGGATAAATTGCCCATGATAACGCTATTTTTGTCGACTTGTGCGGTGATACCGTGCCCAGCGACGGCTTCAAACTGGCTCGGTGTAGCGATGTCCAGTCCACGTTCCTTAGCCGCTTGGACAACTGCTCTTCCGATGGGATGTTCGCTGCCACGTTCCGCGGCGGCACAGAGTTGTAGGAGTTCCGATGCGTCTGTATCCGTGAGAATATCGGTAAGCCTGAGTTTCCCCTCTGTCAAGGTGCCTGTTTTGTCGAGGACAATTGTGGTTAAGTCTCCAGCGCGTTCGAGTGCTTCGCCGTTTCGGAAGAGGATGCCGCGCTGTGCACCGATACCTGTCCCCATCATAACGGCGGTTGGGGTGGCGAGTCCCAACGCACAAGGGCAGGCTGTGACAAGGATCGCGACTAAGCGGAGCATCGCGGGTGTGAAGCCTGCTCCGAGGAGGAACCACCACACGAGAAACGTCACAATGGCGATCCCGGTGACGATAGGCACAAACACGTTTGTGACCGCATCGGCGGCGCGTTGGATAGGCGGTTTGCTCTGTTGCGTTGTGTGAACCAATTGGACAAGACGGGCAAGTGCCGTTTCTGCACCGATATGCGTGGCTTCCATTGTGAGCATTCCGCTTTGATTCATCGTCGCCGCGGTCACGGGGTCGCCGGGTCCCTTATCGACGGGCAGGCTTTCTCCGGTGAAGACGCTTTCATCAATGGCACTTTTACCGCTGCGCACCACACCATCAACAGGAATACTTTCGCCGGGACGCACGAGCAGGACATCTCCTATGCCGACCTGTTCAATAGGGATGTGTTGTTCTTCGTCGTTTTTTAGGCGACACGCGATTGTGGGGGAAAGTTGGGGGAGTTTTTTGAGGGCTGCGTTTATCTTACCTTTGGCGCGGGCTTCGAGAAGTTTCCCTAATTTAATCAACGTAATGATAACCGCGGCTGTCTCAAAATAGACGTGAGTTCCAAAGCGCGTCCCTACGTCCATCCCCAACGCAATCGTTACAACGAGGCTATAGAGGAACGCCACGGACGATCCCATAGCGACGAGGACATCCATATTGGCGGATCGGTTGCGCAAGGCTTTAATACCGCCAATGTAATAGTCCCAAGCCACATACCCCTGCACAGGTAATGCTAAACCAAACATGAACCAATTAACCCAGCCTGCTGATGCCCACGCACCTAACAGATTCATATCCCTACCCATGCTAATCAGAAAGAGTGGGAGCGTGAAGATTAGCCCCACAGTGAATTGCCTCTTTTGGCGTTGGAGTTCCGCAGCGCGCGCTGCGTCTTCTTTGTCCGCATCGACAACGTCAAAACCGAGATCTCGGATCTTATCGACGATGGCTTCCTCGCTGAGTGTGGACGCATCAAAGGTAACCGACGCATATTCAGTGGCGAGGCTAACTTCTGCGGCAAGGACACCATCCATCTTTTTCAGATGCCGTGTGATGGTGCTTGTACAGTTTTCGCAGTGCATCCCTGTGATGGGAAGGTTAAGTTGGTGTTCCATTTTTTTCCAATCAGCTGCTGCTTAATCGAACTGGCGTTTCTTTGTCAATTTTAGCACATCGCGGGCAAGAGATGCAAGGAAGGGATATAACAAGCAAAAGTCTTTCAGTTAGCCTAAGTGGACAGGTAGGCCAGTTTCAAGGGATTCGTTGGCAGCGATAGATAAAATCGCGGTTTTGGCGGCATCGGCATAAGGGGATCGGATCGCGCTGCCATCGCCTGTGCGGACTGCTTCAATAAAAGTGCTATCCATATCAATTGTGCAATTGTTTTTCGGATTCCACGTGGTTGTTTCATCAGCAGTAGAGAGCACAAGCGCACTACGGAGATGGTATTCGAGCGAACCGTCCTCACAGAAGATGTCTAAACCGGAACGCCGCATCCCATTCGTTGTAAAGCAGGCAGAAAACATAACACCGAAGACGCCACTCTCAAATTGTAACGAGACAGCAGATGCTTCCTCGATATCGTAATCGGTATTCGGGATCAGATCGTTGCGTGCAACGGCATAGACGGTTTTGACTTCACCGAAGAGGTACCTCGCCATATCAAATTCGTGTGTCGTCTGCTCCATGAGCTGCCCACCGGATTTTGCCTTCTCGCGCCACCATCCACCGGGCATACCCCCCATCCAATATCCCATGAAGAACCCTACACGTCGAGAAGCGAGGAGTTCTTGTGCCTTATCGATAATATCAAGGTAACGTTCCTGATACCCAGTCGCAGTGATAATTCCCTTTTCTTCGATTTCAGCTGCGATCTCTTTCGCTTCGCTGGTATCCATGTGCACCGGCTTCTCTACAAACATCGGCAGTCCGGCAGCAATGACAGCGCGCTCAGGGGCACCATGGGCAAACGGCGGAATTGAAATATAAACGGCATCCAATTCCTCGCTCGCGAGCATCTGGTTATAGTCCCCGTAGGCTTTACCACCGTATTGGGTAACAGCCTGTTCCGCTTTCTCGATGACAATATCACAGAAGGCGACGAATTTTGTGCCGCCAATCTCGGTTAATTCACGTAGGTGACGGTTCATGTTGCCACCTGTGCCGATAAAACCTAATCTAACGTCTGACATAACGTCCTCTTTTTCGCTTTCCTTAAAATCCCTTGCTTTGTTGTGAAGACAAGGGAAAAACGGAAGTGTGGAAGACCGAGGAATCCACCTTCTACCCTTCCACACTTTAATTTAAGGTTCCAGCTTGTGGTGGAGTCGGGGTTACAAACCCCTCCCACTGCTACATATTCTTCTGACTGCTGATTGCCGACTGCTGACTGTTACTAAAAGACTGAATTCTGTGCCGGCGTGAGCATGAGCGATGGCAGAATACCGATAAGTAATACACCAATCGCCGCGAGGACCAATCCCACAACAAGTGTGCTTGGGTATGCGGTAAAGCTGAGTTCCTCTTCAGGTTCACGCATATACATCGTGACAACAACTCGGAGATAGTAGAACGCCGATATCGCTGTATTGATGGCACCCACAATCACAAGCCAGATATGACCTGCTTGGACTGCGGATTTGAAAACATAGAATTTCCCAACGAACCCGGCAGTCGGTGGAAAACCGGCGAGTGACAAAAGCATGATCGTCATAAACATAGCCAGTAACGGCTTTCGGAGACCGAGTCCAGCGTAATCGGAAATCATGAGACTCTCGCCGTCCTCCGTTTTCGCCAAGATGACCGCACCGAATGCCCCGATGTTCATCACACAATAAACGAGCAGATAAAGCATCGCACTCGAAATTCCGTCGTTATTTGCAGCCGCCAAACCGATGAGCACGTAACCCGCATGGGCAATACTGGAATACGCCAGCATCCGCTTGATGCTCGTCTGCGCAATCGCAATGACGTTTCCGACAGTCATCGTTAGCATCGCCAACACAATCACAACGCTACTCCATTCGACTTGCAGGCTTGGTAGGGCTTCCATGAAAATTCTGAGGAACGCTGCGAACCCCGCCGCCTTTGGTCCAGCAGAGATAAACGCGGCTATCGTTGTGGGCGCGCCTTCGTAGACATCGGGTGCCCATTGATGGAACGGAACAATGGCGACCTTAAATCCGAAGCCAACGATGAGAAGGAACATGCCTGCTAACAACAGCGGCGATTTATTCGGGGCAGTAATCGCCTCAGCGATCGCCGGGACATTCGTTGTGCCTGCCCCCCCATAAATCAGAGCGATCCCGTAAAGGAAAAATGCACTGGCAAACGCGCCGAGCAACAGGTATTTCATGCCCGCCTCGCTTGACGCAGGGTTATCTCGAAAATAGCCTGCCAACACATACAACGATAACGACATCAGTTCTAATCCGAGGAAGACAATAATCAACTCATTGCCCGCAGCCATCAACATCATACCGAGGGTCGCCAGCAGGATCAGTAGATAGTAAGGTCCCTGTTTTCTGTCGTCCCTGCTCAGATAACTCATCGAAATCAAAGCGACCAAAATCGTTGAAACAAGGAAAATGATGTTGAAGAAGAGGGAGAAATTATCCACCTTGAACATGTCGTTGAACTGGGTGCCCACAGTGCCTGCTTGGTGCATCTGGATAGAGACCCATAGTGCAATTCCAGCGCCAACGATCGTCATCCAGCCGAGAATCGCTTTTGAAATAGAGTCGAACAGGTCAAAAACGAGGACGATGAGCAGTGTTAAAGTGATAATCAGCTCCGGCATCAGTAATTGCCAGTTAATCTCTATTGGCATTCAAAATCTCCTTTTTAATTTTACCTTGCGGAAGAACGACGCGGTTAGACATTTGACAGTTTTTGCCCAATATCCGCCTGCGTGTTTTTGCAATGTAATACAAGGAATGGATTTAGTCTATTCCCAGACTAAATCCGGTATTTCTGCGTATTGTTGCAGGCTACGGTCTATGATGTCGCCAAGCATCTGCGCGTAAATTGGCACAAAATTGGTTCTTCACTGAAAACTGATAACCATTATAGGAACACTAACGTCACAATCACAAAGAGCGGGACTAAAATTACTACCGACCAGAGCATATATCCGAAGAAACTCGGCATACGGATACCGCTTTGTTCCGCGATTGCCTTCACCATGAAATTCGGAGCATTGCCGATATAGGTATTTGCTCCCATAAACACCGCTCCAACAGATATAGCCGTTAGCAATTTGACGAACTCTAAGTGTTCAGGACCCGTCAATTGTCCAGACAAAATTTCCGGTATCATGGCTTCAGTGAGATGCAATTTCCCGAGGGCTGTGTTGAAAAATGTCAAATAGGTCGGGGCATTATCTAAGAAACTCGACAGAATTCCGGTTATCCAGAAATAGTGCATCGGTTCTTTTATTGCCCCAATTAACCCACTTAACGCCCCGTTTTCACCCGCCTTTAGAATCGCTAACGCCGGGATAATGGTCATAAAGATACCGGCGAATACTTTGGCGACCTCTTCAATCGGCTCCCACGAAAACTCGTTCGCTTGACGCAACTCACCACTAAAGGGTGTGAACCTGAGAGATAACAGTCCCATGACGACAATCAATACATCGCGTGCAATATTCTGCCAGTATACATGGACACCAAAGATATTGACTTCTCCCCACTTGAAACTACCACTCATTAAGACAGCAGCGACGATGCCGAGGAGGAAGACGAGGTTGAAAAGTCCGTCTACACGAATGGGTTCGTTGGTTCCATCGTCTGGCACGACACCGCCTTCCCGTTTAAACATGAATGTGTCTAACACGAAGAAAAGCACAATTAAGATCACACTAATAAACAGCATGTGTGGGAAGAGAGCCGTTGTTGTCCAGAAGAAAGGGACGTTGTGCAAGAATCCCAAGAACAGTGGTGGATCACCCAAGGGTGTTAAAGAACCGCCAATGTTACTGACGAGAAAAATAAAGAAGATGACCAAATGGACCTTGCTCTGCCGATACGCGTTTGCGCGAATGAGGGGGCGGATGAGCAGCATCGACGCGCCTGTTGTGCCGACCCATGAAGCGATAGCGGTGCCGATAAGCAGTAAGAGCGTGTTAACCAACGGCGTGCCACGTAATGTCCCACGCACGAGAATTCCGCCCGCGACTGTGAACAATCCCCACAACAGAATGATAAACGGGATATAGTCTATCAGGTAGATATGCAGAATGTCGTAAAACGCTTCTCCTTGAAACGCTATGAGATACGGAATAGCGAAGGCTAACGCCCAAATCAATGACATTTTTCCGCCGTGGTGGACCAGGAAATGAGAATCCAACACGAGTGGAAAAATCGCAATAGAGAGGAGTATACCAACAAACGGGATAATACTCCAGATAGGCAATTTCGCACCGTCTACGCCATGCCCGTGGTGGGCATCACCACCATGTGCGTCATCTGCTCCGAAGGAAACCTCCACTGCAGCTAACAGTGCAATCCCTAAAATTAGACAAAAAATAAGACCGGATGTGAGTTTAAACTTCATTTATGATCGAGAGTCGCGATTCGGAGATCGCTCCTACTGCTGTGCCTCCTTTTCAATCTTTTCATGTTGGACGCGCTGTGTTCCGTGTAGAGCGAGTTCAGAGTCTTGTTGTATCCGTTCTCCTGCGCGTCCGATAGCAGGTTCAGTTTGCACCTGCGTCACGACAAGCCCTACGGATTTCTCCATCTTATTCAAAAAAGGTTTCGGATAAACGCCGATCCAGACGATGAACAGCAATATGGGGAGCATCACAACAATTTCACGTGCGTTCAGGTCAGGTAAGGCTTCATTTGTCTTATCCAGTGTCCCAAACATCACGCGTTGGAACATCCACAGCATATACACAGCTGCGAGAATTACACCTGCTGTTGCCAGAACTACATATATTTTTGAGAAGGCTCCCTGAACAAAACTGCCGAGCAGTATCATATATTCGCCAACGAATCCGTTCAAACCCGGTAGCCCAATTGAGGAGAGCGTCACCACCATAAAAATTGTAGCAAAGATAGGCATACGCTTCGCCAAGCCTCCGAAATCCACAATCATCCTGCTGTGTCGGCGTTCATAAATCATTCCGACCAAAAGGAACAACGCGCCCGTGCTCAAGCCGTGATTAATCATCTGTAAGACGCTGCCTTGAATACCGGCGGGATTTTTAGAAAACAACCCCAACACCACAAATCCAAGGTGGCTTACACTGGAATAGGCGACCAGTTTTTTCAGATCTGGTTGGACCATCGCCACCAATGCCCCGTAGATAATGCCTATGACAGCGAGGGGTACGATCAATGGCGTGAATTCAGCCGCGGCATCAGGGAAGAGGGGTAGGCAAAATCGGATGATGCCATAGGTCCCCATCTTCAGCAGCACCCCGGCAAGGATTACACTTCCCGCCGTGGGGGCTTCAACGTGAGCGTCCGGTAGCCACGTATGGAAAGGAAAAAGCGGAACCTTAATGGCAAATGCAATGAAAAATGCCAAGAACAACAGATGTGAATGTTCAAAAGGACCGCTGAGCGTCGTGAGGTCGAAACTGTTGTCGTTTTGGAAGTAGAGTGCCAAGATACCAACCAACATGAGCGCACTGCCTGCCATTGTATAAAGCACAAACTTCACAGTGGCATAAATTCGACGTTCTCCACCCCAAATACCGATGAGGAAATACATCGGGATCAGCATCGATTCCCAAAATACGAAAAAGAGGAACAGATCCAAGGCACAGAAGACACCCAACATCCCGGTCTCAAGAGCAAGGAGCGACATCATGAAGCCACTCAACCCTTTCTCGATCGAATTCCATGCGGCAAGGATACATAGCGGGGTCAGGAAAGTTGTAAGTAACACTAACCATAGTGAAATACCATCGATGCCGATGTGATAACTGGTGCCTAAACCCGGAATCCAAGCTTGCTGCGTAACGTTTTGGAACGTTGCAGTCGTTGCGTCAAACCCAGTGTAAAGCCCCAACGAGACAATAAACGTCAGGAGCCCAATGACGAGGGCAATGCCTTTGACAGCGGATGCCCCGAGTCCTCTGAGCAACGCGATCGCTATCACGCCGAGTAGTGGTAAAAAGATGACTGTTGAGAGTAGCAAAAAAATCTCCTTTTTAATGGTTATCGGCTAAAAAATAAATCATCGCCTAAAGAAATTTTTCCAGAGCCACGCCGAAGGAAAAAACCAAAAAAGCGAACGGTTTTCGTCTTTCTCAGCCAATTTGCGGCGGCGTTTTGAAAAGTCGTCGCGCGGCATGTTATTCTGCCACCAAGCCCTTAACTTACGATTAAACGTGGAGATATCTTTATCTGATCTTCCACAGTTGTCCAGAACCCACGACCCCAATTTGATGTCATTGTCAATTTGCACAGTGGCTTCCTGAAAAGCTTCCGCTGAGATACCGAGGAAAGATAAAATCCCCATATCTTGCTTAGAATTAGCCTCGTATTTATAACTTCCGATTTCTCCGGCATGGGCAGCCCGTGCCTTATCTGTCAACCTTGCGACTCCACAGATTCCGGCAACTTCTTTGTTGAGTAGATCTCGCGGTCGAAAAGCACTCTGTTTCATTGTTTTCCCCAACTTGCTCTACAGACCCTACCGCACCGAATCCTGTGAAAATAGGTAAAATTTGGTCATTTTGCGTAAGTCCTATTTAGTAAAGAGTTAATTTTTATTCGCGTAGTTTATGGCATCTCGTACAATAACCCCGAGTCCACTGAGCAGTGCCACGACTGTAAATACGGCAATCCATTCTGTCCAACTCATGATTCAATCCTCATACAAACGGGCTAAGTAAAAAACAGATAGTATGCAAGGAATAACACTATGCCGAGAACCATTGATACAATATAGGCTTGGACAATTCCCGTCTGGAAACGGCGCAACGTTCCACCAATAAATCGGATAATAGCGCCTACACCGTTGACGATCCCATCGATAATGCCGTTATCTACAATCCGCCAGAGTAGGTAATGCGAACCGTTTTTAATCGGTTGCACAATGAGTGCGTTGTATACCTCATCAACATAGTACTTGTTCGCAAGAAGCTTGTGTAGGGCATTCGTGGGTTCATCGGATGGGGTCCTGTCGCGATAACGCGACCATGCGAACGCAATGCCTGCCAAACCGACTACAGATGAAATCACCATGAACAAGATCATATTACCCGATGCGTCATGGTGTGCCTCTGGAAATACACTTTTTGTGAAGTGGTGGAGCCAGCTGTCATGTCCACCCCAGCCTAAAAGTAAGCCGATTAAGGCAGAAGGGATCGCCAGGATTGCCAGGGGTACCCACATGACGGATGGTGATTCGTGGAGATGCGAAGCAACTTCGGGTTCAACACGCGACTCACCGTAAAACGTCACAAAGATCAGGCGGAACATATAAAACGCCGTCAAAAATGCCGTGACTAAACCGATGACGTAAATAATAGGCGAGCTTCCCCATGCACTGTGCAGGATTTCATCTTTGCTCCAGAAACCGCTTAGAAATGGAAAGCCCGCAATAGCAAGCGCGCCCACTAAAAAGGTCCAGTGCGTTATCGGCATCTTTGCTTTTAAGCCGCCCATCTTCCGCATATCCAATTCATTCGCCATCGCGTGCATGACACTGCCAGCGGTCAGGAACATCAATCCTTTAAAGAAAGCGTGCGTTACCAAATGGAAGATACCAGACGCATAAGCCCCAACACCGACCCCCAGGAACATATAGCCGAGTTGGCTTACAGTGGAATAGGCGAGGATACGTTTTATGTCGTTCTGGGTAAGTGCTATTGTTGCGGCGAAAAAGGCAGTCAAAACGCCGATCCACGCAACCACTTCGCCGGTATGTGCTATATTATAAAGCACAGCCGAGCGAGCTATCATATATACACCCGCTGTCACCATTGTAGCGGCGTGAATCAATGCACTGACAGGTGTGGGACCTTCCATTGCGTCTGGAAGCCATACATAGAGCGGGATCTGCGCCGATTTACCTATCGCGCCAACGAAGAGTAGCAACGTCGCAATTACGAGGGTACTGGCACCAAAAACTTTCTGAAAGTTATCTGCCTCAGCGGCATCGAATATCGACGTGAAATCGAGGGTTCCGAACGCAGCAAACAGGGTAAACATACCCAGCAAGAACCCGAAGTCGCCGATCCGGTTCACGATGAAAGCCTTTTTTCCAGCATCTGTCGCCGTTTGCCTTTCATACCAGAATCCTATGAGGAGATATGAACAGAGTCCAACCCCTTCCCATCCGACGAACATCATCAGATAGTTGTTTCCGAGAACCAAGATCAGCATTGCAAAGACGAATAGGTTCAGATAGGCAAAATAGCGTGTATATCCTGCATCGCCATGCATGTAGCCAATCGAATAGACGTGGATGAGAAACCCGACACCCGTAATCACTAACAACATCATTGATGTTAGTGCGTCCACGCGGAACCCAATATTGAAAGCGAACGACTCGCCTGTAATCCATTCATACAGGGTTTCATCGAACGGGGCGGCACCGCCGTGCAAACTGGCAAAAGCGATAATCGAACAGACTAAAGAGACGAGCACGGCAAGCGAACCTATCCACCCGCTGAGTTGCTCGTTACCTTTTAGCCATTTTCCTAATAACCCGTTAATCAGAAACCCAACAAGTGGGGCAGCTAACAGGACAACAATTAATTCTATTGTCATTTTTTATCCTTCTATGGGTTCGAGGTATTCAGTCAGAGATTTGTGACACACATCGGAATCTTCTTGAACTGATAGCCAATTTTGCTTAGCCTTTCAACGAATTAACTTCATCCACATTAATCGTCTGTCGATGTTTGAAGACGCTCACGATAATTGCGAGTCCAATCGCGACCTCAGCGGCGGCGACAGTCATTACAAAGAAAACGAACACCTGTCCGGTTGCCTCACCGAGACTCCGACTGATGGCTACAAAGGCGAGGTTCGCCGCATTCAACATCAGTTCGATACACATAAAGATGATAATTGCGTTCCTGCGGATGAGGACCCCGATAACTCCCGTTGTGAACAGGAGCGCACTCAATACGAGATAATACTCTAATGACATTTTTTAAATTTTCCTTGCGGTTCGTTCAGGTGAGTTTGGGACTTTGACGCTTCTGTGCGTAAATCCGCCTTCTATTACATTCCAGGCTACGTTTTTGATGTTGTGAAGAAAACAGCTCACCTATTGACTATTGATCGCTGAATTTAGTTTTCTACTTCGCTATCGCGTTTTACTAAGACAATAACGCCAATCAATGCCGCTAACAGAATAAGCGAAGTAACCTCAAAAGGTAAGAGATACTTGCTGAACAGGAGTTCGCCAATGTCATAAGTGGTTGTCGTGATCGCTGCAGGTTCTGCCGATGCCACTGCGGTGTCATTCAGGGCATTTACTGCGATGTAGATACCTTCGGCGGCGAGAAGGATACCTAAAATAATAGCGAATCCCTTCAGTTTCGTTCCAATAGCCCCTTTCGCCGAGAGGGTCCCCAAGTTCAAGAGCATAATCACAAACAGGAACAGGACCATAATCGCGCCAGCGTAGACGATGACTTGGACAGCCGCGACGAAATGTGCGCCGAGCAGGACGAAAAGTCCCGCTTGTGCGAAGAACGTTACAATGAGGGAAAGCGCGCTATAAATCGGATGTCGAAACGAGATGACAGCAATCGCGCCAATCAGCGAGACCGCCCCAAAGAGAATAAATAGAATCTGTTCTGCATTCATACGCATGCCTCCTATTCTATTGCGTCGAGAGCGGACGGTGTGAGCCGATTGTCGCTATCTTGGATTGCCGGCTTAGGTGTCTTCATTACAAGGAGACTCGCGACAATGGATACAACAATAAACGCGGAGACGACATTACCAATACCCACGATGAGGCGAGAGTTAGTCGTTATCCATAAAATGCCGGTTACGACAATTGAAGTCAAGGCGACAGGTAACAGGAATTTCCAACCGAAGTTCATGAGTTGGTCGTAGCGGAATCGCGGGAGCGTCCAACGCACCCAGATAAACACGAACAGGAAAATCGCTGTTTTGACAAAAAAGATACCGAACGAGATCAGTCCGCTCCATACAGGACCGCCCATATTTTCTAAACCGAAGAAATGCCATCCGCCTAAGAAGAGCGTCACTGTCACGGCAGACCCAACAATCATGTTCATATATTCAGCCATAAAAAACATTGCGAATTTCATGCTACTGTATTCGGTGTGATAGCCGGCGACAAGCTCCTGTTCCGCTTCAGCGAGGTCAAAGGGCAATCGGTTGGTTTCTGCGAACATCGCTGTTGTAAACGCCAGAAATGCCGGAAAGTGAATCAGGAAATTCCACTGCCACGGATAGGCACCTTGTTCTACTGCGATTGTCCGCAGACTGAGAGAACTCGTTAGCATCAGTATTCCGATAATACCCAATCCGAGCGTTAGTTCGTAACTAATCATCTGCGCAGAAGAACGTAGACCCCCCAGAAGGGAATACTTGTTATTAGATGCCCATGCCCCGAGCACAACGCCATAGACCCCAAGGGACGTTATCGCCAATATATACAGAATACCGATGTTAATATCTGCAATCTGGAGCGGTATTTCATGCCCAAATACCGTAATAGCACTCCCAAATGGCACGACTGCGACCGCCACAAGTGCCGGGACTAACAGCATTGCGGGTGCCATCACATAAAGCGGCTTATCCACGTGATCTGGGATGAGGTCCTCTTTAAACAGGAACTTAAGCCCATCTGCGATAGGTTGGAGGAGTCCTTGCGGGCCAACCCGGTTGGGTCCCAACCGATCCTGCATCCATCCGCTCACCCGTCGTTCTGCCCAGATCATTACCATCACGCCAATAAGCAGCAGATGGACAACGATGAGAATCTTGACGATTGAACTGATGATTAAAACGAGAGGGAAATTTTCCATATTTTAAATATTCCTTTTTACTGATCGCTGTCTGCTAACTTAATCCCAGCATCTCCAATTTTTTGATGTGTTGCATCAGCATAGCCGGGTACATTCTCAGCAATTTCCAATGCGATTTCACCCGCAAAGTGATAGTTCATCTCGCCGCCCAACTGCTTGGCAAGCTGCTGCGTAATTTCCCAATCCACACGTGCTTCGCCCGGCGGATCAATCGTCTTACGAATGCGTTGTACCCACCCTGTAGAGTTGGTGAAGGTGCCATCTTTCTCTGCGAAGGTTGTCCCTGGTAGGACGACATCAGCAAACTGGGTTACTTCTGAAGGCAAAACATCTTGCACAACAAGGAAATCGACGCTCTCCAATGCAGCTTTTTCAGCATCTTCAAGCGGACGTTCCGGTGCACCACTCACGAGGTAAACGACTTTGGCACTCGATACCTTTTCCCAAAGCGCATCACCCTCTAAAACGGTGTTCCCATTCGCGGAACCCAGTATCGTTCGTGCTCCCGCCGTGTTTGGATTCTTGTCGGCTTCGATTGTAAATTGTGGGAACTTGTGTGCTTCACCTGGCAGCTGCCCAAAGAGTCCCAACTGCGTTGTTTTCAGGACATCATGTGCAAACTGCTGTAAGACGTAGTTGTCTTCATTGGTGCCCTGTGCAGAGCCGATAACAACAATATCTTCAGTTTCTATGTCCGACAATTTTTCTGTAATCGTCGCTAAGGCATCTGCCCAATGTGTTGGCGTGAGTGCGTCGTCAACCCGTTTAAGCGGAAGTTGGAGCCGGTCATCGCTGTTGACATAGTGGTAACCGAGGCGACCATCGTCACAGATCCAATGTTGGTTGATGTCTTCGTGGAAGCGCGGCTTGAGTCTGTAAACACCGTCGGCTTTATATTCTACGGTGATATTGCAACCGACACTACACCCTGAACAGACGCTGTTCGCTTTCTCCAAGAACCATGGACGCGACTTGAACAGGAAGTCTTTGCTAATCAATGCCCCAACGGGACAGATATCAACAACATTTCCTGCCAATTTGTTATCCAGTACCTGCAGGGGAACACCCTCGTGGCTGCGTGGGATATCAATTTCATCGTGGGAACCGCGGTGAACTAAGCCCAATTCCCCCGTTCCGGAAACCTCGTCAGCAAATCGGATACACCGGGTGCAGACAACGCAGCGTGTCGCGTAGAGCAATACATCAGGCCCCAGGTCTTTCTTAGGTGGAACATTTTTGACCTCAAGATAGCGACTCTTATCATGTCCATGTCGATGTGAGTAGTCTTGCAAATCGCACTCACCAGCCTGATCACAGACGGGGCAATCAAGTGGGTGATGCACCAGCAGAAATTCCAATATGTCCGCGCGTGCCTTTTTGACGCGCTCGCTATCTGTGCGGACAATAAAGTCGTATTTCCCATCAAGTTTCCTATCGGGCGGTGCCGTTCTCAGCACCGTGGTACACCCGGTTGCGAGTTGCCGATCCGGGACGATGGCACCAGCAGGTGGAAAGAAGACATGCGGTTCAACGAGACACATTCTGCAGTTTGCAGGACGGCTCAACCCGGGGTGATAACAGTAGTGAGGGACTTCAATACCGTGTTCCCTTGCTGCCTCGACTACATTCGTTCCATCTTCAACCTCTATCTCGAGGTCATTCAGTTTAACAAATGCCATTTTTTAATTTTTCCTTATAGGTCAGCGAACTCCTTCGGAATAAACCGCTGTTGATATGCGTAATTTTCTTCCGGTGGGACAGTCGCCTCAGCAACAGGTAGCGTGACAAGTTTCCCTTCTCGGATAGCGGCTTCAAATTCGGGTCGAAACTTGCGCAGATAACTCACGGCGGGCCAGGAAACTGCGATACCAAAGACGCAAATCGTATTCCAGGTCATCGTATCCACATTCGCAATGTTATTGGCGACACTTTCCAGCAAATCTAAGTCCTCGTAGATCTCTTCTGTCTCACCGGTATCACCCCATCTACCATTTTCAGCGACACCGAACTTAGGACGTGTCATCGTGCTTTTTCGCCCATCTCCATCGGCGATACGTTGCACAATATCTCGCACCCACGGAGTTCCCCAGCGGCACGGCGTACACTGTCCACACGATTCATGGGCGTAGAACTTCATGATATTGAGCAGGCAATCGACGATATTCCGGGTCTCGTTCATGACAATGATGCCCCCGGAGCCGAGCATTGACTTAGCAAGCGTGAGCGAGGTAAAATCAAGGCGTGTGTCCAACTCGTAATGTGTTAAAATCGGGGCGGAACTCCCACCAGGGATAACTGCTTTCACCTCTTCGCCGCGCAGTCCACCTGCGACTTCAATGAGTTCTGAACAGGTCAAACCGAGATCGAGCTCATAAACACCGGGTTCGTTAACATCGCCACTGATGCAATAAAGCTTCGTGCCTGTGTTGGGGTCGGGTGTCGGCGGATTCGCGCGCGTATCGGCATACGTCGGTCCCATCTGGGTGTACCACTCAACGCCGTTGCCAACGATGAAGGGTAGGTTACACAACGTCTCAACATTCTGGACGACGGTGGGTTTTCCAAATACGCCTTCAACAGCAGGGAACGGCGGTTTGTTCCGCGGTTGCCCACGTTTACCCTCAAGCGATTCAATGAGTCCCGTCTCCTCGCCACAGATGTAGGCACCGGCGCCTGGGTGTGTATAGATGTCGATGTTAAGTCCAGTGCCGCGGATATCTTTGCCGAGGTACCCTTTCTCGTAAGCTTCCTTGATAGCGGCATCCAACATCTTTTTCCCGAGTGTGAATTCACCGCGAATATAGACATACGTCGTCTCGATGCCCATTGCATAGCAGCAAATCAGGATACCCTCGATCAATAGGTGTGGATTCTTTTCCAAAACGTAGCGATTACTAAACGTCCCTGGTTCACTTTCGTCGGCATTGCAACAGAGATAACACGGTTTTATGTCTCTTGGAACGAAACTCCATTTCAAGCCTGTCGAAAATCCGGCACCGCCTCTACCCTTCAACCCGGAATCCATCACCATTTTTGCAATATCCTCTGGTTGATATTCCGTGATTGCCTTTTCAAAACGGGTGTAACCGTCGTATTGCCGAAAGACATCGAACGTGTTAATATCAGGCACATCCAGATGCTCGTAGAGAATTCGTCTTTCTTCTACCATACTATCTCCTCTACAGATTATCTATGATTTCATCAATTTTTTCCGGGGTTAAATTCTTATACAAATCGTCATTCACCATAATAACAGGAGCGACATCACATGAGGCAAGGCATTCCACTTTCATGAGCGTGAACTTCCCATCAGGGGTTGTGCCTTTGGCGAGATTGGTTTCGGCCGCAATGTCCGTGTCCAATTTCGCTTTAAGATGCTCCAAAACGCCTTTACAGTCTCGCAACGCGCAAGGCAATGTATGGCATACTCGAATCACGTACTCACCTACCGGTTCCTCAAAGAACATTGGGTAGAACGTGACGACATCCTTGACCTTCATCACGGACACCTCGAGCTGCTCGGCGACATACTTCATGACGGCAGGGGTGATGTACCCTGCTTGCCTTTGCGCGAGATGAAGCGTCGGTAGCATCGCCGCTTCTTTAACGGGATACCGCCCTATCAACGCGTTGAATTCACGTTGGTTCTCTTCATTAAACGCGAAAGGCGTTTCAATTTGAATGAGTTCATCTGACATATTTTTAACTTTCCTTGCGGTTAAAGGATGTGGTTTGTGCTTTGACGCTTTTCGCTCCAGAGTTTTCGATGCAAAGCGCGAATTGGGTTTCTAATAGTTTCTTTTTCATTTAAAATGTTACGATTGTGTAACATTTAGTGTACAAAAGATATTC
Source organism: Candidatus Poribacteria bacterium (assembly GCA_022827885.1). Taxonomy (GTDB): domain Bacteria; phylum Poribacteria; class WGA-4E; order WGA-4E; family WGA-3G; genus WGA-3G. Next base: position 24,192 of record JAJEIP010000001.1, read on the forward strand.
AGCAGAAACCCTTGTAACGACAAGGGTTTATCCATGTTTTTTTATCTGATTCTCCGTCGTAAAAAAAATAATTTAGCGAAAAGTGTAACATTTTACTGATATTAATCTGCTGCTACAAATGCCTCCTGTACTTTGCGAGGCAGTTCAACAAAAATGAAATAAGATTCAGGATACAGATAGTCTTCCTGAGATTCATCAACAACTCGCAGATATCCCTCGCGAGCCGCTTCTACGTCAGGCAAAAGTTGGTAGAATTTCCGCTTCTCTATGTCCTCACAGTCTCTATTTTCGATGCAAAGCACGAATTGGGTTTCTAATAGTTTTTTTTCCATAATTTTAGTCCAGAAATCGTTTGATTTTCATCTTCTTTTTACCAATTCCATGAGCTTCATACCAATGAACCTCTGCTCTCCGAATACTACCTTTCGTCAGGCGAATATAGGCAATACCTTTAAGCTTCCGCCATCTTCCAGAACCATATTGTTTACGAAGCCTTTGAATTTCACGGATTCGTCCACCCACGGCAATCGTTTCAATGTTTTCGATTGTGCCAATGATTTCAAAGTACATTGGTTATAAATTGAATGGATCTGAATCAGTCAGGTTAAAACTAAATATTGTCCATTTTAGTAGTTGCCGTAAAACTGAATACGATTGCCTTCTGGATCGCGGATGTCGAAAATGGCATGCCCATCCTCGTTCTCAAGCTTTCGTAATCGTTTCCCTTTCGATTTTATGTGCTGATGAACGGCGCTCACGCTTTCAACGTGAAACATGAGCTTCTGTCTGCCTTCGTTGGGTTTGCTCGCACTATGGAGGCACAATGTGCAAGCACCCGCGTTAAAGCGAAAAAAACGGTGTTCCGGGAACGGTTGATCTTCGTCAGGCGTCAATCCGATAACATCTCTGTAAAACGCTATGACAGTTTTCATGTCTTTGACGAAAAGCATAATGCCTTTGAGCTCCATTGAACCCTCCTAAAACAGACAGCAGGCTTTGACAGAGTTACCGATCCAATTCTCCGGCGATGACATTCAGACTTCCCAAGACAGCCACGGTATCGGAAACCATTCCGCCCTCCAACATGTGGGGGAGTGCTTGGAAGTGCAAGAAACTCGGTGGACGGATGCGGATGCGATAAGCCGTGCCGCTGCCATCACTGACGATATAAAATCCGAGTTCGCCGTTCGGTGACTCGGTTGCACAATAATGCTCACCCTTCGGCGTTTCGACACCGTGCCCGTCCATGACAACCTTAAAGTGATGGATTAAACCCTCAATATGTCCGTAAGCATCGGACTTATTCGGCATCGTGATCTTGTTATTCTCAACATTGACGGGTCCGTCAGGCATATTATCCAAGACTTGGGTAACGATACCGCAACTCTGGATCATCTCCTCCATCCGGACAAGATAGCGATCGTAAGCATCACCATTCGTTCCAACTGGGACATCAAATGTGACCTCATCGTAACTGGAATACGGTTCAGCCTTGCGTATATCATGCGCTACACCGGCGGCTCGCAGGCAGGGACCTGTTAATCCATAGTTGATGGCATCATCAGCTGAAATGGAACCGACCCCTTTCGTCCGATCCATCCAGATACGGTTTCGTGTGAGGAGCGTATGGGTCTCCTTCAACGCCTTCGGGAAGTTATTGACGAATTCGCGCACATCTTCTTCACACCCAGCATAGAGGTCGCGAAGCACACCGCCAATACGCGTGTAACTGGTTGTCAACCGCGCGCCGGTCGTCTTTTCAAAGATGCTATACAACTTCTCGCGTTCGCGGAAACTATAGAGGAATACAGAGAATGCCCCCAAGTCCAAGGCGGCAGTTCCCAACCATAAGAGGTGATCTGCGAGTCGTGAGAGCTCCGCCATCAATATACGGATGTATTGACACCGTTTTGGGACCTCAATGTCGAGCAGCTGCTCAACGGCAAGCACATAGCCGAAATTGTTAGACAACGGCGACAGATAGTTCATCCGGTCGGTTACAACGATGTACTGGTTGTAATCCAAGTGTTCACCGAGTTTCTCAAATCCGGTATGCAGGTAGCCGGCATGTGGTGTCGCCTTCAGAACGGATTCGCCATCAAGTTCTAACACAATGCGAAGGGTGCCATGCGTTGCCGGATGTTGCGGACCGAAGCTGAGGACCATCTTCTCACCTGTGGCGCGTTCCAGCCCACCTTGCATAAAGTACTCCTTTTTTTATAGTTATCAGTTTTCAGTTATCGGACAAAAGCAACTGGCAGCGGTTATCGGTTTGATGCCTGCCACAAGAAACCTCTTTCATCGATTACCGAAAGATTTTTCGTAGACGGGGAAGTCCATAAGGGTTTCATACCGTTGGTTCACCGAACCGACAATTGACAACCGTTTAGACATTCTGTTTATCAAAATTAAAGCGTTCGCGCTCGCCACGTCCGCGGAGTGGATAATCCTTACGGAGCGGGTGTCCTTCAAAATCGTCCGGCATCAGGATCCGGCGAAGATCGGGGTGTCCCTCAAAATTGATACCGAACATGTCGTAGGCCTCACGTTCCAGCCAGTTCGCACCTTTCCACAATGCAGTCACAGATGGAATGCTTAAGTCACTTTCATGGACAGGGACCTTTACTCGGAGACGACACTGTCCCTGATAGGAATAGAGCTGATAGACGACCATAAACCTTGCATAGTCAAACTGCATCAACTCGGATTCCATCTGAGAATTGTCGACTGCGGTAACATCAACGAGAAAGGTATAGGCGAGTTCAGCATCCGTTTTCAGATACTCCAATACGGTGTAAGCCTGTTCTTTACGAACAACAACGACGGCAGTGCCGCGCATTTCGTCTTGTGCCAAGAGAGCATCTGCGTGATGTTCCTCTAATTTTTCAAGTACGAGCGGTTTCGACTGTTCTTCAACTTCTTTCTCTTCATTCATACGACTGCCTCTACTCCCTTAGGTGAAGCACCACTGGTAATTTTCTGCTGCACTTGCATCACGGCATCGATGAGATCTTCGGGACGTGGCGGGCATCCAGGTATATAAACATCCACCGGGATGAACTGATCAACGCCTTGGATGAGGGTATAGGTGTCAAACACACCGCCGCAGGAAGCGCATGCCCCCATCGAAATCACCCACTTCGGATCCGGCATCTGGTCATAGATACGTTTTAGCACCGGCATCATCTTGATGGAAATCCTGCCGGAAACGATGAGCAGATCCGATTGACGGGGTGAAAAGCGGATCGCTTCAGAACCGAAGCGAGAAAGGTCGTATTTGGAAGCCAAGGTCGCCATCATCTCAATGGCGCAACACGCTGTTCCGAACGGCATGGGCCACAAGGAATTCTTACGTCCCCAGTTGACCACCTTCTCTATACTCGTTGTGATGATATTTCCATCCGTCTCTCCGACACCGCGTCCAACAAAATCTAATCCCATGTTAAGCCTCCTTTCTTCCAAGCATAGATATAGCCGAGAAGCAGAATACCGATAAACACCAGCATCTCAATTAAAATAAATAAACCACTCGTTTCAGAGAATTTCTTGAAGACCACTGCCCACGGATAGAGGAATACCACCTCAATATCGAAGATGATAAAGAGCATCGCGACGAGATCAAACCGAATTGTAAAACGTTGTCTTGCATCGCCGACGGGGCGGACACCAGATTCGTAAACGGAGAGTTTAACGCGGTTCGGGCGTTTGGGTCCAAGAATATGGGTTAGGGCGAGATTAATACCCGCAAAGAGGACTGCGAAGAGTCCTAATAGTAAAATTGGAAGATAATCTATTAACATTGTTTCTAATCTATTTTGCCCTCATACATCTTAATATTGGCTCACGAACTTTGCCAAAGTTAAAAGTTAATGCAGACTCAGAAACACAATTTTCTAATATGCTTAATAGTTTCTCATATTTCAAAAACATTGTCAAGTTTTTTTTAGAAGAAAATAAATATTTACAAATTCTATGGCGATAGACGTATCATTTCCCACGTTCCATCGGACTGTAACGTATAACAGAGCCTATCATGGAGGCGGTTCGGACACCCCTGCCAAAATTCAAATAGATTCGGCACGAGTCGGTATCCACCCCACTGTGGTGGACGAGGAATGGTATCCTGTGAATACGTCTGTTCCGCTCGTTGATATCCTTCTGTGAGATGTTCTCGTCCTGAAATCACGAGGCTCTGACGTTCTGTCCACACGGCGAGTTGACTGCTTATAGGACGGCTGGCGAAGTAAGCATCTGATTCCTCCGCTGTCATTTTTTCGACCGTGCCAGTGCTTCGCACCTGCCGATCGAGTTCGCGCCAATAGAATACCAACGCGGCGTTCGGATTCTCAGCAAGTTCCTTGCCCTTTTGGCTCCCGTAATCGGTGTAGAAACAGAAGCCTCTCGCATCGAAACCTCTGAGGACCACCATTCGAGCGGAAGGAATACCTTGCGGCGTTGCTGTTGCTAACGTCATCGCATCCGGTAGGTCGAGTTTGGTGGCAATCGCATCTGCGAACCATTTTTCAAATTGTTCAAACGGATCAAGGGAAACGTTCTCTTCAAGCAGGTGTCCGTTATCTGCTCTATACTCCCTGCGGAGTTTATCTGTATTCATTTTTTTAAATTATTGAGTTTTCGTCCTGTGCTCCAAATGTAAAGCAAAGGCCAAGTAACTTCAGATCAAATCGGAGAAAATAGCCTCTTATTTCTATACCTAAAACTTCTTCAGGTGTCCCCACACAGTTGTGAGTTTTCCACCGGGTGTTACGGCAAATTCGCCGCTGTTTGGAATACTATCGCCAGTGACGGTAATATTATCAAAAAGTGCTGTATAATTTGCAAGACCGAAACCGACACCGCCGGTCAGAAAGCCAGTCAGTTTGCCTACTTTTGTCTCAATTTTTTGACCGTTATGCATCAGGGCAAAATCATCTCCGGTTTCTGCAATTTTCTTACCATTTAGCGAAAAAATGAAGTGTTTCTCTTTAACGCTTAACTTGAGATGCGACCACTTGTTCAATTTTAAAATCGGATGAGGTTCAAAGTAGAGGGCTACAAATTCTACATCGTGCAAATCGCCCGTCATACAACTCAAAAGTGATCCGGGGAGAGGATCGACATCCCCTAAAACCACTGGGTCCGCAAAGCTACAGTAGAATAACACACTCCCTTTAACTCGTGCTGCAATTGCTATAGCACCCCTGCCGTGTTTTTTTAGTGGCTTGACATCAAACTCAAAGGTGTAATCTTCCCATGTATCATTCCCAATCGTGAGTAGGCTCAGATACGTCTCATGACTTACGGCGTGAAGTTCGTCATGGACGGTTTCCCAAGAAACGGGGGCATTATTCAACTGGACAAGTTCTTGCCATCCTTCTAAATCTCTGTCATCGAAGGTTTCCAGGAATGTTCCTGCCGAGGCAGAGAACGGTAATAGAAAAGTTAGGACTACAATACCTATGGATTTCATAGAGTGCCTCCGTTAAGTTCAGATCAGGACTCACGCAAATTGAGTAAAAAAGCAAAATACTTTACCAAAAAAGGCGATATCTCAGTGATTTAACCCCCTAAATCCCCCTTATCAGGCGGACTTTAAGAGGAAATGCGTAAGTCCTACAGATATTGTTTCATATTGTTTCACGGAATATTTTAAAGTGTGACACAAACCTACCCCGCATGTCAAGTGGGTTTCCAAGTTCCCTTTAAGGAAACCTAATTTCATTACGCGCAGGTTTTTGCGTATTCTGATCATCCTTTTTAAAATCGAACCGCAAGTCCGTAATGTAATGGAGGACGACTCGAAATCAAAAACTTTCAAAATATAGACTATGACGCTTATCCGCAAGGTAAAATTAAAATCATCGTTTCCAGAAGTTCGGTGAAAAAAGGATAAGCACGGTATAAAGTTCTAAACGTCCCAGTAACATACAGAAAGACAGGATGTATTTTCCAGCCGTGTGAATATGGGCGTAGTTATCGGTGGGACCCACGCTGCCGAGACCGGGACCGATGTTTCCGAGTGTAGCGATTGTCGCACCTGCGGCACTCACAAGATCAAGTCCCAAAGTTGCCATAATGCACGTTACAATCGCAAAAATCCCGATGAAAAAGAAAAAGAAACCGAGAACATTTGTCATCACTTCAGGGGGAACGACTCGATCGTTAACGCGAATAGGGAGCACAGCATGCGGGAAAAGGAGGCGCTTAATTTCGGCGCGACTCTGTTTAATAAGGAGTAGGAATCGAACCTGCTTCATACCGCCGCCGGTGGAACCCGCACACCCGCCGTAGAACATAAGTGTCACTAAAATGAATTGGGAGAGGGCGGGCCACTGCTCAAAGTCAGCCGTCCCATAGCCAGTGGTCGTGATGATAGACATCACCTGAAACGTAGCATAGCGTAGCGATGTCCACATTGAATCATAAGGAATATTCCCATCGACCTGAAACCTGATGGTATTCCACGAAATTAGGGTAATACTCACTGCGATAACAATACAGTAGAATTTGAATTCTGTATCTTGGAAATAGGCTTTGACATCCCCCCGAAGCGCACGATAATGCAGCGCGAAATTGGTTCCGCCGAGAAACATGAAGAAACTGATGACCATGTCAACATAAACACTGTTGTAGTGCCCGATGCTCTGGTTCTTCGTTGAAAACCCACCCGTTGCCATTGTACCGAAGGTGTGGCAGAGCGCGTCAAAGAGGGACATGCCGCCGAGCATCAGGAGTGCTGTTTCTAAAAAAGAGAGCAGGAGATAAACACCCCAGAGAAGTTTAGCGGTTTGTGCGATACGCGGGGTGAGTCGATCGGTCTGCGGTCCGGGAGCCTCGGCGCGAAAAAGCTGCATACCCCCGATGCCGAGCATCGGAAGAATGGCGACGGCAAGCACAACAATTCCCATGCCACCCAGCCAGTGGGAAAGGCTCCGCCAGAAGAGCACGGCGTGTGAAAGATGCTCAATTTCGGTGAGGACAGTCGCACCCGTCGTCGAGAACCCTGCCATAGATTCAAAATAACAGAAGGAAAATTCTACCCACGGGGAGCGACCTTCACTGCGAAACACGTCTGCAAATATGTAGGGGAGCGATCCAAAAAGGGCAACTGTCACCCATCCCAAAGCGACAACCGCAAAGCCTTCGCGTATGCCGAGTTCTTCCTGTCGTGCACGAATACTAAAGCGGAGAACCAAACCAACAACTAAGGTGAGTATCGCTGAGATGACAAAAGCCGACAAATCGCTCTCGACTTCACCTGCTCTCGTCTGATAATAGATAGCCACTCCCAAAGGGAGCAGCATCGTTCCGGCGAGACAGATAAGTAAATTACCAAGCGTATAAGCGATTAATTTAAGACTCATTGTAATAGGTAATTGACAACCTTTAGTCTCTCCGCTCCGCGAACAGGTCTTCGACAATTGGAATCGCGTCGGGCATACTAAAGACGATCACGCGATCTGCAGGTTGGATAACAGACTGACCGGTTGGAATCATGAGTTTTTCCCGTCGAAGGACGGCACCGATAAAGGCGTTTTCTGGAAATTTTGTTTTGAAAGAGATGAGTTCCTTGTGGACAATCTTCGCGTTGACACCAGCGACAATTTCGATGACTTCCGCATCTATTCCGTGAAGCGATGCAACAGAAATGATATTTCCGCGACGGATGAGCCGCAGGATATTGCTAACAACCGTGAGATGTCGACTCACCGCGCCATCGAGTCTCGGAATACGCGCCAACAGAGGGAGATAACGGGGACGCTGCACGAGCGCGAGGACCCGTTGGGCACCGTTCTCTTTAGCGGTCATGCATGCCATAATGTCGTTTTCATCGTCCCCTGTGACGGAGACGAATCCATTAACACCCTCTACACCTGCTTCTTCAAGGAGTCTGTATTGAAGATAATCGCCTTGCAAAACGGTGGTGCGCTTGAGGCGTTGGGATGCCAGACGCGCTTGGGCTTGATCGGCTTCAATGAGTTTGACATCGGTGTCATTTTCTTCAAGCACACGGGCGAGTCCAATCCCAATGGGACTTGCCCCCACAATGATAACACGATCGAGTTGCTGGTTAAATGTGATACCACTAATACGTAACAATTGCTCAACTGCCAGCGAACTGCCGATGACAAATGCTTCATCCCCTTGTTGCAGGGCATCTGCCCCTCTCGGGATGATAATGTGCCTGTTGCCGTTACTGATCGGGTTACCGTTATTCGGATTGCCACGCCGACTGATGGCAGCGAAGCGGATATCTGCGAGCAGCCCACTTGCGTCCAATTCGGCGAGCGATTTTCCTATTAAGGGGTTTGACTGTCTGGCACGAAAGGAAACGAGTTGGACTTTTCCGTCTTCAAAGTCGACAATTTCTCGTGCCTCAGGTATCTGCAAGAGCCGGACAAATTCAGCAATGCAGCGTTGCTCTGGACTCACCAGTAGATCGATACCGAAGTCTTTCGGGGTCAGTCCACTCTCTGTGGAGAAGTAGTCAGGACTTGAAACACGCGCGATTTTTGTGCTGACGCTGTATCTGTCAGCTATCTGACAGGCGAGCATATTAATTTCATCGCTATTCGTAACGGCAATCAGGAGATCGGCTTCCTCAATGCCTGCGGTCTTGAGAAGGCGCGGGGAGGCTCCCGGTCCGTGCAGCGTTTGCAAGTCCAATTGTTCGTTAACCCGAGCACAAGCGGCATCGGATTCATCAATGAGAACAACATCGTTAGCCTGGACAGTGAGAAGTTTGGCAATATGGAACCCAACCTCTCCTGCACCTATAATTATCGCTTTCATTTTTTAATTTTACCTTAAGCATACTAATCCTTGTTTCACGATTGATTTAATATGCATCCAACGGTGGGCAGGCACACATCAAATTCCTGTCGCCATAAACCTCGTTGATACGTGCGACTGCGGGCCAAAATTTAGCATCCCGCACCCAAGGTTTCGGAAATGCGGCTTTTTCACGGGTATAGGAATGCTCCCACTCGGATTGTGTAACCGTTTCTACGGTGTGCGGTGCGTTCTTCAACACATTGTCTGCCCGATCAGCAGTGCCTGTCTCAATCTCCGCTATCTCTTCACGAATTGAGATGAGGGCATCGCAGAACCGCTCTAACTCCGCTCTCGATTCGCTTTCCGTCGGTTCAATCATCATCGTTCCCAAGACGGGCCAAGAGACAGTCGGGGCGTGGAATCCATAATCCATCAGTCGCTTTGCGACATCCGTCACATCTATATCGGCACTTTTCTTGAAGGCACGTAAATCAATGATACATTCGTGTGCCACTAAGCCATTTTTTCCGGTATAAAGGACGGGATAATGTGGTGCAAGCCGTTTGGCAATATAGTTGGCGTTCAGGATCGCGACTTCTGTCGCTGCTGTAAGTCCTTGCGGTCCCATCATGGCTACATAAGCCCATGAGATAGGCAGGATTCCTGGACTTCCCCACGGCGCAGCGGATACGGCACCAATGCCAGCATCACCCCCGACAGGGACAAGGGGATGTGTTGGCAAGAAATCTGTGAGATGTGCCTTGACCCCAATGGGTCCCATCCCCGGACCGCCACCACCGTGTGGGATACAGAAAGTTTTGTGGAGATTCAAATGGCAGACATCCGCGCCAATATCCGCAGGCTGCCCGATGCCAACAAGCGCATTCAGATTCGCACCGTCCATGTAGACCTGTCCACCGGATTGATGAACAATATCGCAAATTTCTCGGATTTTTTCTTCAAAGACCCCGTGTGTTGAAGGGTATGTAATCATGGCAGCTGCAAGATTTTCACGATGCTCGTCAGCTTTTAATTCGAGATCCTCGAGATCAATATTTCCATCTGTATCGCATGCCACGACGACCACTTGCATTCCCGCCATCACAGCACTTGCAGGATTCGTACCGTGCGCAGATGTTGGTATTAGACAGACATTACGATGCGACTCTCCGCGACTCTGGTGGTATTTTCGTATGACTAACAGTCCGGCATATTCACCTTGCGAACCCGCATTCGGCTGCAATGAGATACCACTATAACCCGTTATTTCAGCTAACCACGTCTCCAATTGTGAAAATAGATGCTGATACCCCTTTGCCTGTTTTTGTGGTGCGAAGGGGTGCAATCCGCCAAATTCGTTCCATGTTACCGGGACCATCTCCGCCGTAGCATTGAGTTTCATGGTGCAAGAACCGAGCGGTATCATAGCATTCACAAGGGAGAGGTCTTTGGTTTGAAGTTTGTGGATATAGCGAAGCATCTCGGTTTCAGAGTGGTAACTGTTGAACACTGGATGCGTAAGGTAGGCACTCGTGCGTTGCAAATCTATAGGGATCGCAAGCTGGAGCTCGCTCCTACCGGGAACGTTTTCCAAGCGTGTCTGTGCCCCAAATATTTGCAAAATTTCTTCAACATCAAGTGGTGTTGTTGTTTCGTCTAAAGAGATGCCGATATGCGTTGAATCAATTGCCCGAAGATTTATTTCCCGCGCACGTGCAGAAGCGAGCAATTCTGCTGTTACTTCCGCTGGGATCGTAACAGAAAGCGTATCAAAACAGGGGGCTGTGCCTGTTGTAAATCCCAGTTCTTCAAGCCTTGTCCGTAATGTGCAAGTAAGTGAGTGGACGCGTTCAGCGATATGCTTAAGTCCGGTAGGTCCATGATAAACCGCGTACATCCCCGCCATTACAGCGAGGAGGACCTGTGCGGTGCATATATTACTCGTGGCTTTTTCGCGTCGGATGTGCTGCTCCCGCGTTTGGAGTGCCAGACGGATCGCGGGTTTGCCGGTCGCATCTTGAGAAACCCCCGCAATCCGTCCGGGAATACTACGTTTAAGTTCTTCATGTGTGGAAAGAAAAGCTGCATGCGGACCGCCGTATCCGAGCGGCACCCCAAATCGCTGCGCGCTACCGATGGTGATGTCAGCGCCGAATTCCCCAGGAGGACGTAAGAGCGTTAGTGCCAGTAGATCCGTCGCAGTAACGAATAAACCACCAGCGGCATGTACTTGTTTAGCGAACGCACTGTAATCGTAAATCGCCCCATCTGTAGCCGGATATTGCACGATGGCACCTAAGATCGGTGTGTCAAAATTGACCTCGCGATGATCACCGATTTGTAATTCAATACCGAGGGGTTCAGCGCGTGTTTGTAGGACAGCGATTGTTTGTGGATGACAGGTTTCTGACACAAAAAAGTTTCGACTGATCTTCTGTGGTACATTCGCAACACACATTCCCATCGCCTCAGCGGCGGCGGTTGCCTCATCTAAGAGGGAGGCATTCGCGACGGGTAAACCGGTTAAATCAATTACCATTGTTTGGAAGTTAAGCAATGCCTCCAAACGTCCCTGTGAAATCTCGGCTTGGTAGGGGGTGTATTGGGTATACCAACCGGGATTTTCCAGAATATTTCGCTGGATGACTGGCGGAACAAAGCAATTATAGTACCCCATTCCAATAAAGGAACGGAAAACCTCATTTTCGGAGGCGAGTTTCTTTAGGGCAGCAAGCACCTCTAACTCTGAAAGCCCAGTCGCATCACCATTTAAACGCAAAGGGACGGATAAACGAATGTCCGCTGGCACAACATCTTCAATGAAATCAGCCATTGAAGAATAGCCGAGTGTTGACAACATCAGTTCAATATCTTCTGAACGGGGCCCGATGTGTCGATCTGCGAAGGATCTTCCGTTTTTCAGTTTTTTATCCATGTTCCGCCTCAATATGTGCCTGATAACTTTCGGCATCCAGAAGCGCGTCAAGTTCGCTGTCGTCAGTCATCCTAATTTTCAGAAACCATCCGTCATCGTAAGGGGATTCATTAACCTGTTCAGGGGCATCGAGGAGGGATTCGTTCACCGCAATAACCTCCCCACTGACAGGAGCATAGAGGTCAAATGCGGCTTTGACAGATTCTATCACGCCGAACTCTGTTTTCTGTGTGAGTTCAGTACCGACTTCGGGCAATTCGACGTAGACGATATCTTGGATTTCGGATTGCGCGTAATCGCTGATACCGATAGTAACAATGTCGCCTTCCTGCTTTGCCCATTCATGGCTTTCCATGTATTTTAAATTTTGTAGAATCATCTTTTTAACTATTTAATCTGGTCAGCACAGACGAGGTCCGTGCTGGATTTCGGTTAAATTAATGCCGAGATAGGCAGACTACATATATTATATCTGTGTGAAAAAATCACGTTCCTGTTGAAAGAAAAGGCACCTTCACAATTTTTGCGGGGTGCATCTTACCACGAATTTCTATATCAATGTTTTGGGTTGTGTTACGGCACGACGGCGCGTGCCTACTACTTTCAATCGAAGCGAACCCGATGCTACATTTGAGAGTCGGCGACGGGGCACCGCTGGTCACATTGCCTATGTGTTTACCCTGCTGATAGACGGTATAACCCGGGCGTGCTACAGCGCGGTCAAGCATCTGAAATCCGATCATCTGTTTCGTGATGCCCTTCTTTTTTTCTGATAGGAGTGCCCTTTTGCCGATAAATTGCCGATTCTTAAGTTTGACGAATCGATCCAACCCAACCTCAAACGGGTTCGTGTCGTCGTTCATATCCATGCCGTAGAGACGGAGTCCGGCTTCAAGGCGTAACGTGTCGCGTGCGCCAAGTCCTATCGGATGCCCTTCTGCTGCAATTACAGCGGGATAGAGCACTTTCCATAAGTCTTCTGCCGTGCTTGCGTTAACATATAACTCAAAACCGGTTTCACCGGTATACCCTGTTCGTGAAATTATAGCGGGTATCCGCGCGACTTTGTCGACTACGAACCGAAAAAACGAAATTTGAGAAACATCCCGTTCGGGAACAAAAAGGTTCAAAATATCTATTGATTTTGGACCTTGTAGTGCAATGAGCGCTGTATCCTGGGATAGATCTTTGACTTCTGCGCCTGTGTCGTTACAGGTCTCCACCCACGCCAGGTCTTTTTCAATATTGGCGGCATTGACCACCAGCATATAGTGGTTATCAGCCTGTCGGTAAATGAGCAGGTCGTCAACAATTCCGCCTGTTTCATTGCAGAATAGCGTGTACAACACACGCCCATCGCTTAAACGACTGGCATCGTTTGTGCTGAGTTTCTGCACCAATTCGTTTGCCCCCTGTCCAGACACTTCAATTTCTCCCATGTGGGACAGATCAAACAAACCGACAAGACTCCGGACAGATAGATGTTCCTTAACGATGCTGCTATACTGAAGGGGCATCTCCCAACCGCCGAATTCAGTGAATTTCGCATTGAGGTTTTTGTGGACCTCATAAAGGGGCGTTCGTTTCATCTTTTAAACTATTGCCTCTGGTCACTGCTCCATTACATTCCGCAGTGGTTTACGATAAAGTTATGAACCTTTTCAAACCTAAAGTTCGCGTATTTAAAGTCCATAGATGCGAGCGAGATTTCCACCGAAAATTTGTGCTTCGGCATCATCGCCGAGTTCCAAACGCTTCAGGGCATTGATGACCTGAATAGGACGGTACTCAGGTAAATTAGAACCGAAGACTATCTGTTCAGGGCCAAGCGCGTCAACGGCGGTTTTTACGTCCGTTGGCACAACCGTATCTGGATCCGTGCCCCAACGCCGATGGAAGCGTAAGATAGTCGTCCCCAACGAGATATTTTTATTCGCTTTTGCCACAGTGATAGCCGACTCTAAATCGTCAGGAAATCCCATGTGATCCATGATAACCGGGGTTTCTGGCACCCAACCTGCCACAGTGCCGATCCGATTCGGGTGGCAATTGTTGGGTCCGGAATGAATTGAAACAATGAGTCCGTAATCACGGGCGGCTTCAACCACCGGACGCACGATTTCATCATCCACGTTGTAGTTGTGAACAGCAGGCATCAGTTTGATGCCACGCATGCCCCACGCCTCGGCTGCCAAACGAACCTGCGCAACGGGTTCTGGTTCCGTTGGATGCACGAGGGCACAGCCCAAAGCACGCGAATTACCGCGAATGGCATCGGCAAGTTCACTATTTTGGGGAAGGGGTTGGGTATTCGGCATAATAACCGCAACATCCATGTCGGCTTCATCCTCTAATGCCAACAAGGACGCTAAATTAAGGTTTCCATTTTCATCACGGAATGAATCGTTGAGATAAGCTTCAAAATCTCCGCGCATGAGAAACTCCTTTTTTAGAAGGTATCGGGGTTAGAAACCCCTTCTACAGGAGAACGTTCGTTCACAAGGATAGGTCCAGTTGTGCCAACTTCAAGGGGTAAAGCTGCCGCCATCACGGAATCTCGGTAAACGGTGTAGGCGGATTCCGCCGCCGCAGCATCGGGAAAACGAATGATAAAAACGATCTGTGCCTCCATCCAATTTTTTAAATCTGGGTTATCCCGATAGCGAGCAGATACACCGATTGCCGTATCGCTCAATTCTGGGACATTGACGGGCAACGTGTTGTAAATCTGACGCAATGCCCAATTCGATCGGAATAACTTGACACTTCCACTCATCTTATTGCTTGGCAGTAACGTAAGCATCGGTGATTCTGAAGGGGGTTCTTTAATCTGTGCGGCGATATTTTTTGCGAGCAGTACCATGGCTTCACGAATACCGGTTGCGAATTCATAACCTTCAATCTGAATAAAATATTTCCCTTTTGAAAATCGGAGATACCCACCCGACAGGATCGCTTTACTGCCCACCCACTCAAATTTGACTTGCGGATAGATGTGAAAGTTATAAATCCCAAACGCATTTTCGGGGGTGCCCATATCGAAAATCTCGAGCAAAATCAAAGGCGTTGAACCGAATCGAGGGGTCTGGTATTCCACCTCCGCCTGTCGCTGAAAACCGTAAGCGTAGAACAGATCTGGGAACTCGGCTCTATCCCGATAGAGGGTCTTACCCTCGTAGGTTGATGGTGGACGCGACTGGACCCAATCCAATATTTCACCATCGTTCGGTAAGAGGAGTTCCGGCGAAATGTTTGTTTGTCCGGTGTCCTGCACCGTTGCCGATTCCGGTGACGCGCTTGTAATGTTCTCGTAGACCTCCTGCATCACCTGTTCTACTCTCTTCAGTGTAGTGCTGTGCCAGACCCCGTAAATATACGCACCCTCCTGTTGAACAGCCGT
>JAJEIP010000058.1 GCA_022827885.1 Candidatus Poribacteria bacterium
AAGAGTTGTTCGGGCCACCCCTTATCGTTATTAAATTGGAAATACTTTAAATTCCCCTCTTTGACCATCACGGACGGTCCGTTTTGGGCACGCCACAGTTCACTATAAACGGTATCATGCCATCCTGTTGTATCACCTTCAATCAGGGGCAGGAACGAACGTCCATCGAGTTCATCTGGGGCGGGAATATCTACTAACTCGCATAGCGTCGGAAACAGATCGACCAACGAAACATTCTGCTCAATGATTTTCGGTTCTCGTCCAAACCGTTTCGGATACCAGATAGAAAGCGGCACCCGTGCCGAAGCCTCAAAGTAGCTCTGTTTCTCCCAAAGCCCTTTCGTGCCGAGCATCTCACCGTGGTCAGACAGGAAAACAATGATAAAATCGTCCAAAACGTTCAAATGTTCCAATTTCTCAATGACGCGACCGAATTGTGCGTCCATCCATTCAATCATTCCGTAGTATGCCGCCGTTGCCCGATGCGCCTGACGGTAGGTGACATCTTCGCCAACTCGGACCCTGAAAAAATCGTCGTATCCAAACTGTTCGTTCGGCGTTTCGACGATGGGTTCCACCCGTTGCATGTAGTAGTTAAACAGATCCATCGGACACTGATACGGATAATGTGGTGCGATGAGGCTTACCGCCATACAGAGAGGGTTGGCTCTCGGACGGTCATAAGGCGCATCGACAAAATATTCCTCAAGGAACAGCAACGCACCGTCTACATTGTATTGGTCATTGAGCATCCAACGTCCTAAGCCGGGTTGTGCGTCGCGGACTTCCTGAATCACCTTGCTCTGCTTCGGACCCGTGCCGGGTTCCGATTCAGTGCGTGCGTGGTGTTCATCTTTTACAGAGGGGTAAGGATAACCATTTTTACCAATGATATCGCGTCCCACGCGTTCCTGCCAGCCGTGCATCACATCTGTCCCGACGAAGTGCATTTTGCCCGCACAGCAGCTATAGTATCCGTAGTTTCCTAACTGCCCAGGAATCGTCCGAACCTCTGTCGGCATCGGATCACCGAAGTTCAGACTCCCACAGTTTCGCGGATAAAGTCCGGAAAGAAAACTCTGTCGGGCAGGCACACAGATCGGCGAGGGCGTATAGGCATTGCGGAAGTAGATGCCTTCATCCATAAATCGAGAAAGTGTCGGCATGCGGATAGCCGTGTCCCCTTCGATGGGCTGGACATCGGGACGGTGTTCATCGTTGATAAGGAAGAGAATGTGTGGTTTATTTTGTGGCATGGCTGCTTTCGGGGTACGGCATACCGAGTATGCCTTTAATAAAGGGACATCAATCCTTCTGCACCCGGGATCGGCTTTTGCTCAAATTCAGGTGTGATCCAGCGGGCACCAGAAGGTTTTCCGGGATTCCGATAGGCATAAACGACGCACCACCGCGTATTGCTATCCTCTTTTCTTGGGGACACAGCATGTGCCGCATGCGTCCACATCAACGCGACTGTGCCCGGTGGGGCAGATAATGCTTCGATTTCCAGAGGTTCACCTGTTTCTGGATGTGTTTTTCCTTCCAACCAATTTTCTTGCAGTGTCGCATCCGAGGCTGCGTGTATTCTGGCATCCCGATACAGATGACTTCCCGGGACAGCCTTCAAACCGCCATCATCTGGATCAAATCCGTTGACATAGAAGAAGATACGGACGAAGCCTAAGCGGGGGTCATCGTCCGAGTATCCGTGGCTGTGCCATCCAATGCCACGATTGCCGCCGGGGCGGTTAAGACTCACACAGTGATCATATCGAATATCTTCACCCAAGACCTTCCGTGCGAGTTCAAGCATCTGCGGGTGTGCAATCAGGCTTTCGAGGTAACTGTCATATTCTGCAGAAAATCGGTTCGGCTCATGTCCTTCCTTCGACGTGCGCGAGAGCTCAAGAATATACGACAGGGAGCGGGTCAAATTTTCCTGTGCCTCCGACGTGAGCACGCCAGGGAGGACGAAATGTCCATCGCTATCCAACGTTTTTCGTTCCTGTTCACCAAACGTGTAGGCATGAAAAATCGGTCCTTGTGGCATAGCACACTCCTTTCCTTTAGGCATCCTTGTCAGATTCCTCTGATGGTTTGTAGTAGGAAACGTATTTCCATCCCTGTTTTTTGAACTTTTCATTTTCCAATTTCAAATACGCGGAGAGTTCCTCCATAGAGTTAAATTGAGCGTTGAACTCCGCTTTCATCCGAAGGCATTCCTCAAGAATGGGATCTGTATAATCTTCAATAACTTCTTTCATTTCAAATTCCTCTATTAGCTCAGTGGGCGTGCAAATAGTTATCGGTTTAAATCCTGCTGCTTGACAAATTTTGTTGATATGCTCACGCTTGTTTGCATTTACGATATGCTTATGGTTCCATGATACAAGGTATTCGACCCCATGTACTGTAGCAATAGCAATGTGTTGTGCATCTGAACGAAAATTTTGTGGGACCGCGCCAGTCTCTAACAGCTGCTGTGCGAGTGGATCAACTGTTGGTAACGTTTCCAATACTGTTAAAGAGGCTAACATATCAAGTCGCTGTTGGGCTGCAGTTGGATTGCCTCGTCTCGTCTCAACAAGAACTATATCTGAAACGACAAACTCAAATCTATTCTCATATCCTTCCCACAACTGCCGAGTGGCACGCTGCCAAGACGCTACAGTGGCATCAGGACTAGGCCGTGCCACCAAATAACTCACAACCGTCGTTTCAATGTAAACTTTCGGTTTCTCCGTTGCATAATATATCATGAAATACTGCTTTTTTCAAATCAAATTCCGTTTACGTTCACCTCGTTTATTTCAGTTCAGGTCCCGGATTCCGGTTCCATTTTAACGGTTCGATGTCGCCTTTACAGACCGGGGCAAGTTCAGCTATGCGTTCCCAATCTCCGTCCGACCAAGCGAGACTCTGCCGGAGTCTACCGATATGTGCCTGCATGCTCGTAGGCAGCAACGCAAAAAATGGATGATACCAGAGCGTAATGACTGTTCGCCGTTCATCTGATTGGTTGCCGTGTGAAGCGTGTAAAAGTCGAGAATCACCGATAACAAGATCCCCTGCTTTCACGGGGATGTCCATTTCACCCGGAAAGTGTTGATACGCAGGATGGTCAGCATCGTCTACGCGCTGGAGTGCTGCGCCGTGGGCATCGGGCAGTATATCATGCAGCGGATGCCGATTGAGATGCGAACCCTTAATCACACGCAGACACCCGTTATACGGTGTTGTGTCAACCAGATAGTACATGAGGAACAACTGTTGCGGCAATGCCGTGTAGCTGCACGGATCGTTCCAACCCCACCAGTCTTGATGCCAAAACAGGGGAGGACTCTGCGGCGGTTTACTGATGACATATCCCGACGACCATTTCGGTCTCAAGAACC
>JAJEIP010000050.1 GCA_022827885.1 Candidatus Poribacteria bacterium
AGAGTTGACATCTTCCGTTTCGTAACCTTGCCGCCATTGATCTAAGACTTTATTGATTTGAAGGAGTTCTTCAGGCGGCACCTGACCGACCTTGTCAGCGTCCCCACACCCCATAAAACCTATGAGTAAGATGAGTACGCCGGTGACTTTTGCAAAAACGCTGAACATAATAATCAAATATCCTTTTTATTTCATATACTGACTCCATTTTCCATCTTTAGTGGCAAACCGATGCGGTCTCCTTCAAAAAATTTTGAGGAATCCAGTCGTAGTTTACGTTTATGGCCTTTTCTGAAATTCCATTTTTCTGGTTTTGCTATGAAAACTGTAAAACGCGCAATTCCTTTTCGGAATTATTCACTGATGAAGAGAGGTGTTCCTATCGCCATTCGGTCTTCTGTTGATACTACTGAATAAGTTGGGATTCGGAGATCCGTCCTACAGGAAAATCTAATGTTCTGCTTTCTACAAGAATGTGTATTGCTTTAACCTGCAAATTTATGATAGTATAATGGTGTGAACTTAAAAGCCGTTTTTGAACAACTTCAAGGCAAGCGGGTCGTGATTATCGGCGATGTCATCTTGGACAGATATGTCTGGGGGGATGTGAAACGAATTTCGCCTGAAGCCCCTGTTCCAGTGTTTGAAACGATGACAGAGGAGACCGGATGTGGTGGCGCAGCGAATGTCGCCCAAAATGTTGCTGGCTTAGGTGGCAACGCAACGCTGGTCGGGGTCATCGGTGAGGACAGGGAAGGCGAAAAGTTAGTCCAGATGCTAACCGAAACGAATCTCGTTACGACTGAGGTCTATGCGGATCCGCAGCGACCGACAAGCACAAAAACACGCGTCATTGCCCGTGGTACCACGCCCTTTCCAGATCGGGAACGGGATGCAGGGCATCATCTGCTCCGTATTGATAGAGAATCCAAACAGGAAATCTCTTCACAGATACGGGAACACCTACTGGACACCGTCGCTGCGCAGCTCCCAACAACCGATGCGATTATCTTTGCTGACTATGATAAAGGGGTCGTCACGCCTCAGTTCATCAAGGATGTTATGAAACACGCCGAATCTTACGATATCCCAATTATCGTCGATCCGAAGCAAAACAACTTCTGGCACTATAAAGGTGTAACCGCTGTTACGCCAAACCACAAGGAAGCAAGTGCCGCTGTCCATGAAGAAATCACGGATGTGTCTGATCTCGTCGCTGTTGGTGAGAAAATTCTGGACAGATTATCCCTCAAGGCGTTGCTAATTACACGCGATGCAAAGGGTATGTCTCTGTTTCACCGTCCGGCAGAGAGTGGCGTAAAAGCAGAGCACCTCCCACCCCATTCAAACGTTGTGACAGATGTTACAGGCGCAGGGGACACAGTTGTTGCCGCTTTCACACTCGCGCTCGCAGCAGGTGCTGGATTTCGTAGTGCTGCCGTGCTGTCTAACCTTGCAGGTGGAGTAGCCGTCGGTAAGATGGGGTGTGCGACCGTTACACGAAAGGAGTTGCTGCACGCTATTGAAAAGGTGAAGTTAAAAAGATGAAGACTATCTTTCTGGATCGAGATGGTGTAATCAACCGGAATCCACCCAATAAAGGCTACGTCCGGAAATGGGCAGAATTCACCTTCATTCCGAATTCTCGGAAAGCGATCCGAGAATTAACAGAAAGCGGTTATCGAATTATTGTGATAACCAATCAATCAGGAATCGGGAGGGGACTCTATTCAGGGGAAGATTTGGCGGATATCCACTCACGGATGGTCGCCGAAATTAGCAAATCAGGTGGAACAATTGATGCCGTTTATTACTGTCCACACCGTCCCGATGCCGGATGTGAATGTCGAAAACCGAAACCCGGTATGTTAATGCGTGCTGCCCGTGAACACAACATTGAACTGGAAAATGCCTATTTGATAGGCGATGTGCCTACGGATATTGAAGCAGGAAAGTCTCTCGGCACCACAGCGTTTCTTGTTCTAACAGGACTTGGACAGGAGAGTTATTACCACTACATTCGGACGAAACCGTGTCGGCGTGCGGATCAGAACGACTATCGTCCCGATAGGATCTTCACAAACCTTTACACAGCAACGCGCTGGCTACTGAAAAATGATTCTTAAAAAAATAGAAACCCGGACGGCTCGCTCGGGTGTTATCGGGCTTGGATATGTCGGACTGCCGCTTGCCGTTGCGATTGCGAGGGCAGGATTCCGAGTTACAGGCATCGATATCTGTTCAGAAAAAATAGAGCGGTTGAAACAGGGCATCTCCGACGTTCCTGATGTGACCAACGCAGTGCTCGCCCCCCTTATTGCGTCCGAGCAGCTGCAGGTAACAACAGACTTTTCTGTGCTACGCGAATTGGACACAGTTAATATCTGTGTGCCGACCCCTCTGCGGGAAAACCGAACCCCCGACATGCAGTTTATTATCGCTGCAGTTCAGCAAATTGCGCAATACCTCCACCCCGAACAACTGATTATCCTCGAAAGCACCACCTACCCCGGCACTACCGAAGAGGTTGTGTTGCCGGAACTCAACACCCAGTTACCTGGCACCCTACACGTAGGACGCGATTTCTATCTCGCCTACTCACCAGAACGGATTGAACCGGGAAATAGTACCTACTTCGTGACAAACACCCCTAAAATTATCGGGGGTGTCACGCCGCAATGCACCCACGTCGCAGAAACCTTCTACGCACAGTTCATCAGTAAAACACACACAGTCTCTTCACCCCGAACAGCAGAGATGGTCAAACTCTTAGAAAACACGTTTCGGAGTGTCAACATCGGCTTAATTAATGAGGTCGCGCTTATCTGTGACCGGATGGATCTCGATGTATGGGAAATCATTGATGCCGCTGCGACAAAACCGTTCGGATTCATGCCGTTCTATCCAGGTCCCGGACTGGGTGGACACTGTATCCCAATTGACCCGCATTATCTCTCTTGGAAAGCACAGATGTATCAGTATCACGCTCGATTTATTGAGCTCGCTACCGAAATTAACAGTGAGATGCCGAAATACGTGTTAGACAAAATCATCCACGCCCTGAATCTTCAACGTAAACCCTTGAATGGCGCGAAACTCTTAATCTTAGGCATCGCTTATAAAAAGGACATCGGCGACATTCGCGAATCCCCCGCACTCGAAGTAATTCGTTTAATTCTTGACAAAAAAGCGGAATTCCTATATCATGACCCCTATATAAAAGACTTGGCTCTTGATGATACAGAAATCTATCACTCAGAACCGCTAACAGCTGCTCTCGTAGAAAGTGTTGATTGTGTTGTCATCCTAACCGATCATACTGCTATAGACTACAACTGGCTCGTCGCACATGCCCAACTGATTGTTGACACACGCAATGCAACGCGCAGTGTCAAGAAAGGAGAAGAAAAAATCATCAAAATTTAATTTTTAATTTATGGTCCTCTGGGCCGCTCTCCATTTCATTACGAGCGGGTTTCAGGTGAAGTCGCAACGGAATTGAGAACTTGGACCAAAACCCAGGTTTCCTGCAACACCGGCGCAGGGCGTTTTTGCTTGCGGGTTTCTTCAGTTTGAACACGAAAATCGTTAAAGTACAAACAGCACTACTTATCCGCAAGGTAAAATTAAAAATCGGAGTATAATAATGCCAAATCCAGATCTAAGATTTCATATACAGCGCGACCAACTCACGTGGTTTCTTGACCTACTTTTAGATGAAAGGGAAATCTTTCAATTGAGTGCCTCTACTGGCATCGTCCTTGATGTGGATCGGTTATATGCCTTATCAAGACGAGAATTACTCGTAAATTTAGCCGATGTGTTTTTGGATGTCGTTGGCACAGCAAAATCTGAACTAAAAAATCCAGAAACTTCATTAGTCAGCCAATTTCTTACTGAAAAAGCACAAGCTGCGATCTCCCGAGTCGGGTATATGGAAATCTCGGAAATCGAAACGTTTTTCAAAACATCTGATGTCCTCATAGAAACAGGCGATTTTGGCGAAATCGTCTGGGCTCTTCTCACTGACCAACGAACCGCAGTCGTTGAACACGGCTATAAACTCCTCAACACAACATACGCATCTATAGAAGTGGTGTATACAAATGGAAGCGGAAACGCCCATATTATGGATCAATTGGGAAGCATTGAGGCGCAGCCCGTTTACGACCCGGAAAGTGGAATGCAACACACAGACGCACCTGAACAAGACCTTGAGCATCTTGAACGACAACTGGCAGATTCTAAAGCAGACTATACCTCGCTTGAGCAAAAACATAACCGGTTAGATCAACAACGCGCCCTTCTATTAGAGGAAAATAAGGCATTAAAAACGAAAACAGAGGAAATTCATGAAAATGAAAAACGATTGAAGGCGCTTGAACAGGAAAATCACATACTGCGTGAACAGATTGCACAATATATTGAAGACACTGCCGAACTACAACACCTTACCGCCGAATATGAACGCCTCCTTGCTGAAAAGGACCAGATGGGGGAACAACTCAGAGAATATGAACAGATTAAGGCAGCCAAGGAGAACTTCACTACCGATCTCAAGTTGGTTGAGGAGGCAATCTACAAAGGGCATCAAGGTCTTGAAGACTTTCAAACAACGCTTGACAACCATTTCGATATTCTCGAAAACAGCCATCAGGCAGCACGCGGTGCCTTGAATCAGATTCGTCAAACGCTCGCTTATCTGGATACACAAGAAGCCGTGGAAGGTCAAGGACCCTACAATCTAACGACGGAGCAACCCCGTGTCGGTGTGTTTGTTGATGTTCAAAACATGTTTTATGCCGCTAAGGATCGATTTGGACGCAGGGTCGATTATATCAAACTCCTCGATCTGATAGTCGGACCCCGGTATCTCATGGTAGCCTACGCCTATGTCGTCCAGATACCCGAAATCAACCAATCCAGTTTCCTGTCCCTTCTTGAGCACAACGGTTATACGATTAAGAGCAAAGATTTGCGTCTGCGCGGCGACGGGTCTGCAAAGGGGGATTGGGATGTCGGCATTGCAGTGGATGTCGTTTCAATGCTCGGTTCGTTGGATGTCGTCATTTTGGCAAGCGGTGATGGCGATTTTTGTCCGCTTGCTGAGCTGATCAAACAACAGAATAAGCGTGTGGAGGTCGTCGCTTTTGAGCATAATACCTCCATGGATTTACAACAAATCGCCGACCAGTTCTTTCCTATCGGAGACGAGTTGCTCATCTGAAATGGTTGTCGGTTATCAGTCGTCAGTCTTCGGTTAAGAGATCTCCATGTAACAATTCACCACTGCTTGGGATCTACCAAGTTTGGGAGGATCGTTACAAGTGGGCTCTTAACTGACACCCCTTGTAATAAAATGAATTATCTTCTTCATCCTCTATGTGATACTGTTGGCACGCCTTCAAATCGCGGTTCTCTCCTACAATTCTCGATATGTTTCATTCTTACTATCCTTTCTGTGCTGATTGTAATTGACGCGGCAAGCGCGGAATGGTCAGCCTCAGCGACAGAAAATCTTCCATTATGCACCGCACAGAATGAACAACACTTTCCTGCCCTCGTTACGGACGGGCAAGGGGGTGCTATCGTGGCGTGGAGTGATGCCCGGCACGCGAACCGTGATATTTTCGCACAACGCATCAGCGCGACCGGTGACGTTCAGTGGGAGATGGACGGTATTCCAATTTGTGACCTACCCTCTTCCCAAAGTTGGCCCCTCATTGTCAACGATAGCAAAGGCGGTGCCATCCTCGTTTGGGGGGATACCCGTCACGGTAATCAGGACAGCTACGCACAACGCATCGACGGGAACGGAAACAAAGTGTGGGATCCGGAAGGTATACCCGTTTGTACCCATCCTACGTTACAAGATGATTTGAATGCTATCGCTGACGGTAAAGGTGGCGTAATTGTTGTGTGGGAGGATTGGCGGAACGGAAATCAAGATATTTACGCCCAAAGAATCGACAGCTCTGGAAACCCATTGTGGGAAACGAACGGTGTGCCTGTCTATAGGGGGGATGGTGATCAGTATGATCCGGTTCTCATCCCCGATGGACAAGGGGGTGCTATTTTCGCATGGTGGGACATCAGCACGCCAGACTGGAACATTTTCGCACAGCGGTTGTCAGCAGACGGGCATCAGATGTGGAATTCCGCCGAGGGTCCAGTTCCCGTCTGTACCGCGACCGGCAACCAAGGGGCACCAGTTGCTGTCAACGATGCAAGTGGCGGTGTATTCTTTGTCTGGTCGGACTATCGCAATGACCCGAATTTTTATACGGCTGCGCAACTATACGCGCAACGCATAACTGCTGAAGGACACGCCCTATGGGAAAAGGACGGCATCCCAATCTGTGAACTCCCTATCAACCAACAGCAACCCTATTGTGTTCCTGACGGGAGTGGCGGTTTCATCGTTACGTGGTGGGACGAACGGGATATTTTTGCTGACATTTATGCCCAACGTATCAACGAAAATGGCGAGGTGTTGTGGAACGACGAGAACGCACAGTTCCAAAAGGGCGGTATGCCTGTTTGCACTGGTGCCGGAGTTCAACGTCTCCCTCAAATCGTAACGACTGAAGAACCAGCAGGAACCATCGTTTATTGGTTAGATTATCGAGAAGATTTTGGTGATTCGACAGAGGATGCGATCTATGCACAACGGCTTGATGCCGATGGGAAGCCACTTTGGGAAATTAACGGTATCCCTGTCTGCCATGCACCGAAAGAACAGATCACCCCTCAAGCTGTATCTACGAGTAGGAACGCGGCAATCGTCGTCTGGAGCGATGCACGTGGACCGGATTACGATATCTATATCCAGCGTGTGCCTTAACGAATGAGGCATTTAATTCATTCCTTCAGGGTAGCTCTCCATTCCTTTACGGTCGGGTTCTTGGTGAATTGTAGCCTGTAAAGGGAGCGGAGAGCGGATATACGACAAGGAACGTTAATATTTAAACCTACCTTACCGAACCGCAAGGAAAAATTAAAAAATGACAAAACGTACGCAACGTGCTCCCGCAAAACGGGCAATCATCATCGGGATGGATGGCGCGAGCATGGAACTGGTCAAAAACATGATTGATTGGGGACACACCCCCAATATGGCGAAGTTGCTCCAGACAGGTGTTTATCGCCCGATGATCGGAGTATTTCCAACATTGACCCCACCAGGATGGACTGCACTCTCTACCGGTTCATGGCCCGGCACACATAAGGTGATGGACTTTAACATCCGTGCCGTGGGAGATCGCCTCGATAAAACGGTATGGGGTATTAATACCGGCTTGTGTCAATCCGAATACCTTTGGAACCTCGTAGAGCGAGTAGGTGGGAAACCGATTCTGGTGAAGTGGGAAATGTCTTGGCCCCCCACCGTCACAACGGGCATTCAGGTCGAAGGAACGGGACCAGGGGTCTCGAACCACCATCAGGTTGCTGGGTATCATCTCTTTGTCGCAGGAAAATGGGCAGCACGTCCTATCGGGGGACAACGGGATCCTGAGACGCTTGATCCAAGCGCATTACAGGGCGTTCAGCACATTGATCCGGTCACTATTGAACCGATTGAAGATGGGGAATGGGATGCGCTGCCCGATTCTACAGAACCAGCGCGGGAGGTTGTCCTCACAATTCGACCCTTGGCGCGTGGCAGAGAAGATGTGATGCCCTCCGTCTATTCCGAAGGTGAAGCTTCCGATGAAACACGTATTCCCAAACCCTTTTACGGGTTGATTTACGCCGCTGGCGATAAAGGTTATGATCGGGTGCGGGTCTGTCGGAGTCGGGCTGGAGACGATGCCGTGGCGGATCTGGGTGTCGGTGAATGGAGCGAGTGGTGGTTGGATACCTTTGAAATTGATGCGGCTGAAGTGGAAGGTTACGTGCGAATGAAACTCGTGACGCTCACCGAAACGGCGGACGCTTTTGAACTCTTCGTCCCACAAATTTGGCCCAGAAAAGGATACACCGTTCCAGATACAATCGCTACCACAATTGACACTGAAATCGGTTCATTCCTTCAAAATCCGGCGCGTGATGCACTCGGACAGATGGACGATGAGACCTATTTCGAGGTGCTTGATTATCACCATCAACGTCTCGCGGATGTCGCAACATATCTAACTTCCGAAAACAACGATTGGGATGTTCTAATGGTAGAAAGTCATGCCCCGGACTACGCCAGTCATTTCTTCCTCAGTCAAGCAGATGAAATCAGCGGGGCAGCACCAGAGACGATTCAGCGGTGTCGTGAGGGATTACGACGAACATACCAATCTGTGGATCAGATGATTGGACGACTCATGCAACAAGCCGATGACGATACTGTAATTCTCGTCTGTTCCGACCACGGCGGCACGCCTAACCAATTCCGTGCCATAGACATCGAAGAGGTACTTGAGGAAACCGGGTTCATCGTTAAAGACGGAAACGGGGCGATAGATTGGACGAAGACGCGGGCGGTCAATGTTGGATTAGTGCATATCTTCATCAATTTAGCCGGACGTGAACCGGACGGAATCGTCGCACCTGAGGATTATGAAGCAACGCAACGTGAACTCATCGCAGCACTGCATACCTATAAGGACGAAAAGACCGGACGACATCCCTTTACCTTGGCTGTAACACGGGCAGATGCGGAGATGTTTAACTTACACGGAGATTTAGTCGGTGATGTTGTTTATGCCCTTCGACCGGAGTTCGATGGTGCACACGGCAAGCAGTTACCCTCTGTGAGTTTCGGTATCGGCGGGCAACACTCTACATTTATTCTTTCGGGGGCCGGGGTCCGAAAAAGAGGCGCATTGCAGCGACAGGTGCGTGTCGTTGATGTCGCGCCGACGCTCTGCTATCTACTGGGGCTTCCGATGCCTAACAATGTGGAGGGTGGGGTCGTTTACGAGGCGTTAGAGGACCCAAACTGGCATTTGACGCAACTTGCGGATTTGGAGTAAACAACCAGATAATTATTTGGATGTTGTATTACCAATGCCACAGACCTGACGCAATTTTTCCAGAGGATATGTGTTGATGACTTCGGCTTTTGTCAACCATCCGCGCCGGGCGACCTGCAATCCAGATTGACGGTGCATAAGTTGCCCGATGGCATGCGCATCTGTGTTGACTGCTAAGAGCACACCCGCTTTTTTTGCCATACGCACGAATTCAGGGTCAAGATCCAATCGGTCCGGCGCGCCGTTAATCTCCAAAACCGTTTTATTCTCCGCAGCGGCTGCAATAATCTCTTCAAGATTCACTCGATACATCGGTCTACGTCCGAGCACCCTTCCTGTCGGATGACCGATAATGTTGACAAAAGGATTTTCGATCGCTCGAACGATACGCCGCGTCATCTCTGCTTCGGATAGCGAGAAATGACTGTGAACGCTTGCGACGACAATGTCAAGTTGTTCTAAGGTTATAGCACGATAATCCAGATCGCCATGCTCTCGGATATCTACCTCAGAACCTGCGAGAATTGTGATACCTTCAACCTCTGCATCCAATTCACGCACGCGTGCCACCTGTTCCAGAAGTCGCGGCCGCTTCAAGCCGTTTGCTATGACAGAGGAGGCAGAGTGGTCAGTGATAGCGAGGTATTCAAGTCCCGCTGCTTTTGCCGCTGCGACCATATCTTCGAGGGTATGTCGTCCGTCACTCCAATCGGTATGGGCGTGTAAGTCGCCTCGTAAATCGGTGAACTCAATGAGTTTCGGCAAAGTGCCTTCTTTTGCCGCTGCCACCGAGGTACCGTCCTGTCGAAGTTCCGCTGGAATATAGGAGAGCCCAAGTTTTTCATATATTTTCTCTTCCGTCATGCCCCGCGCTGTATGCCAAAAACCAGTGGGCTCCAGAAAACTTTCGTCGGAAAGTGCGTCAAGGTGCGCGTCTGTCGCAGTTGTCAAGAAGAGAGTCGCCTCGTATGTAGCAGCAGTACACAGATAGACAGATACCGGAAAATTTCTATCAATATAAAATTGAATCACAGGAAGCGTGTCACGCACGTCCCCTGTTCGTTCGTGTTGACTTTCTTCGATCGGTCTTTTGTGAAAGTTGGAGGTGTCGTTGTCATATAGGTACTGAGTTTGACTGTCCGTTTTGAAAACAATCGGGGTCTGGGGCGTTTTAATAGTGTTTAGAGGTGCCAGAAGTGCTTGTAACGGCGCAGGCACAGGACCACTTTTAAACTGAAATGTTCCTTCCTCTTCACATTCAACAATCAACGCTACACTGTGGCACATCTCTTCATACCGCCGTAAATCACCTGTCCATTGGTAACGTTTTATCCAGTTTCCGCTATCTATCAAGTGCGTCAGATGATCGAAAAGGTCTTGCGCAGGAGGTAAAATGTACCATAGCGGACGTTTGTTCCGCTGTTCTATCTGAAACGCCAGACTTTCAGTTATCATCTGGATCAAGTTTTGTCCTATACCTTGTATGTTTCTAATTTGTCCGCTCTCAATCAATTCCGAGAGATCATCAAGGTTTTTGACGCCATAGTCTCGATAGAGCCGCCCGGCGGTTTTTACACCAACCCCTCGGAGATTGAGCAATTCAAGGATGTCTGCTCCCATTTCTGCGGTGAGTTCGTCATAGAATTTGCAACGTCCGGTTTCCAACATTTCAACGGTCTTGTCTTCGATGGCTTTCCCTATACCGGGGGTGGCGCGAAGTCTTTCTACTGCTTCTCTGTTATATCCCGGTGTCTTGTGTTGGGAATCTTTGGAAACCAAATCATCGGGGAATTTTTTAATGATATCTGCTGCTCGTTCATAAATTCGAGCACGAAAGTCATTTTCACCGCGAATGTGTAGGAGGGATCCGATAGCTTGGAAGATAGCACTAATCTCACGATTTGTCATTGTTGTTTATCCGCAAGGTATAATTAAAAAACTACTACGCAAACTTCCGCTGTGCAACAAAACCGGCAAGGCACCCAATTGCCATTTCGCCGACAACAATTAGAATAGACTGATAGATAGTCAGAAAATCGACCGCCCCTAATTGTGATTTGAAAATATAAAACATCCCGTAAAAGCAACCAAGTCCACACAATGCGCCAAGACTGCCAAGAAAAAGTCCGTGAACAACAAAGGGGGCGAGGAGATAATGACGCGACATACCGAGGAGTTTCATGAGGGCTATCTCCTCGGCGCGGGCAATCGCTGTTTTCTTGATAACAGAACCGATAATAAACCAAATAATGGCAATCGCTATTCCAATGGCGACCAGAGTCGTCCGTTCTGAATCGCGTAGATAATCCTTCAACTGCCCTTGTCCTGTCAAAAGCACATCCTCAATTTCGCCGTGGGCTTTAATATCCAACGCAATCTGCTCTAAAGTTTTACGCGTTATCAAGTCTTCGTCCACATAAATTTTGAGGGATGCTGGAAATGGATTTACGCCTCTATTTGCCGCGAATGCCTCTTTAATAAGGATACCCAAATCTTGGAATTGGATTTCGCCGCGGGCAAGGCTTTCTGCCTTTGACGCGTAATTGACAGCGAGTACCTGCCCATTTTTTTCTATTTGGCTCACTAAGGTGCGCCCGGCTGATTCATCAACGGTGTCTTTTAAAAACGCGATGAGGGTGGGGGCATGGCTTTTAAACTCAGACTGTCGTAGGATAAATGAATGGTTTAACAGTAAGGTGGCAAATAAAACAGTGATGAAACCGATGCCAAAGAAACTCAGTACACTTGCACTGCCGGCACGGGCTATATGGGATATGGCATTCTTAAGATGATAACGCATTTTTTATAGTTATCGGTTTGCCTCGCAGTGAGAATTGTCGGTTAAAAAGGACCCTGGTTTAACAACTCGACCTTTTGTGTCGTTTACCTCGCATTACCCCGCAGGTTTCCTATAGAGGTTTGGACAGGGTTGACGGTTAAAGTTAGAAGGGATTCTTGATTAAGTCAAGCACCTCTTAACTGATAACCAAAGACTGAAGATCGATGACTATTCAATGGATGCCGCCATCTCGTAGTTCAATAATCCGCTTATTACATTTCTCGGCGAGTGTTCGGTCGCTCGTGGAGACAAAGATAGTCATCCCCTGAAAGTTAAGCGCATCAAGAAGGGCTATCACCTCAAGCGAAAGGCGTAAATCTAAGCCTTCTGTTGGGGCATCCGCAAGGAGTAACAAAGGATTGTTGATAATTGCTCTCGCTATCGCAAGACGGCGTCGCTCGTTGCCAGATATTTCTGATGGCAGGGCTTTGTGATGGTGATAGAGTCCCATCTGATTCAGGAGCTTATCGACATTTTCCTTAATCAATTGCGTTGGTGCCCCTATCAATCGCTGCGGCAGTGCCAAATTCTCTCGAACTGTTTTGTTTTCTAAAAACTTGAAGTCTTGAAAGACAAGCCCTATCTTCTGCCGAAAGTAGGGTAGACTGACTTTATCCAATTTCGCAAGTTGTTGTCCAACCACACTCAGGTCACCGCCTACTGGATCTAAATCCGCGTATAACAGGCGCAGTAATGTTGTCTTGCCAGCGCCACTTGGACCCACGAGAAACACGAATTCACCGCGTTCCACGCGGAGGCTCACCTTCTCAAGCACACTCAGTTCGCCATAACTGAAACTGACCTGGTGTAACTGTATCATTGGTCCTCTGTTTTTGTATAATCACAATCTGTTGTGTGACAGACGAGGCGCGTGGTTACGCCTTCACTCCCTTTTGATTTTGCTGTCTTTTCAACGAGGAATGGCGCATTGCATTTCGGACAAGGTTTTGACACAGGTTTATCCCACGTCGAGAATTCACATTTCGGATAGTTACTGCAACCATAAAAGACTTTCCCGCGTCGGCTGCGGCGTTCACCCAGATAGCCATCACAATCAGATGCCGGGCAATCAACTCCCATGGGAATCGGTTTTGCGTTTTTGCATTTTGGGTATCCACTACACGACAAAAATTTGGCACCCGCACGGCTTACTCTCACAACCATCGGTTTATCACACTTGTCGCACGCGATATCCGTCGGCTCCGATTCCGCAGTGGGCGCGTCATCCGCAGTTGTTAAACGCTTGATATTCTGACATTCTGGATAATTAGCACACCCGAGAAACCGTCCATACCTGCCCCACTTGATGATCATGTTGTCCCCGCACTTTTCACACTTTTCGTCCGATTGCTGTTCCATCGCCTTTCGGGCTTCATACATTCTATCCGGGGCTTCCTTGAGCGCAGTTTGGAATGGTGGATAAAACTGTCCTAATGTTTCTACCCACTTAACTTTGCCATCAGCGATAACATCAAGCTGCTCTTCCATTTTTGCTGTGAATTCAACGTCGACGATGTTGGGGAATCCATGTTTCAGGAGTTCGTTAACGAGTCTGCCAACATCTGTAGGCGTCAGCCTACCACGTTCTTTGGTGACATAGCCTCTGTCCTGAATCGTTGATAGAATAGAGGCGTAGGTACTCGGACGTCCGATCTCCTTGGCTTCCAGCATTTTCACAAGCGTGGCTTCACTGTAGCGAGGCGGCGGTTGCGTAAAATGCTGCTTCGGTTCTAATTTACGTAAATCCAGTGTATCTCCTTCTTTAACGTCGGGCAAATTAACATTCTCTTCGTCCGATTCGCGTTCATCCGTAGCAGTATCATCTTTACCTTCCATATAGACACGCCTGAATCCTTGAAATTTCATCACTGAGCCGGTGGCACGGAACAGATAAGTGCCCGCTTGGATGTCAATTGTTGTGCCATCAAAAATCGCTGGATTCATCTGACTCGCTATAAACCGCATCCAAATGAGTTCATAAAGTCGATACTGATCGTTACTCAAATATGGCTTCAAATCTGCAGGGGTTCGCAACGGCAAGGTCGGACGGATCGCTTCGTGGGCATCTTGCGCCCCTCTTTTGCTCCGGTAATTAACAGCACGATTGGGTAAATATTCTGTGCCATAAGTTTCTTTGATGTACGCTCGCGTTGCTTGGAGGGCTTCTTGAGCAACCCGTGTCGAATCGGTACGCATGTATGTAATGAGCCCGACGGAGCCTTCGTTGCTAATCTCCAATCCCTCATAGAGCTGTTGGGCAATAAGCATCGTCTTTTTAGCAACGAAACGGAGTTTCCGAGACGCTTCCTGTTGTAAGGTACTCGTGATAAACGGTGGGACGGGTCTCTGTTTCCGTTCCCGCTTTTGGACTTTTTCAACGAGATAGGTATGTGTTTGTGCGTCCGCCGCCAGTTCTTTGGCACGCGTCTCGTCTATACGGAACCCGTAATTATTGATTTCGCCCTTCTTTTTCCCAATTTTATGCAACTTCGCGGGAAAGAGATGCTGAACCTGGGTCGGTGTCAATGTTGCTGTGAGGGTCCAGTATTCTTCTGATTTAAACGCTTCGATTTCCGCTTCACGCTCGCAAATCAGGCGCACTGCAACGGATTGAACCCTTCCGGCACTGAGACCCGGTTTCACACTCCGCCACAAGATAGGACTAATCTGGTATCCAACGAGCCTATCCAAGACACGACGCGCCTGTTGCGCATCAACGAGTGCCATATCAATGTCGCCCGGTTTTTCAATTGCTTCTAAAATTGCGTTTTTGGTGACTTCATTGTAAGTGATCCGGTAGATCGGCTTCTTTATCTTTTTTAGTTCCTCAGAAAGATGCCAGCAAATAGCTTCACCTTCGCGATCCGGATCCGCGGCGAGATAGATGCTGTCAACCTTACGTGCTTCGCTTTGGAGGGATTTCACGACCTTCCCTTTTCCCCGAATCAATACATATTTCGGAGCAAAGGCATTCTCAATATCGACACCCAGTTCCTTCGGGGGGAGGTCGCGGATATGACCAACGGAGGATTCAACGATGTAATCCCTACCTAAAATCTTTTTGATAGTCTTCGCTTTCGCCGGCGATTCAACAACGACGAGTGACTTTGGCATTTTTTTTACTATTGCTCCTGGGCTGCCCTCTTTGCGCAAGCCTCTATAGGAAACTTGCGAGACAATATTGCGGGCAGGTTCGAACCGCCAACACATGCTTTGCTGCCTTGTATCGGAGGCGAGTTGGAGTTCGGGTTACGTCGCGACTGGATCGAATCCATTACGTTTATGTCACGATCATACACTTTAATTAACGTTTTATGTTAACGACGGTTTCATATCTGATTCATCTGTCCGTTTACGCGGTATAAGGCACACATTCTATTTTTCGGACGGGAAAAGTGAGAAGACAGGTACAGACATTAGGCAGCGAAGGCGATCAGATCTATCAGCATCTGACGCATTTCCGCTCGGTGAACGACTGAATCGATGAATCCATGTTCCAGTAACGATTCTGCTTTTTGGAAGTTTTCCGGGAGCTCCTCACGCAGGCTGGCAACGGCTAACGGACCCGCGAAGCCGATCCGGGCCCCCGGCTCAGCAACGATGACATCACCGAGAGATGTATAACTCGCAGTCGCACCCCCGAACGTTGGATCCGTGACAACCGAGATATAAAAGACTCCCGATTTGGCGTATTCCGCACAAGCGGCAGCGGTTTTCGCCATCTGCATCAAGGCGAGCGTGCCTTCTTGCATCCGCATCCCTCCACTCACGGAGACAATCACTAATGGCAACTGATTTTCAAGGGCGCGTTCAATACATCGGGTAACCTTTTCACCGATAACAGAGCCACAGGTGCCCCCTATAAATCCGACATCGCCAATCGCAAGGGCAGTCGGATAGCCACCGATATTCGCTATGCCGGAGAGCATCTCCGATCTGAGTCCCGTTTTTGCGACATCTCTTTCGAGTTTTTGTGGGTATTCTGGGAATTCCAGCGAATCAATAGAGTAAAGATGGGCATCGTATTCTTCAAAACTATCCGCATCTATAATGAGGTTAAGCCGCTCATGCGCACTCATGTAGTGATGGTAATCGCAGTGTGGGCAGACCTTGAGATTGTGAGTGAATGTCTCTACCGCGATCTGGGCATTGCAATTTCTACATGGGATTGTTTTTGAGATTTCAGACATTTTTTTCATAGGTAGGGCGAGGTTCGGAAACCTCGCCCAGTGAAAAACACGTTACGAATTTCAGTGTTAACGTCCCGCTTTCAGGCGACCCCAGGTTGTAGAGAGTTTTCCCGCTGCTTCAACAGCGAGGGCATCTACACCCTGTTCCATGAACGTATTGATCTCATCCTCGCTCAGCGCGCGATTCCAGAGACGGACCTCGTCAATAATTCCAGCAAAGACGTAGTTAAGACGTTAACAATCCTGTCCAATCCGCCACGGATCGTCGTTGGCTGCAAGCTTGCCAGGGACATCCCCTTCAGCTTCTTCCTTGCCGTCAATGTAGATCGTGCCTTTCTTGGTATCGTTGGTGAAAGCGATGTGGATAAATTTTTCAGTGTCAGGCAGACCGGTTGAAATATCGTTACGACCCGCTTCGGTTTCAAAACGGAGTTTGAAGGTGCCACCTTCACTAAACAATCCGTATTGAACCCTACCACCGCATCCACCGTGAACGGATTTACCGACAATCTGGCGTGTGCCGTTCCAATGCTCGGCGTTAACCCACGCCATAAACGTCATTTCATCCACATTCAGTTCCGGAGTGCTTTCGACAGTAACAAAAACATCGCTGCCTTCACCCCCAAATTCCAACGCCTTATCGAATTTGCCGTCAACCCATTCTGGATTGTCAATTACACCGTCATGCCCGTTTCCGCTAAGATCTTCCGCTTTGTCCCCCTTGCCTTCATCATAGGAGTGGTACACCACCAAGCCATCCAGGAACTCTGCTGGACCGATAGACATAGCGAAGGGTGTCACTACCAAAAGTAGTGTGATGGATAAACAAATAGCCAGTTTCATAAATTGCCTCCCTATAGGTAAAATAAGGTGTTTTCAATGAGAATAGTGTCTACAGGTTTTCTAAAACTTTGTAAGTAACAATTTGGGTTATTATAACAAACGGAGAAACACCTGTCAAGAAAAACTTTTTAATGTTCCTTGCGGTTCGGTGGAGAGAGTTGGTGGTGCCAAGTCTCTCCGTTGAGCCGTCCCGACGCGTTGCTTGGGACTCCAAACTTTGGCCAAAGTTGGAAAATTGAAAGTGTGGAAGGAGGGAGGTCTTCTCTCCTTTCTTCCCACTATTCGTTTCATAGATAAATCCTGTGCCTGTTAAGGGTCAAGCGTTCAGGCCGAGTTGACTGCTCAGTTCCATCAAGCGTCTATTAATGCCGGTCTTATCAATCCGATTGCCATCTACAAATTCTTGATATGGCGGCGACAGGGGTGCCTCTGGGATCATGTTCCGGGAATTCGCCTCCCGTAACGCTAACAATCCCATGAAAAGCTGCATCTCCGGTGAGTAGTCAGGGATAAAGTCATCTAATGCTTGACGGAGTTCGGCTTCAGTGAAGGTATCGCGTCCGTCGCGTTTCGCGATGTTACTCGCACGCTGAACAATCAGGGAAAGGTCCCGGGCAGTCAACCCATCCGTTGCTGAATCGCCAACAAGCCCGCGGAAGTCGAATGGATCGGCGGCTTCTCCTTGGCAGAATATCTTTAAAATCTCTATCCTGCCTTCAGCATTTGGCGGTAGCAGGATTAATTTAGTGTCGAAAATGCCGTATCGTCGAAAAATCTGCGGCATCAGGTCTGGACGGCTTGATGCACCGATCCATATCACTCTCCCGTGCAGAGAAGGATCGCTGATAGCGTTCACGAGGTTTTGTGGGAACGGCTGCTGTTCTTCTATATGCCTCGCTATGCGTGGCGAGGCCTGTTCAATTTCATCCATAAAGACAACCGTGGGTGAAATCCCTCGGATAAAATTGATAGCAGCATTTAAGTTCCGCTCATAAGTGTTCCCATTCTCATTGATGTTTACCGCTATCTCACCGACCTGACTGGCGTATCGGAGTTGGACAAACGTCATGTCCGCCTCGCCTGCAAGCCCCTTCGCGAAGTAGATCTTACCGGTGCCGGGAGGACCCAGGAAGAGCATACCCCGCGGCACACGACGCAGATCTCGATTTCTCATCCCTTCTGCAATATCCTTAATTGTTGACGTCACATACCAGCCATCATCTGAAGCATCCGTGTGGGTTTCACTGAGTTCAAGGACGCCGTGGCTGAAAGTCTTAATGCTCTCCCGTCGGTATCTCACAAGCGGTTCCCCGCCTGTCTGCTGTCCTGCAGATGCTGCCTGTTTCACAACATCGTGAATGCCGAAGAGGTTCAGCCCTATTGTCTCGCGTGCAACGGACGCTCTGTCGTGCTCGTTTCCAAGAGTTGCCCGCATTTGCGACATCGGATCCGAGATATTGTAGAGATATTCAATAAAGTGGAGGCGTTGATCGTAGTCTGGAAACGGAATTTCTATCAGCGGAATCTCCGGATTCACGGTGAGATTCGGATGAATGTCATGGGTGTTATGGGTAAGAAGTAGAATGATGTGTTTACGCTTTCGGATCTCCAAGTCGGATGCCCAATGCTGCATCTGATTGAAAAAGCGTTGCAGGTCATCATTGGAGGCACTGCTCAACGAAGGGGCGTTTGGGGCGAGTTGCTCCAGGAAGTTGATAACCAAGCCGACTCTCGCCTTGTCTTGCTGCAAAAGATGTTTCAATCTTTCCTGCAACGCCTCCGAAGGGGCAGGATCTATATGCATGAACGGGTCTTCATGCGGCTTATCGAACGCCAAAGTGGCATTAATTCTTCTGCGTGCGATCTGTGGATCTATTTCATGCTCAGTGCGGTGTGCGTCTTCTGCTTCCCTAAAACGTCGAAAGGTCTGAAGCCATGTCGCGATACTCTGAAAATGAAAGACACCGGTTTTCTCGTACTTCGGGGCAATGTCCAACATTTTTTGCGTCGCTTGCCACCGCTGGATATTAGGCAAATCGATGCCTTGTGATGTATTATATCCCAGGACGAGTTCACAACCCGCCAGATTGAGTTGCTCCATGAGATATTCTGTAGTCGGCAAGTAGCCGTACACATCGTCATGTAACAGGTCTTGGACGTTGAAGTGGAGGAGAAATTGATGTGCAGACCCAGCATCGCAGTGTCTTTTTATCTGTTCCCAAAACATTTTTTAATTTTACCTTATTGCAAAACCCCTCCACTTCATTATGGGTTACGGGTTTTATCATCAAAAAAAGAGGCGCGCGTCGGACGCGCGCCTACAATGTTCTAATGTGCAATTTTGATGTTGCCCCAAGTGGTGGCTAATTTCGCACGAGGGTCAACAGACACCCCTAAGTCTTGTGCTCCAGTAATTTCGTCAGCACTCAAGGCGCGGTTCCAGAGAGAAACCTCATCTATAATGCCCGCGAAGACATAGTTGAGGCGTTCGCAATCCTGCCCGATCCGCCACGGATCATCGTTGGCGTTCAGTTCACCCGGCACTTCGCCTTCCGCAACTGCTTCGGCGTTGATGTAGATTGTTCCTGTTTCCCCATCGTTGGTAAAAGCAACGTGAATCCACTCGCCTGTTGCTGGTAGATCGGTTGTGATATCCGCTCTGCCGCTTGCGGTTTCAAAGCGGAGTTTGAAAACGCCACCTTCGCTGAATAGACCGTATTGTGTTCTACCCGCACACCCACCGTGAACGGATTTACCAACGATCTGACGTGTGCCGTTCCAGTGATCTGCATTAATCCATGCCGCAAAGGTGCACTCATTCACGTTCAAGACATCTGTACTCTCAACAGTGACGAACGCGTCGCTGCCTTCGCCACCAAATCGGAGCGCCTTCCCAATCTGCCCGTCCACCCAATCCGGATTGGAAATTTCACCGTCGTGTCCGTTACCGCTCCCGTCTGCGGCGAGTGTGCCTTCCCCTTCATCATAAGAATGATGTAGGACAAGCCCATCTGTGAGTGCCGCCGAGACGAACGGTGTAAATAACAGGGTCAGTACTATTGAGAAACACACAATCCCATAGACTGAGAATCTGCCAGTCAATATTGCATTCTTCATATTTTGCCTCCTAAAAAAATATATAATATTATAACAGGTTTACAGAATTCTGTCAAAGGAAAACAATGCTAAACAAGGCATGTATTTTTGTCTTGACGACCGGGCAGAAGTCTGATAAAGTAAAACGCAAGCATTTGTTACGATGGAGTGAAGGTAAATTAAGAATATGAGAAAAACACGGGCAGATTTGACCCGAGGAAGTCTTCTCAGACACCTGTTACGACTGTCAGGACCGATAATACTCAGCTACATGCTGCAAGAGGCATTCAACATCGTTGACATGATCTTCGTTGGAAGGCTCGGTGCTGGCGCGATCGCGGCTGTCGGGGTGAGCGGGAACTTAATCCGGTTGATTGGCGTTTTCTCGCTTGGGATTTCAACGGGCACTGGGATTATGGTGGCACAGTATCTCGGCGCGAGGAATCTCGCACAGGCTGAACACATTGCCCTGCAGTCGATCCTGTTAGCTGTGTTTTTTTCTATTGGTGTAACCCTCGTTGGCTATCCATTGGCTGAACAAGGGTTACTCGCTGTTAGGATGGTAGACCCGGAAGTGCTGAGGCTCGGCACGACTTACATGCATATCATTCTCGCCGGTATTAGTACAATGTTCGTCTCAATGACGCTCGGTTCTATCTTCCGTGCGGGGGGCGACACTGTCACCCCGATGGTGGTATTGATCTTCGCAACGCTGATTAACATTGTCCTCGATCCGTTGCTGATTTTCGGTTTGTGGGGATTCCCGAAACTCGGGGTCGCAGGTTCGGCGTATGCGACGCTTATCGGGCGCGGTGCGAGCGTGGTCATCCTACTTTATCTCTGTTGGAGTGGACGCGCCCCTGTTTCATTTCGGAGCGTTCGGTACCAAGTCGATTTCGTGGAAATGCTTGACATTTTAAGGCTCGGGGTTTACAGTTCGATGCAAGGGTTTTGGCGGCATATTTCGCGACTCGGATTCTTGTGGGTCATCGGACCTTATGGGAAGACGGTTGTCGCGGCATATACGATCTGCATGCGACTCCGAATTCTCGTAATGAATCCCGGCTTCGGTATCGCAAATGCCGTCGTTCCGTTAGTCGGACAGAATTTAGGAGCGAATCAGATAGAGCGCGCTGAACGGGCAACACGAGTGGCGAACCTTCTGGGGGCTGCAATCATGGCAGTCATCGGCGCAGTTTTCTTCCTTTTTCCACAAACATTCATCCGAATTTTTACACCGGAAACGGCTGTTATCGAGATCGGTATCACGTATCTACGGTTTCTATCCCCGACATTCGGATTCATCGCCTTTTCACTCATTTTAGGCAGAGCACTCAACGGCGCCGGAGATACCTTCTCCCCGATGGTGATTACACTTGCCGCACAGGTCGTCATCGGTTTGGGACTCGTGATTCTACTGTCGCACTTCATCGGTCTCAATGGCGTTTGGTTGGGGATCGCTCTCTCAAACGTTGTGCAAGGCATCGCGATGTGGCTTTGGTATAGTACTGGAAGGTGGAAGGCAATAAAACTTGTTAAAAAGAAACCAAAGGTAGCGTAGGACATAGGACAGCACAAGTATCCTACAGGACTAACGCATGTCCCTCTTTTGTAGCATAGACTGTTAGTCTGTGCCAGCGGCGCGTCTCGGTTTTTTCGGGAATCTCGATCTAACAGAGCGTCGATCGGCCAAATTT
The DNA here is from genome assembly GCA_022827885.1 of Candidatus Poribacteria bacterium. Classification (GTDB taxonomy): domain Bacteria; phylum Poribacteria; class WGA-4E; order WGA-4E; family WGA-3G; genus WGA-3G. Next base: position 21,632 of record JAJEIP010000050.1, read on the forward strand.
GCTTAAGTTCTGTCCTACAAAAAAATCAGAAGGAGTTTAGCGAATGATGGAAACCTACAAAGGTTACGTAAATCCACAACTAATTATTTCTGCTGAGGAATTGAAAGGCGCGCTCGACGATCAAACGTTCTGCATCGTCGATACGCGACCGACCTCCGAATATATCCGCGGACACATCCCCGGTGCCCTTCATTTAGATTTGTTCGGTTTAAGCCTCATTGATACTCGGAAAGAGACGTTCGATGCCTTTATGTGGATGATAGCATACCTGTTTCAGCAACGCGGTCTTGACCCGAGTAAACCGATTGTATGGTATGAAGACATATCAGGAACGCGCGCCTCACGCGGGTTCTGGTTTTGCGAATACTTAGGGCACCCCGAAACCCGTCTATTGGATGGCGGTTTCAAGGCGTGGCTGTCAGCAGATGGGCCTGTGAGTACAGCCGGGGCTGAACCCCCGGAGGTTCCACCTTTTCCGATAAATGCGCAACACGATATACACATGGATGCCGATGTGATCCGTGTCCTACTAAACCGAGACGACTTTATTCCGCTTGACACACGCACCGACGATGAACACTACGGTCGGGTTGCCCGTGCAGATCGGGCAGGGGCTATTCCGGGTTCCATCCACATTGAATGGCTCGATAATCTTGACGAGGTGGGGGCATTCAAACCCGCTAATGAACTCCGGGCGATGTATGAAGCTGTCGGGATTACACCGGAAAAACAGGTAATGTGCTACTGACAGGGCGGCTACCGCTCTTCCCAAGCCTATTTGGCGTTGCGGCTCTTGGGCTATCCAAAAGTGAGCAACTACATAGGCTCCTGGAAAGAGTGGGGTGACCGGCTGGATCTGCCGGTCGAAATTCCAGAAGCTTAGCGGTTACGGCACACGGTGTAAGATTACAAAACCCACAGTATGTATCTACCGCTTTGAGGTTACGGAGGACCCACGGAGTGTGCCTACTGCTTTGGTGACTTCAACCGGATATTCATGCGGAAGGTAATGTCCGGCATTGGGTATCCATACCAACTGAATATTCGGATTGGGCGGAATGCGTAACTTCTGTTCAGTTAAATCATTCCGTCCTATACCGCCAAAAACTTCATATATCGGGATGCCTGCCCGTTCAAGGTAGGTGTAGGCATCGAAATTTTTGACAGACTCCCAGAAAACTTGCCAGACTTGGGACTTAAAGCGGCTTCGCGTTTCTTTTGCTTTCTGCTGAATCTGTGCGATAGCAGCTTCGGGCAGTGAACCGTAGAACCGTCCCGTATCGAAAGCACTCCCCGCCGATGAAAGACTTGTCCATCCTTCTAACAACACAAGTTCAGCAACACGCGATGAACGCCGCGCAACTTCCATCGCTACCATACCACCCAGACTGTGACCGACAATCGCTAAGTTTTCTACGCGCAAATGGTCTGCAAGGCACAACACATCATCAGCAAGGCTATCTAACGTAAACGGTTTGGTAGGAACAGCACTCCGTCCATGTCCACGAAAATCGAGAGCGATACAACGCTGCTTACACGGTAATCTTTCAATCACTCGTGTCCAATCCGATGCGTCACACCCAGTGCCGTGTAAGAAGAGCAGCGGCTGACCCGATCCTCCTGAATCACGATAAGCCATCTCTCCCCAACAGGTTGCGATTGTTGTCATAGCAGTGTTCTACGCCGTTAAATTCCAAATCTGCGCAGCTGTTCCACCGAGAATCCGGTCCTTATCGTCATCTGTCAGGAACGGAAGACCTTCTCGAATGAGTTGAAGTTCCTGCGCCAAAGTGGGCCAGTTGTGCTTTTGTCTGTGGTGACCGGGATAACCCGTTCCCCATACCGTCCGGGATGCCCCGAAAACCGACAGCAGCTTCTCAATAAACGGGTGCACGTCTGCGTAAGGAAACGCTTGATCCGAACGTCCAGCGACATCCGATAGTTTCAAGTAGATATTGTCGTAGCGTGCAAGCTCCACGATGGGTTGAAACGCCGCTTCCGCATCACCCACCTGTGGATAACCCATGTGATCAAGAATAAGCCTCAGATGCGGATACCGTTGTGCAATAACGGCAACCTGATCCGCGAACGCCGCGCGGAGGTGAAATTGGATGATAGCATCCAACGCCGCGATCTCTTCCCACATCGGTCCGTTCTGTGGGGTTAGCAAAATCTTTTCGTCTGGGTAATACATCGGATGGAAACGGAAACCGACTAAGCCTCGGTCTTTTATCCAATAGCGAACCTGCGCTGCGTTGTTCGGATCTTGTGGATCGATCAATCCGTGTCCGATAAACCGATCTGGAAAACGCGCTACCGAATCCGCAATATAGCCGTTATCCCAAGTCGACCAACTCGTCTGCACGAGAACTGTCCAGTCTACGTTGTGCGCGTCCATTTCGGCTAAGAGTTCATCGGCAGTCCCGGGTTCATCTGGATAAGAATTCCAACTCGGAGCGGTGGGACCGACGGGATACTTCGGGGGATCTATCTCCCAGACATGCACATGGGTATCTACAATCATGGAACGCTCCTTAATATACTACATTTAGAACAGGAACTGGGCATCCACTGTTTCTCCGGCACTTAACGTCACACCCGCTGGAATCGTGATTAAACCGTTTGCCAAAACCAGTGAGTGTAGAATCCCTGAACCTTGTGGACCCGTCGTTTCGGCAGTGTAATGTCCATTAGACTCTTTGAGAATTGCACGCATATAATTAACGCGTCCGTCTCTATTGGTGATAGTTTCTGCTAAAGTTGCTTTAAAGGTCGGACGCAACAGTTCTGTATGCCCTGCCATTTTGAGGAGCGCGGGTCGGACAAAAAGCTCAAACACAACGAGCGAAGAGACCGGATTGCCCGGCAATCCAAAAATAGGTTTCCCGTCCGAGATGCCGTAAGCTTGCGGTTTCCCGGGCTTCATCGCGACGCGCCAGAAGTTAACTTCGCCCAATCTCTCCAATACACTTTTCACATAATCGTGCTCCCCTACCGAAACGCCGCCACTTGTAATGAGGGCATCAGCCTTCGCGAGTGCCGCACGAAACATACGCTCTATTTCTGCTTCATCGTCAGGAGCAATACCCATATCAATCGGGATACCGCCGGCTTCCTCGACTTGTGCATACAGACCATACCGGTTGCTTTCCCGAATTTTTCCGGGTTCAAGCGGTTCGCCGAGTAGCAGAAGTTCATCACCCGTCGAGACAATCGCAACGGTGGGCTTCCGATGGACTGTAGCCTCTGGACGATTTAGAGCGGCGAGCATTGAAACTTCCGGCGGACGTAGGTGTTTCCCTTCTCCCATGACCTGCTGGCCCACCGCCACACTCTCACCCGTGAAACGGACGTTTCCGGTTTCGTCAATACCCTCAAAAATTTTGACTGTATCTCCCTCTCGCTGGGTCACCTCTTGCATCACAACCGCGTCGGCACCTTCAGGCATCATAGCACCCGTCATGATACGTGCTGCCTGCCCGGCTGCGACCTGTTTTGTTGGCGCATATCCCGCGGCAATTGTTTCAACGATTGTGAGAACCGCAGGTTCAGCTTCAGAGGCGTTCTGAACATCCGCTGCGCGAACCGCGTACCCATCCATTGCTGAATTGTCGAACGGTGGAATATTCTCTTCGGCATGCAGTGCCTCTGCGAGAACATGGTCCATGCAACTTAGAATTTCCCGCTTTTCCGTGGGTAAAACCGGAATCGTATTCAGCATCTGCTGGCGGGCTTCTTCAACACTTAGCATCTAATTTTTTTCTCCTTTGGATAATCTCATTCCAATATGATATAACATGAGGTCGATATGTGCAAGTGCATCTTTCTTTTTGAAGTTTATTTGACATTGATACAATCGTATGATATAATATATCGCAAGTTTTTTGGTAATCTTAACTTTGATAATAACACAGGCATGGGTTATGAGAAACGGCATCGCTTTCCCAAACACGCTTGCATTTAGGCGTAGTTTGAAAACCGGCATTTTAATAAGTTTATGTTGTTATGTTGCGTTGCTGGGTGTCATCGCACTCACGCACGATCATCACGAGCATGCCGAACACGCCCATTCTACAGAAGCCTGTGCAGCCTGTTTCTACAACAGCCAACACGTCGGAGAGGAAATCGAGTTTGTTGCACTCACCGCTCCGTTCCTTCCGAATACGACACTTCCACTTTATGAAGTTGTTTTTCTTCCTTTAAGACTCACCACGAACACGCGAAGTCGTGCCCCACCTGTATTCTTCAATGAACTTCCAGATTTTGCCTGAAGACGAAATCTTTTTCTATTTTATGTTGCTATGTTATCCAAAGGGTTAGGGGGTACTTGCACTCTGCCTCCATTTGGGTACCTATGCTTTAAGGGAGATCAGGTAAAAGAGGGTGTTTTTACTTGGGGTGTTTTTGCTTGGGTATTTCTGCGTATTGATAGGGTGTTTCTGCGGATTTCCCTTGTTAAACGAAAACCTCTTCACCTTAACTATCAACTCGTGCTTTAACACTTATAACTGAGGATTTTTGTTTCCGTGTTTCTGCGGATTTCTTCAGGTTGATGGTTAAAACCGACGACCGATAACTGAAAACCATTTAAGTTCATTTTACAAAGTAAGAGGGCTTTAAAAAGCCCGCACGCGGCTTTTCCCGCTGGGTGCCATCAGATATATCTATAGGAGAATACAATGTTTACGCGCTTTTTTAGCCACGATTTTTCTGTTACCATTTCTCAATTAATGTTACTTGCTTTTGTCGCCATCCTTCCGTGTATTGGCGGCTGTGGTGAAGATGACAACCCCATTATTGATGATGAGCATGACCACGAACAGGAAGCGGATGCACCCCTTCACGCCGATGCCGACGGCTTTGCCCTGGAAGTCGATGGAGCGGAGGTCTATCGTCAGTTTCAAGGCACCGATAGCGGTGAGCTCACCGTTGGAGTCGGTCAAGAGATTGAGGTCCATGTCGTATTTCTTGATGCCAGTGGTGCGGAAGTCCACGTCGGTGAAGAAGAAGGCGAAGACGAGCATGGACATGACGAAGAAGAAATCTTCAGCTTAGGCTTGTCGGATTACGATTCCTCCATTATTGAGATCCATCTGGAAGAAGAGGAACACGCCGAAGAGGAACACGATGAAGAAGAGCACGGTGAAGAAGAGATGGGATTTGGACTCGTTGGGCTGAAAGTGGGCACTACTAAAATCAAACTCCAACTGCTTCACGGAGATCATCCCGATTTCACGGCAGCACTCCTGATACCCGTGACCGTCCAATAAAGGGAGAGGTCTATGTTAGGCATTTATAGAGGACTTACGCAGTTCCGTTGTAGGTGCGGTTTGAAACCGCACCTGCCGCGTGGGAGTATGCCGAACTCTGCGATTTTCCGTAAGTCCTGTTATAGAGGTCTGCCGAGGTCTCATCGGATAGGGGCACTTTTTAAGAAGGTCTGTCTATGTGTGTTGGTGTTCGGAGCGGTAAGTCTGCCCTACTGTTATGGACAGGGACATAGTGCGCAAAACCCACTGCATTCCTTGGAAGGTGAAGTTGTCGAAAAGCTTAGACATATCCGACTCGATGCGGTTACAGTCCGTGTGAAGGGACTCGAAGAAAGCGTCCAGACCGATGCAAGCGGCCGGTTTAAGTTCGACGCAGTGCCGGAAGGACAGCAGACGCTTCAGTTCTTGAAGGTCGGTTATCAGCGGTTTGAACAGGTCGTTGATGTCAAGGCATCCACGCCTTATCTCAAGATTGAACTGGCGGCGTTGCCGTTTCAACTGAATACCATCAGAATTTACGGTTCAAATCGTTATCTTTCACAGTTTGAGGAAACAACCGATTTAGCATTGGATGAGGAAGAACTCCGAAGACGGTTAGGAATGACTTTGGCGAACACATTGGCAGATGAGACCGGCATTTCACAGCGAACGATGGGACGGGCAATCGCTCGTCCTGTTATTCGGGGGTTGGGCGGTGACAGGCTGCTCATTCTGGAAAACGGTGAACGCACAGGCGATAAATCCGCCTCCAGTGCCGACCACGCTGTATCCATTGATCCGACGACTGCTGAAGGCGTTGAAATTACGCGGGGTCCCGCAGCACTCATTTACGGCTCAAGCACTCTGGGCGGTGTTATCAACGTCAAAAGCAATAACATACCCCAAATTCTACCGAGGCGGCTCGATATGCACCTAACGTTCCAGGCTGAATCTGTTAACTCGGGTTTGACCGGAACAACAGGTTTTACGTTCCCAATGGGTGATTTTGCAGGGAATGTCGAATGGAATCGACGCCTTGCATCTGACATACAAACGCCGGTGGGGATCCTCGAAAACACTGCCCTTTCAAACGTCAATTTTTCAGGCGGCGCCTCGCTGATTAAGCCGTGGGGTTTCATCGGTGCCGCTGGCAGCAGGTATCGTTCAGATTACGGCGTTCCGGGGTCTCCAGAAGGACATATCAGCGGCGTTAACATCGCACTTGACAAGCAACGGTATGAAGGGCAGATGGAGTACCGCTTCAATACAAGGATGCTTGAAAAGGTAAAACTTCAGACTGCCTATACGCGTTATCAGCATCAAGAGTTGGAGTCGAACGGAACACTTGGCGTCGAATTCGGTCTCTTAACCTATAACGTCTCAGCGATGGCGCATGTGTTAGAGAATGCGATTGCAGGGGTCTCGGGCGAGTACCGCGACCATGCGACAGATGGATTTTACTGGACACCGCACACCCGTGAGTTTACGCTTGCTGGTTTCTATCTAAACCAATATGACTTTGACAAACTCACTTTACAGGGAGCTATTCGCTACGACGTTAGGCGTTCGGAACCGTTTAGACCCGGTGCCATTGTCCGAGCTGGAACCGTCCAACGCCGCGACTTTAAGGGCATGTCAGGGGCTACCGCTGCAATTTACCGCTGGACAGATAAATTGAACATCGGAACTAACTTGATGAAGACGTTCCGCGCACCGGGTATCGAAGAACTTTTCAGCGATGGACCGCACTTAGCTGTCTATTCCTATGAGATAGGGAACGCTGAGCTGGAACCTGAGATCGGATATGGTGCTGAGTTCTTTGTCAAATACGCAACTGATAGGTTCAGACTAAATCTGATCCTGTTCCGAAATCGCATATACAACTACCTCATTCCAAGGAACACTGGTCTGAAGGAGTGGGGTAGCGGTGCAGCGGGATGGTTGTGGATTTACCAATACATGGGGCATCATGTTCTGATGAATGGAGTTGAGGTCCAGATTGGTGGTGAAGTGCTGCCGCAAGTTCGCCTTGACTTTGATATGAGCGGCGTCCGTGGGAGGCTTGAACCTACCAGACGACCCTTGGAACGTATCCCGCCCCTCAACGGCAAACTCGTGTTTAGTTACACACCCTCCCCGTTTCATTTTCACGTGACATCCCGTTTCTCAGGCAGCCAGACCCGACTCGGCGAGTTTGAGGAACCGACAGACGGCTATCTCGTCTATGATATTGGAGGTTCTCTCAATTTTTCGTGGTGGCAACTGGAAAACATGGTGGTTTTTGAGATTGAAAATCTCCTTGATACCGCATATCGCGAACATTTGTCCCGTATCAAAGAGGTAATGCCGGAACCCGGACGGAACGCGAAGTTTCTCTATAAACTTAATTTTTGAAACTATAGGACGGGGACAATCATTTTTATCATCCGGCCCCGTTCTCGATTTTCTAAGGAGATAAAATTGAAAAGATATTTTAACCACGAATTAGCGGATACGACTGGCGCGTGTCTTTCTGTCGCGTGCGCGATCCATTGCCTTGCGATGCCGCTTTTAGTCGCAGTTCTGCCTTTGATTGGGTTGGGCTTCCTTGCGAATGAAAGTGCTGAATTGGTTCTTATCCTTGGGGCAATTGGATTGGCAGTTGGAAGTTTAGCGTGGGGTATTCGACACCACCGAAGTTGGCGAGCGTTGTTGATACTGATAGTGGCATTAGCATTCATCGCTACCGCTCAAACAGCGGTTGAAGGCACTTTTGAAGTGGTCTTTCACAGTGTAGGCGGTATTTTACTTGCATCCGCGCATCTCGCAAATCGGTATCTGTGTAAAACTTGTCCAGCATGCGAGTAGGAAGATGTGCATTAATATAAAAAAAAAGCGCGGCTTCAAACCGCGCCTACTCCTAAAATTCTTACTTGAGATCAGATTTGAGAAAGGACAATTGTGCTGTAGTAAAAAACAGAACATTAAAGAGAATCAGCAGTGCAACAGGGAAAATTACACTTTGATACGAGATATGTTCTTTAAACCTGGGCACAGCATTCGGATCTATCGGTTTTTGAGACAATCCCTCCCGCACAGGATAGATATGTAAGCTATCTGGATCGTTTCTATCCTCCGTCTTAATGAAATCTATAAACGTTTGCCTATAATGCCGAACCTGCTTAACAAAATTCATGTAACTGACGATCCCAGTGTTTGCGAGTCCCTCCATCGCATATTGAAAACAAACGATCGGAGAGATTTGCGTGAGTTCCCGAGCAAGTTTCACCTGTCTCAATTGCTGGTCTACATGCTGATCGGCGATACGTGTTTTCGTTTCGTGCCTTCTCGTGAAATACGTTGCCCATTGGCGTGTTGCTAATGGATTGTCAGGGGCAGGTGCCTCGCTTAATTTTGTTACCTCCAGTATTTCCTGTGGCCGAAATTCATCCTCAATGTTTGCCAGTTGTGCACGTTTTCGCGAGGAAACGATCTCTATGGACGGAATCGGATCAAGGGTACCAACGAAAAGCCCGAGTAGGCTCGGAAAGATAAACGCTAAGCATACCCAAGTTAATAGCAGCCACACCAAACTGGTGATGGCGTTTGAGACCCGACTTGAGAAAAAGAGTCCTAAAGAAATAAAAATAGAGATATGCAACGCGAAAACCCCAATCATCCCCAAAATTCTGAGCCAATCGTCCGAATCAAAACGGATATTCCCCGAAAGATAGATAATCAATAGGTTCATCAGGATCCCGATTGCAAGCGGTACCATCAGGGTAAAAAACGCTCCTAAGTATTTTGCCGATAGCGTCTGTCCTCGAGAGATTTGATTTGACATCATCAGACTCAGTGTTCCCTGCGACCGTTCTCCAGCAATGGCATCGAAAGTGAACAGAATCACAAAAAAACTCATGAAGATGCCGATGAATACCCAATCTATTTTGATAAGTGTAGTCGCGTCGCTATCATGATTTGAAGGTAGGTATTCAAGTGTCCATACTTCCCGCCAACTGTATTCTTCTGCGACGGCTCCACCACGACCTCCACCCGCACGTTCTGATATAGGTATAGAACGCGGGATGAGTTCATCAGCCCCATCGGCACAGAATTTAAACCGACTCGGACGTTTGTAAATCTCACCGGGCCCTCGCATTGCGAGCCTTCCTAAACTCGTCTCGGCATCGTCTTTGACCTGGGATAACCTTCTTTCCATCACGCGGTTATACGTATCTACCTCTTCTCTATACCCATTATCGCCGAAGCCGTATATCAGTGCGTTTGTGATCATCAAGATAGGCAGAAGAATTATCATCAAGACGAATCGCAATGTCATGAGGTTGTGATGTATCTCTTTCTTCGCAATATGCCAAATCATCTTTTTAATTTTCCTTGCGGTTCGTTGAAGTGGGTTTGGACACTAACGTACCCCTCCGTAGAGGTGAAGAAATCCGCAGAAATACCCAAGTTAAACCCCTTCTACTTCGTTTCAGGCTTGGTGTTTTGGATCCTTTTTAAAGCGGTTAGCATTCGGTGACAAGAGGTCTATGATTATGAAAACCTTCTTTGCTAACGTCTGGCGGCTTCAGCTCATATCGTATCGAAGGAATGATACATATGCACTCATAAACAAGATAACATTCCACGCCAACAAAATAAAAACGTCGCCCAATGCCCGAGAAAGGCTATCGGAAACGGAGTTATACCGATGCTGAAAAACGGGCAAATCTACGAACTCAGCTTTGCCTTTATCGCTGGAAAACCACGCCCGTGCGGAAAATGCCTTCTTACCGGCGAGATAATTAACAATCTGGCGTTTATAACTTCGCGCCTGCCGTATAAAATCACTATAACTCTTCCTATCCGTGCTTGTAATTGCGCCGACAGCAAAACGATACGCGTCTGCGAAAGATATCCGAGAAATATCCCTGGCGAGTTGCCCATTCCTTTTGCCGATCTCTTCTCTCTGTTTAAGGCGTTCCTCTGCTCTATTTGCGTAGTCAATGCGAAGAGGTTCTTGATAGCCTAACACTTCCTGAAATTTGGAGACATCCGCATTGTGAATCGGTTTAATGGTGTAGAACTCTTCAAACTCAAGATCCCATGGCGAACTCATTTCAATCCCTAACATAATCTGTCCTTTATGAGAAATAGCACTTGCTGGGTGTATGTATCCCCATTTTTTGAAAATATAGGTATCCCGTTCCGTCTTGAAATCATCCCATATCTTTTTAACCTGTTGTCGTGCTTCTTTTTCCGGTTGAAGTTTGTACGGAGGGAATTTAGTGACTGCAAACGTCGCTATATTTGAGTGAACAATCGTCAGAATTCCCCAGATAAACATCGAAAGTATCAACGTAGTCGCCGCCGCTTTCGTCCATACAGACAGGAGCAGTCCCAACAGATACCAGGTTGACACGTATAACAGTGAAACGACAAGTACCATAACGAGGCGTAAGAGGTCACCAACATCAAAATCAGTCGCTGGAGAGGCAGACGCGATAACAATTCCGACGGTGAAACTTATCACCACAATCGGGAACAGAGACAGCATGCCCCCGAGGTATTTCCCTATCACGAGTGTGTCCCTCGGAATCGGATTGGATAACACCAGTTTTAGCGTGCCGTCCTCCCGCTCTCCCGAAATCGTATTGTAAGCGAACAGGATCGCCAATGCACTGAGCACGATTTTGAATACGAAAATGACATCGACGGAAAGGAAAATTGAAAGGAACGGGTTATCTGAACCCTGTTTCTGTGCTTCTTTTTCCCATATAGGTGTTGCGAGTTCAATGCTCACCATATCCGCCCCAGATTTTTCCATGCCGACACTAAAGATACTAAGCGGATTCGGTTGCCTGTGCGCTTTCGGATTAATTCGGCTATAGAGGTCCCAGGTTCGCGTTTCTTCCTGATGTTCCTGAAGGGCAACGTGATACGCCGCCAACCGTTTTTCGTAATCCGCAACCTGAACGAAAACGGCAGCGGCCGTCGAAATCAGACAGACGATAAAACCGATCATGAACCGGGATGTCAGGACATTTGAGACGAACTCCCGCTGGATAATCAACCACAATGTTGTCATAAGTTTATACCGAACGTTTTAATATCACCCCACGTCGTAGTGACCTTACCCTTCGGCGAGACTGCGAGCAAGGGACCCCGCATCGCGGTTCTGACTTCATCTGTACTGAGCGCACGACTCCATATCGCGACCTCATCAATGGAACCGCCTTCAAATGCGTACTGCGGTTTATTTTTCGCACAGCCAATCCGCAAATCCTCCTCGTTGGTGCCGGAGAAGTCATCAACTGCTGAAGGTAAATTAGCAATCATTTCTCCATCCAGATAGATTTTCAGAGCTTTATCACCATAGATTCCGACCACATGATGCCATGTCCTATGCTTCATTTCGTTCAGCGTAGTAATGCTTTGCTGCAAGTCTGCACCCCCAACAAGCATCGAGATCACTGAGCCCTTCTCAAAGGCGCCGAGTTCCGGAAAATCCTTCTTACCCCAGGCTACCATACCGTAAGATTCAATAGGTTTAGAATAGCATCCCTTATCAAACCATTGGGCAGAACTCCCCGTCCAATCTTCGTGATACACCCATGCCATCATCGTAATTTCATCACTAATTTCTAAGGCATCCGAGGATGGGATATTCACGCAATCTTCAGTTTCACCAGTGATACGAATTGCTTTTCCGTATTTGCCTTTGACAAATTTAGTGTTTTTGACAACTTCGGCATTCAGACCGTTGCCGGATTCATCAAGAATTCGCTTGCCTTTGACAGAATCGAACGTGAAGTGAACCACGAGATCATCAGCGATGTCTGTCGCAGCGTAGCCTGCTGCGGTAAGCATCAACGCACTGAGTAGCACGGCGTAATCAAATAGTTTTTCCATTCTATTTTCCTCTTATGCTTCACCATTTTGTGTCTCAAATATCTTAAAAAGTTCCTTCGGAAGGATATGCTTATCTGCTGGTCCGTTCAAAACGCAGGACACCTCGTCGTTCCGTGCCGACGTAAAACATATTTTCGTCCACAACGAGAGAAGTCACAATTCCAGAAATTTCGGGGGCAATTTGTTTCCAAATGTTTGTCTCACCCTGTAGATGATAGATACCTTCGTCGTTAGCACCGTAAACAGAATTCCCTATTGTAGATAACGATTTGATGATAATATGTTCTCCAGTTTTATCAGTAAGCCTATCTGAAATAACCCCGTCTTTTGAGTAAAAAACCCCTTTGTCAGTTGCGATGTAGACTGTTGAACCTGCAAAGACTATGTCCTCAAAGTGCTCAACAGACAGTGGACAACTTGATGTAATGTCGTTCCAAGTGTCTCCGCCATCAAGCGATTGCATGAGATGACCATCCCGCTTACCAACATAGACGGTACCCCCCGAGGCAGCGATTTTAAAGCCTCTCCACAACGTCTCACGGCGGAGTTGACCAGTCTCCTCTACACCGGTGTCGTACCATTCCGAGTCCCCAGGTTTCCATCGAAAGAGTTTATAGTTGTACTCCACATAGAACGTTTCATTGTTGACTGCGAGACTCCCCCACAACCCTTCCCATATCAACTCATATACCATTGGCGGGTCTGTTTGCACCTCTACCAACCTTTCAAAGAATCGGGATGCACCAAAATCAGCGGTCTTTGATAAATCATCCAATAAGGCATCAGTTACACCAGAAAAACCAACTCGAAGTTCTGGACCTGATCGCCGTTCGTCTCTGAAAATGAAACGTTTGCCCGCCAGTACTTTGTACGCCAGTCCAGATGAACTTAAAGAAGGAGGTGCTCCTGGAACAGGGATAAGGGCATTACCATCGGGAGACAACTGAAGAATAGTCGTTTCATAACTGCTTTGAATTCCTTTGGCATAGAGACCGCCATTGGCTCTTGCTATCTGCACAATTTCCGGTTGCTGCTTTTGGGGTAAAGGCCCTCTGGGGTTCACTTCCAAGTTGACAGCATCCCACGATGTGCCCCCATCGTTCGATGTGACAAAATGTTTACCCACGTTGGCGTAAAGTGCTGTAGACCCTTTTGGTGCCTGGTCTGCCACGAAACTGACTAAATTATCAACACGACTTTCCAGTCCGGTATGAAAGCGATGCCAGGTTTTACCACCATCAGTTGAACGATGAATCCCACTGCTGCCACCCGTATAAAATGTGTTTCCATCTAAAGCTGCAGCACATCGCACACTGAACCGCATAGGAGAAATCCCTGGAGATTCTATGGGTGTCCAAGTATCTCCAGAATCAACCGAGTGAATTACCATACCGTCATCATTTCCGATTGCCAAGACCGTATTCCCTGTAGTAATCAACGTTATATCCGGACGGAAGCCTGTCAGATTCCAAGCGTTCATAGGTGTTACGTCTGTCCATGAATCTCCGCCATCGGTTGAGCGAAAAATCCACCATGAACGTATCTCACCCGTCCACAGTTGCTCCCAAATGTCTTCTGATGCTCCATAGTGCCTTAAAATATTCACTGATGCCGCAACATAAATCTGGTCCTCATACACCGCGAGAGAGCCGACATGTACAATGTCATCCACTGGCAGCTGGAGGGACTTCCAAATTCCATCATCAAGGCGATAGAGTCCGAGATCTGTCCTTACAAACAACGTGTCTTGAATTGCTCGTAATGAATGAACCCCAGAATGGTCTGCCAAACGGCTGTCCAAACCAGCATTCATAGCCTTCCACGAATTGCCAGCATCATCCGACCTAAATATACCATGATTAAGGCAAAGATAGAAGGCATCTTCCATTATCATAAGTTCTCGCGTATAACCTTTTGGACAGAGACCAACAAATTCCCATGTTACCCCTCCGTCGATTGACGCAAACAATTCATGAGAGGAAATAATATAAAGTGTCCCGTCCAGTTCTGCTATGGGTATATCGCCGCTGGTATCTTGATATAGGAAGGTATCATTGACAAGTTGCCACACCTCCTCACCGGCTGGCAATTTGTAGATACTCTCGTCCCCTATAACGGTATAGAGTGTATTTTCCGAAGTCACTGACAAAGTGCCTACTTCTCCCAATATCCCCGGTTCACCCACCTGAATCCAGTTCACAGGGTCCTCCATGAGATCGTTTGAGTGTTGGAAACCTTCCAAGGTTTCGTGGACCACAGACGTTTCCTCATTAGGCTGTTGATGAGAGGCATTGTGCTTAATTGGTGTATTGACGTTCCCGAGCTGCGTCCGAACATCGGGTTTGGATTCAATATCCAGCACAATGGGTGCTTCGATGAGTTCAACTGTCATTTCAGATGCCGCATTGAAATCGTAGGGCTGTTGGAAAAGCGATAGGTATTGACTGCTTACACCCAATATCAACAACACCACTACTAACGTGGAAACGGCAATCGTCCACGGCACGAACGGTTTGCTACCAGAAGGTGCAGCGGTTTTCAGACGCGAAATCTCTCGCATGACATTCTCCGTGAGATTCGGTGTGATCTGGAAATTGTCTAAAACCTCTCGAATCATCGGTTCCTCCTTTTTTAAACGTTGCCGCGCACGATAGAGACGATTCTTAATCGCACTTACCGATACACCCAAGAACTCGCTGATCTCTTCATACGTCATTTCACCGAGGTAATAAAGCGTGATGACAGTCCGTTCACTTTCTTGTAACTTGGCAAGCAGCTGCTGAACGACCTCTCGCCGTTTTTCTGCCGCTGTTCGCTCATTTTCCGCAATGACATATCCTGAATATGTTGACTTTTCTAACTGCTCACTGCTCGTGTTTTCCAACGGTTGTGTTAGCAAACGCTTTTTGCGAAGCCACGCCTTGCAGCAGTTCGTCGCTATCACATAAAGCCAACCTGGAAAACGCTGTGGCTCTTTCAGTGTTGAGAGTTTCTGATACGCTTTCAAAAACGTATCCTGTGTGATATCCTCGGCGATGTGAAAATCACCAATTTTTCGCCACACAAGCGCATGCACTGATCTCCGATACTTTCTCAGGAGCACGGAGAACGCAGTATCATCACCTGAAAGAACGCGTTGAATGAGTTCAGCATCGTTGTTTTTCATCGGACACCTCTGAAAAAGAAAAATTTGTCATTCCACAGTCACACTTAGTGACGCGCCGTAAAATGAAAAAGTCTCACAATTTTAAAAATGGGAACCAATTCATATAAAGGGGATTGAGATTCCGTCCTGGTGATAATCAGCGGTAAGAAGAGCTTGGAGTCGTGCGATTTGTTTTTTTCTATCTGTTAGCAGCATTATCAAACGTTCCGAGACTAAAACCCAATGCTTTAGCTTTGGGATACAGTCTCGTCCTCTTGGAAAGGACCCAAGCGTTCATTTTTCCCTTGACCTTTGGTCCGAAAGTGTGGTATAATCGGTGTATCAAGTTGGCAGACATGCATAGCGTCACCGCTGGTTGGCGTGTCGGTTTCCTACCCACTATGCAGGGGTTAAAGACTTGAGACTTGGTATACCATGCGAAACACAAAACATAAACTTTTTCACGATATATTGTTGAAGCACCTGCATAATGATTTGGACATCATAGGGATTGTCCGAAATCACTTTGTTGCCGTGTCTCGACGCTATTACCGTCGGTATGGTAAATCGCTTTCCTACGCGAAACTGTCGAAACACTTGACGAAACTTAAGAGACTTGAGAAATACGCATATTGGAATATCCCTTACGCGTGGAGTCTCCAGAACATGCTGAAACGCTTGGCACAAAGCTACCGCGAAATGAAGACGTTGGGTCGAGGTCAACCGCGTTTCAAGAAGTGTAAGCACCATAAAGGGATGACGTTTGACGGGACGCACTGCCCGATAGAACAGATCGCCCCGAAACAAAAGGGTGTTCGAAACCACCCGACGTATAAAATCCGTCTCAACGGACGCTGGTATCGTTTTGCGTTGCATCGTGAGATACAAGGCGAAATCACGCGCATTCAAGTTCATAGAGACGCCCTCGGAGATATGTATATTACGCTGACAGAAGACTATACCGAAATCAAGATCGAACCCAAGACCGGTAAAGCGGAAGGGTTTGATATGGGTATCAAGGACTTTCTGATTGGCAGTGATGGTCATAGGTATACGTCTCCAATGTTCTACAAACAGAACGCTGAAAAGTTAGCGACAGCACAGCGTGAGTATTCCCGCAAGGTGAAAGGGTCTAATAACCAAGAGAGGGACCGCAAGACCGTTGCGCGTATCCATAAGAAAACGGCGAATCAGAGAACAGACCACCATTGGAAACTGGCGATAGAACTGTGTCAAAAGTTCGATATTCTGTTCTTTGAAGACCTGAACCTTGAAGGCATGAAACGCTTGTGGGGGAAACAGGTCTCTGACCTCGCGTTTGGTGAGTTCCTGCGGAAACTCAAGCACCAGTCTCATAAACGTATTCGCTCCGTGCTGAAAATCGGACGGTGGACTCCCACGACAAAGTGCTGTTGTGTTTGTGGACATAAGCATCAAACCCTGGCGTTAGCAGACCGTTCTTGGAGGTGTCCAGAGTGTCATACACACCTTGACCGGGACGCGAACGCTGCGGTGAACATTCTTAAGGAAGGGATAGCTTCCTTTGGCTTAGGAGTTGTAAGTCCTATTGTTTTGTTTAACAAGATCGTAGGCATCTCCGTTGAATCGCACCATCCGATTCTGAAATCCACAAGTGCTTCTGCGTAACTTTTGCAGAAGCCCAAGTCTTCAGACTTGGGGTCTATCACAGCATAAATCTGGCTAAAAGGATATAACGTGAGCCTATGCTAAATCTCAACACGAACAAATGCGAGATAGGCTCCAGATAAAAGGATTATGACGAACAGGGATAGCAACATAAGATCGACTGCTGCTGTATTGAAGTCCTTACTGAAACTCAAGGTGTCTTCAAATTTCGGAATCGCCTCTAACGGGACAGGCTTCTGTGACATCCCTTCACGAACCCCGGAGATATGGAGGCTCTCCGGATCGGCTTGATCGGTGTCAACGATGAAAACCCGATATTGTTGGGCGTAAGATTTAACGTTCTCTAAAAATTGCAAATGCCGTTCAAACCCCGTTCCGGCAAAGAATTCAAGGAGGTGCTGGAAAATGGTGACAGGTGAAATTTGGGTGATAGCACGCGCCTGACGGACCTGAGAAATCCGCTGTTTTAAACGTTCTTCGTGCAGTCGTTCCTGCCCTGCTGCGTCTTTAATGACATACTCGCCTGCCACTTGTAATACTTGGATTTGGGTCAAACTCTTATCCGGATCATACCGAAGTGCATAGTATTCGTTCTCAAGTTCCTTCTCGAGCTGGGCACTACGTTCAGAGAATCCGAGGGCAGACTTTGGCGGTGTAGAACGTCCCGCAAGCGAAACGAGCGTGCTGGGCATAAAAACCACAAAGGTGACCCAAGCCAAGAGAAGTATCACGAGACTCACTGCGCTCCGCTGCACACGTGCCGACACAAGCAAACCCAATGCAAGAAATAGGCTTATGTACAGGAGTGTAATAAAGAAAATGAAACATAGACGTCCCCAAGCCTCCGCCCCGAGGTGCACATCGTTCGACGTGGAAATGACTAAGAGGTTCACCAAGACGGCAAGTGTAAACGGAATGTTTATACTGATTAATGCCCCTAAAAATTTGCCAATCAGGACCGTGTGCCGTGGGATCGGATTCGCAAACATCAATCGCAGTGTGCCTTGCTCGCGCTCGTGGGAAACCGCATCGAAGGTGAATAGGAGCGCGATGAGACTTAAGACATAGCCGATGATAAAACTCCAATCCACTTTGGCGACATTTGGGCGGACGTTATGCAGATCCGGAGTAGCCGAATGATATACCAGAAGCCAAAAACTTTCTAAGAGCGGTTCACCTCCCTTCTCCCAACGACTGAACCCGCCCTCTACATTGCTTGGCAAAAAGGGCTCGCCGCCCTCCGCGCAGAAGCGAAGGTCGGAGGGCTTTTTGTAAAGCCATCCAGGGCCCTGCTTCGCGAGTTTATACAGACTGTCCTCGGCATAATTTGCTAAGCGATTCTGATATCTGGTAACAGCATTGTGATAGTTCTGGACGCGTTTCGGGTGTTCCCGAAGATGCATAATCGCATTGGTCAGCATCAAGCCAATCAGCAGCACGGTTGCAAGCGCGAATCGGAGGCTATTGAGGTTATCGTAAAGTTCGCGTTTCGTAATGTGTAATATCATATCTACACCTCACTCCTAACGAAAATCAGAAATATCACGATGAAAAGCGCGAGATTCATCAGGAGCAAAAGGCAGACATCTGGTAAGGCTCGCTTAGCATTCGTATTCACATCGACCCTTTCAAAAGAGAACTCGGGTAGATTGCTCCATTCCGCCGCGCCTTTGTCCGAAGAAAACCATTGTCGGGATCTAAAAATTTCTTCGTCATAAAAATAGGCAATCACGTGTTGTCTGTAGCGTCTCGCAGCATCGAAAAAATCTTTGACACCGAGCAGGTCGGTGCCAGCCCAGGCTTGTGTTGCGGTGTCATACAACCCGACGGGCAAGAGTTTCAGATAGAGTCGCTCCACATTTGCAGGTTGAATAAAAATGTCTTCCAGTGCCGATTTTCGGATGAACCACGTTCGGTCGGCTGTGCCGACAACCTGTGTCCCGAGGAAACCGAAATAATTCTGCGCGTGCGGAATTCTTGGTTCAGCTTTCTCGTTGAGCGTATAAGCTTCCATCTTGCTCTTGTAGGTGTACGATAGGCGATCAGGGGTCCCCCAAAGATATGCGCCGTACCACCCGCTCCCCATAATCTTAAAATGCCAGTCTTCCCCTGGCAGCGCATCAGTGGCGAGAAAGTGTTTCCGATCTCTGTCAAACGCCTCCCACATCTGTTCAATTTGGTTGAAAGCAGATGCCGAACGCTCCTGCGGTGCTTCCGGTCGCGGGACCACGGCGAGAATCATATTCGGATAGACGAGGACTAAGAATCCCCAAACGAACATGGAGAGCATCAATGCGGTTCTGGTTCGACGCGTCGCCGCCGAAATCAGCATGCCAATGAGATAGAATACGGAAAGATACACAACAGTCGTGAAAATAATTCCGCCGATCCGTAAAAGATCATCGGTGTTCAGAGAAATGGTCGGAGTTGTCATCAGTAAGATAATTGTGAGGATCAGGCTCATTAGCAATGGCACCAGTAAACAGAGCATCGCAGAGATGTATTTAGCAAGCAGAATATACCCGCGAGGGATGGAATGCGTCAGGACCAGACGTAAGGTGCCACGCTCATATTCTCCTGCGAGGGTGGCGTAGGCGAAAATCAGTGCTAATAAACTCAGGATCACCTCAAAGATAAAAACAATATCTATGGAAACGAACATATCCATAAATGGATTATCAGAGCTATGCATTCCGGCGTCCCACAACGATGGAACAAATGTATGTGATACCCCTACCTCGTTACCGAGTTGTTTATCGAACCCGACATTGAAAATGCTTAACGGGTTCGGGGGGCGATCCGCAAATAATTTCTCTGCCCCTGCAGAATACGTTTTTTTCTCCTGAAGCTGCCGCTGATGCATTTTGACAGCAGCGTTATGGCTTGCCAAGCGTTGCTCATAATCCTTAATAAGCACAATGGTATTGGCAACCACAAGCAACAGCATAATTAAGACTGCTGCCGCAAATCGGAACGTCATTAAGTTGTCAAGGAGTTCTCGACGGATGAGTGTTGTTAGCATTAATTATACCTCCATCACTTTAGATACTAAAGTTTGGACAATTTATGTTGGTTGGACGTTATTATCCTAACGTTTCTTTATTTTTCTACGAGTTTTGGGGTTGGAGATAACCGAAAAAAATACGTTTCTGTTGAACATTCACGGAGCTAAACATAGCACTCCGCTGGAGTGCGGGGACCTTTGGAGCCTTTTTCTATTGACATATCACGCCTCTGGCGTGAGGAGTCTCTTTGACGCGGGTAGCGTTAGTTTCGACATTTGCTGCATCTGGGAGTCGGAGGGGGTGTTGGCGTTTGCTCCAGCGGAGCAATATGTCTATAGCAGCCAATAGTAGCAAGTCCTGCACTCCAGCGGAGTGCTATGTCTGACAATTGTCCAAACTTTAGTTTAGATAGCATCTGCTACAAAATTACACGTCTACGGATTGGTACGTTCAAAACAAAACACACCCCGATGTTCCGTGCCAACGTAAAAGGTATCTCCATCAACAACCAGCGAAGTTATCGCATCTGGAATTTCGAGCACAATTTGTTCCCAAGTCCGAGCTTTCGTTAAGTAATAGATACCTTCATCACTAGCTCCATAAACGGCATTCTCCGCTGTTGCTAACGACTTAAGGATTACGCTTTCTCCCGCTTTATCGGTGATTGCATCCCAAGCAACACCATCTATTGAACTGAAAACCCCTTTATCCGTTGCTACGTGAACCGTTGAGTCGGCAAAGACAATTTGATTGAAGTGTTCAACAGACAGCGGCAGATTCACGGTAATGTCATTCCAACTGTCTCCGCCGTCAAATGATTGGTAGAGATGTCCGTCCCGCTTACCCACGTAGACTGTTTCACCCGATGTAGCCAACTTAAAACCGCGCGACATGTTATCCCGTGTAAGTTCATAGGTTTCTTGGACACCTGTATCCGACCATCTTGCGTCCCCAGGTTTCCATCGGAAGAGTTTGTAGTTGTATTCCATGTAGTAGGTTTCCCTACTCACGGCGAAGTTGCCGTATAGACCTTCCAGCATCAATTCGTAAGTTAGTTGACGGTCGCCTTTGACTTGATCCAGCAGTTTTAAAAAGCATTCTGCCCCAAATTTTGGATTTTCCCGTATTATTTGAGTTGATAAAGGTTCAGCACCAGCGTCAGGATCTGAAGAGGAGGTAAAGAAAATTTGTGCCTCTTGTCCCGACAACCGGTCAGAATCGAAGGGAAATGTTACTTTTCCAAACACCGTCCACATGAGTCTTCCTGAATCTACAGAAGGCATCATTCCCTCAATACGGACTAAGCAATTTTTATCCGGAACTAAGCGATAATAACCGGTTTCACAATTACCTCGAATTGCTTTTGCGTACAGAATACCGTTGGCTGCAGAAATCTGCACAATTCGCGGCGTATATTCCTGAAATTTCACTGTTGCCTTGTACTTTGGTATTTCTGAAGTCCCCCTTTGCAGTTTGATGCCAATAGCAGTCCACGAACGTCCTGCATCTGTTGATTTAACGACACTCCCAGCAACTGTTGCATATAGTGCTTTAGGCGTTTTTGAATCTGGACTTGTCGTGAAACTGACTAAGTTATCCACACGGCACTCAAACCTTGTATTGAATCGGTACCAAGTTTTACCGCCATCCGTTGAACGATGAATTCCAGTGATTCCTCCGGTATAAAAGGTGTTTTCGTCCAAAGCCACAGCACAGTTCACGCTAAACTGAATAGGTGTAATACCGGAAGATTCTACGGATTTCCAAGTGTTTCCACAATCAATTGAGCGAGCCACAACCCCCTCATCTCCACCTATCAGTAAGACTGTTTTTCCAGATGTAAGCAATGTTATCTGAGGTAATGTGATCATTAGATGCCGAGCATCCGTAGGCGTTATATCTGTCCAAGAATCACCACCATCTGCTGAGCGGAATACCCACCACGAATCCTTACTGATGTTACAGAAATTAAAGTAATTTTCTATAGGTGTTCCGTCACCTTCCATTATATTTACCGATACCGCGGCATAGATATAGTCTTCAGACACCACTAAAGAACATACCTTCACAATGTTGTCCACTGGCAACTGTAGATGTTCCCAAGTTTCGGCGTTAAGACGATATGCTCCCAAAGCGGTTCCAGCGAATAGACTGTCTCGGTTTACGCATAGGGTGCCAATTCCATCGTGCTCAATCAAGCGGTTGTCTAAACCATCGTTCAGGTCTACCCACGTATTTCCGGCATCGTCAGACCTGAAAATACCATTACTAAGACTGAGGTAAAAAATTCCTTCAGTAATCAGCAATTCCCGCACATGCCCTTTTGGGCAAGGACCGACGGAATTCCAAGTTTTACCCCTATCGGTTGAAGCGAACAACTCATGAGATGGGATAATGTAAAGCGTCCCATCGTGTTCAGCAATAGGAATATCACCCTCAGTTTCTTGACGTAAAAGATCAGCGTTAACAAGTTCCCAATCGTTTTCACCCATTGGTAATTTGTAAATGCTTTCATGACCCATCACTGCATAGAGGGCATTATCCGAAGTTTTAGTTAATGTGCCTACTGAAGCTGCTACACCCGGTTCATCCGTCTGAGTCCACTTCACGATATCCTCTATAAGATCGTCAGCCCCTTGGAAATTGCCCAAGCTTTCGCGAACCACAGATTCTTCCCTCTTCAATCGTTCGCGGGCGCGATGGAGTTGACTCTTAACCGTATTTGGCGAGACCTCCAGAAAATCACCAATCTCTTCACATGTCATCTCGCTCAGGTAGTGGAGTACCACCGCTGTCCGTTCACGTTCAGGCAACTTTTGAAGAAGGTACTCAACCACTTCGCGTTGCTGTTCTGTGGCTAACTTTTCAGTCTGTTCCGCCATATACTGGGCATAGAACAGTGCCTCTATTTCCGCTTTGCTCATCGCTTCTAAGGATTGCATCGAGACCTTTTTCTCCCCGAGCCATGTGAGGGAACAGCGAGTCGCAATCATATAAAGCCAGCCTGAAAACCGGTTTGGATCTCTCAGCGTGCCAAGTTTTTCATAAACCCTAAGAAAAGTATCCTGTGTAATTTCTTCGGCGATATGATAGTCCCTTACCTTTCGCTGGACGAACGCGTGTATCTGCTTTTCGTATTTTTTTACGAGGGCAGTAAAAGCCACCTCATCGCCTGCCAAGATACGCTCAATCCATTTAGCATCGTTGTTTTTCATGCGTCTCCTCCAATCAACACTATTGGCTTATGACCTGTGACACATATTATAGGAAAGAAGGTTGCATATTCGTAATTTTGTAAACCATAGGTCTCGATTCAAAAAAAAGAACAACATCATGCCACAGAATTGCTAAATGTTTTCTGAACTGGCGTTATAGTTAACCCAAGTTACAAAGGGGTGATTTTCGGCAAAAAGGTTTAAAATGAAAAATCGGATTCACGGAACCTAAAGGACATCGAAATCCAAGTACAGGTGAGCTCAACTTGTAGAAAGTGTAAAAGAGAATTAATGCACAGTTTGGGATCTCATATAGGCATCCGCGCGCTCAAAGTCTTCAGGTGTGTTGATGTTGAAAAAGGACATGCCCTTCGGATCGAACGCCTGCCAGACTTCAGGCGAAACGCGCTTTATGTGTGCGTGGTCCTGTAAAGCATGGACACGCAACTCCGAGTCCCGTAACATTGACTCGATGATAGGCAGGCATCTTTTAGAATAGGCGGCGCACAACGTTTGGAGGGTTATCTGGGTATTGTGAGAGGGGTTTGTAACCCCGATGTCCTTGTTACAGAGGGAAGCTTGCCTACTACTATAGGTATAAGGCATCACCGCATCATATGCTCCCAAAACGGAAACGAGATAGGTGAGCAGTTTGGGTTCCACGAACGGACTATCACAGGCGACACAGAGGACAGTGTTGTGTGAAGCACGCCTCAAACCGGTATAGATGCCGCCCAACGCGCCAGTCCCCGGAAGAATATCACCGTGCATCGGGACATCAAGATGTGCATATTCAGCAGGACTATTGGTGATAAGCAGGAGTTCCTCTGTAACGAGGCACATGCGGTGGATAACGTGTCCGATGAGTGAATTGTCTCCGAGCTGCATCAACGCCTTATTCTCTCCCATCCGCCGACTCTTACCACCGGCAAGGATAACACCTGTGACTGGAAGTGGATTTTTATGCACGTTCAACGACATCGACAATTAACTCACCTACCTGTTGTAAACTTTTCGTGTTGAGCAGATCACACGTGTCTCGTTCCGAATGAATTTTTAATGCAACGCGTCCCACATCTCCTGCTGTTAACGTGACCGTTTCAAATCCGTGGCTTGCAATCGGGATGCTGTCTAACCCAACACCGATCGGTAAGTACCGCTCGAAAACCTGTATACCGAGTGCTTTGCCCGATGTGCGGAACATCTCAGCTAACATATCTGCGGTGTGGACCGTCGGAATTCCATAGCGTGTAACGACGCTAACGGCGTTCCCAACGCCGAGTCCGTCTAAGTTGATAACATAGGTATTTTCTGGGTCATATTCATCAGCATGTGTTTGGACATAGCGTAATGCCCCGCACATGCCGTATTCTTCCGCGCCAGCAGCGAGAAACGTAATAGATTTATCCTCACCCCGCGCCATCACGACCCGTGCCACTTCAAGCATAACGCCAACGCCAGAGGCATTATCAAAACCCCCAGGAGAGCGGTTCTGTGTGAAATTGATTTGTAAAAGCAGCAAGCAAAAAGCAGTAACGCCAGCGACACTCCAGACAATAACGATGGAATCGGGCAACCAGACCCAGACGAGGGGGCTGTAATCGGGCAACCAAACGAGGATAGCGACCTCAATCACCATTACAGTTGTCAAGGCAGTAAGTCCAGCAATCGCGATACCGTAAGCGACTGCCCGGACAGCAATCGGCAATACCTGTGATTTGGAGTCATAGTGTGCAACGAATAGGAGGGCAGGCGTATTATCATTCGGTTTCCTACCGTTTGTCGCAACAATGTTCTCCGAATCATACTTTCTACCCACATCATATAACCCTTCAAACCGCTTCTGCCACTGCGTACAAAGCAATGTTACAGCAAGACTGAATAAACAAGCAAGACATACAGGTATCAGAAACCGTTCGCCGAGCCACGGGACAGAGAGGACTATCGGGACGAAAAGACCACACAGGAGACGCGGTAATACCTCTGCGGGAAACTTTGTAAAAGAAAAAGGTTCTCGTGTGACATTCAACCCTAATTCTGAGAATCGCTGGACGATATAGTCTTGTGCCTTCGCTTCGCCCGCGCTGCCCACCAATCGCGGAAAAGCGAGTTGCGTGATGTGGTGATACGCACGTTTTGCATTATAAGCGTCGTTTGCGTCCATTGGAATTTATCAAGTTGTTCCTAATTCTGACCCGAACCGCCGCCCTAAACGACCACGGAGCGTCTGAGCGATTTGACGTTCCGATTCCGCGATGTTATGAAGTTCACACGGATCGTTCTCTAAATCGTATAACTCTGTCACATCGCTGTAGTTTTCGATGAGTTTATGCGTCGCTGTCCGAATACACCGGAAGTTTCGGAGGGCACTCACGGTTTCGGTGCGATGGGTTGCAGTTTCACCACGAAGGACAGGCGCGATAGACCGCGCGTCGATACGCGGCAACACCGGCACACCCGCTAACTCACATATCGTCGGATTCAGATCGATCAACTCGACCAAACTCTCCGAAATCTGGTTTCCCGCAATACCGGGTCCAGCGACGATGAGTGGCACCCTAAGTGATGCTTCATACGCAACACTCTTCGTGTAAAGCCCATGGTCACCGAGCATCTCTCCGTGATCGCTTGAATAAATAATATAGGTATTGTCGAGCATGCCGCGCCCCTCAAGTGCGCGGAGCATTTCACCGATCTGGTCATCGATCAGTTCCGTTGCGGCGCAGTACTGCTGTCGGGTCAGGGTAATCTCCTCAGGACTAATATCAACAACGCGCCGTTTCACCCATTCAGGCTTTCCTTCCATATCGTTGCTGATAGCGGGCGGCATCTCTGCCTCTCTATACTTGTCACCATACGCTGTCGGTGGATCGAACGGATCGTGTGGTCCGACGAAACTCACAAACATGTGCCATGGGAAATCATCAGGGATCGTTTCAATAAATTCGGTTGCCCGTCTGCCGATGTAGGTATCGGCAAAATCCTCAGTCGAGAGGACAGAATCGTGGGAACCCTTTTTTATCCAGCCGCCGCTGCTGCGTTTCTGATAATCTTCGTGGAACGCTTTGAGCATCCCTTTTTCTTCAAGATAGTGTGTATAAGGACCGATGGGTGTTGGTGAGCTTCCGGCATGCATTTTGCCTTCACACTCTTCAGGATGTGTGAACCCCCAACTATAGGTGCGTGGACGATCACCGTAGCGTCCATTGTAGCCATCCGGTTTGGCGAGGTCGAGTTTACCGACACACCCGACACGATAACCGTGGTCCCGGAGTTGCTGATAATAGGTCGGTACGGTGGCGGGCAGGAAACTCCCGTTATCTACTGCTCCCACTCGTGAAGGTTGCAATCCCGATGCGAGTGCAATACGTGAAGGGGCGCAGACTGGGGCATTCACTGTGCAGTTCGGAAAACTCACACCCGTTTCTGCTAAACGTCGTAAGTTTGGGGTATTGAGTGCGGTAGGTGCATTCTCGTCAGTTTCCAGATAATCGTATCGGTGCTGGTCTGACATGATAAAGAGAACGTTCGGTCTATCGGTTTTTCGGGTCATTTTAATTTTTCCCATCCCCGTTTTCATTCATAAGGTTCATGATTTGGAGGCATTTTGTAGCGTAGACTGTTCGTCTGTATGCTAAGAAGCACAATCTAACAGATTATGCTACAAGTGGCAACTCGCGTTATTATACACCGTATTGTGTCAATTTTCAATGAAAAAATAGCTGCCCTTAGAAGCATTCGGTTCTCCCATAATTTCGATTTTCTGGTTAAAACCTGTTCCCCTATAGGGGCGAGCTTTCGCTCGCGATGGCTTCGCGAAAATGCTCAAAAAACCGACAATGGAATGGCTCTGATCCAAAAATCTTGTTACCTTGACAAATAAGTGCAAAAAGGGTATAATCCTTAAAAATGAGCGGGTTTCATGTGATCAACACAGAAAGTAATTCTTTATGAGTGAAGAAAAGCAAAAAAAGAAGAATGAACTCCACATAACAAAAGAGTGGACGATTGCATTTCTGATACTCATAGGTGCTATGATAGCAATATATATAATGAGGGTTAAACCCAAAGATACAACCCTAAAACAAGGTTTGCTAAATATTAGTGCTTTAATACCACTCTTTACCTATATTTCTTCAGTCTTAACTGAAATTGGGGAGGGTATCGTAATGATAGCCAAAGCTCTATACGATAACTGGCGGGAAAAGAAACAAAAGGAAAGGGAAAGAGAATTAGAAGAAGCTCGGCTTGCCGGTGAGCAGAAAATGTATAATCAATGGGTTGAATGGGCAGATAATGGGAGGGAAGAGTCAGCCCGCCCTAAATCCCCTCAATCCCCCGAAAAATCCTGATAAGGGCTTAAGGAGATCCATAATGGCAGTTTTTTTACATACACGGGTTCGCGTTAGCGACCTTGACGGTTCCATCAATTGGTATTGTGACCACATGGGGTTCAAAGTCCTGAGTCGGAGCGATAAATCTCCGGCGGGCAACCAGATCGTCCATCTTGAACTCCCGGGCAACGCACACACATTAGAGTTAACCTATTCACCTGACTTCGATCTTCAGGTTCAAGAGGATCTAATGCATTTTGCTATCGGGGTTCCAGATATTGTCGAATTTTGCGACGGGTTAGAGAAAGCAGGACTGGAAATTTGGCCCGATGAATGGCGCGAACAATTCACATCGGGGGGAATGAAAATGGCATTCGTCACCGATCCGGACGGCTACGAGGTCGAAATCTTAGAACGTGCAGATGCCTCTGGTGATCCGCTCGATGTGCTTGATGAATCTTAAATCGTAACTTGTAGGTTGGGTTGAACGAAGAGAAACCCAACAAAACCGATTAGACATAGGGCCAGAACTGGTTCCACGCCGTCAGCCAATCTTTCGCTCGGCTTTCAACGGTGACGGGACCTGTTATTTCAACGCCTGCGCGTCCCTTGAATTCCGCGAGTTTATCAACGCTGGAGAGCTCAATTTTGATTGTCGTCGGCGCATCAGGAACGTAAGGCTTCACCCGTGTTAAATCTGTGAGGGCATCTCTCGCTGCGTCCTCGATCAATTGGCGAGCACGCACCGGTGGAAGTTGTCTCGCACTATATCGGCTGAGTCCCCGTTTAACAGCGACTGTGAGCAAGTCATCGCCGAGGAGTGCTTTCGCTTCTCGGCAGACTGCCACGTCGCCTGTAACCAGTGCCACTGGAACCTCATAGGCACCATTGAGTGCCGCGTTTACACCCGTCTCACCGACAAGGTCGTCATTGAACCAAAGGTTCCGATACTGCACGCTGGAAATCGTATGGCATAGCACACCGTCAGGTGTGCCGTTGCGGGCATGCATACCGATGAGCAAGCACGCATCACAACCGTCCTTCCACATATCTTCGTAGCGTCCCCACCCATGATGCGCCACCCACTCACAATCCGGGTGAATTTTATCCGGAATGAGCGAATTAAAGGTCCACCCTTGTCCTGCCCCGTGGCAATCTACCACGACAATCTCTGTTGCCCCTGCGGCTTTCGCACCACGCACGGCAGCGTTGATCTCCTCTGTGTAGAGGTGTCGTCCTTCTTCAAACATCGCCGCGCCACCGTTCACCTGCTCCCACACGACGATACCGCTGACACCCTCCATATCCGACATGATAAGTACTCGCATTGTTCTACCCCTTCCGTCCAATTTTCCATCAGTATAAAGTCGAAACGCTTAAGATGCAAGTAGAAAATAGGGATGTCCCAGAGGCGTTCAAACACTTTTCGTATTTTGTAGTATAGACTGGGTTTTTTGGGATTG
Source organism: Candidatus Poribacteria bacterium (assembly GCA_022827885.1). Classification (GTDB taxonomy): domain Bacteria; phylum Poribacteria; class WGA-4E; order WGA-4E; family WGA-3G; genus WGA-3G. The sequence continues at coordinate 50,581 of JAJEIP010000050.1, forward strand.
TCCAAAAACACTGCCCGGCCCCATCCAATCTGAATCTTGAAAAAAACTGAAAAAGTTTGTTTAGGCTAATTACTATTTTGTTATTTTAATTTAGAAAATTATGTCCTAATCTAACTAATGAATAAATTCTAATTATGGTTGACTTTATATCAATCGGACTTATGAAAAGAGGTGATAAATCGCCTTACTACGAACCGCGGGACCTTGAAAATACGGAATTTTTCAAAAATGGCACTGTTTATAGGCGCCCAATAGCGCAAATCGCGTGTGGACTTGCGGTTAACCATCAACTCGCCTCCGATACAATATTCAAAGGCACGAGTTGATGGTTAAAATGCACATTACGTAAGTCCTGATCAATTTAAAATTTGACCGAAAATGAGGTCTTTGATAATATATACTCTTAACGTATGTGAAAATATAAAGTTTGTGAACATTTCATGACAGAACTATAGTTAGGGAAGTATGTCAATAACAACCGATGCCTTACGAGATATAATTACGCGCTGCCACCAACGGCACGAGCAGCCCCTTCAGCAGCGGAAGACGACCACAAGGCGTCCGTTTTACAGAGGAATGCCTCACGATTTCATAGTTTATTGTGCGCACGAACACGCTGTGATGCTTCGAGACTTGGAGGCGGCAGGCATTTCCTTTATGCCGATAGGACCTGCCCCTGGCACTGACCGCCCCCCGCGCTCTTTTGGAGGCGATCGGTTTTTGAAACGTCAAGCGGCAACAGACTGGAATATCAGCCAATGGCGCAAGTCGTGGGGGATGGAAGTGTATACGGGGATGCCTTCGGCACGCCAGGGCGCACCATGGCATGACATCGACTTTAAATATGAAGCCATCTGTGTCGCACCGGATGCCGTCCTCGCTTGCGTTCAGGCACTTGTAAACGCCGTCGCGAATCCGTTGTTGACGCTGTCAAAGTCTGGAGGGCTCCGTTTCTCTTGCAGGATACCGGAGTACCTCCACCCGAACACCGAGCAGGCAAGGTTTTCTCAAGGAACCCTGACAGCAGAGCATCCGCATCTACACGAGGCGTATTTTGAAATTCTTGGTGAAAAAGGATACAACTGCTGGGATGGGCGTTATGAAATCCTGCTTGGAAATCTGTTAGATCCCCCTGTGATTTCTAAAGAGGTCCTCTTTCCACTTATCGATGCACTTCGTGCCAAGTTTCACACACCTATTTCCCAAAGCGTCCACCACCAGATGCGCGTCCCGGACCTCCGAAACTCCCTTGGATCGGCTAAACTTGACCTCGCCAAAGAGGCACTTTCCAAGCGTGGGTTTTCTTATGTCAGACAAGTGGATGGCGTTCACTATTGGAGCGGGCAAGAGGGTGAGAGTGAGAATACGGAGGTATCATTGTGGGAGAACGAAGATGGGGTGTGGGTATCTGCATCTACATCTGATACCGGATTGCCTCTGAAGGCAACGTGCATAACAGATGTTTGGAAGGATACCGGGATCGTACCGCCGATTCCAGAGACCGGGCTCCCAATAGACGATAAGGTGCCTGCCGTTCGGGAAGGAATACTCAGTCCGCTGGCAATCAAACGTCCGCGTCCGGTGTTACACAAGGGCAGACCTACAGAAAATATCCATGAAACACCAGAAGAAATGAGGATCCGTATACAGCGCGCTTTTGATAGGAATGTGCGCGTTCTCGGATGTATGCCCGAGATAGACGCAGCGGAAAATGGTGAAGTAGAATCCGTTCTGCGTGAGGGTGAGGTAATTTGTTTAAGTGGATCAAATGTCGAACCTGCAGCGGAAGTCGAACAATTTCTTCAAAAGCGAAATGTTCAAGCGGTTCAAACTGTAAAAGCACAAACGTTAGAGGATTTTCGCCTGTTTTTGGACCCACAATACGCAGAGGTGGTTGAACACCTTCTCGAAGCGGATGATGGAACGCAGACGATTTGTATTATCAATGCCACGCGAGAGTATGAACTGTTTCTTGAATGCGGACTGTCTAAAACTATACTGGAGGAGTGGGTCGTCAACTGGCAAGACAGTGCTTTAGGAAACTTTGCAATAGCCCTACTGAATGCAGTAGAAATCAGAGACAACTTTCATGCTGACTTCGTCAGACGCATCCGGACAGTGATACAGACGTTTGAATGGTTGGCAGAAGAACTCATCCAACAGATGTGCCCCGTCAATATACAGGGCAAGGCGGTCGCACGAAGGATGATTGATCCAGAGACTGTTGAAAATATTCAGGAGTCCTCAACGGTTTCTTCGGATCCAAACTGGACGTTTTGGCATCAACTCAAGCGTTTCTTTGCACATTACATCAAGGACGCTGATGCCCCGATGCGATGGGAGGACGAAGTTCTACGGTTCTGGGTCCCGCCGATACTACATCCAAGCGTCAAATCCCTTGTGGTTACCTCCTCTGCTCTCTACGGCGAGTTTCTATGCCGAGCGTTCTTAGGTGAGAAAACTGAGATACTTCCTACCCAACCGAGGACGTGGGTTCCCGAAAACCGCGTTTTTCAGATTCGCACCGATACTTACCCACGGGAGACGCTTTTAGATCTCAGCAACACCTGGGACGTTCGCGGGGTGTCTGAAACAGGGCAGCACATTTTTTGGAGGATCCAAGCGGAAATAGAAAGAGACCCAAATATTAAGCATGGGATTATAACCCATGTTTACACAATTGAACAGCTGAAGAATATCGCGAAAAATGAGAACGTCTGTTTCGTAACGGATTTCCGAAGACTGGAAGGATTGGAAACCGCGTTTCAAGAGGTAGAGGTCATCTGGATCGTTGGTATGCCGCAAATGGAACCGCGCACCATTTTGGATCGCACACAGATCCTGTTTGGAAACGACGAGGAACCGCTCTCTTATAAAATAGAACCTGGGTCCTACCGTTACAAAGATGAACGCGTCCAGAGTGTTTATGAAAAAATGGTCACTCGTATATTCACACAAATGATAGAGCTGGCGCAGCTGGACCGTTTGGCAAACAAGAAGGTTATGTTGATTACGGGGTTGCGAATTCCTGAGATCACCGACAGACTTGAAACCCTCCTTTTTGACTGGGAAGACTTTGATGTCGCCGATGGGTTAGACAAACTCGCCGAGGTGATAGCGACACGCCAACGTTTTGAGGCCGAACGCGACAGCCTGACGGTTGAATCCAGCAGGAGAGAAGTAGAGCGGGTTCTGGGCTACTCCCCAAGGCACGCGAACCGAGTGTTGCAAAGGATGAGGGGTGGGAAGCCACGTGTCACTTTCCGCGAGCAAATTCTCGCACTTCTCGCCGATGGGGAGAAAACAACACAGGAATTCGCGAAGGCGATTCAAGGACACCCAAAAGCCATAAATACAGAACTCACGCGCCTTGTGGGGAGGGGTGAAATTGTAAAGGTCAAGCGAGGTGTATATAAACTTCCAGATGATGCTTGACATGTCCATTCTGTTGTGATATAATTTTATTCGTGAAAAAATGTGAGCCCAATCAGAGAAACAGGCTGTTACACATCTTAATTTTCCGAATATGGACACAATTAAAACAGAAATCTACGATATTATAGAAAGTGCGATCCAGGAAGCCATTGCCACCGCGGAACTCACTATACCCGAAGTGCCAAAGATCCCGTTCTCACCGACCAAAACGCCTGAACACGGGGATATCGCGACACCTGTTGCCCTCGGCCTCGCGAAACAGGCACGGATGGCACCGCGCAAAATAGCTGAGATAATTGTCTCACATATCAATCTTGATGCCCATCCAACCATCCGCCAAATTGACATTGCCGGTGCTGGCTTCATCAATATTCACCTCGCCGATAACTATCTTTACGACACACTCCAAACAATCGCTACGATGCAGGAAGGATATGGAACCTGCAACAAAGGAGAAGGAAAACGGCTGCAAATTGAGTTTGTCAGTGCCAATCCCACGGGACCCCTTAACATCGTTAGTGGACGTGCCGCCGCAGTCGGGGATACCCTCGTCAATCTCCTAAAAGCGATAGGTTACAACGCTGTCCGGGAGTACTACGTTAATGATGCTGGTGGGCAGGTCGAACGCCTCGGCGAATCGATAGATGTCCGGTACCGACAAACACTCGGTAAAGACGGATTAGAAATTCCAGAGGGCGGGTATCAAGGTGAATATCTTCGGGAATTCGCTCAGACTATCGCTGAGACAGAAGGCGATGTTCATCTTCAACTTGAGCCAGAAAAGCGGGTGGCAGCTTTCCGGGATAAGGGCATTGCCCACATCTTGGCGGAACAAAAAAAATCTTTGGAACGTTTTGGTGTCGATTTCGATGTCTGGTCGAGTGAAAAAGCGATCCGTGAAAGTGGGAAACCAGAGGAAATAATTGAACTCTTCCGAGATAAGGCGTATCTCTACGAGGCGGAGGGCGCGACATGGTTTCGGATGACAGAGTTTGGGGACGATAAGGACTGTGTTGTTGTCCGAAGTAACGGAGAATATACCTATTTTGTGCCCGATGCCGCATATCACCGCGATAAATTTGACAGAGGGTTCACCACGGTTATTGATCTGCTCGGACCGGATCATCAAGGACATATCAGTCGTCTCAAAAACTTTGTCAAGGCACTCGGTCTACCTGACAACTGGCTCGAAATCTTCATCATTCAACAGGTGAACCTCGTCGATGCAGAGGGCAAGCGGTCAGATATGTCAAAACGGCGGGGACAGTTTCTGACCCTTGATGACCTCATTGACGAACTCGCAGCGACCGTCGGCGAACAATTTGCAGTGGATGTCGCCCGCTATTTCTTTCTCATGCGTGCCAACAATACCCATCTCGATTTCAATATGGAATTGGCAGTCACGCACGCCAGTGAGAATCCTGTTTTCTACATCCAATACGCCCATGCCCGGTGTTGCAGCATCTTCGAGCAGGGAGCTGAACAAGGAATCACCGCTAAGCCGATTGAAGCCGTCTCTCTCGAACGAATCACCGAACCGATGGAACATGAATTGATTCGGAAATTAGCCGAATTCCCATCAACCGTGCTTTTAAGTGCAGAAGCACGGGAAGCACATCGCGTTGTGCATTACCTACACGAACTTGCTGGAATTTTTCATCCGTACTACAACCAACACCGGGTCCTTGATTCGATGGACATGGAGAAAACGAACGCACGGCTCATTCTGATACAGAGCGTGCAAAGCGTATTGAAAAATGGCTTGACGTTGCTGGGTATTTCTGCCCCGACATCTATGTAAAGGTAAAATTAAAAATATGATAGATTATAGAAAAACCGATAAGGCGCATGTATGGCATCCGCTATTTCAGCATCAACGCCTTGAAGAAACAACGTTAGTCGTTTTTGAATCGGCGCATGGAACGACACTTGTGGACGCAGAAGGCCGGGAGTACTTGGACGCGTACTCGGCACTCTGGAACGTCAATGTCGGTTATGGTAGACAGGAGATTGCCGACGCAGTCTATGCACAGATACAGCAGTTACCTTACTATCCACACTCGCAGATTAACGCGCCTGCCACGGTATTAGCGGAGCAGCTCGCCGCGTGTCTTCCGGGTGATTTGAACCATGTCTTTTTCTGCAACAGCGGTTCGGAGGCAAATGAAACCGCCATCAAAATGGCACGGCAGTACGGCAGACAAACCTATCCGGGTGAGAATCGCTACAAGATCATCAGTCGGTATCGGGGGTACCATGGATTTACGTATGGTGCCCTCTCAGCAACAGGGCAGGCACGCAGACGCAAGGCTTTTGAACCACTCGTTCCAGGGTTTATACACGCGCATCCACCCTACTGCCACCGATGTCCCATTGGATTAGACTACCCATCTTGTGGCACTGAGTGTGCTGATGAAATTGAACGGATAATTCGGTGGGAGGGGCCCGAAACGGTCATTGCTGTCATTGCTGAGCCTATTATCGGTGGCGGTGGTGTGATTGTCCCGCCAGATGACTATCTTCCGAAATTGAGGCAAATCTGTGACGACTACGGTTTGTTGCTCATCCTTGACGAGGTTATCACCGGTTTCGGACGTACTGGAAAGATGTTTGCCTGTGAGCATTGGGATGTCCAGCCCGACCTTATTACACTCGCAAAGGGGCTCACGAGCGGTTATCTACCCCTTGGTGCATGCGTCGCCTCAACGGACGTCTTCAATGCGTTCCTCGGTGAATCCGAGGAGAACAAAGAATTCGCTCAGGTCTGTACCTACGGCGGACATCCAGTCGCATGTGCCGCTGGGATCGCGAACCTTGAGATTCTCCAAAGGGAACGGCTCTGGGAAAATTCCGAAAAGGTGGGGGCACATCTGCTCTCGAAATTGGAGACGTTACGGGACTTACCCATTGTCGGTGATGTGCGTGGCAAAGGGTTGATGATGGCGGTGGAATTCGTCCAAGCCGATGGGACGCAGCTGGAAACGGCAACGACCAATCGAATTGTGAGTCAGTTGCGAGACTTTGATACAGGCGGGATCATCGTGGGGAAAATCGGACACGCTGTCGACGAACCGGAAAATATCATTTACATTGCACCGCCCCTGATTCTCACAGAAGCAGAGGCGGACAGAATTTTTGAGACGTTACGTCAAGTACTTGTCCAACAGGAGTTTTAATTCGTGTCGCTTCGCTGTTGGTATCTTATCGGGGTGGGTAGCGATCGCGAATTGCAGGGCGGTTGAACAGGCGCAGCTCCGTTCACCTTCAGGGATCTGAGCGACAGCAGCCCTGACCGTCTTTTTGGAAGCCTCTACATTAAAACGGACATTGTCAAGGATCATCTCTGTTGTTACGTTATCGTGTTCAGGGTGCCAACAATCGTAATCGGTGGAACAGGCGAGGACGGCGTAGCAGATTTCAGCCTCACGAGCGAGTTTCGCTTCCGGCGCAGCGGTCATTCCAATGATGTCAAACCCGAAGTGTCGGTAGAGTTCAGACTCTGCCTGTGTAGAAAATGCCGGTCCTTCCATACAGATGTAGGTGCCGCCATTATGCACGGAGGCCCCGATTTCTGTAGCCCCTGCAGATAAAAAGGAACTGAGTTGTGAACAAAAAGGATGGGCAAGGCTGACGTGGGCAGCGATACCGTCACCGAAAAAGGTGGATTTTCGGTCTTTGGTATGATCGTAAAGTTGATCCGGTACAACGAAATGGCGCGGTTCAATATCTTGTCGTAGGCTCCCGACGGCACTTACAGAGATCAACCACTCAACACCTAACGATTTTAAGGCATAAATATTCGCTCGAACATTAATCTCGGAAGGAAGGATCCGATGACCAACACCGTGCCGCGGTAGAAAAACGACGGGCTTCCCATCAAGGTTACCCAAAATAAGCGCATCGCTCGGTTTACCGAACGGGGTTTCGACCCTGGTTTCTTCGACATCTGTTAAGCCTTCCATCTGATAAAAACCGCTGCCGCCAATAATTCCGATACGCATTTTTAATTATTCCTTGCGGAGTCATCAAGTCGGTTGTGTACTTGATGTGCCTTTCTATAGAGTCGCCCTCCACTTCGTTTCGGGCTACGGATTTTGTATTATACCAAGAACCTGCGCGTAATGAAATTATGCCTTAAATGGCATAATTTGTCTTAGCTTTACATTTGGAGCGCAGTCCAGGAGGCCATAGTTAAAAAAATGGCATTATTGCATTGTGGTAATTTAACACTTGAGGGAAAATCCAGTTCCGCCGTTGCGACTTACGTTCGAGTCAAAGAACTGGATCTCGTTTTCGATTTAGGCAGATGTCCGATGAACTTTATCGGCATCGACAACGTTTTCATTTCCCATTTCCACCTCGATCATTACTTTGGATTGCCTATCTACATCAGCCAACGTTGGCTTGCGGGCATACCACCGGGGAACATCTATGTCCCTTGGAGTGGGTCTAAGCAACTGATGCACATTCTTGATAGGATCTCCGCATTGGATACCGGCAAGAGTTGGGCATATCAAATTACGCCGGTTCGGGTGGGCGATGAGATTCCATTTCGACAAAATTTAGTCGCACACATTTTGCCAAGCGACCATAGGGTTCCCGTTGTTTCTTATCTGATTTGTGAGGTGCGCAAGAAACTCAAACCCGAGTTTCAGCATTTGTCAGGGCGTGACATCGCAGAACTGAAACGTTCAGGGGTCGAGATAACAACAGAGGTACAATTACCCTTGATCGCCTACTTAGGAGATACACGGAGTATTCCGCTTGATGCGCATCCATTACTCAAGCAGTGCAAAGTCCTAATTTGCGAATGCACATTCATCTTACCGGAGCATCGAGTGCGTGCGAAGCGGACGATGCATCTGCATCTTGAGATGCTGCCCTCGATATTGGAAAATGTTGAGAGCGAACATGTCGTCCTGACCCACTTCTCCCGCCGTTATACACCAGAACTTATCCGACAAAAGGTTTTCGGTCACTTACCACCGGCGGAACGTTCCCGCGTTCAACTGTTCCTTTAACACGAGATGGTATTCTACTGAGTCCCTGCCCGTTCCATGTAGAGATGTGTGGTCAGAAGTGCCCAGATAGGTGCTAATACAGCGTCTATCAATATGTTTACAATGACCATCACCGCGATTGCCCAAACAGGGGGATCCTGTAAGGTTATTTGGACCTGAACACCAAAAAAGAGATCGAAAAATTTCCCTGATAGTAGTATCTCACGTAAGGGCACAAATTCAGGGGCAAGGACAGAAAACAGTAGCAACGTTAAACCGAGAACCGCCGTGGTAAACACCATTGCTCCCCAAACAAGCAACAGGTACATACCAAAAAACTGCCTCCATTTCCCGCTCACGAGTTCACTACTACGGCGCAGCGCAGCGATCCACGATAGATTCTCAATAATGATTCCTTGGTGGTAGAGGCTCCATTTTACCAAAAAATAAACCGCGGGAATACCAACAATCATCAGCAACAGAATCGGCGTAGCAGGTGCTACCGGTACATACGGTATCAAAACTTGAGAGAATCCAGTCAAGATGGGTATGACAACGGTAAAAAATACCGCTGTAGCGAGTAGTCCGAATAAGACCCATATCCCCAAAATAGATACGATCTTGCGACGTGTATGGCGCCAGGCTTTGCCTGAAGTAGCCTTTGTGCCACGGTATTGATGGACGATGATAAAAGCCAGTGGACACATCGCTAACCATAGAAAACCGATGTCAAAGGTAGATCCATGGAAGCCACCAGTTGTCTTTACACCCATTGGTTTCGAGGAAGACTGATTAGTTCCTGTTGATCCACTAAATACCGTGATTGCTCCTGATGTGCTAAAAGTCCATTGTGCCTCTGCAATCCATAATTTGGAAAACAAAAACGAGGCACTGTAGAATGCAAGGCTGACAATGATGACCGGGAACATCACGCGCCAGAACAAGCCGAAATGATTCCAATAGTCCCTGAATATCGCCGACATAAGCCTGAGCCATGGCACGGAAGTCGTAGTTCCTGCGTTTTCCAGAACGTCTTGCATAGTTTATTTCTCTATAGGGACATAAAGATCTCGACAACGTGATTTCGCTCTATGATGTCGTTATTAACGACGCTGTGGGGTAGATTTCGGGCAAGCCTGCAAAGCATAATATCGGGCAGTGTATGTAGAGGCGAGTCTCCAAGCCGTTCAGTTTCATGTATCTATGCCCGGAGATCTCGCCCTACAGCACACGACCGATCACTCTTCTATTAAAGCGACATAGGGAAACCCGGTATAGGAGGGTGGTTTCCCTAAAATTTGGATTTAGCTGCCCATGCCCGGATGAGAGCTGGCATCTTGGTCAGACGTTCCCGCTTCCTGTTCCTCGTAGAACTTGTATCCGTCTTCGTCTTGGTCAAGTTCATACTGGCGGACGATCTGCTCTGCTTCCCGAAGGTACGGGGTGTCTCCCTTTGTAATGCTCATATAGGCTTTGAACCCGTCATAAGCCGATCCGAATTCACGGATGGAACGAAAGCAAACCGCCTGTTGGTAAACAGCTTCATTTCGCCATACGGACTCCGGAGCGTTTTCAAACAGATTGTCATATGCCTCAATCGCGCGTTCGTACTCACCATTTTGCTGATAGAGAGTCCCTGTACGATATAGGGCATCTGCGGAGGCGAATTTCTTATGCGATAGGTCTCTCGCCAACGTCTTGTAAGCATTAATCGCACGCGGGAAGTTACGAAGTTTCTCCCAGTTACCTCCAATTTGTTGGAAGTTTTGAACGACCTGATCGCTATACCCCATCACCCACATATCAGCAGGCGTAATTTTCCGTCCGGTCTTTTGGTATTCGACCGCTTTCTTATTCCGGAACTTATTAATTTCATCCATTAGGAAGCTAATCTCTACCAGGATTTCATTCGTCTGCTTCAGGAGTGTTCCGGCCTGAGATGCCTCATAAGAATCTGGAAACTTCTCGGTAACCCCGACAAAAGCGGGCCAGCCACCCCGATAGTCGAAGAGGGTATAAAAATAAACGTTACCGATCTGGAATTGCGCCTGCGGTGCTTTCGGATGCTCAGGAAATTCTTCGACCATTCGTTCGTAATTACGGATGGCTTCGGTGAAATTTTCTAAACTTTCATAAGCACGAGCGACCTCGTAGAGTGCCTCCGCAGCGATATTGAAGGTCTCATCTGTTGGCGAATTCTCATAAAGTGCTTTATAGTTTTGGTATTCAGCCCGCTTCGTCTTAATGACCTCGCGGTTCTTCCGAATATTCGCCGTACCACTTTTCGCTTCGTTGGCGTAATATCCGGTGGGGTCTAACGCAACGATGGATTGATAATGCTCAACGGCTTTATCCCAATCGTAGCGACGCTTATAGACTTTGGCGATCTGGTAGTGTGCACGCTGTGCCCATTTACCTTTCGTATCGCGCTCAATAACCTCTGAATAGAGGGCTATCGCTCTATCGTAAAGTTCCTGTTGCCTCTGGCGATTCTCCTCCATCTTTTCTGGATCATCATCGCGCACTTCCATAGTTTCTGCCTCGTCAAACGCACTGTCGGCGTTTTGCAGCTTGGCACCGAGGGGAACAATACTTACACCGCCTACGCACCCGCTAATCGTCCCAATAAGAAAAGCGAAGGCAAGCATGAGAAGATGGGCTCGGTCTATTCGGAGACCGAGGCCGTGTGTGAAACGGTTCATTGTGGGTCCTCCTTAGGAAAATAGAAATGTGCCGGCATGTTTTCAGACAGAACAACATTAGCTAACCGGCTCCCGTTCATTCTTCTAAATATTATACGAAATTTGCAAAAAATGTCAATTCTTTTTTAATTTTTTAAAATTCTAATCGTTTTGGTTCTTGGCAAGAATTTTACTAAATCTGAAGATTACGGCTACAGGCACAGACAAACATCAACAGGAAAAACTTGACAAACATCTGCAAATATGCCAGAATTACGTTTGTACAAAACGGGTAACGTCCCGATGATCGGACCATTTGTTTAACATAAATATTTCCATGTGGAAGTCAAACGTAACGAGGAGGAAAACATGGCAGATTCACAAAATAGGGCAGATTACAAAATTGGTGTTGTAGGGGTAGGCAGAATGGGAGCGAACATCGCCCGACATCTCAATGACGAAGGGTTTGATGTTACGGCTGTATACGATGTCGCAGCCGAACGCGCACAAGAACTCGCAGCAGAAATCGGCGCAACAGCAACCGGAGAACTCGCGAAAGTTACAGCACTTTCAGACTTTATTATTACTGTGGTAACCGACGATGCGGCGATGCGGACCATCTTTTCCGATGATGCAGCGGACAGCCTGCTACAAGGGGCATCCGGCACAGTCTTTATTAACTGCGCAACGATTAGCCCGCAAGTCCACGTAGATGTCGAGCAACTCGCCACGAAACATGGCGCAGAGAGTCTTGAAGGATGTATGGCAAGTAGTATCACGCAAGCACGGGAAGGGACGCTTTACCTCATGTGCGGCGGTAAAAAAGAAACTTTCGACAAGGCACGCGCGATTCTGGATTCAATGAGCATTTCGCTCCGTTACATCGGTGGAGCCGGTCAAGCAGCACAAGTGAAAGCACTCGTCAATATGGTAATGAATATCAATACCGCAGGACTCGCTGAAGGTCTTGGTTTGGGTGATGCCCTCGGATTGGATCTGGCGATGTTACAGGAGGTTTTCGCACAAACAGGGGCAAACTCCCGCGTTTTGGAAACCGACGGGGAAGATATGGAAGCACGCGACCATGAATGTTATTTCTCAGCTGCCCATGCCTCCAAAGATTCAGGGATCGCTCTCGACTTGGCAGACGAGGCTGGGATTTCTCTCCCACTCGCACAGGCGACGAAGGCACAGTATGATCGGATGATTGAAGCCGGATTGGGCGAGCTGGATAAGTCCGGTGTCGCTGAACTCACCTTCCCCGGACGGGGCCCAGATGATGCTTAACCGCAAGGAAGAACTAAAAGGCGTAATTCTCGCAGGCGGACTCGGCATCCGTTTGCATCCACTCACTAAAGTTACCAGCAAGCACCTCCTACCTGTAGGCAACGAGCCGATGGTGTTTCACAGTATCAAACAACTCACGACTGCAGGTATCACCGATATCCTTATCGTGACGAATCCGCAATACGTCGGAGACTTCGTGCGGGTTTTGGGCGGTGGAAGTGATTTTGGGTGTGAACTCACTTATCGCGTGCAAGAGGAAGCCAAAGGCATCGCGCATGCCCTCGCGCTGGCAGAAGGGTTCGCCAGCGGCGATAAGATTGCTGTGCTGTTGGGGGACAATATCTTTGAAACCTCTATTCAGCAAGCCGTTAACGACTTCCACGCACAACCCCAAGGAGCTCGAGTCTTGCTCAAAAAGGTATCGGATCCTGAACGTTACGGCGTGGCGACATTAGACGGGAGCCATATCGTTGCGATAGAGGAGAAACCGACGCATCCGAAAAGCGAGTACGCCGTCGTCGGGGTCTATTTCTATGACGCATCCGTATTTGACATTATCCGCACAGTTGAACCTTCGGCACGCGGGGAATACGAAATAACTACTGTCAACAACGCATATATTCAGCGCGGAGCACTTGAATACAGTCTGGTCCAGGGAGAATGGATTGATGCAGGAACCTTTGACGCGCTCATTGAAGCGCATCAGATCTTGCTAAATTCCTCAGATTGGCAGTGTTAAAAGTTGTCAGTTATCAGTTGTCAGTTAAGAAGTCCTCTGTCTAATGACAATCTCTTGTTCCTGAAAACCGATGACTAAAAGCGTAGCGAACTGAAAACTATTAAAAATGGACGAAAAACCCATTATATCCATCGTGGTTCCCGTTTACAACGAAGAAGAAAACGTTCGTCTGTTGTTTGAAAAAATCCAAGCAGTATGTGAGACAATCGGTGATTCTTATGAAGTGGTGTTCGTGGATGACGGAAGCCACGATAAGACCTTCGCTGTGCTTTCGGAATTGAGCAAACAGAAACCGCAGCTGGTAGTCATTCGGTTCGAAAAGAATGCCGGACAGACAGCGGCAATGGCAGCAGGCTTTGAATTCGCGCAGGGGCAACGCATCATCAGTATGGACGGTGATCTACAAAACGATCCAGCCGACATTCCGAAATTGCTCAAGAAATTGGAGGAAGGCTACGATTTGGTGTGTGGATGGCGCAAAGAACGACAGGATAAATTTTTGACGCGGCGTGTCCCGTCTATCGTCGCGAACTGGATAATTGGCAAGGTGACGGGGGTCCCTATACACGACAACGGATGCTCGCTCAAAGCATACCGAGCCTCCGTTATCAAACAGGTCCCGCTCTATGGAGAGATGCACCGATTTATCCCGGCGATGTCTACAGTGGTAGGGGCGCGTATCGCAGAAATTGTCGTCACGCATCACCCGCGACGTTTCGGAAAAAGCAAGTACGGGCTTGGTAGAGTGTGGCGCGTGATGCTCGACATTATCGCCTTCAAGTTTATCATCTCTGTCTTTACATTGCGTCCGGCTCCACAAAAACCATCACTGCGACAGCGATTGTCAGATGTTCTTTTCCGTCCGAAGCAGCGAGCATTTCGAGTTGCTGCGTTCCTAAGTCTACCTTTCTTTGTGTTAGGACGTGTTTTATTCGGAAGTGCTAACAGTGCAGCACTGAGTTGCTTCGGCTTAGCGGGAGCTTTACTGATACTCGGCTGGATAACTGAGAACAAAATTCAACGCGCTCAGAAAGCGTCAGCCACCTTAGGCACACTCGCACGTTTTTTTATGGTTCAGTGTAAACGGAGACCTATTCGGTTTTTTGGTCCTGTGGGTGTGGCGTTGTTCGGGCTCGGTGTTATCTTCTGTACAGGCTGGGTAACCCAGTCCGTGCTACTTGTCAACTCTCTTCTGGGTGCTATTTTTATCGCTGGTGGCATCTTCGTATTCTGCTCCGGTTTGTTTGGTGAGCTCATCACTTATGCCAACGCAAAACGGGTAAAAGACTACACGATTCTTTAATTATTCCTTGCGGTTTGGTGAGGTGAGTTTCATCTGTGACGTGCTTTTGCGTAGATCTGCCTGTGTGTTTTTGCTTGGGGTTTTTGTCTGGGTATTTCTGCGGATTTTTGCGTATTGTTGCAGGCTATGTTTCTGGTGAGAAAAAAGATAAAGAGGTTTCATCTAAAAAAGGGTTTCTCTTAAGATCCCCCAAAATGGGTAGTCCGTAATGAAATGGAGGGCGGATATAAGCAACGCACCTATAGGTCGAAATGGACGTTGTTTCTCCGCAAGGAAAAATTAAAAAGTGGCGGAGTGAATTTCCGGTAACTGAAACTTACATCTATATGAACCATGCCGGGGTTGCCCCGTTATCGCGTCGGGTGCAGGACGCGATGACAGGCTTTATAGAGGATGCAACTGTGAACGGTGCCGTAAACGCCGAGCAATGGGTGGAAACAGCTGAGATCTGTCGTGCAGCGGCAGCACACCTCATCAATGCCGATATCACAGAAATCGCATTTATGAAGAATACAACACAGGGTATTCTTATCGCAGCCAATGGCATTGATTGGCGAGAAGGGGACAATGTCGTCACAACAGCGGTCGAATTTCCTGCCAATATTTATCCGTGGTGGAGTTTGAAAGAACGCTACGGTGTTCAAACGCGCATGGTGCCGGAGCGAGATGGAGGCATTCATATCGAGGATGTCGCTTCGGCTATCGAC
Source organism: Candidatus Poribacteria bacterium (assembly GCA_022827885.1). GTDB lineage: Bacteria > Poribacteria > WGA-4E > WGA-4E > WGA-3G > WGA-3G. The sequence continues at coordinate 65,733 of JAJEIP010000050.1, forward strand.
GCACGGACACGGGCTTTGACAATCAGCCATGTGGAGTTCGCTTCCGGATTCCGAAACGATATTCAGGCACTCGGAGATCTCTGCCGAGCACATAATATTTGGTTCATCGTTGACGCTATTCAGAGCCTCGGCGCAATTGAGGTGGATGTGAAATCTTGTCATGTTGATATCCTCGCAGCCGACGGACATAAATGGCTACTGGCACCGGAGGGCGCGGCAATCTTCTATTGTGCCGACGAAAAACGCGAGCGACTCATCAATACCAATGTTGGTTGGTCGAGTGTCGTGAACCCGCGCGATTTTCTCAACTACGATTTAACCCAGAAACCGGACGCAACCCGGTTTGAGGAAGGCTCTTACAACAGCGTCGGACTTTATGGACTCAAAGCAGCGATCGACTTACTCCTTGACATCGGTATCCCTACAATTGAGGCGCGTATTTTGGAACTCACGAAACGTTTAACAGAAGGATTGGAAGCCAAAGGCTATCGCGTCATCACACCGAAAACAAATTCAGATCGAGCGGGGATTGTTATTTTTGAAAGTGAGCGACACACACCTTCTGAACTTTATGAAAAACTCCACGCTGAGAAGATAATTACAGCAGAACGTGGCAGTGGTGTCAGGGTCTCCCCGCATTTTTACAACACGCTCTCTGAGATTGAACATCTGCTTGAAGTGCTACCAGACTTATAATTTCAACAGCAATTGGGTGCTACCAACTTCCAGCCAAACCCGTAGCCTGCAACAACGGCGCAGGCGGACATGAGGAAGTAACTTGAGAATCTTAATACCCGTAATTTCTCCGCAAGGTAAAATTAAAAGTCCGCAAGGTAAAATTAAAAATCTGTCGCTTATGTTAGGCATACTGTTGATATTCAATGCCTGTACGATGCCCGGCGGCAATCAGAATATTAGCAAAATCCGTCTCTCCATCCAAAATACATTACCGCTCCCTCGAAAAAAGGTGCCGATTGTATTGACTGGCGCGCAACTCCGAAAAGTGAGTCCCGATTTTACCTTTAAAGCCTATTCCGTTGTTAGCGGAAAAGCACCGCGAGAAGTGATGGTTCCATCGCAAGCAGATGATTTAGATTATGACGGAGAACTCGATCAACTCTGTTTTCTGTTAGATTTAGAGCCTGAACAGACAAAAGAGATTTCCATTCTTTACGATCCAGATGTCAAAGCGACCTTAACGCTGGATATTAATAAACAGACGCGCGCCGCTATTTTTCCCGAACTCAATGTCGTGGCGGCAGTAGAATCAAATCTGATTGCCTATCTATTAAAACCGAACGGTGCCTTCATCGCTTACGGTAAAAAACGGGCAGAATTGTTCAGCGTGGATACGATGTTTCAACCCGAATTAGATTACGGAAGACCGCTTTCACCGGAACTCAGACATCATTTCGAGAACAACGGCATTACCCTTTCCCAACAGGTCCAAATAGAAATAGAGAGAGCGGAGCAAAAGTGGATCGTCCGCGATCTTGAGAAGCAAGAAATCTACTTTATCCGAAAATCACACAATATTGAAACCGGTCTTGAGCAGGAAGCTACAACGGAAGGGCAGTTGGATATAGTCCAATCGGTTGGATTATCGCTGAACGCGCTTCTCAAAACTGAAACCTCCGAAATGGTTCCGCTAAATCGTTCTGAGGGGCTGATAGGGTGTGGTGGGATTGCCCTGTGGCATAAAGGAAAAGAGGAGATGATCCCATTACCCACGGAAGGTGATTACGTTCGGATCCTTGCTGATGGTTCCATCCGCTCTATTGTCCAACGGATCTTACCGGAGTGGAAAATTCAAGATAAGACCCATCGGTTGACATTAACCACCTTCATCTATGGAGATAATCCGTGGATTGAACATCATATCCATATTGATGGCAATCTCACAACGGATTATGCTATTGCTACAGGTATCCCACACCTAAATGAGGCTTATGGAGAGGACAGAAAACAGGGATGGATATGGAGTTGGGGGACAGATCCAAGCGACATAGATACACTTGGGGTTGCCCTCATTGCGCCCACGCATCGCGAAGTACACGACACACGCATCATTGCTGATTACAAGGGAACGGAGAGTTCTCTTGTGCCGGTTATCCTAACCCCTGACGCGGAAGGTAGACTCAATTATCGGACGTTTGCTATCTGGGGTGGTGGTATAGATGGTATTGAGACCGAGACGGAATTCGCGGAACACGTTCAGATCACAACGACTGCATTGAGAACCCCGCCACACATCAAATTCTTACCGAAAGAAGAAGAAAAGTAGGGGCGAGGTTACCCCGCCCGTAGCGCGGTTTGCTTCGGGGTTCCCCAAGCTGACCTCGCTCCTACAATTGGAGAAACTATGCTCATCAAGGAAGACTGTCTACAACTCATCGCAAACCAACGGACAGACGAAGTTGTCGTTACGACCATGGGAACCACAGTGCCGTGGGGCAAAATATCGACACATCCTTTGGATTACGCCTCCGTCGGTAGTGCGATGGGACACGCCGCCGACTTCGCACTCGGCATCGCACTCGCTAAATCCGATAAGAAGGTGATCGTGCTCAACGGTGATGGAAGTATGTTGATGTGCTTAGGGACATTGGCGACAATTACCGCGCTGAACACACCACCCCCTAACTATCTGCTTTTCGTCTGCGATAACGGCACTTACGAAGTCACAGGCAATCAACCCGTGCCTGCTGGCAACTCAGGTTTCAGTTGGACTGCGATTGCAGCAGGGGTCGGTTTTAAACAAGTTTATGAATTTGACGATTCAAACGCACTTGCGGAAGCGCTCCCGACGATCTGGAATGAAACTGGACCCACTTTTGTGAATCTGAAGATTGCGCAAGCCGACGAACCGCCCCCGGATCGGTGGGGTGGTTTCCCGTACCCGTATCTGCAAGAGTCACTCGCCGAATCTACGCATAAGTTAAAGCGTGCACTTGAGGCGCAATAGGTGTGACGCTCCTATTGTCTGAATCAAAATAAGAGATTGGAAGGAGGGAAGATTGGAAGTTCCGTTTTCCCTTCCTACACGAAATGGAGGAGAGGCATCTTATGGCGCAGCAATTAGAAACTCGACGAATGGGACGGACCCAGATGCGACCGAACGCGCTCGCACTCGGCGCGGCATGGTTGTGGCAGAAACCGGATGCTGAAGTTATCGGTGCAATCCGGCGCGGCATTGAACTCGGTATCAACTATATCGATACCTATCCCGGACACGCGGAACACCTCTGGGGAGAAGCACTCTCTGATGGATTGCGAGAAAAAGTCTATCTGCAAGCGAAGGTCGGCACACATCCAGAAAGACGGAAAGATTTCTCCGCAGATGGGACACGCTGGAGCGTCACAAACAGCCTCAAAAGTCTCCGCACGGATGTCCTTGATTCTGTCCTCATCCACGATCCAATTGATATGGAGAGCGTGCTGGCACCCGGATGTGCCTTGGATACGTTGTTAGAGATGAAAGCGGAAGGCTATATTCGGCATATCGGGGCAGGGGTCCGCTCCCATGAATTCCACAAAGAACTCATCGAAACCGGACATATCGATATCGTCCTTACTTTCTTAGATTATACACTGTTATCTCAATCTGCGTCCGAGACAACCTTGCCGCTGGCACGCCAACACGATGTCGGTATCATCCTTGCGAGTCCATTAGGCATGGGAAGCCTGACCGGCGCAGAACCCAATGTTGAAGAGGAACGCCGACGTAACCCCAACGCTGAACCGAAAGCATACTTGATGTGGAAATGGTGTCAGGAACGCAAGGTCAACATCCGTCATCTGGCGATGCAGTTTTGTCTCGCTGCCCCCATAGAAGGGGTCGTGATGTTTGGTCCCGCGGACAAAGCACAAGTCGAAGACGGATATGAAGCGGCGACCGCTGACATCTCAGAAGACGTATGGGAAGCGTTTGAGGCGGAATTCGGTATCAAGCGTGGAATGTAGTTAATTGTCTGAATCGCGGATGTCCGCTTTTCGTATTAGGCAGCAGTTTAGCGATTACGCCTTTTGTGCTACCATACTTGCGAGAATGCCGAGAATTTTGTCACAGCGTTCAAGCATGTAGGTTTCCATGTCAATATGAAGTTGCTTTCCTTCCAATTTGAGGAAGAGCCAATTCGTTCCTGTTGTGGTGGCACCGTAAACACGTGAAATGTCGTTCTCTTTTTCAGCATTAAAGCGTTGGGCAGCAATCATCTCCGCTACACACTGTCCGAGGCCTGTTATGAGATCATCCTTCTTCGCTTCAACAATGATAATAACGGGGGACTCCAAATAGTACTGATTTGGGGATAAGCTCACCAAAAAATCGCACACGCCTGTGAGGTCATTTTCGGTATCAACATTGAAGTCAATGCCTGAAAAAAGGCTAATGCAGTGCTCAAAGTGTTCTCGGAGTTCAATGAGGACATCGGCGACAATCATTTCCGACTTCGCCTTCTCCGTGCCTATTGCAACGGCTAATGGAACCTTTTTTGCTAACGCTTTGGTGAGTTCCGCGCTCGGTTCGACGCGTTCTGTTTCGGAAAAGAGTCCTGTGGACTGAACCATTTCGAGTTGAAATGTTTCTCTGACTGTTTCCAAAGTGAAGTTGCTATAAGCCATGTATTGAATCCTCCGTTTGTTCGATTCGATGGATTCTTTAGGTCTTTACCCCCGCAACCAAATCTGACGCGAATTGTTTCACCGCAGCGAGCAATTTAGTTTCGTTGTCCATATTGTCTTCAATGACATTGACAATAGCACTCCCAACAATCACACCATCAGCAATCTGCGCCACCTGCCTTGCCTGCTCAGGTGTTGATATACCGAAACCGACGCTAATCGGTTTGTCCGTATGTTTCCGCAGCTCTGCAATCATCGGAGCGATCTCGTCCGACAACATTGCCCGCGCACCCGTTACACCTGTTACCGATACACAATAGATAAATCCCGTGCTGACCGAGGCGATCAGCTGCATCCGTTCCGGCGGACTTGTCGGTGCCGCGAGAAAGATCGTAGCGAGGTTATACTTCGGTGCGACTTCAAGGAGCGGTTGTGCTTGTTCCGGCGGCAGATCGGGGACGATAACACCGTCCACCCCTACGGCTTGTGCAGCCTTACAAAATGTCTCCTCCCCCATCCGAAAGATCGGATTATAGTAACCCATCAAAGCAATAGGAATATCCGTTTGCCTACGGAGGTCTCTCACCATTTCCAATATCTGTTGAAGTGAAATGCGATGCGTAAGTGCGCGTTCGCTTGCGCGTTGAACGGTCGGACCATCAGCGATTGGATCAGAAAATGGGATACCGAGTTCGATGAGGTCTGCACCTGCTGCCTCAAGTGTAAGGAGCAGTTTGGAGGTAAGTTCAGGATTCGGATCTCCAGCACAGATGTAGGGCATAAATGCCTTGGCACCTCGATCTCGGAGTTCTTGAAATTTTTTGTCAATTCGATTCATGGATATACTTGAGTTCTTCTTTCTGTTAAAATGTTTTCTCAATTATACCTTGAATGGATCGAATTGTCAAGTGGAGTTCCAAACCCACTCAGGGCCGTTCAATTCTCCATGAAATTTCCCAAATTTCAAATGGGTCTGGAGAGCAAAGACTTAGAAAATTCGCGTCATCCGCGCAATCCGGGTCATTCGCGATTCAGACAATTTAACATTCGACTTTGCTATGAACTTAAGCCGATGAAGGACTTTTTTGTATCACCGAAATGACATAACTGCGTATCGTTACCCCTTCCACTGTCTCTGTTTCTACCCGCGGCTCTGGGACATCACGGTGATCAAAGACGACGTAGTATCCTTCTATCGCTTTCTCCAACTTGAGATACGCAGCGAGTTGCCGTTTGCCTGCTTGATACCGGCGTTCGCCTCTCCAAATTTTCGTCTCGACGATGTATTTTCGCTGATTGTGGATGATACAAAGGTCTATTCTCCCACGTCCCGTTTGGACTTCAAGGGACATGCTGCCACCTATCGCTTGGACAAACCCATCAAGATAGGTGAGGAGGAGGTGTCTGCCGACAGATTCTTGTGGAGTCTGTGGCACTTGCAGAATCTGAAAGCCCGCCCGCGCGATGAAGTCCCGGAAATTGTCAAGCAATGACCGCATATCGATCTGTCCCGCGTCTGTGAGATAAGCCCGGAAACCTGTGATGTTATCTTCAGGGAAGTACACTTCTTCCAACCCATTGATTGTCGGCTTGAAGGCTTGCAGGATGCGGTAAAGATAAATCGGGTTGGCGATATCGCATAAACCATCCGTTCCCTCAGCGATGACCCCATAAGTGGCAAGTTCACTGATAACATCATCATCTATATTAAAAGGCACGCCATCCTCGTGTGCTGTAATTCTCATGAGAATTTTCTCGAAGCGTGGATCCTTGCGGATATTAGTTGTCAGATGCTCAATATTAGTGTTCCGACGGTGGAGAAGTCGCGTGTGTGCGGTTGTAAAATGTGCCATTGTAATCGGTTCGGTTTTTGGTACGTCAAGTTCTTCTGTAAGAATCTGTGCAAGCCGGTTGACGAGCACGGGTTGCCCAGCGGTTTGCTTATGAATAGCAGTGATCACCTCGAGTGCGAAGGTTTGACCGACTTCATCCGTGTATTGTCCAAACAGGTCTTGCACCTCCTCACGCGTGAAGTTCGGCAAATGGAACTCATCCTGAATATTGAAGGGCGAGATGGACCGATCGTAGTTAAGTTGATTGATGCTCTTGACCCCGATGATGCTCACACTGTGGGGACATCGAGGTTTACCGGCGATGTAGATGTGGCGGAGGGTGTGGAGAAAATCACTTAAGGCAGCTTGTGGAATGCCATCAAACTCGTCAATAACGAGGACAACCTTTTGTCCGTTATATTCAACGTCTAAAAAACTCGCAAACTCCCTAAAAAATTCCAGCAGTGAAAGGTGGTCAGTGAGCGTTGTGTTTTTCAAAAATTGCGTTAGAGCGTCCGAAGGCACCCTGTCGCGTTTCTGGAACACCTGCTCAATGCCTTGGCGAATCTGCTGATAGAGATGCCCATAGAAAGCCGAAGGAGAAAGATTTTTATAGATGTCAAAATTCAGCGAAATCGGAAGGTAGGTAGGTTCTTCCCTTGTGAATCTGTCCAAGGCGCGCTGAAAAAAGGTGGTTTTACCAGTTTGGCGCGGCGCAAAGATGACGATATACCGGCCCTCTTTGATGCGGTTGATGAAGTCGTTAATCCTCTCAGTGCGTGCGACGACATAGTTTTCCGCTGGATGCACGGGCCCTTGGGTTCCGAAACGTCTCATTTTTTCTCCTCTTCTACAAAACCCTTCGCCTTTGAATGCTTCATTCCTGCGCCTTGTGTTTCTCAAACACGCTATGTGTTGGCTTGTTAGTGATATAAAGTCTAACACAGTATCACGCTAAGGTCAACTTTTTTAGGGAAAAGGGGGGTCCTCATATTTGAAAGTGCTTAGGCGATCCATCAACAAAGATAGGCGAGGTTAGGAAACCTCGCCAGCGGTGGGAAGACATATCCTTTATGCTTGTCGGAAGACGAACGTTTCATTTTCAAAGTCAACAACGATTGCGTCGCCATCGTGGAAGGTGCCCTCCAGCATCTGGATCGCTAACGGATTAAGAATATCTCGCTGGATGGTTCGCCGGAGCGGACGCGCACCATAGACTGGATCGAATCCGCGTTTCACCAACGCTTCTTTTGCAGATTCAGAAAGCGTCAATGCCATCTCCTTCTCCGAGAAACGGTGACTGAGTTGCGTGAGTTCAAGCGTGACAATCCGTTTCAATTCTTCGATACCGAGACGGTCAAAGATAATCAGATCGTCAATACGGTTCAGGAATTCCGGTGGAAAATGCGCCTGAACCGCGTCCATCACCTTCCGACGCATCTCTTTTGTGTCCAACAGCGCGTCGCTAATCCACTGGCTCCCGATGTTAGAAGTCATGATGACAACCGTGTTCTTGAAATCGACAGTGCGTCCCTGTCCGTCCGTCATTCTACCGTCATCGAGCATCTGGAGTAAGACATTGAATACCTCCGGATGCGCCTTCTCAACCTCATCAAACAGGATGACACAGTACGGGTGTCGTCGGACGGCTTCGGTGAGTTGACCGCCTTCATCGTAGCCGACGTATCCCGGCGGTGCCCCGATCAATCGGGAGACGGTGTGTTTCTCCATATACTCGCTCATATCAATACGCGCCATAGCGTTCGCATCGTCAAACAGAAATTCGGCGAGCGATTTGGCGAGATGCGTTTTACCGACGCCGGTCGGTCCCATGAAAAGGAAAGAACCGAGGGGCCGATCAGGATCACCGAGACCCACACGAGCCCGTCGAATCGCATGAGAGACAGCACTGACCGCCTCATCTTGTCCAATCACCTGTTCCCGTAGACCTTCCTCCATGTTGAGAAGTTTCTGAGTCTCACCCTCCATGAGTCGAGAAACAGGAATACCGGTCCACTTCGCTACAATTTCAGCGATGTCTTCCGCACGCACGCGCTCCTTCAGCATCTGGGTGCCTTGGGCATCCGTTTCCAGAATTTCTCGGACAGTTTTGAGCCGTGATTCCAATTCCGGTATCTGACCGTATTCAATCTCTGATGCCCGCCCAAGGTTGCCCGCGCGTTTGGCTTGTTCTGACGCAATACGGAGTGCCTCAATCTGTTCCATCAACTCGCCAATCTGCGTCAAATTCGCTTTTTCGTTCTGCCATGCGGCTTTGAGCGCGTTCGCTCTCTCTTTGAGTTCTGCAAGTTCAGCCCTCAGTTTTTCAAGCCGTTGTTGTGAAGCACCGTCCTCCTCCTTCTCCAGTGCTTGTTGCTCAATTTGGAGTTGGATAATCCGACGTTCCACCTCATCAATCTCCTCCGGCACACTGTCAATCTCAATTCGCAGTCGCGACGCCGCTTCATCTACTAAATCTACGGCTTTATCCGGTAGGAACCGTTCAGAAATATAACGTTTTGAGAGGGTCGCAGCCGCGACGATAGCACTGTCTTGAATTTGGACACCGTGATGCGTCTCATAACGTTCCTTTAAGCCCCGAAGAATGGCAATCGTGTCCGCAACCGACGGTTCTTCCACCTGCACGGGTTGGAATCGGCGTTCCAAAGCGGCATCCTTCTCAATGTGTTTGCGATATTCATCGAGGGTGGTCGCGCCTATACACCGGAGTTCACCGCGTGCCAGTGCGGGTTTGAGCATGTTTGAAGCGTCCACAGCACCTTCCGCTGCACCCGCACCGACGATGGTATGGAGTTCATCGATAAAAAGCACGACCTGCCCTTCCGCCTGTTCCACATCGGCGAGCACCGCTTTCAGGCGATCCTCAAATTCGCCACGATACTTACTACCAGCGATGAGTGCCCCTAAATCAAGAGCGATGAGCCGTTTATCGCGGAGGCTTTCTGGGACATCACCATCAGCGATACGTTGGGCTAACCCCTCTACGATCGCTGTTTTCCCGACACCCGGTTCACCGATCAAGACGGGATTGTTTTTTCGCCTGCGGGAGAGCACTTGCATCACGCGCCGGATTTCATCATCCCGTCCGATAACTGGATCGAGTTTCCCCGAAATCGCTTCTTGGGTGAGTTCTCTTCCAAACCGAGTGAGTGCCTGATATTTATCCTCCGGGTTCTGATCGGTTACCCGCTGCGTCCCGCGAATATCGACGAGTGCCTTGAGTATCTTGTCCTTTGTTACACCCGCTTCCCGAAGGATGTTACCGACTTCACTCTGTTTCGTCTCAGCACACGCCATCAGGAGATGTTCCGTGCTGACGTATTCGTCCTTGAGGGTTGTTGCTACTTTGAAACCGGTATCCAGAACGGATTGTAGCGCAGGCGCAGTACGCATTTCAGCCGCTGTGCCTTGGACTTTCGGTGCTTTTTGAACAGTGGTTTCAACTGCTGACGTAATTCTCGCAGTATCGACGCCCAACTTCTGAAGAATCGGTGTGACGATCCCATCTGTCTGCCTGATGAGTGCCAACATCAGATGCTCAACCCCGAGTTCAGGACTTTGGGTGTCTGTCGCTAAACTTTGTGCCGTTTCGAGGGCTTCTTGTGCTTTAATTGTAAATCTATCAAATCTCATTTTTAATTTTTCCTTGCGGTTCGGTGAGTTGGTTGAATGTGCTTACTTTCCTTATATCCGCCTGCGTGTTTTAGCTTGGGTATTTCTGCGGATTGTTGCAGGCTGCGCGTTAACGTAGCAAGATTTATGCCATTTTAATAGTTATCAGTTATCGGTTCGGTGAATCAACGGTGTGAAGTCCTTATGGACTTCCCCGTCTGCGAAAAACCGATAACCACTAAGCCATTTTGTCATCCGACGTGCAAAACTGGCACGAAAAACTGGCACGTTTGGTCTGGAGTTGAGGGTGTTAATCATCTGAAAGGGGTTCGGTCACTACGAATTCCTGATTCACGGCGAGGTTTTCCAAGGTCTGCACAACACCACTTTGCCAGCGAATCTGAAGTTTATCTACACGGGTCCGCTCTCCAAGCCCAAAGAGCAACCTTGGATCGTTGCTACTGAGATAACTGTATCCTCGGCGGACCTCACGCGTTTGGGATTCAGCACCGAATGTCAATGTAACGCGTGCGCCGATACCATCACGATTGCTTCGGGTACCGATCAGTTTGAGACGCAGATAGTTGTTGGCAGTGCGGTTCTCATTTCGGAGGAGTGTCACTTTGCCGTTCAACTGCGTGACAAGTAGGTCTGTGTCGCCGTCGTTGTCATAATCACCGAAAAGCGTCCCACGACTGACAGAATCCTGACCCTCAAATTGCATCTCGACAAACGTCCCATCGTCTTGGTTCCAGTAGAGTTGATTCGGTTGTTTGTATGAGAGAACATCTGTGGTCTGCTCAACAGTTGGAAAGATATGACCGTTCGCCACAAAAATATCAAGGGCACCATTGTTATCCGGATCAAAGAATCCAGTGCCGAACCCTAAAAAGAGATAACTCTCTTCACCGAGCCGCGCTTTATAACTGACATCGGTAAACGTCCCGTCTCCGTTGTTTCGATAGAGGGTGTTTGTCTCGTAGGAGAAATTGGTGACGAAAAGATCAAGAAACCCATCGCCATTATAATCTCCCGTGTCAACACCCATACCGGCTTGGGCTACGCCGTCCGCGCTGTAGGCACAACCCGTAAGGATAGCGATTTCGGCAAACGTTCCATCGCCTTTATTGTAGAAGAGATAATTCGGCGTGTCATCGTTAGCGACGTAAAGGTCGGGATTGCCGTCAGCATCAAAGTCTGCTGCAACGACACCTAATCCCTTACCAAGAAACATGCCTCCCGGATCCCGAATACTGGCGACATCTGTAGTATCGGTAAAGGTGCCGTCTCCGTTGTTTCGGTAGAGTCTATCGGGTGATCCTTCAAAGTGCTTCGGGTGACAATAACCACGAACCTTCTCGGTTACGTGGAATGCCGGATTTTCCAAACAGATAGGCGCGGATCCATCTAATCTGTAGGTGACGTAGTTAACGACGTAGAGATCGAGATAGCCATCGCTGTCGTAATCGAAAAAAGTCGCACTACTACTCCAACGGGTATCACCTACACCTGCTTGAGTGGTAATATCCGTGAAAGTGCCGTCGCCGTTGTTATGATACAGTCGGTTCGCACCGAAATTGGTTACATAAATGTCCACGTAACCGTCATTGTCGATATCTCCACAGGCGACACCGTGTCCATAACTCCCCTGATTGTTGACTTTAACAGACGCAGTAACATCCGTGAAAGTGCCGTCGCCGTTGTTTCGGAAAAGCGCGCTTGGCGCGGCACTATTGACGAGGTAAAGATCAAGGTTACCATCGTTATCATAATCGAGGAATGCACCACCGGCACCGAGGGTCTCAGGCAGGTGAAACTCACCCGTCGCACCGTTGGCGTGCGTAAAGCGGATACCGGCACTATCGGTGACATCTGCGAAATGGAGAGGGGGTTCTGCAGGTAGCGCGGGAAATGGAATGAGGGAAAAAAAGAAGGCGAGACACGTTATGATCGCAATCGGCGGGTCACATTCTAAAACACGGCGGTCGTAGAACCTATCACGCTTCAAAATAGTATTAAACGCGAGTGCATCCATTTTTTAATTTTACCTTGCGGTTAAACGACGCGGATTCGGACTTTAGCGTTCTTTTCTTAGGTGTTGAAGAAACCGCCAAGCAAAACCCATCCACTTCGTTACAGGAAACCTAATTTTCGCGTTTAATTTTCCGTTCCATCGGATGTTCGATACATCTCTGAGATGATTTCAAGCAGGTCGGGTGCTTTGGCGAGATAGCGGACTTTTGCCGCTTCTTTGATTTCGTCGGGAATACCGTGTAGTGCCTCTGCGATACCACCCGCAATCGAACCGAGGGTATCGGAATCGCCACCGAGAGAGACGGCGTTGCGCACTGCGTCTTCATAACTCTCTGATTCTAAAGCACACGTGACGGCTTGTGGGACTGTGCCTTGACACGTCATATCGAAAGCATAAGCGGGACGGATGCTGTCCACCGTTTGTGTCAGATCGTATCCGTACTCGGCAGTGATAGTCTCGCGAATGTCTGTAGGACTTTCGCCTCGGAAGGCGAGATAGATGGCGTGGGTTGTTGCCCGCACGCCTTTTATCCCTTCAGGATGATCGTGGCTGATAACGGTCACTTTGTCAGCAGCGACGAGTGCTGCATCCAAATCATCTCGGTTCAGAAACGCCGCGGGTGAGACGCGCATCGCCGCGCCGTTACGGAAAGTGCAGTTGGGTGCATCCGCCTCAGCGTAAATCCAGTTTTTAAATATCTGACTGAAACCGCACTTCGGATACCGCTTTCCCCACTTCCGCATTGTGTCTGCTGGCGAAAGATCGTGTAAAAGCGCATCGGCGACAGCAGTCGTGCAGACCGAATCATCTGTGAAACGGCAGTCCTCACCGAAAAAAGGAAAATCTTTGGTTTTAATCCGACAATCTTTGGGTTCATAGATTGATCCAACAATGTCTCCGATAATTGCACCCAGCATATTCTGTCCCCTTTAAAAAATACTGTAGGGCTGAGATACAGAGATCCCGCCCTACAGAAACACACAATTATCAATAAATATTATTGCAATGTGCGTTGTGCCTTGATTGCCGCCCACGTGGTGGTGAATTTGTCCTGCGGTTCAACGCTTACGACTACCTTTGCATACTCCGCCAAATCGGCTTCATCGAAAGCGGAATTGTAGACAATCACTTCATCTATGCTACCGCCAAAGTAGTGGACATCAGTGCCTGAAATGAGTTCATCGTTGTGAAAAACAGTGTCGCCATTGACCTTACCGATACCGATACCGGCACCATGCCCAAAAAGTGCGCCGCCGTCTTCAGCCGCAACGCGTTCACCATTAACCCACATCTCGAGTTTGTCGGATTCGATCTCATTTGTGGTATCGCGTAACACCAGAGCCACGTGATACCACACGCCTGATTCTACTGAGACGGAGGGCCACGCACCCTCCCAACCGTATTCTTCCTTGTTCCACGCGCCTATATAGACTTCACCGTCGAATACATAGAGATTAAAGCCGCGCGCTGTACCACCTTCCTCATAGAGCACCTGCTTATGATCAGCGATATCCACATCGGTGCAGTTGAAATAACACGCGATCGTCCGATCCGAGTAGAAATCGGGTTGTGCGATCGTATTAATACCCACATCATTGGGAAGATTAACCCCATCGTCTATGCCGTCGAAAAGTAAAGCCGAACCGACGGCACCGTCAACAATCTCAGGGTCCCCCACAACTGTTCCGTCTAAACCTTTTCCAGAAGTATCGGCAACATCAAGGTCTTCAAGACTCCATTCCCCTTCGATGGTTGCTTCATCTTTCGCCGCGTAAGTGGCCGCAGCAATAATCGTGAGTAAGACACTCAATAGAAGAATAAAACGATGTTTTACCATTATGGCAAATCTCCTTTATATGGTAAATCCTATAAATAAGTAGACATTTGCAAGTCAATGTGTCATGAGAAAGACCGCTAATTCCCCCCTGATAAGGGGGGTTAGGGGGGTTAAGTCCTCATCTCTAATGTCTAAGTAATTCTAAAATCTACTATAGATTGTTAGTGTTAAACCCCAATTCGTAAGATTGAGGCTACTTTTCAGTCCGTTGGGCTTTCAGAGTTGCCCAAGTTGTTGTGAATTTGCCCTGCGCTTCAACACTCAAAGGTGCTGCAAGGTCTGTGAAATCTCCCTCGTCAAAAGCGGAACCGTAGACAAGCACTTCGTCAATGAGACCTCCGAACCAGTCAACATCGGTTTGCCCGCCGCCACCACCATCGTGATAGACGGTATTCTGGTTGAGATGACCGACACCAATATCGTCGCCGTGGGCATGGAGTTGTCCACCCTTCTCTTGGGCAATGCGTTTACCATCCAGCCACATTTCAAACTTCTTGCTCTCAACCTTGTCCTTGGCGTCGCGAATTACCAAACCAACGTGGTACCACTGTTTTGACTTAATGTCCGCTGAGGGCCAGGCACCGTTCCAATTATATTCGGCGCGATTCCAACCGCCTGCGTAGACTTTACCGCCATGAACATAGAGTATTAAGCCGCGTGTGGCACCACCTTCTTCAAAGATCACCTGTTTCCGATCGTCAATTTTCGCATTATCACAATAGAATAACGCAGCAACCGTCCGGTTGGTATAAGGGCCACCCGTATTGATGTCCACGGAATCTGGAAATTTAATACCATCGCTTTTACCGTTGAACTTCAACGCTTTTCCAGCGATCCCATCAACGGCTTGCGGTTTTCCAGTGAAATTGCCATCTAACCCTTTCTTTGAGGTGTCTTTGGCACTTCCATCGTTGAAACTCCAGTTCGCAGCAACTGTCGCTTCATCTCGCTGCGCATTCGCTGGTATAATAGGGAATAAAACGCCCAACAGTAGAACAATACAAAATGTAGAAACAAGCACTCGAATCATTGTTATCGCTCCTAAATATTCGCTCTTTTTTGTTTTTGGAGGTTAAGATTTTGAGACAAGGGTATCCAAGTCTCAGACTTCTAACGTCCAATACGCTTTATAATTATTAAAAAATTTCAAAATTTTGTCAAATAAAAAACAAAAAAATAGGAATCAGAATAATATGGGTTCTAATTTTCACGTAATGTAACGTTTTGCCTAAAAATTGTGTCTTTAATTGTAACCCAAGTTGCTGCTTATAAGATTTTAGGCATGCAGACACCATTTTTCATTGAAAAGGGTTCATTATTCGCAGGATTTTGTGCCGTATTCTGCTATAAAGATGGCAACTTGTGGTAAAATAAAGAACAAAGAATGTTGACGCTAACCAGTATCTTAAGTTATTTTAAAAGAAAAACACTTATGAAGTGTCCCATCGGTAGAAAAGGAGATAAAACTTTATGCAATTCACCAAAACACAACACGTTTTCATTTTCGCACTGACGCTTTGCGCGGTACTTTTCTTACGACCGCTCTCAACCTCAGCACAAGACGTTAACATCCCTGACGCAAACCTTCGTAAAGCGATTAACGAGGCGCTCGGTAAAGCACCAAACGCACGGGTTACAGTCACTGAGATGGCAGTACTGCGGGAACTTCGGGCTGGAAGCATGGACATTCGGAATTTGACAGGTCTTGAAGTCGCTGTGAATCTGAAGGACCTCAATCTCCATAGCAATTTAATATCCGATTTATCACCGCTCACGGGGTTGACACAACTGCATCACATAGGGTTGGAAGAAAATGTAATAACCGATCTTTCACCCCTTGAAAAATTGATCGATTTGAGGGAGCTACATCTTGGGCATAATCTGATATCCGATCTCTCACCCCTTGAAGGTTTAATCAACTTGCGAGGCATATCGCTCCATCATAACGCCATATCCGATTTATCGCCACTCGCAGGATTGATAAGGCTCGAATGGATAGGGATGAGCCATAATCCGCTGGCGGACCTCGCACCCCTTTCAGGCTTAACGAACTTACATAATTTTCACGGGTGGGGCACGCCTGTCATCAACCTTGCAGGCATCGCGAAATTGCCCAAACTCAGAGAAATAAACATCTGTGGTGGCGAGATATTCGACCTGTCACCCTTAGCCGATGCCAAGGGTTTAAAAGAACTTTACCTCCCCGGTAACGAGGTTTCCGACCTGTCCCCTTTGAAGGGGTTAACAAACTTGACACGCCTGAGTTTTGAACACAATCAGATATCAGATCTATCCCCGCTTGAAGGGTTAAACAACTTGACTTGGATAGACCTGCGGGACAATGAAATATCGGACACCTCGTCCCTCGCAGAACTTAGCAACTTAAGCTGGCTGGATCTGAGCCAAAACGCCGCGATAACAGATGTCGCGCCGCTTGCGTCCTTACCCAACCTAACATGGCTGGGACTCGCCGAAAACACAGGTATTGACACCCCGCAGTTGGAGCGATTTTCCACGAAGACCTCTATCTTACACTCGGATTTCGTTAACTCCGCTTTCCCGGAAGCCGGTCCAAAGATAGTGGGACCCTGGTTATGGGCAATCGTGCCCGGGGCAGGCGTTTCTAACGCAGACCTGCTGGAAAAAGTCAGTAAAGGCGCAGCCACAGAGGTGAAAGTCGCTACTTTTGGAACAACCGAGGATAAACCTATCGGCAGTGGCAAATGGAAAGCACACAGACTTGCCCCCCAGGGGGGCGATAATCTTAACCAAATGACAGATGCCCTCGGCTGGGGGTCAGGCTCCGAGATATATGATCATGTCGTTTACGGTTCCGTCACGTTGAATTCTCCACGGAAACAGGAGACGACGATGCTCGTCGGCAGCGATGATGGCGTCAAGGTTTGGCTCAACGGTGAAGTCGTCCACTACAATCCTGTGGAACGAGGTGCCGGTGATTACCAAGATGCGTTCCCTGTTACCTTGAAGCAGGGCACAAATGTCCTGTTAGTCGCCGTTGACAATCGCGGACATGGTGGATTCAGCGGTTTCTTCGGGTTCGCGAAAGACACCGACTACACCGTGAACCCGATCGGAAAGAAATTTACTGTAAAAGTTCCCGCTTATGATGTGAATAGAGATGGGAGGACAGACATCCTGGATCTCATCATAGTCGGACAGGACTTCGGAAAAGCGAGATCCGCCAACGCCCGAACCGACGTAAACCGAGATGGGAAACGGAACATCGCAGACCTGGTCCTTGTCGCGCAACACCTCGGCGAACTCAGCGGGGTTTCTGCCGCACCGTCTGTTCTTGCGATCGAAAATATGAGGTTGGATCCAGCAATGATACGGGGATGGATCGCACAAGCAATGATTGAAAACGATGGCTCATCCGCCTTCCAACAAGGTATCGCGAATCTCCAACGTCTGTTGGCATTACTGATGCCAGAAACGACTGCTTTGCTGATGAATTACCCGAATCCGTTCAATCCAGAAACATGGATACCCTATCAACTCGCACGATCCGCTGAAGTCACCCTTCATATCTATGCGGTCAGTGGCACCTTGGTTCGCACGTTGTATCTCGGACATCAATCTGCGGGTATCTATCAGGAACGCAGCCGTGCGGCGTATTGGGACGGGAAAAACGAACTCGGTGAATCTGTCGCCAGCGGACTCTATTTCTATACGCTCACCGCAGGTGATTTCACGGCTACCCGGAAAATGTTGATACGGAAGTAAGGAGATTAATGATGAAACACATCAAGTACTTCACCCTCGTTTTCTTAACATTCATCGCGCTCGGTGTGTTACCGACAGACGCGCAGCAGAATATTGCCCAAGAGGTGTATGCTATCCTTGAAAACAGTTGTCTGGGCTGCCACGGTCCGAATGGTCCCTTTACCGAACAACTCGTCATTGAATCCGCAGCACAATTGGTCGAGAGTGGGGCTGTCGTCCCACGGGCACTGATTCAATCTGAACTCTATACACGCTTGTTTGAGGAAGACGACGCAAAACGGATGCCGCTCGGACAACCACCCCTCTCCGCCGCCGCAATTCAGAAGATCGGTGCTTGGATTCAAGCCGGCGCACCGAGTTGGGACGTCGTCCACGATGTGAACTTCATTAGCACGGATCAGATGCTCACGACGATTCAGAACCACCTCACAACGCTATCTACTTTTGACCGTCCCTCTGCCCGTTATTTTACGACCACACATCTGTATAACGCTGGAGAGGGACCCGAGGTGCTCCGGGCTGCTGCGGTTGCGCTTTCAAAACTCGTGAATAGTTTGTCGTGGGGGTTTACTGTCGTCAAACCGGAACCGATTGATGCCCAAGGGACGATTTTCTACATTGACCTTCGGGATTACGAGTGGGATACTCGGGATGCCTGGACGCAGATTGAGACGGTGTATCCGTATGTCATTGAGTTTGATGCAACGACGCGTCCGGTGCTGCATAAGAAACTCGCTGCGCTCCGTGAAGCGATGGTCTGTGAAGTGCCGTTTGTGCATGTGGACTGGTTCCTTGCTGTGGCATCGTTGCCGCCGCTGTATCACGATATTCTATCACTGCCTGAAACCGAGTCGGCGTTGGAACGCGAACTCGGTATAGATGTTGCTGGGAATCTTCGGCGGGCTCCGGGGTTGCGTGTGATGCGTGCGGGGACGAACGATTCGGGTGTATCAGCCCACAATCGCGTTGTGGAGCGGCACTCCTTCCGAAATGGTGCGTATTGGAAGAGCCATGACTTTGCGAGCAGTGTGGGTCCGAAGAATATCCTACAAAACCCACTGTCTTTTGACAGGGATGGGGGTGAAGTTATCTTCAATCTTCCGAACGGTCTTCAGGCGTATTATGTCTCGGACGCGACAGGGAATCGTATAGATGTTGCTCCGACGGCTATCGTGTCGAATCCTGCGGCGAGTGATCCTGCGGTTCGCAACGGTTTGTCGTGTATCGGTTGCCATACGGAAGGTATGAAGACGTTTGAAGATGTGGTGCGTGGGACATATGAGAAGTTGCCTGCGAGTGCGACGAAGGATCAGGTATTGCGTCTGTATGTAGAAAAAGCGGAGATGGATCGGTTCATAGACCAGGATACAGTGCGTTACAGAGTTGCGTTAGAGGCGACGGGGGGTATATTTGGGGGTATTGAACCTGTGCATCGTTTTCATGAGAAGTTTCAGGAAGCATTGGAAGCATCGCATGCGGCAGCGTCTTTAGGGCTCCAGGAGTCCGTGTTCGTGAAAGCGATTGGTGAGAACTCGGGTTTGCAGGAACTCGGTTTAGCAGGCTTACTGAGTGGCGGGAATGTGAAACGAGATGCGTGGACAGAGAGTTTCGATGAGATCGTTTCGTGTCTGTATGGTGAGGATTGTCCGATACCGACCCCGGATCCAGAGCCGGAGCCGATCCCGGACCCTGACCCTAAGCCGATTTTTCGGGATCCAAGTAATCTTGTTCCGGATGTGAATCTACGTGCGGCGATCGCGGAAGCATTGGGGAAACCTTCTGGGGCTTCGCTGAAGACGGAGGACATCGCGAGATTGACGCGTCTTGATGCCGATGAGAGAGGGATAAGCGATTTGACGGGACTTGAGCATGCGACGCGCTTGGAACGGATAGAGTTACGCCACAATGCGATATCCGATCTCTCCCCGTTGGCGGATTTGAGGCGTCTGAATAACATTAAACTGCGTGACAACAGAATTACTGATATTTCACCTCTCAAGGATTTAATCAGTGTGGATTGGCTCGGCCTTGAGGAGAACGAAATCAGAGATTTATCGCCGTTGACGGGGTTAAAAAGGTTGAACGGACTCGGAATTGAAGGCAATCCGGTCTCGGATGTCTCCGCACTTGCAGGAATGCTTAGTTTGGAAGGTATCAGGGCATGGAATACTGTTATCTCCGACTTCTCCCCCTTAGCGAAACTCCCCAGACTCCGATGGATAGAATTCAGTGGTAATGCCTCTATATCGAAACTGCCGTCGCTGAAGGGATTGAAAACACTCAGACGCTTGGAAATCAACCATACCGGTATCTCGGATATTTCTGGTCTCTCAGAACTTACACAATTGCAAGAGTTGACGCTTCACGATAACTTGATAAAAGATGTATCGCCCTTGGCGAAGCTAAAAGGTTTAACGCGTCTAAATCTGAGCCACAATCTCATATCGGATGTCTCTCCGCTTGCAGAGTTAACCAACTTAGAACACCTTAATCTTCGAAGCAATGCGATATCCGATTTTTCACCTCTGGGAGGGTTGTCCGATAAGATACTTATCCGAACACAAGACAACCCCGGATTTTTCCTGCAAGGGGGACCGAAAATAACAGGCCCCTGGTTGTGGCTGCTAATGCCAGGAGCACAGTTTGAGAGTTTTCGGAACACAGATTTGCTTGCACGGGCAAGTGGTGGTGATGTAACGGAGCGGGAGATTGCTACCAATGGCGCAGCAGCCGGGAAATCCGTTGGGGATAGCGTCTGGACATCCCACAAAGTCTCCCCAGATGGAGATAACATCAACCACCTATTGAAAGGTCTCGGTGTATCAAAAGACAGAAACCTTCAGTATGTGATTTACGGTTCTCTAATCCTGAATTCACCGCGTGAGCAGAACACCAAAATGTTTGCTGGAAGTGATGATGATCACAAAGTTTGGCTCAATGGAGAATTAGTTAAGGAGAAACTCGGTGAGGGGCATGCCCATGATTATGAGCATTCTTTCCCGGTTACGCTTAAACAGGGAAAAAATGTGTTGTTAGTTGCTATTCATGATTGGGTCGGCGGGTGGGCTGGCCATTTTGGGTTCGCGCCTGATACCGAGTATACCGTGTTACCCCCGGGTCCCAGATTTTCTTTCTCTACACAGACGACACAGGTCGAGAAAGGGGATACCTTCACTCTCCGCCTCAACGCAGAGGAAATTACCGATTTAGCGGGATGGCAAGGCGATATTGTCTTCGACCCAGCAGTCCTGAAAGCAAATGCCGTAACCGAGGGTAACTTCCTGAAACAGAAGAACGGACGCACCTTTTTCCGGAAAGGCACGATTCACAATAAGCAGGGCAAAATCGCCGGCATCAGTACCGCGCGAACCTCGCAAGGCGGCGCGAGTGGCGACGGCACACTCCTCTCTATCCGATTCACGGCACACGCAGACGGACAGACCCGTATACTGTTCCGTAACTTCCGAGCAGGTTCCAATACGGGTAAATCAATCCCTGCTACACCTATTGAGATGACCGTTATCGTCGGCGGACAGGAAACGACAACACCAGCTTGGGATGTCAATGAAGATGGCATCACGAATGCGGTAGATGTCGCATTGGTCAACGTCGCTCTCGGACAAGCTAACCCCGCCAATCCACGGGTTGATGTGAACGGAGACGGTATCGTCGATGGGAAAGACCTCGCCATTGTTGCTGCACATCTTGGTGAAAGAAACGCACCCGCTGCCCCATCAGTGGGAGGGGTTTCTAACCCCGATACCGCGCCAGAACTTGTTGAACGCGCCCTGGATGTTCTGCGCGCAGCCGATGATGGATCGCTGACCTTCCGACAAGCGATCGCGAACCTTGAGCGACTTTTAGCACTGTTCATTCCAGAGGAGATGGCTTTACTTCACAACTATCCGAATCCGTTCAACCCGGAGACTTGGATACCCTATCAACTTTCGGAACCCGCGGACGTCACGATCCGTATCTATGCTGCGAGTGGTGCCTTGGTTCGCACGTTAGTATTGGGGTATCAACCCGCCGGTATCTACCGGTATCGGAGCCGTGCGGCATATTGGGACGGTAAAAACGCAGTGGGTGAGTCAGTCGCAAGCGGTGTCTATTTCTACACCCTCACCGCAGGCGATTTCACTGCCACGCGGAAAATGTTGATAATGAAGTAAAGAAAAGTTGTCAGTCCTTTTGGTTGGACAGAAAGGGTAAGGAGATACATCTGTATGCAGTCAGTCAAAATACAACATATTCTCATTTACACACCTATGCTCTGCCTGATGGCGTTCTTGATGTTTCCATTGACAGCATCCGCACAAAACGTCGCTATACCGGATGCCAACCTTCGCGCTGCGATTACAGAAACACTCGGTAAGGAACCGAATTCCCAGATTACCAGAGCAGACATGAGGCGGTTGACGCGCCTTGACGCACATAATAGAGACATCACTGATTTAACAGGTCTTGAATTTGCGACGGACCTCAACGAGATCCGCGCCAACGGCAATTTGATAGAAGATTTATCACCCCTTGAAGGTTTAACCCGGTTGGATGTGATCGAGTTCAGACATAACGTGATAAGTGATTTATCGCCCCTCGCGAGATTAATCAATTTGAACTGGTTAATTGTCAACGATAATCTTATTTCGGATTTATCGCCGCTCGCAGATTTAACCCACTTGCACGGCTTAGAAATTTCACACAACGCCATCTCCGATTTCTCTCCGTTAGCGGGGCTGACGAAACTCGAAAATATTTGGCTTAGTGAGAACCCGATCGCCGATTTGTCCGAGTTCATTGGACTCACTAGCCTAAGAAGGTTCCAATCGTGGGGCACACCCGTCTTCAACCTTTCTGCGTTGACGGAACTACCTAAACTGCAAGTCCTTGATATTTGCGGAGGGGACATATTAGACATCTCACCCTTAGGAGATTTGACGAACTTGAGTGAGCTGTATTTGGTTGGCAACGAAATCACAGACATCTCACCCTTAGTGAACCTCACAAACTTGAAACGGCTGAGTCTACAGCATAATCAGGTTCAGGATGTATCGCCCCTTGCGACTTTGCATAATTTGACGTGGATAGAACTTTCGGACAATGAGATATTGGATTTTTCGCCTTTGGATGCCCTGCCTGAAAGTGTTGCTATCGTCAAGAACAATAATCCCGGATTCAGGCGCGAGCCGAAGAAAATAGAGGGTCCCTGGCTATGGATGATCGTGTCGACGGTGCGTTTACCGGGTTCAATCGCGGCGGCTTCCGGGCAAGATTTCCTATCCGTGGCGAGTGGCGGGAAGACGACGGAAAAGCGGATAGCGACGCAGGGCGCGACAGAGGACGACCGAGTTGGCGATAAGGTCTGGACGGTTGGCAGGCTTTCAAGGAGCGGACCCAACAATATCAATGATATGGTGAATGCGACCGGCTTGGGAACAGACAATATAGATTTTCATGTCGCTTATGGATCGATCGCCTTAGATTCCCCGCGTCAACAAAGCACACGGCTGTTTATCGGCAGCGCGGATGCTGTGAAGGTGTGGCTCAACGGAATAATGGTTCATAACAAACCCGTCGATAGAGAGGCTGACGGGTATCAAGAAGATGTCCCTGTGACTTTAAAACAGGGTGAAAACATCTTGCTCGTCGCCGTTTACGAAGGCGATGGCTGGTGGAGCGGGTTCTTTGGACTGGAGAGCACCGACTATACACCTTACTTACCAAACCCTATCGTGGTGCCAGTTGGACGGCAGCGGGTCGCAGATGTAGATAGCGATGGTGTGGTGAGTATCCTGGATATGATTGTGGTGTCGCGGTTTCTGGGCAGAATTAAGCTTCCCGATCCTCATGTAGATGTAAATGGTGATGGGAAGGTTGATATCTCAGACCTCGTTCTCGTGGCACGAAGTATGGACACAGAAACAGGTGCCGCACCTTCGGCACTCACGCCAGACATTTCAGCGAGGGTTCAAGCATGGATCGCACAAGCAGAAGCAGCAGATGACGGATCGCTCGTTTTCAGGCAGGGGATAGCAAATCTCAAACGCCTCTTCATCTCACTACCGCCAGAGCGGACGGATGTGCTTGCCAACTACCCGAATCCGTTCAACCCGGAGACTTGGATACCCTATCAACTCGCGGAACCCGTCGAAGTCACGGTGCGTATCTATGAGGCAACAGGCGCGTTAGTGCGGACATTGGCGTTAGGACATCAAACTGCAGGGATATATCAGGAAAAAAGCCGCGCTGCGTATTGGGACGGGAAAAATGAAGTGGGTGAGTCGGTTGCAAGTGGACTCTATTTCTATACGCTCACCGCGGGTGATTTCACAGCCACGCGCAAAATGCTCATACGGAAGTAAGGAGATTTACGATGAAACACATCAAATACTTCACCCTCGTTTTCTTAACATTCATCGCGCTCGGTGTGTTACCGACAGACGCGCAGCAGAACGTCGCCCAGGACGCGTATCTCATCCTTGAACAGAAGTGTCTCTCGTGCCACGGTCCGAATGGCCCCTTTACCGAAGAACTCATCATTGAATCCGCAGCACAATTGGTCGAGAGTGGGGCTGTCGTCCCACGGGCACCGATTCAATCTGAACTCTTTAGACGTCTGTTAGATGGAGATGACGCAAAACGGATGCCGCTCGGACAACCACCCCTCTCCGCTGCTGCGATTCAGAAGATCGGTGCCTGGATCCAAGCCGGCGCACCGAGTTGGGACGTCGTCCACGATGTGAACTTCATTAGCACGGATCAGATGCTCACGACGATTCAGAACCACCTCACAACGCTATCTACTTTTGACCGTCCCTCTGCCCGTTATTT
>JAJEIP010000068.1 GCA_022827885.1 Candidatus Poribacteria bacterium
TGCCGCACCGCATCTGAAGGCTATTATGGAGGTGGGCGGTGCCCATCCCCGAAAAGGACAGATTGATTACCAAACCTGCTTCAGACGGAGTATTCGTGTGCTGAGTTGCGCGCCCGCCTTCGCCAAGATGGTGGCTGAGATGGCGTTGGGACATGCGTTGGCTGCCCTACGGAATATCGTTGATGCGGATCGGCGGATGCGGCGTGGTGAAGAGAACTGGGGATGGCGCGGGCAAGCCGACATCTGCACACTTTACAACGCAACAGTAGGTATCATCGGCTATGGAAACCTCGCGCGGGAACTGCGACAGTTGTTGGCACCCTTTCATTGTAAACTACACGCTTACGATCCGTGGCTTCCTGATACACATCTACAACAGCAGGGGATACAGCCGATGGGGCTGGAGGAACTCTTGCAAACGTGTGATGTCACCTTCGTCTTAGCGATTCCAACACAGGAAAACAGGGAGTTGCTCACTTACGAGAAACTGGAACAAATTAAGCCGGGGGCAGTCCTCGTTTTAGCAAGCCGCTCACATCTCGTTGATTTCGACGCACTCCTTGCGTTAACAAACGCAGGTAGGTTTCGAGCGACGATTGATGTCTATCCTGAAGAACCGACTCCACCTGATCATCCAGTCCGAGAGACTGAAAATACAATACTGACGTGTCACATGGCGGGTGCCATTGATCACGCTCTTTTCGATATCGGCAGAATGGTTACGGATGACGTTGAAGCTATCTCAGTAGGGTTACCACCAATCCATATGCAAGTCGCACACCCCGAACTTGTTGCAAGACGTTGAACGCAATGTCGCAAATCTCTCAATTAATACGGCAATTCAATAGATAAGGTCGCCAAAAACTCGTCTGTTACGCGGCGATTGTATACGCGGGCTGCAATGACTGAGCCGTAGATGTTGCCGACATAGAAGATACTGCTGATCGTGCCGAGCGTCCACCCCTTCACCGACGAAAACCCATCTCTCTGGAAACCGTCGTAAGCCTGCCAACCCGTTAAGCTGACCATGAATAGCGAAGTGAGCGCATCGCCGAGCCTTTCTGTATAGAGCCGTCCAGCCCCAGGAACGATTGTGGAGAGGATCCCAGCCAAAAGCGGACTCCGAGTCGGCAGCCGAGCGCCCCTCTCTGCATAATCGTGATACACTATCGCTTTTTGGATGACCGAAGTCACTTCCGATCCCCGCAACGTCTTGAAAATCTCACCCGCTTCGGACCACTGTTTTTGCATCAGATAAGACAGTCCGATTAACTGCTCGGCTTCGGCGTGTTGCCGTGTATCTGTTATATGTGGCAGTGTTTCATGTAGAAACAACGCAGTCTGTTCAAACCGATCTGTCAGAAAATAGGTCGCACCGATCTGATAGTAAACACGGCTCATAAACCGCCCTTCAGGGTGCATCTGTAAAAGCATCTGAAAATTCTGGAGAGCCTGTTCGGTTTGACCCGCAAAACGATAACACAGGGCAATTCTATAGCGAATCTGCTCGCTTTCTTGTGGCTGATAAAAGAGATAACGTTCGTATTCACCGGCTGCACGGAGGTAATCGCCTTGCTCATACAGAAAATCAGCGAATTTACGGACGTTTTCGGGGGCATAGTATTCAATAGAGTCTTCGGCGGCTACGACGGATAGGAGCGTAAGCGTAAAGAAAATTACGAACAGGAATTTGGGTAATTGGGTGATGTTCATATATTTCTTAGATCCGGTGCGGTTAGAAACCGCACCTACCAGATGCTATAGGGGACAGAATTATTTATTTAAAGGTTGCATAGTTTGAAACGGGGTCAATGTATTTTCCTGTCGTCTCATCTTTGTGGTAATGCTGCGCCTGAGACCCGTTGCACCGAAGGAGTCTATCCGCTGTCAGCAGTATCCCTCGTCCGACACCATATTCCTGTATACACGCCATGCCGAAGTGGGAACACGTCGGTTGGAAGTTGCATGATGGACCGTCTTGGCTGGAGACAAACTTCTGATAGAGCCTAATCAATCCCATCGCAACGAGTTTTAGTTCGGAAGGTGCCTCTGGGTTAAAACGGACAGTTTCCTGTGCTCTCGGCATTGTAATTGGGTTGACTTTACGAATGAATGTTAGGTCCGCGGCTTCACCCGCAAACGCAGGTAAACCGAAAAAAACAACGAACACACAGAACACACTGAAAAGGACGAGACGGTTTACCATTTGATCTCTTTGACCTCCACCGATGCAGGAATTGTGAAATCGAGTATTGAATTGCGTGGCTCTACGTTTACCTGTGGCTTGCTATAGACAACCTGTTCGCGTTGGAGTACTTCAGATTCCTCACCGTAGGTGCTGGAAGTAACCATCATCGGAACATAGTTGATACCGACTTTGCTGTGGTTCTGATAATGCGATCTGGCGATGATATACCCTTTCGGATTCTTGACTTCGGCAGAGATAAGCCTGTCGTCTTGCATGCCGAGGATAACAGTACCGAGCGTGTCTTTCGCTCTCTTAGGCGGACGCCAGTAACTATAGAGTACCCCTTTTACGATATCGTGCCTTTCCAAAGAATACCCGATCGCTGTCAATCCATGCTCGGCTTGCGTGGACTGGATAATGGACTCAACAAACGGAAGTGGAATCCGCCCCTCAGAAATAAATCGAAACGCCTGCTTCTCTATGGGATAATAAATTTCAAGGGCATTGTTCTCTATAATCATTATTTGCCTAAGGGGCTCGACGACCTCAATGACAACTCGCGCCTCTTTTACATTGTAGTGAAGGGTCCCTGCAATGTGTTCGGTTTTGTCGTTTTCGGTTAATTCGCGCGTAAAGTCCAGGGAGAGGGTCTTTAATGGCGCTGCATGGAGCACACCGACGCACAAGAGTATGAACAAAAATATTATGGAAATATGAAGGCTTTTAAGCATTTTACTTTTTACAATGCCTCAACCGGATTCTTTGGGAGTTTTAGCCGCGTGCGAACGGCTTGGCGGACCTCATCACAGATATGCATAGCGTGCTGGGTATCTTCTGCGGTTCTTGAATCTCCCGGATATCGAGGATCCACTGCATATCCTGCTATTCTCTTAAGGTCAGGCTGCCAATGAGACCAATCCGGAAGCGTCTGGACAATCACATCCAGTAATTCGACAAGGTTATGGGTCCTTGGCGCGCGGATGTTCACTTCCTGCAGCCACGCCTTGAGATATTTTTCGATACACTGCTGGACATGGAAACAGATAGAATTATGGAGCTGATTTGATGATTGATGTATCAACTGTGCTACACTGTAGTCTTCTTCAGCCTTTTCTATCCACTCCAACGTCAATGGGTTCATGCCGTTCTTCTCCTTTTCGGCGAGGCTTATTCCGTCATGTGTGAATTGTAGGTTTTTGACGTTGCAGGCTGCATCGGATCCATGGAGCAACTCCCCTTTTTCGGTGATCTCGCGGAGAAACCAGTCGTTATATGAGACGCGATACGCAATTTCTTCTGGCGAGCGTACCCAAAGGTCCATATTGAAACGACGCGGAATCTGTTGATGAATTTCAATCGCTTTACGAGTAAACTCTGACTTCGGAATATCCATCACAACAAGCAAATCTACATCCGAGTCCTCTGTCGGCGTGCCATAGGCATAGGAGCCAAAAAGGATTACTTGGAGCGGTGCGAATCCCCGAACGATGTCATCACATGTCGCTTGAATATCTTCCCGGGTAACCATGTGAAACCTCCTTTTAATCAAAGTATAACATACTTGACAAGGGTTTGTCAAAACTCCCGGTAGAGAGAAATTATGATAGCGATGCCTGGTGTAGAAGTTCAGGATTTGCAAAAGCAGCATCTGGCGCGCCGTCAAAAATTACTGCCCCCTCGCGCAATAAGAGGACACGATCCGCGTATCTCAAGGTGAGTTCCGTGTCGTGTGTTGCAAAAATGAGGGTTTTATTTTCGTGGCGGATCTCGTCGCAGAGTTCGTCCATCAACTGGTGGAGATGTTGCGCATCTTGACCCGTGGTGGGTTCATCAAGGAGGAAAAGGTCAGGGTGTAGCGAAAAGGTTGCTGCGACAGCAACCCGTTGGCGTTGTCCTCGGGAGAGCGAATAGGGTGCCTCCGAGTCAAGATTCCGTAAGTCAAACCGAGCGAGCGTTCCATCAATCCTATTTTCGAGGATCTGTGCGGGAAATTTGAGATTTTTGGGTCCGAAGGCAACTTCATCGCGAACCGTCTCCGCTTGTAGCAATAGGTCTGGATCCTGAAAAACGATACCGACTTTACCCGCCAACTGATGAAGTTTCGGACGATTGGACGCCTTCCCAGCAAGGACAATCTCCCCTGCCGCCGGACGCAACAACCCCGCGATGAGATGGATCAAAGTTGTTTTCCCAGAGCCGTTTGCTCCCATGATAGCGAGTACTTCCCCACGCGGCACCGCGCAGGAGATTGAACGCACTGCATCTTCATCGGTGTTCGGATAACTGAATTGGAGTTCTCGGATGCGGAGGAGAGGATTTTGAGATGTTGCCTCACAAGCACCCTTTCGGGATATAGTTGAGGGGGCCCCGCGCGAGGCTTCCTCGGTTTTCGGAACCTGCACACCCAAACGCTGATATGGCGTGAGATCTTGAAACGCCTCCGCTTCGGACAGGTCCAGATAGAGTCGTCCTGCGTCCATCAGCCATACACGATCACACAACGGCGCAACTTCCTGGGTTCGATGGGTTGCCAAAACGACTGTTATGCCTAACTCCTTATTCAACTTTGTGACGATAGTGAGGATATCGCGGGTCCCCTGCGGATCGAGATGGCTCGTCGGTTCATCTAACAGCAGGACGTGCGGTTGCATAGCACAGACAGCCGCAAGCGCGACGCGCTGTTTTTGACCGCCAGAAAGCGATGCGATCTCCCGTGAGGCAAAGTCGGGAAGTCCTACCTGTTTCAAGGCAGCAGCAATCCGTTCCTTAATTTTTTCGGGAGGAAAACCGAGATTTTCGAGTCCAAAAGCGATTTCGTCCTCGACTCGCGTGCAAAAGAGTTGATCGTTGGGGTTTTGGAAAAGGAGAGCGGCCTGTTGACACGTTGTCGCCAGCGGCTGCGTAGCGAGGTCTTGACCGTTAAGACGCACCGTTCCGGTAAGTGTTCCTGCTGAAGCATGTGGTATCAAACCGTTCAGTGTCCGCAGCAAAGTAGATTTGCCGCATCCGGTTGGCCCCGTCAGTAGCACAAACGCTCCCGAAGGAATGCATGTTGTAATACTGTGCAGCGTCGGGGTCTCACGACTCGGATAGGTAAAACCGAGATTTTCTATCTCAATGGACGCCATGGTCTAACTAACTCAGTCCTTCAATCTGGACAGGGACAGAACCGAAGAGTTGCTCTAAATGCCGTTGGACAGAGTCTCGGAAAGCGTCAAAAGATTCTTGGACGTTCTGCTTGAAATCGTCGTGGAGTTGCTCGTGTTGCGCACGAACCCGGGTAAAGAGATTGTGGACATACGTCTGGAGCTCACCGAGTCTTTCAGTCTGTGCCTTAGCGAAAGTGCCGACAGCCGCTTTAAAAGCATTGAACTCCGCGTCCAAGTACTCCTTGAACACCGACTTCTGAAACCCGGCAAGTGCACTGTGCGCTGCGTATCGGAAATCCTCGTGAATCGAATCGTACTCCTTCTTAACACGATCAAAGAGTTGCCGTGAATAATTCTGAATCTCACCCATCCGGTTGTCTGGTGCGTGTGAAAACTGTGAGATCTCCTCCTTAAACGTATCCATTTCGTGATCCAAGAACTTTCTGAAATCTTCAACAGCGATCGTATGACGCGTTGTTTTCTCCAGGTGGTACCCCATGACTGCCAATCGCACGGCTTCCGGGAACATCTTACGATGGTTTTTGAGTGTCTTGAACAAATAGCGGGTGTACTCCCATCCTTGTCTGGAGAAAAGTTGTTGCTGGATGGATCTCATAAAGGCACGCAATTCTTCCATCCGAATCGGTCTCACATTGTGTGATGTACGTGGCATGTGCTCAAGCAGCGTCAAACACCGTGCAAAATAGTTCTTTAGGGTCGGATCATAGAGCGTCGAAACGACCCGTCTATATTCCGCCATAAGTTCCTCGCGCGGCATTTCCGGCACAAAATTAAGGGTCATGTCGGTCTGATTTCCGCTGGACTCCCCAAGCAACCGATCTTCCTGTTTCAATCGGTGCCAAAGATCCGTCTCCTTCAAAGCCGTCAGCAGGCCAGCCATCGCCATCGGTATACCGGCTTTCTGAATAAAATCGATGTGAGAATCAAACTCGGTGTCCCCATCAAGCCCAATAATAAACCCACCTGTGACCTCCATCCCCTTGCTCTGTATCTTCCTGATTGCCCGCAAGAGGTAACTCCCGGCCTCTTCCTCCTTGCTGGTGTTCTGTCCTTTGGAGGTACCGAGGAGTGCTTCATCGTTGGGACTTTCAATACCGAGGAATACCATGTTAAAACCTGCCCCGCTCATTGCGTCGAGCATCTCTGGGATTTCAACGAGGTTTACACTGGCTTCGGTATAGAGCGAAAACGGGAATTGGCGTTCCTCCTGCCATTGTTGCACAGCCGGCAATAAACGCATTGCATCGCGTTTGTTACCGATAAAATTGTCATCCACAACGAACATCGCACCATCCCACCCAAGTTTATAGAGCATCTCAAACTCAGCGAGCATCTGTTCATTGCTTTTCGTGCGTGGCACGCGTCCAAACAACTTCGTAATATCGCAAAACTCGCAATTGAAAGGACATCCCCGCGAAAACTGGAGTGCCATGGATCCGTAAGAATTGATGTTAATAAGGTCATAGCGGGGGGGTGGCGTCTTCGTGATATCCGGTTTCCGCTTCTCGCGATAAATCTCTTGTGCACTACCGCTCTCAAAATCGGTTAAGAAGTCTTCAAAGATCTCCTCAACTTCACCAAAGAGAAAATGGTCAATCTCAGCATCGGTTTCCTCTTTGATATTATCATAGTAGGAAGTCGGGTGTGGTCCTCCAGCGATGATAGGGACTGAGGCGCGATTACAGCGTTCGGCAACTTCATAAAGCGAGTCTTTTTGAACGATCATCGTCGATGTCAATGCGACATCCGCCCATTCGAGATGTGCATCCGTCAGCGGTTCGATGTTCATATCGACGACTTTTAAGTTATAATTCTTGGGGAACATTCCGGCGATCGTCAACAATCCAAGCGGTGGCATCGATGATTTTTTACCAAGAAATTCTAAGGCGTACTTAAAGCCCCAGTAGGACGGCGGGAATTTTGGATAAACAAATAAGGCATTTGGCATAATATATATCTATCTCCTTGCGGGCGCAACTTCCATGCCCACATTGCCAAAATTTTTTTGAATAATTTATAAATTTAATGACTCATACTAATTATGATACCACAATTTCAAATTTTTATCAAGTTTTTTTCTTCATCAAGGTCTTGCATTAACTGAGGATTGATTTCTCACAAGGTCGTGATCAGGGAACAGCCTCTATTGAAGTATTGGTTTGCCTGTAGCATCGTGGGTATGTTAAAATTACTTTCGACGCGTAGGTGCTGATCCAATGGAGAGGAATAGATGTATAGATCCCAACTTCCACAATTCATACTATTTTTCAGTGGTGTTCTCCTTTGTCTGACAAGTCATCCGCAAGCACTCTTGTATGGCGCAGAGGATCTTGAACAGAACATTCTCCCGGAAGAATCAATCCTATCACCAAACGAGGATACAGAAGGAACGACCCAAGCATACTACCGTATTCGTCAACTCCGTTTTCATGGGAATACCCATTTAAATGAGAAAAAGCTGATAACACTCTTCGGATGGCAGGAAGAAAAACCCTATTCTCGTGAGGAAATTATAGCGGGGTTTGAACGCATCGTCACAGGGTATCGGGACGCAGGCTATATATTCGCAGAAACCTCGCCCACCCTCACAATGATTCCTGAAGATGAACACGGCAACGGCGAAACGTCTGTATCTATCAGCGTAGAAATCGTTGAAGGCAAACCGCTCCGCACAGGGACGCTAACATTTTCGGGAAATCAACGCTTTTCGGAAGCGGAAATTCGAGATCAATTCGGGATAAAAAAGGGAAGATCCTTTACACAGGTGGCATTGGAACAGGGCATCGAACGCATCCAAGCGTTGTACAGTGAACATGGATACCCGAAAATTGAGATTGCGCCTAAGAACATCCAACTTTTGCCGGAAACAGGCACCATCAATTTCGAGTTGAATATCCGAGAAGGGGCACAGGTTCGGATCGGTGAAGTCAAGGTCAGCGGACTCAAGAAAACCAAAACGAAGGTGGTCCTTCGGGAAATTCACGTGAAACCGAATGACAACTTCAAGCAGCACGACATAGACACAAGTTATCGTCGCTTACGAAATTTGGGATATTTCTATCAAGTTGATCCGAACGTGTTGGAAGCGGGTGGAACAGAAGATAGCATCAATTTCCATGCGCGAGTCACTGAAGCACGCACAGGACAATTGAGCGGGGTTGTCGGATATGCGCCACCGGAGTCAGACGTTGACGCTGCACCACAACTCACTGGCGTGCTTGAAGCCCGCGAAACCAACCTCTTAGGAACGGGCAGACAGGTTAACTTGTACTGGAAATCCGGGCTGCTGAAAGTCTTACGGGTCGGCTACGCAGAACCGTGGATATTTGGCAAACCTCTAACCATCGGAATAGAATACGGGCAACTCGAACAACGTAATCCCAACAGCGGGCAGCTCCAAGGTTTTGCTGATAATGCCTCAGAAACCGTTTCCGAAGAACAGTCGGGGAGTATAAGCGCAACAACGAACTTCGGACGCGTCTTTGAAGGAATTATGACGTTGGGATATAAACGGATTAACGTGCCAAATGTAGGTCCCCCTTCGGTGATACCCGCCACGCTTGATTTCCAAACGCCGATCCTCCCCGATCCGGGTGCTATTTCGCCCACCGAACCCACGCCCTACATCGGCACGAAATACAGTGTCACCCTCCGTTTAACACGAGATACCCGTGACTATTTTCTTAACCCGACACGCGGACGGCGCGATAGTATCGCCTTTGAAGTGTCACGGAGCGATTTTCGTCTCCGAAAAGCGTGGCTTTCTCTACAACAATATTTCCCAACATGGCGGAAACAGACTGTTGCTGTTGAACTCCACGGTGCCGCTGCATGGGGTTTTACGGCGCAGCTTGCAAGCCGATCTAACATAGCTATTCCGCCAACCGAACTCTTCTATCTCGGCGGTGCGACCACTTTACGGGGATACGACGAAGACTGGTTCTCTGGACCGCGCCGTGTATATGCTAACCTCGAATACCGATTCCTTGTCGGACCGGATTCCCAAATTTTTCTGTTCACGGATTTAGGGGCTGTAACCTTGATTGAAACTCCCTCTGTCTTCGATACTCTTCGTGTCGGTTATGGATTCGGGGCACGGCTTGAATCAAGAGGTGGTATCTTACGCATCAATTATGGACTCGCCGCGGGAGACTCCCTCTTGCGAGGAAAAATCCATGTGAATCTCGGCGCGGCGTTTTAGTGTCTATCTTTTAATTTGCCAAGTGCCGAAATATGTTATAAAATTATATATGGAAGTAATAACCAGAATATTCAATTACTGGAGGTTTAGATGACCAAAAACAAGAAATTACAGAGTTGGGTCGAGGAAGCCGCCGCGCTTTGCGAACCCGATTCTATCTATTGGTGTGATGGTTCTCAAGAAGAAAACGATCGACTCTGCGAAGAATTAGTTCAAAAAGGGACCTTTATTCGCTTAGACCCCGAAAAACGTCCAGGGAGTTACCTGGCGCGTTCTGATCCTGCCGATGTCGCACGTGTTGAAGACCGAACGTTTATCTGCGCGAAAACGCCACTCGAAGCAGGACCGACAAACAACTGGCACGATCCCGATGAGATGAAAGAAACCCTCAAAGGACTTTTCAAGGGTTGCATGAAAGGCAGGACAATGTATGTTGTGCCGTTCAGCATGGGACCGCTCGGTTCCCCCATTTCACACATCGGCGTTGAAATTAGCGATTCCCCCTACGTTGTTGTGAACATGCGGATTATGACACGCATGGGCAGTGCCGTGTTAGATGTCTTAGGCGAAGACGGTGACTTTGTGCCGTGTCTACACTCCGTCGGAATGCCATTGGAATCCGGACAAGCCGATGTCGTTTGGCCCTGCGATTCGGATAACAAATACATCGTCCATTTTCCCGAGGAACGTTCCATTTGGTCCTACGGTAGCGGCTACGGTGGAAACGCCCTGCTCGGCAAAAAATGCTATGCCCTCCGTATCGCCTCTATTATGGCGAAAAACGATGGATGGATGGCAGAACACATGCTCATTTTGGGACTCACGAGTCCGGAAGGCGAGAAGACTTATATCGCTGCAGCGTTCCCAAGTGCCTGTGGTAAGACGAACCTCGCGATGCTGACGCCAACCATCCCCGGTTGGAAAGCAGAGACCATCGGTGACGACATTGCATGGATGAAATTCGGTGAAGACGGAAGGCTCTACGCGATTAACCCTGAAGCAGGCTTCTTTGGCGTGGCACCCGGAACATCAATGGACACCAACCCGAATGCAATGCATACGCTCGCCTCAAACTCAATCTTCACGAATGCCGCCCTCACAGAAGATGGTGATGTCTGGTGGGAAGAGATGAGCGAAGAGCTCCCCGAATCCCTCACAAGTTGGCTTGGTGAAACGTGGCATCCCGGTGATGACAAAACAGCGGCACACCCAAATTCACGCTATACCACCCCTGCAGCGCAATGCCCGATCATCGATCCGAACTGGGAAAACCCGAGCGGTGTTCCAATTTCGGCGATCCTTTTCGGTGGACGCCGTGCCACGACTGTCCCCCTTGTATTTGAAGCGTTTGATTGGCAGCACGGCACCTTTATCGGATCCATTGCTTCCTCGGAACGCACAGCCGCCGCCGCAGGCACGGTCGGTGAACTCCGACGCGATCCGATGGCGATGCTCCCCTTCTGCGGCTACAACATGGGCGATTACTTCACACACTGGTTGGCGATGGGGAAAAATACGGATGCCAGCAAACTGCCGAAGATTTTCTACGTCAATTGGTTCCGTAAAGACGCTGACGGCGGATGGCTCTGGCCCGGCTTCGGAGAAAACAGTCGTGTGCTGAAATGGATTGTGGAACGTGTCTCCGGCCAAGGTGAGGCAGTTGAAACACCGATCGGTTACTTACCTGAATCCGGTGCCATTGATATCAGTGGATTGGACGTAACAGACGAGCAAATGGCAGAACTCCTGGATGTCGATGTCGAAGAATGGCTCAACGAAATTGAATCCATTCGAGAACATTACGCACGCTTCGAGGAAACACTGCCGGAAGCGTTGTCCGATGAATTGGCAGCGTTAGAAGCGCGTCTCCGCGAAAAGCAATAGAACCGATCAACTCCGATGATAGGGTGAGGCACCCACGTCTCGCCCTATCGTTAATCTGAGGGCGATTTATACTTGACTACACAAAATATAACCGCTATGCGTAGCAAGGAGAATTATATTGTCAACCGAACCATGCCCTAAAAGTCCTGCCCATACGGAGGACCTTATTCATCCCCGAGTTGTGCCCTTCATAATGGTTCACCTTGCCTGTCTGGCAATTTTCTGGGTGGACGTTCAACCTATCGACTGGATTATATGTGGTGCATTGTATGTTATCCGTATGTTCGGTATCACGGCTGGATATCATCGTTATTTTTCGCACCGTTCCTACAAAACGAGCCGCGGATTCCAATTTTTTCTGGCATTTCTCGGTCAGAGTTCAGCGCAACGCGGCGCGCTCTGGTGGGCAGCGAAGCATCGCGAACACCATAAGTACTCCGATACAGAGCAAGATATACATTCCCCAGTACAGCACGGGTTCTGGTATTCTCACGTGCTGTGGATTTTCTCTAAACGCGGGGGGACCGCAGATTACAGTATAATTAAGGATTTTCAGAAATACCCAGAACTCGTTTGGCTCAATAAATGGGACAGACTGCCACCGTTCCTATTAGGTGTTCTCGTTTGGGCGATTGCGGGTTGGTCCGGACTCGTCGTAGGATTCTTCGTGAGCACGGTGATCCTTTTTCACGGGACATTTACGATTAATTCTCTTGCACACGTGATAGGTAAACAACCGTATGTCACGGGGGACCATTCACGCAACAACCTCTTCCTCGCTATCATCACATTGGGGGAAGGCTGGCATAACAATCATCACCACTTTCCGAGTGCTACACCTCAAGGCTTTCATTGGTGGCAAATTGATATCACGTACTACATTCTGAAAATCTTGTCTTTCTTTAGAATTGTTTGGGACCTACGTCTGCCACCCGCACATGTCATAGAAGGTAAGCGTAGATTATCTCTAACGACCATCGAAAATGCTGCGCAACAACTCGCTGGAAGTTTTTCGATTGAACACATCGGTAAAACGGTCTTGAAAGCGTGGGCACATACCCCAAAATTGGAAGAACTCCGTAAGCGTGCTCACATCAGCCAATCGGAGGTAGAAGCATTCCTTAAAGAGATGAAAATCCTTGAGTTGCCACCCATGGCTAACCTGAAACACCGAGCACAAAATATGTTTGCGCATATCCCATCGCTAAATCCGATCGTTGAACGTGCAAACCAGATTCTCGTTCAGGCAGTTTCGGTATGGTTAGTCCAGAACCATGCTTACGACGCAGAGGTTGCGGTGTAGCAAACGTTGATGTAGGTTGGATTGAACGAAAAGCGAATCCACCTCTGCACTCCCTATTGTCCCAAATCCAAGGGTTCTACTTTGGGTTTGGGGCATTTTGTTATTAGTGTTGACGCTTCTGGTAAAATATGATATTCTTAATTTGGATAGGCATTGACCTTAAGCATTCAGATAGCACTCGCGAAGGTTGATCGCATTTGACCCATTCCGTGCTGTCCAAGATAAAATCTGCCCGATTTTGTGCAGTTACTGTTGCGCATAGCACAAAGAACCTAATCCGTGTGGTATTGCCTGCATTGGCACGGGATTTGCTACAAAATCATAATGAAAGGAGTTGCCGAATGGAAACCAAAGAAAAATATCGTGTTGCACCCCCTGGATTCACAGCAGAACAGTGGGAAACCTTTAACGAAGACGGTATCATTTTTATTGAGGACGCGATCTCCGATGCGGATATCCAAGCCTATATTGACGCGATAGATCGCGTCGCCGCTACCAGCCCAAAATATACGCCAGGTGGTCATCTCCACATAGAGAACATCGTCGAACGCGACCCCGTGTTCACAGACCTGATTGATAATGAACGGCATGTCGGTTATGCGTACGACCTGTTTGGGGAACTCCTCAAACTCCATCAGAGCCAATTTTTCTTGCGTCCCCCCGGCGGTAAACAGTACAACCAGTGGCACCCAGACGGCGCACGTGCGCTCCCCTATGGTGTGTTTTCACCGAAACTGCCGTTGCAAATCAAAATAGGGTATTGGTTGACTGACCTACCGAGAGAGAAGATGGGAAACCTCGTCGTGTTACCGGGGAGTCATCGTCAGCAATATATGGACGGCTACGATACCCACAAAAGTATACCGGGGGAAAAGATCGTCTGTCCCCGTAAAGGCACAATGACGGTGATGCATTCCAGCATCTGGCATCGGGTTGAACCCAATGAGAGCGAGGTCGTGCGCTACAATATCTTTGTTGCTTATTGCCCGTCTTGGCTTACGCCAGCGGATCGGTTCCATTCCTCACCCGAATGGTTGGAAACGCTTAACCGTGAACAACGCATCATCATGCGAAGTTATAACCATGCGTATCATAACGCTAAACCTCCCGCATCCGAATTCCCGCTTTTCCTTGAACGCGAAACTGGGACCGAGGCGGATGTCGGTGCGTATCAGGATCACGTCCAATTGCATCGTCGCAAGCGACAAACTATGCCCGAGCGGCTTCCCTTTTTGGCGGAAAGCCCTTAAGAACAAACTGTTATTTTCGGAAACTAAAAAATGAAGACATTATTCCTCAAGGACATGCGGTATCGCCAAGCGAGAGTTATCCTCACAACCCTCGGTATCACCGTCCTCATTTCATTGATACTGCTGTTAGGCGGCATTATGAACGGTATGCGCATTCAAGCGCGACAATACGTCGAATCCACTGGGGCGGATGTCTGGATCTCTGCTGAGGGTTCCGGCGGCGCATTTATTGGGTTTTCGATGGTCGTTGAGGAATATATGGCATTTCTGAACTCAGGTCCCGGCTTGGTGCCAGACTCTGCATCCCCATTGGTTTTCGCGCAAGCGCGTCCGAACGTCCGGGGCAAATCTACCAAGGCAATCGTTGTCGGCTATAAGTTGGGACAACTCGGGGGTCCTAAAAGTGCTATTGAAGGGAGAATGTTCACTCGGAGTAATTTTGAAGACTATAGACCTGAAGATCCAATCCCCTACGAAGTCGTCGTTGACGAGAAAATGGGACTGGAAATCGGAGAACAGATTACGCTCAGCAACGAAAAAGTCCGTGTTGTCGGCAAAGCAAAAAGTCTCATGTTTGTTTTAGATACGCCGCTGCTCTTTATGGATGTCCGTATTGCCCAGAAACTTCTCCTCGGTAATACACCACATGTCAACATGATGATCGCGAAAACAAACAAGAGTGAACACCCCGCACAGATCGCCGCCGATTTAGATGCCTTAGAAACCATTGAAGTACGCACCTTAAAACAGACGCTTACGGATATCATCGCCTACTACGTTGATGAACCGATGAAGGCTGTGCAATTCCTACGGGTGATGTTATGGTTAGCGGCAGGTATCCTCGTCGGGATGATTACTTACGTAACGATGCTCGAAAAGACCCAGGAAATCGGGGTCCTCAAGGCTATCGGCGGCTCAAACGGTTATGTGATGGGTCTGCTACTCAAACAGGTTGTCCTCATCTCGATTGTCGGCGTGCTACTTGGACTTAGCCTGTCGTATGTGTTCGCGGCAGCGGCACCGATTTTCGTCGCGATTCACTTCGTGGAATCGATCATCGTTGCGTGCATCAGTTTCATCGTGTGTTGCGGTAGCGGGTATCTGGCAGCACGGAAAGCGATTGCAGTCGATCCGATGATTGCATTCCGCGGTGAGATTTAACCCCTTAGCACTCATCAAATCGTCTTATCCAAAAAACAAAGCCTGGAACAATACGCAGAAATACCCAATCAAAGACACGCAGGCGAATCTACGGGAAGGCATTTGAAACTACCAACCTATCTGACCGAACCGCAAGGAAAATTAGAAAAATGGCAGCAATCATAGAAGGAACGGGCTTAACGAAACGCTTTGGCACAGGCGACGCAACCGTTGTCGCAGTCGACGCGGTCGATATCCGAATTGAAGCGGGTGAACTGTTGATGCTGATGGGAGATAGCGGTTGCGGCAAGACAACACTCATCAGTCTCCTCGGTTGTATTCTAACGCCAGATGCCGGGGAACTTCACATCGATGGCGAACCGATTAACGCTGATGTGCAAGACTTAAGCGTCATTCGTCGTGAAAAGATCGGATTCGTCTTTCAACTGTTCCATCTGCTGCCCTATCTCACCGCACTGGAAAACGTAATGGTCGCGATGGACCTCGCTCGAACAAAGACGGATGACGCAGAAAGCCGCGCAATAGCGTTACTGACACAAGTCGGATTGAGCGATCGATTTCATCATCGTCCCGCCCAGCTCTCCGGTGGTGAAAAACAACGCGTCTCTTTTGCGCGTGCCCTCGCCAACCGTCCGAAAATTATTTTCGCCGATGAACCCACCGCTAACCTCGACAGTCGCCAGAGCGATAATCTGATGAACCTTATTCAAGAACTGCGTCAAGAACACCAAACCACTATCGCCATTGTGACGCACCATGAAGGACTCAAAGAGAACGCTGATCGTGTCATCCAGATGAAAGATGGAAGGATTCTCGCCACGTGAACATAAATAATGTTTTTCCTTCTTCCGGAACAGGCATTATCGCCTGGATACTCGGAATTTTAACTTTCCTGCTCATCCTACCGACTTCTACTCTCGCCGAAGAAGACCAAGCCCTAACCCAATTGGAGTCCCCCGACTTCCTAACGAGCGGATTATACGGTGGCGGACTCACCTTCATTAACGGCGATGCTTACGTCCGACTCCAACTTCAGCCGGATATACCGCTCGGAAAAATTGGCATCGGATTAGACTTAATCCTGCTTTACAACCCGTATGCGGAAGGAGATGATCCCCAAATCCTCGCTGAGGACGGTGAAGCGTGGGACAGTCCAAGCACGTGGTTAAGACTCGTCCGTTATGTGCGTTACGGTCGACCTTACGATCCTTTCTATGTCCGATTCGGGGAGTTAGATTACCTCACCATCGGACACGGTTCCATCATGTCGGGTTATTCTAATTACGATCGGCGCGGGTTGCGTCTAAACCTCAGAAATTCCGAAAACCGTTATGGCATCGAAACGATGATGAATGACATCGGGAATCCCACCATTTTCGGAGGACGCGGATTTTACCGTCCGTTTCAACGGGAAGAAAATAACAACTTACTCACCCGGTTTGAACTCGGTGCGACCTATCTCACAGACATTAACCCGAATTTACAAGAAGCGGGAGAGGATCCGTTGAGTGCCGTCGGGGTTGATGTCGGATTTCCAATCTTTGAGACGAGCGCGTTTCGGCTCGATATCTATGACGACCTCGCTTTTCTGAATACATTCTCCGAAGAAAACACACAACCAGAAATCGCGTTTACCGCAGAAAATCAAGTAACAACGAATCTCGCTTGGGGAAACGCCGTGGGTGTCGGATTTTCCTTTACCCAAACCCTTTTCAAAATAGAGTATCGCACGTTTGGAGATGGCTATATCCCTTCTGTGTTTGATTATACATACGAATCCGCGAAATCGTTATCCCCGGAACCCGACATGCCGCAGTTTTTGGGATTAGCGGCGAACACAGAACCGCGACGCGGTTTTTTCTCACAACTGATTTGGCATCCGCTGCCACAAATTCATTTCATGGCGACCTTCGAGGATTATACGAACAGCGAACCTAAACTCTATATGGCGGTAACAGAGTCAGAATTAGTTCCACGTTTTTCGCTGCGTGCCTTCTACACGAAACGGGATATCGGCGAGGGGGGAGAGACGAACTTCTTCGGAGATCTGTTCGATTTAGATGAAAAATCGGCGTTCAGTGTGGAGGTCCGCTACGAAGTCTTTCCGCCGGTTGTGACGATCGTCACCCGTGAATACACGTTCCGGCGCGTTGAAACAGTGGAAGGAGGCTCCCAATTTGAGCCGATTCATAAAACGTCGTTTATGGTAGGGGTCAGTACAGATTTTTAATTTTTTCCTTGCGGTTCGGTAGAGTGCTATACAGATACAAAGCACGGGCATAACACTATCTCCAGTAAACAACATAAGCACTGCCATCAACGAAAAAAACATGGTTTTTGGATGTTTTGTCGTATCTCACGACGCGACGGGTAATTTCGGACGTATCCCCAATTGATAGTTGGAAGGAGGCGGAAGGTAAAGTGGAAGGAGGCGGGGGGTAAAGGGTTTACCCTGGCAGTCCGCCTCCAACGTCCAATAATATAATTATACCCAATTTGCAAAAGAAAGTCAAGTAAAAATTGTAAAAATTATTATGAGGGGTTAATTATATCAGTTACCGAAGTCCCATAAAAAAATTAAAAAACCTGGACTTTGATCTCCTCATCTTCGACAATCACTGGATAGGTCCTGATGCGGAGGCGTGGGTCGGTTTGGCATTCACCCGTCTTTGTATCGTATGCATAACCGTGGACGGGACACACAGCGACACCGTTTCGGATTCTACCTCTACCGAGGGAGCCCATGGCATGCGGGCAGGTGTTGTCCACGGCACAGAATTCGCCACCTTCATTGAAGATAGCGACCCGCTTGCCATTGACGGTGAACGCTTTGCCGCGTCCTTCTCGGATCGCTGACGTTTTTGTAACCGTTATATAATCTGACATTTTTTAATTTTTCCTTGCGGTTCGGTTCGGTAGGTTTGAGATTTGAAGTCCCTTTCCGTATACCCGCTCTCCATTTCATTTCGAGCTACGCGCTGAGTCCTACAGCACTTTCATTATTCCTTAACGCTTCCTAAAGTGATTCCTTGCACGAATTCACGTTGCATTGCTAAAAATAGGATAACGATTGGCATGAGAGATAGCAACGTTCCCGCCATCAACATCCCGTAATCTTGACGATAGGTCCCCACGAGATTCGCTAAACCGATCGGTAGCGTATATTTCACTTCATCCCGTAAAATGATGAGGGGCCAGAGATACCCGTTCCATGAACCCAAAAACGAATAGATCGTCAACGCCCCAAGCGCCGGCTTGATGATAGGCAGCACAACGCGGTAATAGATACCGAACTCGGAACAGCCATCAATCCGTGCCGCATCCAGCAGTTCAGACGGAATCGTGACAATGAATTGACGCATCAAGAAAACACCGAACGCGCCGACTGAAAATGGGATGATAATCGCCTTGTAACTATTGAGCCAGCCAATATCATACATCAATCCAAACAACGGAACGAGCAATACTTGAAACGGGACCATCATAGAAGCGAGGAGGATACCGAACAGGATCTTTTGACC
Source organism: Candidatus Poribacteria bacterium (assembly GCA_022827885.1). Lineage (GTDB taxonomy): Bacteria > Poribacteria > WGA-4E > WGA-4E > WGA-3G > WGA-3G. The sequence continues at coordinate 18,679 of JAJEIP010000068.1, forward strand.
ACGGAACTGATACTTGGCAAACGCGTATCCACCGAGTGAACAGAAAAACAGCGTGAGCAACGTTGACGCGGTCGCAATGAAGATGCTATTGACGAAATACCGATTATACGGCACTGTCTTCCATAGATTCCGGTAGTTTGACGTGAATTTATCCCATACAATTGAGAGATACGCGGGTTGATGAATCGTTAATTGCAGGAACAATTGGCTCCCATTTCCTGTGACCACTGTCGCTTCGGGTGCGAGATTCGTTTCTGTCTTCTGCATCGTGATGTGTGACGACTCTAACTCACCCGGAATACCGTTCAGTCGCCAGACCGAATCTGTCCACAATGCGCTCCCTAAAACGAAAGAACGCGTCGGTTGATATGTAACGCCATTGTGAGTGCTGCTATCCTCCGTTCCAGAGTTCGGGACAGACACGGTTAAAAAGAGACGGTGATACGAGGCATCTCCACGCACAGGCAGCGTGAGACGTCGTATCCGTTCAACGGGAATAGGCGAAGAAATCGTTGCTGTGATACGGGCAGTGTCGCTGTCTTGGAAATTGTAGGATAGACTTGCATCCGTCTGGGCATCGTCTGATGTGCGTATACGCGTGCCTGTCTCTGCTACCCAGTTCACAACCTCAATCGGTGTGCGATTGAAGTCAAGGTCCTCTATCTGGAGCGTTCCAACCGCAACTTCGCGATACACCGATCCCCAGATCGTATCAACCGTCTCCGGAATAATAGCCTCTCGCACCGCTGCAGTCATCGCATCCGTTGTGCCGTTCCAGACCTCATCGGGCAACCCTGCGATCAGTTGCGCCCATAACCCCTCTATGACTTCGGTTTGCAATTCTTCGGACGGCACATAATTGGCAAGCTTCGCATTTGCTGCGATGTGTGCCTGTGTCTCAGACCAAATTATTTGGATGAGTTGGGGTTGCAGGGTCCTCCACGATGTTTCATCCACAGCCACAGGTTTTTCAATGTTAGGATAGGCATCTTGGACAATATAAGGGGATGTTGGGACGCGCGGGGGTAGATGCGGGAACCACTGAATAGGGACAGCGAAAATTTCGTTGGCGGTTTTAAAGGAGGAGGTCAACAACCACAGCATCGGTATCATCGTACAAAATGCTGCGGCTACCAAAAGGAGATAACCGACCCCTCTGAAAATTTTTATTTTAACCTGTTGGTTTCTTTTGCTGTGATTCATAAGTTTTTTCTAAAAATCTGCCTAAAATTTCGTTGCCAACAGCCGGTCCGGTATCCCATTCATCAGACTCGTCGGATCCGTTATTTCCGGGTGCGTCAACAAGCAGCTCCTTTAGTTTCGGACGTGGATGTGTCGTAGAGCGCCCAACCTTCTCAACCCGATGCGGTTTGAATTTTCCCGATTTAACCGCTTCATACTGCTCAGCACAACCCGATTCCTGAGTCAGCAGCTCCTTTAGTTTCGGACGTGGATGTGTCGTAGAGCGTCCGACCTTCTCAACTCGATGCGGTTTGAGTCGGGCATCTGTCTTAGCAGGGATCCGATTTTTGTATTCAGTTTTGGGCGCGATAAGAACATTAAGATACGCAATCAGTACTAAACATTCTTGGGATGACATCATTTCCTCCTTAATTATACCCCAATTCGGATAATTCTACCGAGCGTGCGCGCTGGATATCGTCCTGGTACTTGAAGACACAGCCCAGCGTCTCAGCGACGACATCCGCATCCAGTTGTGCTTTACCCAATGCCACGAGTGCCAACGCCCAATCCAAGGTCTCCGCAACACCCGGTTTCTTATAGTAATCCCCTTGCCGCCAGAGTTGCATCATCCCACACAACTGCTGTGCAAGGTGTTCATCAATCTGTGGAAGCTTCGTCTGCACGATCGCTAACTCCTTCTCAACAGTGGGATAATCGATCCACTGGTAGAGACACCGGCGTTTGAGTGCTTCATGGACCTCTCGCGTCCGGTTCGAAGTCAATACTACATACGGAATATGTTTCGCTTGAATCGTTCCGATTTCGGGGATAGTAATCTGGAAGTCGGACAAGATTTCCAGTAGAAACGCCTCAAATTCACTGTCGCTCCGGTCTACCTCGTCGATGAGTAAGACGGGTGGGACATCACCATCGCTCTGAATAGCCTCCAACAACGGACGTTTCAATAAAAACGCTTCGCTGAATAGGTCGGTGCCGATGTTTTCTTTTTCCCGTCCGCGTGCTTCATCAATGCGAAGTTGCAAAATCTGGCGCGTGTAGTTCCATTCATACAACGCACTGTTTGCATCCAGACCTTCATAACATTGCAATCGGATGAGTTTCGCGCCTGTTGAATCCGCAAGGACCTTCGCGACTTCAGTCTTGCCGACACCGGGTTCGCCTTCGAGAAAGATGGGTTTTTTGAGATGATGCGCGAGATAGAGCGTTGTCGCTAAACCTCTATCTGCGATATACGCATATTTTTCACAGGCAACTTGAACGTTTTCAATAGACGTGAACATATTTTTAATTATTCCTTACGAGCTGCGCACTGGATTCTATGGGCTTTTCATTATGATTTGTATCAATGGCACTCGGGTTATTCAAAGAGGTTTTCCACGGGACAGGTAAATCCCGGCACGACATCCTCACCTGTTAACGTGGCTTCGTGCGTCAGTAGCTCAATGTCGCTTTTAGAACGATACACCGTCACCGTTTTGGCAACAGGATCAAGTACCCAGACGAGGCGGGTCCCTGCCTCCAGATAGTCCAACGCCTTACGGACGATCCGGTAGTGAACATCCGTCGGAGAGACGACTTCAATCGCCAAGTCAGGCGGTATCGGAAATTTTTCGTCTTCGTCGACATCCAGATGGGCGGTTGAAACAAACGCAACATCCGGCTTCATCACACGTTCTCCGACCTGGAATGCCGTTTCCGCTGTGTACAATTCTCCGAGTCCATTTTCGTAGACATACCGATCCAAATATCGAATGATGCTGATACTAATCTTACCGTGTCTTCTCGTCGCTGGAGGCATCGGTATTAATTCTCCTTTGGCGTATTCGTATCCTGGGACATCGTTTTCAAGAAACTCCTCCAATGTCATCGTGGTAGGGATGGACTTTGGAATTTCTGGCGGTGACTTCAGGACTAATTTGCCGTCAATGTATTCATATCCCGGGACATCGTTCTCGAGAAAATCCTCTAATGTCATCGTAGTAGGGATGGATTCAGGAATTTCTGGTGTGTCTTTGTAAGTTTCTTTCATTTTTTGCCTCCCGTGATGTGTTTATACGGCACAGTTTCAATCCTCTTTTAGGGCGCGTTCATAATCTTCGCGATAATCTATATCGCGGAGCACCCGATCGGTATCGACTGTAACGTAATGAATATCGTCGCCATACCTTTTGAAGAGCGTCCGCACACCGCCGCTCTCTGCTTCTAAGGCAAGAATATCGTCGCCATACCGCTTGTGAAAGATCACTGGATGCCCGCGTTTGTAATTATAACTCGGTAAGGCAATTCCCTGGTGCGTTTGGACGTAGGCATCAATAACTCCATCGATTAACGCAGAAGTGATAAACGGTTGGTCGACCAGCATGAACGCAAACGCATCACTTCCTTGTAGTGCCCGAATGCCTGCCTGCGCGGAGGTCAACATACCCTCGTGATAGTCACGGTTGAAAACGATCTTGACGGGACGTTCCCCCAATTGTTCTTGAATCTGTGCTGCACAATGTCCGATAACAACGATAACCTCATCAAATTTGGCACCAAGCATACTGTCCACCACGGTCTCAACAATAGTGCTCTCCCCAAAAGGGAGTAGCTGCTTCGGTTCCCCCATCCGAGTGGAGAGCCCTGCTGCGAGGAGAATTCCCGATATGGAAAGAGATGTCGTATGCACCATGATTCAATACCGAACGCCGAAAGTTTTATATTCCCCTGTGAAGGGACGTTCATCAATCTCAAGCGAATCAACCCTGGCGTAGCGCGGTCCCTTCTTTAGCAAAGCGATTAACGCATCCAGCTGCGACTTATCCCCCTCGGCAACGACTTCAACAGTGCCGTTGGGTAGATTCTTGGCATAGCCGTTGATACCGAGCTGCTTGGCGTTAAGCTGTGTAAAATTCCGGAACCCGACACCTTGGACCCGTCCCGTAATTATCACAAACAGTTGCATTTTCCGATTCACCTCAATCGTGAGTGTGACAGGTGTCCCGAGTTTTGGCAGTACCGCATCGTTCTTTTTATAGATATTCTCCTCCGCGGATTCAGGGAGTGGATTCTGAAAGAGGGCACTCGCATCAAAGAGCCGCAAGGCAACAAGGTCGTTGCTCATAAACGCCTGCGGGATCATCGCATCCTCATCATCGCTATCCAAATCTGGCACGATCCGTGATCCTGAATAGACCCAAGCGACATGTTGCATCGGCTTTTGCGTCTTCACGTTGAAAATGAGTTCTTCGGCACGCACCTTTTTCTCCGTATCGCCATCCTGCCATTCGACAAAGATAACGACCGCTGTGCCTGTCGGGGGTGTCGGTTCATCCTTCTCTTCGTCATAGCCGGGTGGCGCCCCGACTGGCACCTCAAGTTTACTGAGTGCGTCATGAACTTCCTTTGCCGTTGCCTCCACGACAACGATGCTCTCATATTCCTTGCCGTTGTGACCACAAACGAGGTATTCAACGGCTCCCTTTAAATGTGAATCGTATTCACCAAGTGCCTCAGAAATTTTACCCTTTAAGACGAGTTTCTTCTCCGTTTCCATGATCTGGAGATGTCCGTCTGCCCAGCCGATATTCCCAAAACTGATAAGACATACACCGATACAGACTTTTATTATCGCCTGCCACATACAGGTTTCCACCTTCTTCATAGGATCCCTCCTTTCGTCTTTCTAAAAAGTATACCGCAATCCGTTAAATATTTCCACATCATGTTTTCGGATACCGGTAGGGGGTTCGCTATCGTATCGGAAATTCACTCGCAGCGGAAAGGACAATTTTGTTGTGAGTTGGAATGTCAGACTGCCTTCAAAAAGGATGCGATAATCTTGGAAGCGGCGGACATAGACTTGATAATACCCCGTCGCACTCGTCGTGACGCGTTCATCTAATTGCCCCGTCCAGTTGATATAATTTGTCGACCGAACGACACGGGTCGTGATTGTGCCGCTCGCTTTATCGTTAATGCGCTCGTGTTCCCACATGGCACCGATGCCGAGATAGAGATTAAATCTGGAATCACGCGGGTGCGCGGCGAACCGAACGCCACCGCCTACCAAATTCCGATCGCTGAGCAGAATAGATTCGTTGAATTGCTTCTGAACAAAGGATTCAAAAAGGAGGTGTTGCGTCAAATTTCGGATAATTCGAGCGTGTGCCATCCCCTTATTGATAAAAAACACAGCATCCTTTCTGCCCTGCTGGAGACTCCCGAAAATAAAAGCGTGATACGCCGCTGTAAGATAATCTGAGCGAAATCGCGTCCGAGTTGTCAGGAGATCCGTATTGCCAGAACGATAGGTTAAATCGAGTGCGATACTGTTATACACACCGGATTCCAACCGCATCTGCTTCAGGGTTTCACCCGTAAAGATATTCACCTGTGCTACGAGTGGCGGACACCAAAAAAGAAGTAAGAGAAAAGAGATACCGATACCTTGTTTGTAGGGGTTGTCAAGTTTCGGATTCTGCGTGTGGGTGTTAGACATCTGTGTTCTCTGTGTGTTTTCGCAATTGGCGGGTTTCCTTTCTGAGTTGGTCGGTCAAGGTTTTCTGGGTCTCTTGCAGCGCGTTGATCTCTTGCGGTGTGATATCGACGGGTTGCCCTTGTTGGTTGACGGCGTTGCATGCGGCAATGGTTTTGAGGATCTGGGCGGCTTGGGTGATGTATTTGAGGTCGCGGTTTTCGATGACGAGTTCCTTTGTGACCCCGTATAGAAATTCCAATTCAAGGATGAGGTTTCCGGGGAGGCTGAGCTTGGCGGTGCGGTAGCTGGCGAGGTATTGCTCGCGGGCTTCGTTGAAGAGAGTTCGATATTTCCCTGGGAATTGCGGGTGTGTGATGTTGAGTCTGCGGAAGTTGTTTGCGCACTTTCCTCTGAACATCTTATTGTAGCGATTGATCTGTGCGATGATCATTTCCCAGTTTACAAAGACCTGCCTTCTTTGTTGGACCCCTTTCTTTGTCGTTATGGTTTTATACAAATCCCGTTGATAGACGTTAGGGTCGTAGTTTTTTATGTAATGCTCTTCCGTAAAGTGTTCCTTTTCCCGTAAGATTTCCTCTGCAGCTTCTTTTTCGAGTTGATCTGCGTGAGCTTCGAGGAACGCTTCGGCGATATGGGGTGCGAAAACAATCATGAAGTTTTCGAGGATCGCACCGGGTTTCATAAAACAGGCGTATCCCTTAACGACAAATTCTTTGTGTTCTTCTTGGAGTTTCATGGCAATTCTCCTTAAAATGTTACGTTTTTATAACATTTTTAAATTGGCATTTCTGTGCGGGTTTCCGGTTGAAAACCCAGTGGGGACGTGGGGTTCTTGCGTTTTTCTCGGTTGCGATTCTGTGTTGGAAAAAAAAATAATTTAGTGAAAAGTGTAACTTTTTTGTATCCGAACATGAATCGTTTGAACATGCGTTTTATGCTACAAAAGATGACTTCGCATAAGTTATACTTATTTATTTTTACATTATTTATAATTTCCACATTATTTATAATAACATACTTGATTTAAAAATGCAAATTTATTTTTTCTTTAGGGGTGCTCACATATTTCAGGGGTAGGTTGTCAGAATCGCGGATTCTCACGGATTAGACGGATGACACGGATTAGAAGTGTTTTTTATTTCTGGTTTATCTTAGCCCCAGGGGGCCGACAAGTGTATAGAACGCCGGTTCAATGCTGCCAGACATGCTCCCAGCATATTTTCAACTTCTTGCCGCGTATCCTCACGCAACGGGCCTGAAAGTGCTGCACGATACAGGTTCACGGCTCGACTCAGATCCCCCGCCTTCTCATAACACGATGCCGCGCTAATGCGATGCAGTGCCCCTTCTAACTCTCGTCCCAAAGCATCAAGCATTGGTGCAATATGCTCTTCGTATGTAGCAGCGGACAACCAAAGCAGTTGTGCCGTTTCCGTCATACCGATTTCCCAAAATGCCTGCGCTTTCGAGAGGATTTCTGACTTTCGGCGCATTATCTCTTTAAGGGTCTTTGTGTAAGGCTGAGTTTTCGGGTTATGCATCTGCTTCCTCCTTCCAGCGATGATAAGAGAATCAGATATGATGTCCACTTGAGGAAAAAGCGCAGACGACAACATAGGCATCCAATCCAAATGGGTTTTCCAACGCTTGCGCGACCTTCTCTCGATGTCGTCGTGCAAGTTCAGATGCTGTTTCTGTACCGCTAATTTCAAGAACACTTGGCAAATCTAATGAGCGATAGTCGGCTCGGTCCCCATAAGTGTAACCGATAGGCAGCGAGCTGTCCATCGCGATGAAGTCGGGTCTACCGATCTGATCCAATCGTCTCGGTTCCTGTGTGAAACGGACGGTGTCTCTATTGAAATGCGCAACGGCACTATCTTCAAGAAACGCTTGGAGATGTGGGTATAGAGAGTTCTGGGGTCGCTGCTGAAGTGCTTTGTGTCTGTTGGATATTCTGTAGATAACGGTTGCAACGTGTTTGGAAAGTCATGTTTTATTTCACAGTTAACTTTATTAGACAGGACTTACGCAATTTTGACTGTGGTTTCCCGTTCTGTGAGATGAGATTTTTCGGAAAACACAGCGTTCTGGTGGCACAAACTAACAGTTTATGCTACAAAAGAGCAGTATGCGTAAGTCCTATTAGATTGATGATGTTGGTGTAGAAAACCCATCTTGTTATTATATGCCTTCAGCGTCTCAAGTGCAAGACTTTTATGAGGATGTTTGGGGATCTCTAATTGGACAAAATCGTTGGGTAATGGTAAAATCAATGAAAAACGATATAGGAAGACGAATATGCAACGCATCCTTATAGACACGGATCCGGGGGTAGACGATGCCCTTGCGATTCTTCTCGCACTGCTTTCGCCTGAACTACAGATAGAGGCACTCACGACCGTCTGTGGAAATGTTCCTGTTACACAGGGGACAGAGAACCTGTTAAGAATTCTTGAGGTGCTGGATTTGGCGGAATTTCCACTGATCGCTCAAGGCGAAGCACAACCGCTGGTCAAGCCTCTTGTGACAGCGGCGCACGTCCATGGTGATGACGGTTTAGGAAATATCAGTCAACTCCGAAATGCCGATGGACGTCCGGTGTATCCGCCTGCTGACACACATATCTCACCCACTTCAGGGGTCGATCTCATCCTTGAGATGGTAACACGCTATCCAGATGAACTTACGCTCGTCGCCCTGGGTCCACTGACAAACGTCGCTAAGGCAATTCGCAAAGATCCCGTGAAGATGCAACGCCTGCAGAAAATTGTTGTGATGGGGGGTGTCTTTGAGGACTATGGCAATGTTACGACGACTGCTGAATTTAATATCTTTGTCGATCCGCATGCGGCTCAGGAAGTTTTCCAGTCCAATGTTCCTATTGATATTGCCCCGCTCGACGCGACGCATCAAGTCGTTTTAACGGGTGAACGCTTGCATGCTGAACTCGATGGACGATCTGACAGCATTTCCCGATTTCTTAAGGATGCGACACACGCCTGTATGGAATTTTACCGTCAACACGTTGGGTTCTGGGGGTTTCATATCCACGATGCACTCCCGATCGGTATGCTGACGCATCCAGAATATTTTGAAAGTGTTGCGGCGGATGTGCAAGTGGAGACCGAGGGTGTTTTAACAAACGGCGTGACAGTGTCTGATTTGCGCCCTGAACGTCGATCTCCGCATCCAAATGCACAAGTATGCATTAAGGTGGCGGCGGATGCGTTTCTGGATCATTTCTTTCAGCGTCTCCAATGAATGAAAATTCAGAAATTCATTCGGTCACTGTTTGTGTTCATCTCCGATGGGATCGCGAGCGCAGCTCGCTCCTACAGTAAGAGGCTTTTGGTTATAGAAAAGTGTTGTCCGCAAAGAGAACATTTGGATTGGTTTTGCCACGGACGAACACCGCTTTCCCATCGGTTTGAAAGCGGTTGTTATAAAACCGGATGTTGCGAATCCCTTCGCTCACACAATCAACCGCGGCAGGGTTTCCATCGGTGGATTGGGTTGTGAAGATTGTGTTGGCGTAAAAAGTTGTGTCGGTCAGACCGCCGCTGGCACCCGTAGACCAGAGGTGGATGCTTCCGTAACGATTCCTCCTACCATCGTTTACACTCACGTTGTGGCGAAGGACGTTCCCATGAAATGCACGGGCACCGCTGAATTGCGCCAACAGATACCCGGGTCCATCGTTATCGTGGGAGTAGTTGTGCTGGACAGTCGAATTCCGCACGCCACCATCCAAATCGAACCCACCCCCATCTTTACTACTGCCAGTTCGGTTGTGATGCGATTCATTGAACTGAATGACAATACGGTTCGCGTCCCATACCCAGATTCCAACGGGACCCCCGCCTTCGTAATCGTTTAAGCCGCCATTTTCGTAAGCACGGCACCGCTCAATCACCGCCCTATCCACCTGCGCGAGGACGATACCGTTCCCTGAGTGACTCTCCTTGCCAGGGACGCCTGCGTTTCTGTAAACGCTGCAGTTACCGAGATAAAAGTTCGCATGTGCATATCCGTCTCGCTCCGGATTCCAAGCACCGATACAACTGATACCTGCGTCCCCGTTGTCATGGCTGGTGGTGTATGTAATGCTGACATCACGGAAACCGCTCCAACTCCGATCTGGGGGTTCTGCCACGAAGTGGATTCCAGAATGCTTGAAACCGCTGACATCGACACGATGAATCCGAATATCTCCTAACTTAATGCCACCGGGTCGCGTATTCAGGAACAGGATACCGGAATGGACATTTTCAGACGCGCCAACCCCGATAAAGTTGAGTTCGCTTAGGTGAACGTCTCCCATATTCTTGGCTACAAAACCGGCACCCTCTCCTGCGGCGATGGTGGCTCTACCGGATCCGTAGGAGCTTAGTGTTACGGCACACGGCGTGTTGCTACTGCTTTCTGTTACGGCACACGGCGTGTGCCTACTACTTTGCAGACAGAGATTTCCGGGGAAGGTTTGGTTGGCATGAAACAGAACAGTATCGCCGGGCAACAACTGGGCAGTATTTACCCGTTCAATACTTTGCCACGGACATGTTTCGGACGTGCCGAGGTTTGAATCGTCACCGAGCAAGCTTACGTAGTAATCCATCGCAAACCGCTTAAAATATGTTCACACCGCCAAGCGGATGGCTCGGAATATAGCGGAGGTCGTTATATGCGTCGCGCTGGAGCATCGTTGGGACCTCCAACTTCGGAAGTTTCAGTTCAACGAATTTCAGACGTTGATCGGGGGTCAATTCTGCGGCGATTTCCTCGACAAGGTCTTTAATCTCGTCGAGATAAATCTCACGCTGCTTCAGGAACTTCCGTGCCTCGTCTCTGAATGCGTTTAACTCGCGCCGAGAACGCGCATTCATGAACCCGCTTTCGTAACGATCGTAGTATCGTTGCGTCATACCCGCCCGAAATATCTGATAATCCACCTCTAACTGTTTCTTCTCAAAATCGTAATCGTCAACGATATCACGGATAAGTTTCAGTTTCGGGTGAATTGTCTGCTGCTGTGACGTTGTGAGTTGCAATGCGGCTGAGCTCTTGGGAACATCAATCAGTTTGAGTCCGCCGCACGCTTGTAAAAAGCAACAGAGGCATAAAATGAAGAAGGGGATGGAAGACTGGAAGACCGGAAGACTGGAAGACTGGGAGGTTCCCCCCTCTTCCAACTTTCCGACCTTCCAGTAAATGCCTTCCAATCTCAGGGGCAAACGAAGAAATCCCGTGTCAGTCCTACAAGTCATACAAGTCACCATATTTCGTCCGGAGGTAGGCTATATAAGGTTTAATGGAGAGGGGACCGCCGGTTGCGCGTTGGATAATTTCGGGTGCCGTATATTTCGAACCGTGCTGGTAAAGATTCTCCTTCAACCAATCGTGGAGTGTCGTGAACTCCCCCTTCTCGATTTCGTCAGGAATATCAGCGTGTGCCTGGCGTGCCGCCGAGAAGAATTGCGCTCCCAAAATATTGCCCAACGTATAGCCTTGAAATGAACCTCCAATCAACCCATAATACCAATGGACATCTTGCAAAACCCCGTCTTTATCATCAGGCGGGACGATACCGAAATCGGCTTCAAACCGTTCACGCCATGCGTCCGGCAAATCTCGAATCTCCAAATTGCCTTCCAAGAGTGCCAACTCGAAATCGAAACGCAACATGACGTGTAGATTGTAGGTAACCTCGTCTGCATTCGTGCGAATGAGGGAACGCTCCACCTTATTAATCGCACGGTGAAACGTATCTAAGGAGACGGAACCGAGTTGCTCAGGAAAAACGCTTTGCAGTTGGGGATAGAAGTGTTGCCAAAACCCGCGACTCCGTCCTACAATATTTTCCCAGAGCCGCGACTGACTCTCATGTACGCCCGATGAAGTGCCACCCGCGAGCGGTGTGCCTTCCAAATCCATGCGAATCCCCTGTTCATAGAGGGCATGCCCGGTTTCGTGTAGCGTGCTGAAGAGGGCATCGCCAAGGAAATTCTCTTTTGAACGGGTCGTGATCCGCACATCACCGAGTGAGAACTTCGTCATAAATGGGTGGTGCGTCTTATCTTGTCTACCACGATTTAAATCGTAACCGAACTTCTGGGAGACCTCTAAGCCAAACGCAAGTTGTTTCTCCTCGGGAAAATGTTGGTGCAAACAGGAATCGTCGGCGAGTGCTTGCGATGTAATCGCAGCAGCAATCGGCACGAGTTCTTGACGTAACTCCGCAAAGACGCGACTGACATCGGTTGCCTTCATCCCATAATCGCTGGATTCAATAGATGGATCCGCGATGTGTTCATACCCCGGAAAAAAGTCAGCCGCCTGTCGGCTATAGTCGAGTGTTTTTTCGAGATAGGGGCGGACGCGTTCAAAGTCATTCGCGGGACGTGCTTCCGTCCAGACCTGATAAGATTCGGATGTATGGTTGGTCACCTCCGCCATGAATTTAGCGGGTATTTTCGTCGCGCGTTCGTAGTCTCTCCGCGTAACACGGAGCAGACTGGCTTCATCGGAATCGTAAGCGAGACTTTTTTCAAACGGTTCGAGGGTGTCAAGTAACCTTCCTATTTCGGGATCGGTAAACTTTTCGTGTGCCAATCGGCGAAGTGTTGCACTTTGACGCCCCCGAGCTGGGGCACCCCCAGGTGGCATATACGTAGTTTGATCCCAGTAGAGGAGTCCAGCGGCGGACGCTATATCATTTGCCTCAAGTAGACGGGTTTTGAGTTGTTGGAATTTGGACTGCATTATATTTCTCCCAGCAAATTTATTATCTTATTTTATCACAGGTGGGTTCTAAAATCAATTCATTTTCAATAATAAAAGGCGTATCCACTTAAACAAAAAAGTGATACTCCATTATATTAATAACAATTCCGAATTTTGTCTTATTTTCGTAACAATTGGGTGTTATAATTTAAGCGAAGGCGTTTCATAAATCATTTTTACTGAAAAACAGTCTTGATGTGAGTCACATTTTGTGTGGAGTTTCCAGGTGTTTCGTTTTAGCAAACTCATCGAAAAAATAAAAATATGATGTGCTCTCTCACGTCAGGATAATAGATCACGTTGGAATTTCGTGAAGGAGGTAGATTGATGCGAATGACCAGTCAGATCAGTTACACGACGATATGCTTTCTTGTCGTTTTAGCATGCGGTTTCGTCATGAGCGGTTGTTCACCGAAAGACGATGCAGATGCTGCAAAAACGACGGAAACACAACTCATCACCCAAAATACCAAAAACCCCCAAAATAAGGGAACACAATTCGTCATCAAAAATAAAGGGTCAGACACGATGGTGAATTTAGCACAAGCATGGGCTGAAAAGTATATGGATGTCAGCGCCACGACATCGGTGGAGGTGTCAGGTGGCGGCTCTGGGACCGGCGTCGCGGCAATCATCAACGGCACCGTAGACATTGCGAACTGCAGTCGCCAGATTAAACCGAAAGAACTGGAACTTGCGATGCAAAATACGGGTAAAACCCCTCAGGAATTTATTGTCGGTTACGATGCCCTCGCGGTCTATGTCCATCAAGACACCCCACTCGATAAAATTACGATCCCTCAACTTGCAGAAATTTATGGTGAGAGCGGCACAATAGCCAAATGGAGCGATCTTGGTATCTCACATAGCGACTGTCCGAGCGACAAGATTATCCGTATCAGTCGCCAATCTAACTCTGGGACCTATTTCTATTTTCGCGAGGCACTTCTCGGCAAAAGCCGTGATTTCCGCATCGGTTCGCTGGATCTCCACGGTTCCAAAGATGTCGTAGAAGTTGTCGGAAGGACCCCGTGTGCTATCGGTTACAGCGGCATGGGATATGCCACCTCACACGTAAAAATGTTAGAGATTGCCGCCGACGCGGATTCGCCTTACTATCCTCCGAATCTTGAAAATGTGCTTGCCAAAACCTACCCTATCGCGCGTCCTTTATACATGTATTCCTTGGGTGAACCCACAGGAGCAGTGAAACAGTACCTCGATTGGATATTGTCAGCAGCCGGGCAAGAGATCGTTGAGAAACTCGGGTTTGTGCCCTTAGAAAATAATTAACAATGAATATCCTACGAAAAAAAAGCACGGCACATCTGCCATTTTCCGAAACAGTGATTGAACTGTTCATCCGTCTGTGTGGTATCAGTTCCATTCTCTTTGTATTCGGTATCTTCTTTTTTGTATTTCGGGAGGGCGCCGGTTTCCTTTTCGGAGGTTTAGATGTAGGGCAATTTCTGACGAATGTCGAGTGGCAACCGACCTCATTGAACAATAAAAGATATGGTGCCCTTGCGCTGATCGTTGGCACTTTCAGCGTCACCCTCTTAGCGATGTGTATCGCGGTTCCGTTTGGGCTTGGGGCGGCAATTTTTGTATCGGAGTTCTGTAGTCCAAAACTGAGAGAAACATTTAAGATCATCATCGAACTGCTCGCGGCTATCCCGTCCGTTGTGTGGGGGTTCATCGGATTGACCGTGATGAATCAATTGATTATCACAGTGTTCAACGCCCCCATTGGGTTAACAATGCTCAACGGTAGCATCCTGCTGGCACTGATGAGTGTGCCGATTATCGTTTCCATCGCGGAAGACGCCCTCAAAGCCGTCCCGGATTCCTATCGTGAAGCGGCGGAGGCGCTCGGTGCGACGCGCTGGCAAGTGGTCTATCGTGTGCTTTTACCCGCCGCCAAAAACGGGCTCCTCGCAGCCGTGCTCCTCGGTGCGGCACGCTCTATCGGTGAAACGATGGCTGTGCTTATGGCGACCGGACACTCCGTTAACATGCCATCAAGTCCTCTCTCTTGGATTCGCACGCTCACGGCAACAATCGCCGCTGAGTTGGGTGAAGTCGCAAGAGGCGGTGAACACTATCAAGTCCTCTTTATCATCGGTATCCTGCTGTTCACCATTACCTTTGTGGTGAACCTCATCGCCGATTTAGCGATTAAAGGGATTCGTCAGGAGTCATAACGGAACGGAACGTGAAGCCACCAACACACCTGAACGAACCGCAAGGAATAATTAAGAGATGTTTACGGAAACAGAAATCAGCAAACACAAACGGTGGACAGAGAATGTGATGCGAATCTTCTTTCTTGTAATGACAAGTTTGATGATTCTTCCATTACTCCTCATCATCGGTTATCTTATTTACAAAGCGTTACCGGTCCTCTCACTGGAGTTCCTATTCACGAATCCGAAGGACAACATGCGTGCCGGGGGACTCTGGGCTCCCTTCTTAGGTACAATCTATTTGGTGGTCGTCTCCTTATTAGTATCGGCACCGATTGGCGTATTCGCTGCAGTATACCTCAACGAGTATGCCCGTGAGAGTTGGTTCACGCGTATCACGAATTTAGCGGTTGTGAATCTTGCGGGTGTACCGAGCATTGTCCACGCGTTGTTCGGGGTTGGGGCATTTGTACTTTTCGCGGGTTTAGGAGAATCCATCTTAGCGGCATCCCTCACGTTAGCCATCATGACGCTCCCAGTGATCATCGCCAGCACGACGGAAGCCCTCAAAGCCGTCCCGATGTCGTTTCGAGAGGCGTGCTGGAACCTTGGGGCGACGCGCTGGCAAACGATTCGCCGTATCGTTATCCCTAACTCCATCAGCGGCATTTTGACGGGTGTTATCCTACAGGTATCGCGAGCGGCAGGTGAAACGGCACCCATTATGTTCACGGGTGCGGTTTTTTATAAAGCTATTGCGGAAGGAGATCTTCTCGCCTATAATATAACAGAACAGTGTATGGCACTCTCGCTGCACCTTTTTACGATTTCAACACAGGTTCCGGACGTTACGGAGGGCATTCCCTACGGGACCGCGGTTGTCCTTGTCGGCAGTGTCTTACTCGTCAATGCGACATCAATTGTGCTAAGGGTGTATCTCCGAACTCGGAAAAAGTGGTAAGTCAGACAGGCTCGTAAGGAAGAACGTTCATGGGAAATAAAGACAGATTACGAGCGATCATTGAAGGAAGCCTCGTCAGCGGAATCATCCAGTTTCTGATCCTTGCGTCCGCTGTGGTCTTTGTGCTTGAATCTGATAGTGAGGACCCACAGGCGCCTCACTTCATTTTGCTGGACTCGGTATTTTTTGGTCTATTTTCGATCGAATATATCTTACGTGTTTATATTGAACCGAGAAAACGGGATTTCATTTTCAGTTTCTACGGCATCATAGACCTCCTCGCGATTCTACCGTCTCTGTTTCTGGTCCCAGGGTTCCGCGTTCTTCGGATCCTGCGGTTTCTGCGAATTTTCAGAATTTTCAAAGCGACCCGCTTCATTTTAGCGGTAGATCGGCTCACCGAGGCATTGAATGAAATCCGACGGGAACTCTTGGCACTGGTTATCCTGTCATTAATGTTAGTCTATCTCGCAGCGTGTGGCATCCATTATTTTGAAAGAGAAGTGCAACCCGAAGAATTCGGGACCATTCTTGATTCCATGTGGTGGGCTATCGTGACACTCACCACAGTCGGTTACGGAGATGTCTACCCCGAAACACCAGGTGGAAAATTTTTCACCGCGCTCGTCACGCTTATTGGCGTCGGTCTGGTTGCGATTCCATCCGGACTCTTAGCTTCAGTTTTAACGGAAGCACGGGTAGAACGCAAAGTAGAAGAAGAACGTGAAGAAAACGTGGACCCTGAATCCACGGAAGGCATCGACAAAGAGACATGAACTCAAACAACCAGAATGGATCGCAAAACAGCGCTGTAATTGAGGTTACCGATCTGAAGGTACGCTATGGAGACAAATCCGCCCTGAACGGCGTTTCATTCGATGTATACCAGAACGAGATCCTCGGTATCATCGGTCCTGTGCAATCCGGTAAAACAACGCTCTTGAAAGTTATCAACAGAACACTGGAATTTACACCGAACACAACCGTAGAAGGATCCGTGAAACTCAATGGCGAAGATATTAGCACAATTAGCGACGTATACGGTTTACGCAGACGGATCGGTATGGTGCAGCCTTTACCGGTGGGTCTGCCGCTTTCCATCTATGATAACGTTGCTTTTGCACCACGCACAGCCGGTATCCGCTCAAAATCGGAATTAGACGAAATCGTTGAACGGTGTCTACAACAAGCAGCACTCTGGGAAGAGGTAAAGGACCGGTTGAAGGCACTCGGCACTAAATTATCAGGTGGACAACAACAACGCCTGACGATTGCGCGTGCCCTTTCACATCAACCAGATATCCTCTGTCTCGACGAATTCTCAATCGCTGTTGATCCTGTTACAACGATGCGTATTGAAGAAGTGCTCAAAACTTTACGAACAAAAATGACGATTCTGCTCGTCACGAATTTGGTGCAACAGGCAAAACGGTTAGCGAACCGCACCGCCTTTTTTCTCAACGGGGACCTCATTGAAATCGATACAACAGATGTAATTTTCTCTGAAAATCCATCAGAGCAAGCGACGTACGACTACGTGAATGGAGCTTTTGGCTAAACCTACCGCGGGAGAATAGACGGAATCATGAATTACAGCATTGAAACTGAAAACCTCAGCCTCTGGTATGGCGATTTCCAAGCTCTTATTGATGTGAGCGTCAAGATACGAGACGGCCAAATAACTTCGCTTATCGGTCCTTCTGGATGCGGGAAATCAACACTATTACGCTGCTTCAACCGCGTCAATGAACGCTACGGCAACGTTACAACAGAAGGAAAAATCGAGGTTCTGGGGAAAAACATCTACGATGCGGATGTCTCTTTGCCGGAACTCCGAAAATCCGTGGGTATGGTGTTCCAAAGACCGAATCCATTGCCGATTTCAGTCTACGAAAATATACTGTTCGGTTTGCGTACCCACTCTCCAATACGGAGTATGACCCGAACGGAATCAGACCAGATTGTTGAAGAGGCACTGACATCTGTCTTCCTTTGGGAGGATCTGAAAGACAAATTGAAGGTCCGCGCAACATCACTCCAACTCGAACAGCAGCAAAAACTCTGTATCGCGCGTTTGCTGCCGCTGAAACCCAAAATCATTCTGATGGATGAACCGTGCTCTGCGTTAGACGCGAAAGGCACGCTCGCTGTTGAAGAACTCATGGCAGTCCTTGCCGGAACATATACATTCCTTATTGTAACGCACAACATGGCACAGGCACGGCGCGTCAGTAAGGAGTGTATCTATATGTTCCTCGGCGAACTTATTGAACACAGAGAAACACAAGCCCTCTTTGAAACACCACAACACCCGAAAACCGCGGATTACGTGCAAATGCGGTACGGATAAAAATAACTGTCAGCCATCAGCAATCGGTTTCCGTCAGTAGGATATCCACTCATGAATTCCTCAATGATCCCTTCAGAACTCAGAAAAAAAATCGCTTTGCAGGGGGGTGCCGTCATTATAGGGGGCACCGTGTTTGTTTTTTTCTGGAATGACCTTCGAAAAACAGCAGCGGCTCACATTCAAACGTCATCAACATCTCGTATCTCCGGTATATTGCCCAGTCTCATCAGCGATCTCAATCTGATTCTACCCATCAGCCTTTTAGCGGTTTTATTCGGGATAGCCTGTGCTTTTTACTTAGAAGAATGGTGTCCAGCAACAAGTTGGATTCGAGGTTTTATCGGAAGCCAGGTCAACTTTTTGACTGAAATTCCTTCACTCTTGTACGGACTTTTAGCAATCATGGTTCTTTTCAGCGACCCCGGGGTTTTCAAAGAGATTGGAGCGTTTCCGCTTGCCCAGAACGCGAATGGATCCGGTTTAGAAGTCGCTCTCTTTCAGCGTAACACACTGGTGTTTTACGCAGAGACTTTAATCTTCATTTTGATGGCAATGCCAATAGCAATCAAAACAACCCAAGAGGCACTTCGATCTGTTGCGACCCCCATCCGTGAATCTGCCTACGTCTTAGGTGCCACTCAATGGCAAGTCTTAACAAAACAGGTCGTGCCGCTTGCCTTTCCCAAAATGCTTGCAGGTGGATGTCGATCGATGTCTCGGGTACTCGCGGCAGCTGCCTTACTTATCGGTATTCATATACCGAACCATGCAACAGGTCCCAGAGGCATACCCGACAGATTCGTGTTATTCTTAGGCGGGGCACTGCTATTGAGCACTGTCTCGAGCTTTTTAACGATTGAATCCGGAACCCAAAAGTAAAAAAACGATGCAGACGGACAAAGAAAAACCCATTCTGAGCACGCATAATTTAAATGTATGGTATGGCGATCATCAGATTCTGAACTCGCTCTCGTTTGAGGTCCAACCGAGACAGGTAACAGCACTCATGGGTCCTGCCAATTGTGGTAAAAGCACACTTGTCCGGTGCTTCAATCGTTTAAATGACTTTACGTCGAATTTCAGGTTCAGCGGTAAAATACTTTTTAAGGGCAGTAACATGTACGCGGAAACGACAGATGTCACCGCCATTCGGAAAAAGATTGGGATGGTGTTCCGAAAACCTGAATTATTTCGTTGCTCTATCTACGAAAATGTGGCATACGGGGCTCGGATAGCAGGCATAAATCAATCTTCACACCTTGATAGCATCGTTCAGAAAAGCCTGCAAAGATCCGGCCTTTGGAATGAAGTGGAATCCATTTTGGACGAAGATCCGAAACAACTCTCCATCGGACAGCAACAACTTCTCTGTACCGCGCGGGCTTTAGCGGTTGACCCCGAAATCCTGATATTTGATGAGCCGTGCGGGGAACTGGACCCGATCGCAACCGTTAAAATCGAGAACCTCATACGGGATCTCGCAAACGATTGCGCCCTTATCTTCGTCACGAACAAAAGAAGGCAAGCGGCGCGTGTTTCCAATGTCGCGGGATTCCTCTACTACGGAGAATTGATCGAATTCGGAACAACCGAAAAGATTTTCACAAATCCACAAGATACAAGGACAGAGCAATATGTGACAGGTTCTTTAAGTTAGTCAGGGGAGTGCTAAAAATATGTTAGAACACGAGATCAAGGGACTTCAGCACAAAATCTTGGAAATGGCGGGGCTTGCGGAACAGATGCTGCGGCACTCTATTGAATCTATCTTAACGCGAGATAGCGCGTTAGCGGTGCTTGTCATTGCTACAGACGATAAGATTGACCTGCTTGAGAACGAGATCGAGTCATCGTGTATCCAACTCATCGCACTCCATCAACCCGTAGCCATAGAACTCCGGTTTCTAACAACAGCGATGAAGGTTAACTATAACATCGAAAGGATAGCGGATAAAAGCGTCTCCATCGCCAAACGGAGCATTGAGTTGTCGGAGCATCCACCGGTCAAACCCTTCGTAGACCTTCCATACATCGCGCAAGTGATCCAAGCCATGGTTAAGGACGCAATAGATGCTTTCGCCAATCGGAACGCCGAACATGCCTTGGAAATTCGAGCGCGTGACACTGAAGTTGACGAAATTTATGAAAAGATGCTCCACGAACTTCTCACGATTTTGAGCGAACATCCGAGACTTATCGAACCGGGTATCAGCCTGCTACTCCTTTTTCGGCATTTGGAACGGATAGGTGACCTGGCGGCAAATATCAGTGAAGAGGTCTATTACCTCGTCAGGGGCGATGTTATTCGCCATTCCTAAGTGGCTCGGTTTCCTTCGGATACAAATGGACATCCCGTTGCGGGAAGGGGATCCTAACGCCATGCTCCTTAAATTTTTCCCAAATCATGAAATGCAGATCGCTCGCGATATCAAAACGTTGAAAACAATCGGAAACCCACGCCAACAATTCAAAATTCAAGGACGATTCCCCGAAGTTAGTGAAGCGGACAAACGGGGCGGAGACGTTTTCCATATCAGGACTGGGTTCTTTAATTATCTCCGGATGGGCGTGAGCGACTTCAAGCAGGAGCTTTTTGACAAGCGTCACATCTGAACTATACGATACACCCACCGGAATCTGAAGTCGATAGCGGTTATTATAGTGCGTGAGGTTATGAACGGATTCTGTAATCAGCTGAGAATTCGGGACGATAACTTCCTTTTCGTCAAGGGCGACGATGATCGTTGACCGAAGATTGATGCTACCGACCCTCCCGAATATGTTAACGTCCATAATCTCCACGAGATCCCCAATTTTGATAGGGCGTTCAAAAATCAGAATAAATCCCGATATTAGGTTTGAGGCGATATTCTGTAAACCAAAACCGATCCCGATACTCAGCCCACCGAAAATTAAGGCTACACTTGTGAAACTCACACCGATCGTGCTGAGACTGATAATGATCCCGATAATGATAAGGCTGAAGTGAAGGAAGCGGAGTAAAATAAACTGGGTATGATCCGCAATTTGAAAAGCCTGTAATACCTGTCGCCGTAGCACCCATTGGACATATTTTGAAAGAATAAACATCCCGAAGACAATTACAAACCCATAAAAAAGCCGCGCCAACGTTAATTTCGCGACCTCTGCAGTCGCATCGGTCTCTCCGGGTTTCGGGGAAGGTTGAAAAAGGTCGCTAAGCGGATAATCAAAAAGTTTACCAAAGAATCCAGTGCTAATCCCCGCGAGCCGGAATGCCAAACCGATCCCAAAAATCAGGACGACCAGGAATAGGAGTGCCAGCAATCGATTTATGAGGGTTTGTGGGATCCCGAGCCTATTGAAAAGCCGCCGGAACCATCGGCGCAAAAAACCTGCGATTGTCAGAGTGGCTGCCAAAGTGGCAATTAACCCAACAATTTGGATGACTCTTACAGGTTCCTCGCCTAAAGTGATTACCGGTGTTTGAAGTAAATCAAGCGCTTGTGGGATCAACTCATTCATCCAACCCTGCCTCTATTAATCGATTGAAATTTGTTCAATCGCATGAACGAACAACACATCATTGGCTGCCTCATATGACTGTAGTGTTTGCGCCAATTTTTCAGAGTAGATGTCTTCGCCTGTTAAGCCTGCGATTACCAAATCGGTCTGCGAGGATCGATGCTCTATCTCTTGCTCTAAAGCCTTCTGACTGCTGTAAGACACGGACGTCACGTTATGCATTGAAATCGGAAGTCGTCCTTCCTTCATGAGCGTCGAAAGTCTGTTCGCTTCCCGCTTAGCATCCGTGGCTTCAGAACAAGCGAAGAGCCGTATTTCGGCACGTCTCCAATCTGGATGCCCTACAATGATAAACGCAAGTAAGAGCATCATTGGTGCGTTTTTCAAGTTGTCCTCCGTCACCCAAACATCGATCGAGGAACGATACCCAAAGCGGTATCCCGTGGATCGAAGGACCAGGACATTGAACAACGAATTCGCAACAAGGGGTATTCCTTCTTCAACTTCTTCAACCTCGTCAGGCCTATCCCGATCGAACTCAAGGAGCACACAATTATTTGGCAACCCCGAAATCCCGGGCATCTGCAATATTTGTGTCAGTGCGAGTTGAAACGTCGGGCAGATTATGGAATCCACGAAGATACCGGCTCCACTGACTTCCGTCTTTTTAATCAAATCATCCACATGGATACGTGCTTGGAGTTCAGTGGAAAACGAGTAGTCCCCCGGGAATAGACGGATGAAGTGCCCGAATCCGTGCCTGTGGCAAATCCAGCGTAGCAGATCGAAATGTCCGAGCCGTCCTTCTCCGAATCGGGTCATTGCGACAATCGAGGGCCGCCATCCACCTTCAGACGAATTGACCCGACTTTTTTGTAAAGTAATCTGAAGCCACCGGGTTAACTGAAACATGGTACCTTGAAAGATTGCCGTCAAGTCGCGTTGTCCCTTATGACTTCTGCGAAGTCCGAGGTAGGTCACCGCCATGAGTCCTATGGAAATGAAAGCATAGAGTGCGCTGATTTGGAACATCATCAAACCGCACATGACGGTTCCTAACAGAGATAAGTACCAGCGAGAATGGAAGGTAGGCCGATACGAGGGATTACTCGCGAAATGCTCCAGGAAGGATACTGCACAGAGCGCACCATAAGTTACCATGAAGAACATGGTCAAGATCTGTGCGATGAAGTCCAATTCGCCGATCGCCACGAAAACAATCGCGATTATGCCCGACACAGAGGTCGCATATACAGGTTCCTGCGACTCACCTACGCCTTTTTCCATGAGACGGTTTAACCTCGGAATAGGTAGCACACTGTCTCGGGCAAGCATTTGCAATGTTCTCGGAGCCACCATAATCGATCCGAGTGCAGAGGAAAGCGCAGCTGCTCCCAATCCGACATAGATAGCGGGTCCCCACAGCGAAACCTTTGCCATGATAAACTCATCGGCATTGAGTGCTTCAGGCGTGGCGCTCTGTCCCAGCTTAATCGCGACCAGTACGTATATGACCATGCCTGCGAATGTCGCTCCGATCGTCCCGACCGGTATACTTCTTTGCGGGTTTTTCAGATCACCAGATAACCCCAAACCTGCAATCATACCCGTAAATGCGGGGAAGCATGTGGCAAAAACGATGCCAAAACTGTCGGGATTCTCAATACGTGCCGTAAGATTCAATCCCTCGGGCCGAATTGATTCAGGTCCTTGTCCCAAAAGGAATGAAATGATGGATACTGCCAAGATGGCACACACGCCCCAGAGCACTCGAACCCCGCTCCCTGCGCCCTTCGTCAGCATCAGCACAAGAAGAAAGACGGTGAAGGGCAGACTTACCCACCGTGGGTCGGGAATCAATCCATACGTCGTCGCGACCCAGTCATAAATAGGTTGAAAAGCTTGGGCAAATGCCACGATATAGAAGGAAACAGAGATGGCTTGGGAGATATACAGCGCAATTCCGATAGAGCCGCCGATACTCTCTCCGAACGAGCGACTGACAATATAGTAGGCGCCGCCACCTGCTACGCGACGGTTCGTCGCAATCTCAGACACCGCCAGAACCGTCGGAACCGTCACAAGATGCCCGAGTGCGATAACCATGAGGCTACCCCAGAGCCCGGCGTGTGCAACGGCGTAACCGAACCGTAAGAAGAGAATAGCACCGAGAATCGTACTCACTGAAGCAAGGAACACGGGCGCGGTACCGAAACCGTGTCCCTGTTGGGAGCCCGGAGCATTACCGCCGAGTTGAGATTCAGATTGTTGTCCTGGATTTGAAAACATCGTCAATTTTCCTTTCGTTCAGGGCACTGCACGCCTACAGCGTAACGCGTAACACTCATAAATATGTGTAGTGCCATATCTCTATTAGCGGTTCACCCTTAAATTAAGTCGTGCATTAATCATACCTATTAAGAGCGTATTTGTCAAACGAAACTGAGAAGTATTCAGCGTCCTTTTCTACACATTACAAAAAAATAGGGATGTAAAGGCCATCTCTACCAAGAA
The DNA here is from genome assembly GCA_022827885.1 of Candidatus Poribacteria bacterium. Taxonomy (GTDB): domain Bacteria; phylum Poribacteria; class WGA-4E; order WGA-4E; family WGA-3G; genus WGA-3G. The sequence goes on from JAJEIP010000068.1 coordinate 42,663, forward strand.
ATGAGGGTTTTCAATTTGCCACAAAAACGTATCCGTGATACGATAACGCATCAGACATTTTTGGAAAAAAAGGGGAAAACCATGGCGGTCCAAATTGCAATTATCGGATGCGGTGGGATGGCAACCGGTCATCTCAACGCTTACCTCACAATACATCAAACGGAACCGGGTAAAGTAGAACTCGTCGCGATGTGCGATGAAGTCAAAGAACGCGCAGACGACTTCGCCGATCGAGTCAAAGCGGTGACGGGTAAAAAGCCTGCCGTGTTCGATGACACCGACACCATGCTCGCAACGGCGGATTTAGACGGTGCAGATATTTGCACGTCGCATGCCCATCACCATATCAACGCCATAAAGTGCCTCAATAGTGGGGTCAACGTCATGGTAGAAAAACCGATGGGTATAACGGTCAAAGCGAGTCATGCAATTATTGCGGCAGCGAAAGCGAACAATAAAATCGCGGCAACCGCTGAGAACATCCGTCGCATGCCGAGCCGACGCACTGCGGAATGGTTAATGAACGAAAAACAGATGCTCGGCGATCTGCGGATGTTTTCCGCACAACACGCCTCTTATCGGGAACCGGATCCGCAAAGTGATTGGCACTGGCGACTCGACCTAACGCTTGGCGGCGGTGGCATGGTGATGGATTCCGGTGCCCACTATTGTGATACCATACGCTATCTCTTCGGGGACTTAGACACCGTGTACGGCCGCGTTTGTCAATTTGAGGATTTGCGAGTTACCAAAGCCGGGCAACTCGTCAAGAACGAACAGGAGGACACCTGGGTTGCCACCCTTAACTTCAAAAATGGCGTCATCGGACTCTGGACGTGCACATGGGCAGCAGTCGGACACGACTTCCATCATGTCGTCTACTACGGTAGCGAAGGGTGTCTCCTCGATGATGGCGACATCTTCCACGGACCCTTCGATGGTGCGGAAGTGATTCTTAAAGACGGTACTCGTCATAGCATGGAAAGCCTTATCGCTGAATATCGGTCAAGCCTTTCGGATGAAGAGGAAGCGCGACTCTTTCCACACAACTTCACCGATGGTGTCGTCCTTGAATGCTACGACTTCGCGGATGCAATAGCAAACAACCGTCCCCCGGAACTGGATGCAGAGGTAGGACTACGGGCTAAATCTATTTGTGAAGCGATTTACGAGTCTAATGCCTGTGGACAGGCAGTTGACTATGAAGCGGTAGTCGCGGGCAATATTGAAGTCTACCAGAAACCGATTAACGAACGGTGGAATCTCTAATTGTCTAAACAAGAACGTTCTGCAACACAGCCCACGGACACACAACGGGACACCGGAAAACCGGTCGGCTATTTTGAACTGATTCTACAGAATGCGAACTTCCGCTGGCTCTGGGGCGGGCAGGTCGTCAGTCTGCTCGGAGATTGGTTTAACCTCATCGCCTCTGCAATCCTAATTGCTGAGTTAACCGATTCGGGTCTCGCGTTAGGCGTTCTGTTTACAATCCGAATGCTGGCACCCTTCGCGGTTGCTCCGATTGCGGGGATATTCGCGGATAGATATAACCGGAAGCATCTGTTAATCCTCACAGATCTCGTGCGTGCTGTTGTTGTTCTCGGATTTCTTTTTGTCCGAGATGCAGACGATATTTGGTTGCTTTACGCCCTCACGACCCTTCTGTTCGGGGTCAGCGGTTTCTTCAGTCCTGCACGGAGTGCTATCCTACCAGACGTTACCTCTCCACAAGAACTGGGGACTGCTAATACGCTGGGAGCAGCCACCTGGTCGGTAATGCTTGCTGTCGGTGCTGCCATCGGGGGTTTAACAACAGGACTCTTTGGGAGCCAGACGGCTTTCATTATTGACGGATGCACCTTTGCAGTCTCAGCAGGCCTCTTGCTGAAGATTAGGCTCCCCGGGACGTCATCCACTGCCGGAGAAACGCCAGGACGTGCAAAGTTAACGGCACTCCGCTACATGTTTCAGCGTCCCGACATCCTCATCATCGCAACCCATAAGGCAGCGATATCCCTTTTAATGTCTACGGGTGTTCAGGTGGTGTTAGTGGAAATCTCCAATAGTTATTTCGTTATTGGGGTCGGTGGGGCATTGAGTTTAGGGATGATATACTGCGTCAACGGGATCGGGAGTGGTATCGGACCGATTCTGGCGCGGCGATGGACCGGCGACCGAGACAAACCGCTCCGAAGCAGCATCACCCTCGGTTACTTAATCGCAGTGATCGGAATAGCCATCATGGCACCTTTATCTAATTTTGAGACCGTGCTTCTCGGTGGGCTTGTGAGGAGCATCGGGGGCGGAATCGTATGGGTATTTTCGACACAATTGCTGCTGCAGCGCGCCCCGAACCAAATTCGAGGACGTATCTTCGGTACTGAGTTCGCTCTTTTCACACTCATGGGCGGTGCCAGTTCAATGATCATTGGTATGCTGTTAGATCGGTTTCAGATACAGATGCTCTTGTGGGGGATCGCGGCTCTCAACCTGATTCCAGCACTCCTATGGGGATTATGGTGTAGACATCACAATCGGGCGGGACAGAAAAGGGAAAATTAAAATTCTTTCCAGCGTTGGATGAGTTTCGCATCTATTCCAAACTGATCCAAGATTTTCGTAACAACGAAGTTGAGCAGATCGTCCACATCTTTTGGGTAGTGATAGAACCCTGGCATCGCGGGTAACACGCAAACCCCAAGGCGCGACAATTTCAGCATATTTTCCAAATGGATCGGACTTAAGGGTGTCTCACGCGGGACAATCACAAGCTTGCGATTCTCCTTGATGCATACATCGGCTGCCCGTTGGATGAGGTTGCGTGACATCCCTCCTGCGATAGACGCAACGCTCCCCATACTACACGGCACAACGACCATCCCCTCCGTCCGGAAGGAGCCGCTGGCGATCGGTGCCGCGATGTCCGATTCATGATGGTAAATAACCCGTGGCGAAGACACACCGATGAGGGACTCCAATTTGAAATTGTTGAGGTCGACTTCAAGTTGAAGTTCTTCTGACAAGGCGCGCGCCCCAGATGAAGAAATCGTTAGATGGATCTCTATATCCTGCTGCTCTGTGAGCACTTGCAGCAGACGGACGCCATAGACCCCTGCGCTCGCGCCGGTAATTCCTACAATTAATCGTCTCAATGTATTAAAATCTCCCCTGAGAAAATCATGCGCAAACTTCAAACGGTGCGTGCCTGCCAACCGAAGAAAGTGCTATGTGCTGCCCTAAAACCGCACCCGTCACGCGTGTTGTGTCAAGGGGTGTTTGAAGGGATTTTTTGTATGACCGGAATGAAATCAGCGGTTTCTTTCGGGCGTGTGACAATGTAGTTATCGTGAGGGTTGACAGGTCCCTGAGTTCCGAAGGTTCTCACGATTTCTTCCTCCTCGCGAAGCGTTGGGGGATAAAGAGAGTTCTGGCGTTGCCTCTGAAGTCGATTGCGCTTGGTGTATATTTTGCAAATAACGGTCGCAACGCGTTTGAAAGTTCATATTTTTAGATCTGAATGTCGTCAAGGCTCTGAGCTCTCATCGCCTGCTCGAAGAGGGTATCCAGGTCCGAGAGGCTTTCAATGGAGGCGATCCGCTCGGTGAGCATCTCAGGGATGTCCTGAAATCGGAACTGTAGAAACCGGAGGACGGCTTCCCGCTTGCCTTCCACGATGCCTTCAGCTTTGCCTTCCATGATGCCTTCAGCTTTGCCTTGTTCTACGAGTAGTTCAGCTGCTGTCTGTGCCATGATTCCTACCTCACTTTCATCTCGACTATGCTGTTTCACCAATTCTATTAACTCTTCGCGCTCCGCATCAGAACGCCGATGCAGGATCAATAGGATAAAATAGAGGAGCACCTCCTGAACCTGCGAAACTTGCGATGCATCTAACCGACTGAGCTCGGAGACAGCGGTGGCTAAAACTTCACGGAGTTGGGATGTCCCTGCGTTCTCTTCTTGAAGCACTCGCAGCAACCAACCGAAAGGATGCCTCGGCTTCGTTAGGATGTCGCCATCCGTCGTCTTTACATCTAAAAATAGTGTATCAAATCTCGGAACGAACCGCTCCAATACTTCTGGAATATCCATGACTGCCGTCAAAGACACCGGGGATGCCCACCGCTGTTCCCCCGTGTAAAACACTACCGGTAAGATCGGAGACAACCGCCGACTTCCCCCAGGACCCGAAGGCCACTCCCGACATTGATCCTCCCAAATCTTCACCATATAAGACAACATCCGATACCCCATCGCAGGATCCGTACTCGATTGATGCTCAATCAGAATATAGATGAGTACCTCTTCGCTTTCGGAAGTCTCCCGAAACGGAACACGCAGCAATACATCTGACTCCCGCTCCCGCAACGCATTGGAGATAAAACTTCGGTTCTGCTGCGACCCTCTACTGAAATCAAGATGCCCCACAAGATCGGGTTCAATGATTTCCACTAAACACCTAACATAGTCTGGATCCTGTAGCAAACGCCGCATACTTCGATCCGGAAAGTGGTGAATTACAATCTCTGAGGGATCAAAAGGATTATCCTTTGACATACACTCCTACGGTTTGAGACCAGACTATCAAGAGGAAACTTTAAGAACAGTATAGCACCCATCTGACAAAAAATCAAGAGGCTTTTCACGCATCATAGCCCAATCGCTTGACAGAAAAATGCACAAGCGGTAAATTAAGCGTAGAAATCCATAGTCTACATAGTGAGGAAACTATGAACATCGACGCTTTAGATACACCCGCACTTGTTGCAGATCTGGATGTGCTTGAACGGAATATCGAGGATATGGCAACGCACTGTGATCAACTCGGTATTCCGCTGCGCGTGCATACCAAAACGCATAAGGTGCCAGAGATCGCTAAATTGCAGATTGCCGCGGGTTCCCGAGGCATCACCTGCCAGAAATTAGGCGAAGCAGAGGTGATGGTGGATGCTGGCATCGATAACATCCTTATTCCGTATAATATCGTCGGCACACCGAAATTGAAACGGTTGACAGCACTCGTCCAACGTGCCCAGGTTATCGTCGCACTCGATTCAAAAGAAACAGCAACCGGTATCTCTGAACAAGCAAGTGCTGACGGTTGTGTCGTGCCTGTTATCGTGGAGCTCGATACTGGAAGTGGACGCTGCGGTGTGCAGTCCCCCCAAGACGCACAACGTCTCGCACAACAGATTATGAAAATGCAAGGCATCGACTTCCAAGGTATGATGACGTATCCGAGCAACGTCCGAGCAAAACCGTTTATCGAAGAAACGCTTGACTTGCTCTCAAGCGACGGAATTCCTGTGAACATCATCAGCGGCGGCGGGACAGGTTCGGAGGCGGCATCGAAAGAACTCGGCTGCACGGAAACCCGAAGCGGTTCTTACGTCTATGAAGGGATAACTCGAATCGGAAATTCAGAGATGCTCGCGCCTGACAGGTGTGTGTTGCGTGTCATCACAACCGTTGTCAGTACGCCGACACCTGATCGGATTATCATCGATGGCGGGATGAAAACTTTTGCCAGTTATCCGCCAACGCCATACGGACACATCATTGAATACCCAGATGCAAAGATTTACGGTATGTCGGTCGAGCATGGACACGTCGATGTCAGCGAATGTTCCCACCGATTTAAGGTCGGTGAACACCTCTCCGTTATCCCACTGCATCAAGGGATGACGAGCAACCTCCATGACGAATTGGTAGGTATCCGAGGCGATACGATTGAAACAACCTGGCACATCGCAGGCAGAGGCCGCGTTTCTTAATTTGGCGCGAGCGTACAAAGACAGTTTTTTGGCTAATAACGTCTTTCTCTCAAGAACCGCAGGCTACCGTTGTCGCCTGCTTATATCACTTTAACACATCAAGAGAGGGAAATCATGATTCTACCGACACCCGAAGAAAAAAAGCAGTGGGAAGAAGAAGGGTATCTCGTCTTTGAAAACGCGATTCAAGGGGAAGATCTCAAGCGACTCCAAACCGCTTTCGACTATTGGGCAGAGGCGTGCAAAGAAGAATGGCTGGATAGAGTTGAAGCGGGGGAATCCGTCGCGACCTTCTATGACATCCCAAATCCGCTTGAAAAGGACCCGATTTTCATCGATATTATCGACTATCCAAGCTACTACGGTGCCTTGATGGACTTCACCGATCACGACCTGATCCTCTTGGGACCTCAGGTTCGGACGGTGGCACCGTGGCCCGTAAGCTACACCGGATGGCATCCCGATGTGGGACATGACAACCCACTCCACATCAAGGTCCAAATTTACGTCAACGATGTCCAACCCGGATCTGGGGAATTCGGCTTTGTACCGGGCAGTCACAAACGGGATGCGGGTCCCTACACGCGCCCGATGCGGCAAGAGAGTATGCCGGGACACAAAACTTTCCCCGGTAAAGCAGGCACAGCGATCATGTTCAATTCGTGTGGATGGCACGTTTCCATGGACAATCATTCCGACGGACCGCGTAAATCCATTATCCTGATCTACGAAAAACGAACACAAGGACGTGTCGGACCGGAACAGTATGCCGCTATCTCGGAGCATTGCCAGACCCCGGAACGTCGTAAATTGTTCAGTTTGGACGGATAATCAAAGGAGGATCCCTATGCCACGCATTGACGCGCATCTGCACGTATTCACAAAAGCCTCCGCTGAGTTTCCGCGGGAGATATCAGACGTTTGGCCCGCAGAACGGGAAGAGCCTGTCGAAAAACTGTTAGATGAAATGGAGAAACACCGGATCGATCAGGCAGTGCTTGTCCAGATGGCAGGCGCGAGCATAGCGAACCATCGTTATTTACTGCGCTGTCTCAAAGCGTATCCGAACCGATTTTTAGGGATTGGATTGGTTCCAGAAGGACATCCGAATCCTGCTGACCACATGGCGGAACTCACAGATAATACTGGGATTATCGGATTCCGATTTTCTACGTTCGGGGGACCGCGCGATATTTTCGCGAAGATGGATGTCCGCGAGTTTGAGGCGTATCCGATCTGGAAATGCGCTGCCGAACGGGATTATGTCTTGTGGCTCTATCCGAACGCGATTAATGCACACCTGCTGCCATATCTGATACAAGAATTTCCACAGGTCCGGGTTGTGCTCAATCATCTCGCCGTGTGTCCAGGAAAAGGCAAATTCAGTTGGGACGCATTCGGGAGACCTCAGATACAGGTGACGGGTTACAATCTTACGATGCACACCACCTATCGACTCGCACGCTATGAAAATGTGAATGTGCATCTCTCGGGTCAATATGCCTTTAGCACGGAAGAATTCCCTTATAAAGATTTGGCGGGATGGCACCGCGGGCTTTTGACTGGTTTTGGGGCAAAACGATTGATGTGGGCAACCGATTTTCCGTGGATATTGGAAGAACCGGGGTATGGGAAACTTACCACAGTGATAGAAGAATTACTACCGGATCTATCTGAAGCGGAATTGGCGGACATTATGGGTGGGAACGCGAAACGGATTTTAAGGTTTCCTGATCTGTAGGCATTGCGTTTCATAAGACATCGTTGAGAGTTCGGTTTCAGGCTTGAAATTCGAACGCACTCTCAATTTGCTCGAGGGTTAACACTTCAAGCTGCGGGGATAGGTGGATTGCGATAACATCGAAACGGCAGGGTGCGTCCAAGCGGTTTTGAGATTGTAGGTATGCCAAAGCGACCTTGGAGATTTGTCGCTGTTTCTGCCAAGTTACAGCCGCTTGGGGCACGCCAAATCTGAGGCTCCGCCGTGTTTTCACTTCCACGAAAACAGTGAATACGCCATCTTGCACGATGATATCTATTTCACCGCGGCGTGCGCGATAATTCTGTGCCAGGATTTCACACCCACGCGCTTTGAGATGCTTCACTGCCAACGCCTCACCCGTTTTTGCGATGTTCAAACGTGAATGATCCATTTTTTAATTTTACCTTATTTATAAAGGACTTAACCCCCGAAGCCCCTTATCAGCGGGAATTAGAGGGGTCTCTCTTGGGGTTCGGTAAACGGTTCAAGCGTCTGGAAGGAGTTTAAAGGTTTGTCGATGAATTTCGGATGTGCCAAACTGGGCAATCGCTTGTCGATGTTGGGAGGTAGGATACCCTTTATGCTGTGAGAATCCGTAGTTGGGGTAGATCGGATCTAATTCGACCATGAGGCGGTCTCGAGTGACTTTGGCGATAATAGAGGCTGCCGCAATAGAATAGCTTTTGCTATCGCCCTTTGGAATGGCTTCACCGACAATTCCTGGTTCAGGTAAATTCAAACCGTCAACGAGCACGTAATCCGGAGAAGGTGTCAGTTTTTCAATCGCTTCCCGCATCGCTAACAGCGTCGCCTGAAGAACATTCAAACGATCAATAACCCGATGATCGGCGGCACCGATACCTACGGATACAGCAACGTCGTGGATTTCGTCAAATAGGTAGTCACGTTGCTTCGGAGACAACAGCTTTGAATCTTGCAAACCTTTAATGCCGCAATTGATCGGTAAAATGACTGCAGCGGCAATGACGGGACCTGCCAAAGCACCTCGACCCGCCTCGTCAATGCCAGCAATCTGTTTGTAGCCGTTTTGTTGGCATGCGAGCTCAAAAACGTTCATCTCCATCAGGTCATCTTCTACGTTCTTTAACACGTGCGGCTCTTCCGGTCCGATCGCGTAAGTAATACAACTTCGCGCGGCGAACAGCACCGTATCGAACGACCTGAATGCTTTCAATATTAGGAGAATGGAGGGGAAAGGTTCTTTCACTTCCGGCACCAAATGCGACGCGCCGAACCGTAAACGTCTCCTTCAATCCGCCATGGCTGCGACGGATGACAGTGCCTTCGTATGCTTGAATGCGTTCCTTCTGTCCTTCACGGATACGTGTATTCACCTTGACAACATCCCCAGGACCAAAATCAGGGATATCGCTCTTCATATATTGATTTTCAACAGATTCAATTAAATTCATCTCTTATGCCTCCCTACGTAATAGATATAAATGCTGATATATATTTATGCAGATATACAGGGTACTGAAAGACCCAATACGCAATTCTTCGGTTTATTCCATCAATCCTGCTGCTCTGAGAATCTTGATATCCTCTTCGCTCAGTTCCAACCGCTGCAGTAGGTCGGGCCGGCACGCTGCGGTCCGTTTGAGTGCCTCCACATACCGCCATTTCTCAATATTCTCATGATGTCCACTCAAAAGCACGTCAGGCACAGTCAGATCCGCGAATGTAGCGGGACGCGTATAGTGCGGATGATCGAGTAACTCCTGGCTGAAGGAATCGACATGTGCGGATTCATAATCACCCAGGGCTCCTGGAAGGACCCGCCCGATCGCATCAATCAAAACGAGCGCAGCAATTTCTCCACCGCTCAACACATAGTCGCCAATAGAAATCTCAGTCGTTACCAATCGGTGTCGCACGCGTTCATCAACGCCCTTGTAACGCCCACACAAAAGAATGAGATGCTTTTCCAAGGAAAGCGATTCCACAACGGCTTGGGTCAACGGTGTCCCTTGCGGTGTCAAATAGACAACATTCGCATTCGTTTCCGGGTTCAACGTCTCGAGCGCTGCGAAAATAGGTTCCGGTTTAAGAATCATTCCCGCGCCACCGCCATACGGATAATCGTCAACCGACTTATGTTTATCGGTCGCCCACTCCCGTAGGTTATGGAGCTTGACAGCGAGTTTATCGGCGTCCTGAACACGCTTAAGGATACCCGTATTCAAGGCTGGCGCGAGTATCTCTGGAAACAGGGCAAGAACATCAATTCGCATTTCTATTGGCAGCGCCATTCAATTTTCTGAGCGCATTATCAGGAATAAAGACGCGCTCCTATTCACAGCATCGGGGTTACAAACCCCTCCCACACGCGTGATTTGTGAGAACTGAATGCCTCTGTTTTTAAAGGTTTTCTGTCTTGACTGCTATTCTTCAATCTACTCATCTGATTTCGGATATTCAATCAGTTCAAGAATAACCTTTTTGTTGGCTTGCAACCCCGCGGTATAGAGCACACTTCTGATGGCTTTAAGCGTTCGCCCATATCTACCGATGATCTTCCCCAGATCTTCCTCTGTGACAGTCAACTCAACGATAACGACCGTTTCGCCAGTTACTTCACGAACCACCACCTGGTCGGGATAATCGACGAGAGATTTTACGATGTATTCAATCAAATCTTTGAACATAGTTGACTTTCGGATTTCAGAGGAGTTTTCAGTTATCAGTTAACTGACAACTATTCTTCTTGGGATGCCGGTGTTTCTGAGTCGGGTGTTGCTTCCTCGGACGAGGTATCCGTTTCAGACGTTGCGTCCTGTATCTCGGTAGGTTCGACTTCCGCTGTTTCTGTGCCTTCTTCGACGACTTCACTCCCTGGCATCGGTTTTCCCAGTTTCTCGTACTCGAATTTCATCAAAATCCCGTTTTGGGTGAGGAGTCGTTTTGCGGTATCAGAGGGTTGTGCGCCCCGTCGTAACCACTTTAAGGCTTTCTCTTCATCAATGAAAACATCCGCGGGTTCCGTCATCGGATTGTAATGACCGAGGCGTTCCAAAAACACGCCATCCCTTTGGGCGCGTGCGTCCGCCGCCACCAGCCGATAAAAAGGACGTTTCTTTCTACCGTGTCGTTGTAATCTAATTCTAACTGCCAAAAAATACCTCCTTGGTATTTATGCTGCTTACATAGCAGGCACTCCTTCTGGAGTCGCCCTATCGTGATTTGCGGCGTTTCCGTCTTCGAGGTTTCCTGGATGCCTTCCGTTTCAACCCGGGTAGCGATCCCACCTTCCGTCCCATCTGTGGCATCGCCATCGCCGCCTGCTGGTTCAGCATACGATTCATCATCTGCAACTGCGAAACCAGCATGTTTATTTGATTTACTGTTGTTCCACTGCCTTTGGAAATGCGAAGTTTCCGACTTCTATCCAAGAGTCGAGGATTCTTGCGCTCCTCAAGCGTCATTGAATGGATGATCGCTTTCGCCGTTCGCAAATGGCTTTCGTCGGGTGTAAGGTTTTGAACAGGCAACTGATTCTTAAAAGGCATCAGATCCATCAATTGATCCAAGGGTCCCATATTTTTAAGTTGCTCGAGTTGCGTGAGAAAATCGTCAAAATCTAAACCTTTGTTCTCTGTAAGTTTACGTTCAAGTTCCTTTGCCTGGTCTTCGCTGAAAACATCTTCTGCTTTCTCAAGCAAAGTTTGGAAATCGCCTTCTCCAAGGATACGCGAAGACATCCGTTCGGGATGAAATTCCTCTAACGCTGCGGCTTCAATTTTTTCACCGACACTGATGAACTTAATCGGTTTCTGTGTGACATGCCGAATCGAGAGTGCAGCCCCGCCGCGCGCATCGCCATCCATTTTCGTGAGGATAACGCCATCAATCTCCAAATCCGTGTTGAAATTCTCGGCGACATTCACGGCATCCTGACCCGTCATCGCATCAACGATCAGCAGGATCTCTGTCGGTTCAACGCGTTCTTTGATCTGCCGAAGTTCATCCATTAACGTCTCATCAACATGCAGCCGTCCAGCAGTATCAATAATGACGCAGTTATGCCCGTGTGCTAAGGCTTCCTTGACAGATGCCGCAGCGATGTCAACAGGAGAGACCTCTGTCCCCATTGAGAACACGGGTGTCTCTGTCTGTTCACCGAGGATTTGCAACTGCTTAATAGCAGCCGGTCGATACACATCCGCGGCAACCAGTAAGGGTTTACGTCCCTCTTTGCGAAACCTGAGTGCCAACTTCGCAGCGACAGTCGTTTTACCGGCACCTTGTAATCCGGCAAGCATCACGACGGTTGGACCGCTCGGTGCGATGCGAATTTTCTCCGCCTTTTCACCCATCAATTGGGTGAGTTCTTCGCCAATAATTCGAGCGATTTGCAGTTCTGGTGTCAGACTCCCGAGGACTTCTTGACCGAGGGCGCGCACCTTAATCCGCTCTATAAACTCACGTGTGACTTTATAGTTAACATCGGCTTCAAGAAACGCCCGACGCACCTCCCGCAGCGTGTCAGAGATATTGTTCTCTGTTAACTTCCCCTGTCCCTTGAGTCTTTTGAAAGTGCTTTGTAACCTATCACTCAAACTTTCAAACATTGTCCATGCGTCCTTTTTTGTAGGCGTGAGATGTGCTTTTAGGCTCCGTGCTCGGTACTAAAATGCGTAATTATGGATGCTATTCTCTAAAACGACCCAAATGTGCTATCACATCCATATAAGTCCTGATGTCTGAATCCGTGTAACGACAAGACAACATCTAACTATACAATTATAGCAAATTTTACGCCTGATGTCAAACTTTTTTTCCAAAACCATTCAATTCTCTTATAGGAAGGACCTCCGATTTCCGATACTTTTTTCACACTTGATCTAAACCGATGTCTATGCTAAAATTATAGTATGAAAATAGCAACCCTCACACAGCAACATCAGAAATTCTCGTGCTGCACCCTCCTCATCCCGCTTATCTGTGCTTTAACTGTGCTCTATTGCGGATGCCAAAGCGAAACCTTCAATCTCGATGTAGGTGGCACTTCAGAGATCATAGAGAAATCCGGTGAACTGACAGAAAATGAGGTTTGGGACGGACGCATCTATATCACCGACACCCTCGTTGTCCCCGAAGGCATCACGTTGACGATCCGATCAGGCACCATTGTCGGCTTTGAACCGATAGATACGCCAAGCCACATCATCGTGCACGGTGAACTCTATGCCGAAGGATCCCCAGAACGGATGATTGTCTTCGGTTCCTTGGGAAGAATGCGCGAGGATCAGCAACAAGCCCCTGAAATAGAGGCAGACTTGACCCCAATGACATCAGACTTCGGGGCAATGGGTATGGCAGAAAACACCAGCACTGACACCCAGGTAACTTTAACCGCCGATCCGCCAAAGGCAGGGGATTGGGGTGGCATTCAGATCGAAGCCGAAAGCCCGAATAGCCGACTCACGTATTGTCGTATCCAACATGCCACCGCTGGCATCACAGCACGGACGGATGCCGTTCAAATCGAGAGATGCTTGTTCAGTGAAAACAAAACAGGGGTCCTCTCCGAAAATACCAGCCCGACTATTACCAGCAACGAATTTAATAGGAACGGCACAGGCACCCAATTCCGAGGCGGCGCGTCCCCGGATGTAGAATACAACGAGTTCACGGCTAACAATTACGGAATTATATGCGAAGATGACGCTCGACCGCGTATCCAGTATAACATTCTCCGTGCGAATTACGAGAACGCCATCGTTTGCTATTCCACTGCCTCCCCAGAGATCGTCTCCAATAACATCACGTTGAATGTCGGTTGGGCAGTCTACGACGGGGGTCGACTCCGAGATAACTTCATCCAAGGCAATAAACAGATTGGACCGAATATCACCGAGCTCGGCACGGGCACACAAAGCGATCAGTTTTACGGTGTAGACGAAGCCTACGAACCCAGAAATTCCCCGGTAGCAGAAGCAGGCGTGCCACGCGAAAATTTCTAAGGGGAAGTCGATAGATGAACCGTTTCAAAGCCTATCTCGACCTCATCCGCTATCCGCTTTTCGCGATTCCGATTGTCGCAACACTGCCCGGTGCCCTCATCGCCAGTGAGGGGCATTTCACACGACGCGTCGCGGCAGCACTCTTGGTTGCACTCTGCGGCTACTTCGCTGGCATGATAAAAAACGACTACTTCCACCATGAAACAGATAAACACACGAACCCAGAACGTCCACTTCCATCACAACGGCTGACCCCGCGTCAGGCGATCGTTCCCGCGAGTATCATCTACGGGTTATGTGTGATTGGCGGTTTCTGGCTCAATATCAAAGCCGGTCTGTTGGTGATGGGTTTGGTCGCAATCTCGCATCTCTACAACGCCATTTTCAAAGCGAAAGGTATCTTAGGAAGTCTCACACTACCTCTCGGCATTGGACTCCTGAGTGTCTTCGGCGCGTTAGCAGTGAACGGCACTGTGCCCCGATTGGTATGGTATGCCTTCGCTGCAACAGCGCTTTACGATTTAGGCACACATATTACGACCACCTTCAAAGACATCTCGCGCGATAAAGAACTCGGCATCGTAACGACTCCGCTCCAGATTGGCACCCGTCCAGCACTCCTGCTCTCGGCGGTTGCCACGGTTCTCGCTTTTGCCATCGCTTTTTTGCCGTATTGGTTGGAACCAGATATCCACAAATCCTATATTGTTTGGGTAACCTTAGGTATGATCGCTACGGTTGGCACGCGTATTTCACTCTATCTCCAGCCGAACGAGAAAAATGGCTATCTCGCGTTGAAAGGTTCGATGATCGGCTCAATTCTCTTTTTTCCGTGTCTCATTGGTGCGTTAGTCCCGATCACTGTTTCTGCGGCAGTTATCGTGCCGTTGCTGTTCGTGACACTGTTTCTGTTAAGAACAACGCGCCAAGAGGTTTAAATCATAGATTATATCTGTAAAGTTCACTTTGATAACGGGCGAGGAGACCTCGCCGCTACGATACGTCCTATTGAAATTATGAGATGGCTTGTGAATAATATGCGTTATGCGGATTATTCAAATAGAAATGGTACAACTTTATTACCAAAAGGTTAGACCAAATCACAAACCGATGATTGCGTAATGGGCAATCATAGCGAGGTGAATAGTTAAAAACATGAAAAATATTGTTTTACTGATTACCGATACTTTCCGGTATGACAATCTCGGTGAACGGGCGCGTCGTCCGATTCGGACGCCAATGCTCGATAAATTTGAGGCGGAGCGTGCAACCGCTATCGACAAATTCTATATGAGCAGTTTCCCGACAGTGCCACACCGCACAGATATTCTGACGGCAACAGTCGGGTGGCCCCACTACCCGTGGCAACCCATCGATCTGAGCGGACGGAGCGTTATCTCGCAACTCCTGAGCGAGCAGGGATACGCAACGCAGCTTATCTGTGACACGCCACACCTGTTTAACGTCCGGTTCCAGCACTGTTTCGATGCGGCTTTCCAGCATCGTGGACAGGAAGGGGACAAACCGCTTCTCCATCACAACGATGAGATAAAAATCGTTATGCCGAATGAGAAGACGCGACCGCATCCGTCATTCAGAGGACACACGCTCCCGAACACCCACCGCTGGACGAATCGCTATTACCAATACGAATCGGAGACGTTCTCCGGGAGGACCTCTGAAACCACGATCCGATGGTTGGAAGAGAACCACCGTTCAGGTCCCTTCTTCCTCTGGGTCGACTTCTTTGATCCGCACGAACCGTGGGATCCACCTGAATACCTCGTCAAACGCTACGACCCGGATTACACGGGACCGCCGATGCTACACCCGAACTACGGTCTGTCATCGCTGTTTACGGATGCCGAACTGCACAATCTCTGGGCACACTACGCCGGTGAGGCAGAACTCATTGATCGACACATCGGACGGGTGCTACAGAAAGTGGAAGACTTGGAGTTATGGGACGATACGCTCGTGGTTGTGCTGTCAGACCACGGCATGTCGATCGGGGAACACAGTAGAACGGGTAAATCCAATATTGATCCAGAGGACGAACGCTATTGGCCCACGTACCCGGAAATCAATCATGAGATGTTCCTGATTGCCGGTGGCGATGTCCCGAGCGGACAACGCCTCGATCTCATCGCACAACCGATGGATATTATGCCGACACTCTGTGAATTGGCAGGTGTTAACTTGGATCCACCGACACCGTTTGAGGGACGCTCTTTTGCACAGGCGCTCCGTAACGGCGATGCCCAGCACAGGGAATACGCCGTAACGGGATGTCACATCGCGGCACGTGACGAAACTGTTCCCCGTCGAGCCACAGTGCCGTTCCTCGTGACTGATCGCTGGGGATATGCTCCCGTCGGTGAATACGGTAGACCGGAACTGTTCGACCTCCCGGCGGACCCGATAGCGGAGACCAATATCGCTGCGGATAATATGGAAGTCGTTCAGGCGTTGCACGAAATGTTTATGGCGCATCTCACGGAGCATAACGCTCCTGAGAAGTTCCTTGATCTCTGGAAGGAGGAACCTTCTGGAGATGGACGCGGCAAATGGTCGATCGACTATCCTGACGATTCAGATGAATAGGAATTCCACAGCCAGAAGGTAAGTTGCCGACGAAATGGGGTGCGCTCAAAGGCGAGTATCTGAGAGGACCGAAATCGTTTACCCCGCGCGAGCGCGTTGGTAGCCGGTACCGTTTCACAACCAAAAGAACGAAAATGGGCATCGCGAATGTGATGTCCATTTTTTTTCGATGTTTTAAGGGTGCGTTCTTGGTATTCTTTGAGGGGTAGGTGCATCTTCTCTACTTTCCAATGTTATAAGTCTGCGTCTGGTAACTCGCGACATTCTCTCAAGTGAGCACTTGCCGGCATATTTAGAGTAAAGAAGTTTCGCTTGAATTTACCGTTCGGTTCAAAGAGGTCAAAGCCTGAATCGATTTGAATAATAGCGTGTTGTGTTTCCAAAAACCTTGCATGAAAGATACGATTCGGATCGTCCTTTACAAACAACTTTACCGGCCAAGAAAACTGATTATCTAACGGCTCTATAATATCTCGGACGACCTTTCGGTGATTCTCTTGATTCCGCGCCAATTTGCTCTGTTTAGCATGATCTGTTTCACCCTCTTGTATACGCTCAGCACTACAAGTAAACATCTTCACATCACCAATGCCTTGCTGAGATGCGAAAAAACCGTGTTTTTTCCAAAGACATAGAATATACTTAATACCATCTCTAAAACGGCTTGTATTGTTCCCTGTCCCAATGTATGCATCATAAAACCGTAGCCACTTCGTGAATCGGATTGAACGGATGATGAGTTCTTCCACTTCTGACTCGGAGAGCATATCTATCGGTCCCACTTGACTCTCATATCGTTGGCGTTTAGTCTCAAAATCACTATCCCGGTATTCTGATAATGGAACGATGCCCTCACTAAATCTTCCACCAGATTTTAGTGTTTCTAAGCTTTTCTCTCCAATAATTAAAGCATCGGTTTCGGTATCTGTTTTCAGATGATATGCTAAATCCAAAAGACTTGCCGACGATATATCATTTGGGGAGACAACACACGCAATAACTCGTTTTGATTTCTTTTTCAGGAGGAGTTCTTGAATCAAAAATCTCAATCGCTGCTGCGGCTTGATTGGAAGAGATTTAACTTGTTCAACCAGAGCGTCTCGCAGTCTATTTTCCGCATCAACAATAAGTAATCCATTTCTTTGGATACCCTTTAAGAAATCTACTGTCTGAATCGTATAAAGTGCATCAAAATACACCGCATCAAACGCAGAAGGATCAAGCACAGCACTCACTAGCATTAACTTAACTCCTTCTGCTACCTCAATTCCCGAAGACGTTCCAAGAAAAATCCGTTGGGCCATTCATCAATAAAATCGCCCTCCTCATCAAGACGTAGACGTTCTGCTTTTGCTCCCTCAGGACCACGACTGACATAGATAACTGAGACATCTTCTGGCTTGATCTCTCCTTTATAGACTAAACGTTGCAGGCGTAAAATCAGATGTTCACTGTGGGTCTCAACAATGAATTGGTTTGGGCGGTCTTTTTTAATCGCTGCAGCTAAGAGATCCCCCAGATCTGCTTGCAACTTCGGATGCACGTGAATTTCAGGCTGTTCTATAGCAATAATTTGTTCTTCTGCCACCAAACTCTGAACAATGAACGGGAGAAGTTGACTGATACCGAAACCGACATCTGGCAGTGCGACACTTACGGGTTCTTTTCGACGCGTATCTATGAGCCTCACCTGAAAAAAATCGTCTGAATGAGCACCAATCGATTTCACCTCTAACTCATAATCAATCCCAAGTCGTTTTAGCCATTTATTTGTCTCTTCTACCAATTCAGGGTTACGGAAGAGGATATCCGGAAGCGAGTCTCCACGGTATCCTACATTATCAGGGTCAGTACCACTAAAGATATATGATCTCTCCGGAGGTTTCCGAAAAGGTCTTATTGGAAAAAGCGCTTCCAAAGTTTGTTCCAAAGTAGCACCCGTTGCCGTAGTGAGATCAGCAATATGAAATGTTGATAGTGGTTCGTAGTGGATCCGCTCACGAAGTGTGGGCACATATGAGGTTCCAACTGCGATGAACCCCTGAACGCCTAGAACTGTGTTCGTCTCTTCCTTGTGCCTCTTGGAAATGTAAGTTTTCAAATCAAAATCTGATGAAAGAAACACAATCTCATCATTTAAATCCTTGAGTAGAAATTCCCAATACTTCTTATTATTTTTTTGAAGTTCCTGGTTAGGGTGTTGAAAATTCTTTAATTTTTCCTTCAGTTCCTCAAGTATTTGCTCCTTATACTCTTTACACGCCTCAAATTCAGGTTTCCAATACTTTATGTTTTTCGTTAACCATGTACACTCCGCTGCAGCTAATTTTAAAGAAGAAACACCATGAGAATAAAACATTCCGCTCCTATCTAAAGTTTTACCCGATAGCCGAAATTTAGCAATACACTCAGAGGATTTCCCTTCATAAACCCCAATTTGATCCAAAATGACTTCTTCCTTAAGGGAAGGTCTCTTGAAATTAAATTCAATAGCTATCTTGTTTTCTTTGTACGGTAATTGAGGCATATCACTATCTCTTATAGTTTCAACACGAATTGAGAGCGTCCGCTTCAGGTCATGGTCAAAAAGCATTTCCTGAAAACTGCCGAGATCAACAATCCCATTTTCGGCACGAGGGAGCAGCAAGGCTCCAGTCTCTCGGTTCTCCCGCGTCTGCTTGAGGAGATAGAGTGCTTGCAGGGTTGTGCTCTTTCCCGCGCTGTTTTCACCGAAAATGAGTGTTATCGGTGCAAATGGGATACGGGCACGTTTTCCAAACGCTTTGAAATTCTCTAACTCCAGTGCATGAAGCATCGGACTTCTCCTAATTGGAAACCTTTATTTTTTAATGTTTTTTGTGTAGGCACAAACTAACAGTTTATGCTACGAAGGCACTCCTGTCCTAATCAGAGGAAACAGATTATAGGATAGTATATGATATCTAAACGAATTTGTCAAAAGGAATCATCGTAGCAAGACGTGTAAATATTTTGTCATAACAACCGGGAACCTTAAACACATAGCACTCCGCTGGAGTGCAAGAGAAGGGCACCTCTTTTCTATAGACATATTGCTCCGCTGGAGCAAGAGACAGACACTTGAGAAGTCAGGGCATCCTCACGCCAGAGGCGTGATATATCTATAGAAATATCGCTGGTACCTTTCCGCACTCCAGCGGAGTGCCATATAAATAAACTGCTCCTCTTTGAAAAAATTAATACGCCTCCAAAAGCTTTACACACCCATCGTGGCATACCTGGCGGCACACGGCGTGTGCCTACTACTGTAAGTCCCTACACGAGATTGTAGGGCATTTGACGGAAGGTAGTGTCTCTGTGTATCTTATTCGTCTGCACAGGTAGGATTCTTACGGGTATTCATACTTAAGAGTTTCCAAGAGACTCGTTGAAACATTTGAAGAGTTTGTCTTCCGTTTCAGGAGAGATATCCGGGAGAGACTCGTCTTTTGAAAAAACGGACCCAAACGCTTCTTCTGCTAATAAACTGTCGACCGTTTCACAGATAGTCTTTTCAGTAAGTTTTTCAACGATCATCATGTCAGAGGTCCAAAAGTACATCCCGGCAGCACATTCTCCAGTCTTTTTGTACCGCTGCATCAAAGTTTCAATGTTCCGAAGCGTAAAAAAGACTGCGGAGAAATTCTCTCCATTCGGAAAGGTAACTTGAACATCAACATTATCATTGTCCGGATTCAGGGGACCGATTCCACCATAAATCGTCAATTTGTAGTCTTTACATTGAACAACTGTGTAAGGCTTGTCCATCTTTATTGACCTCCAAAACACTGCAAAATTTCAATAATTCAGTTAATGTAGGTCATCGACGACTTTAGGCGGTCTCTGGTGCGTCAAGCACGGCATCCAGCTGATCCATTACCTTGTGGAACGCTTCGACGTAACAGGACATCAACTCGATATCGTTGGGGGGGTTGACATCAAAGATATAACAGTGCGAATCTATGAATTCAACGGCGCGCGGATAGTCCTCCGTCTTATATTCAACCGTCGAATTGTTACATCGCCACGGACACCCTGTCCCGTAACCGATCCGGTTCTGGAAAATCTCTTGAGACGGCACTGGTAGCCGTTGCCACTGCCCGGTTGGCACGCCTTCAGCACGGAGTGCCGCCTGCACCTTCTCACGTAGGGTTTTTGCGGGAATATCTAATCCCAACGCCTTCGGATCGAAACCGATGACATAGTTGTAATATACGGGTTCACAGGCTTCTGGTGTCACTGGGGTTTCAATACCGTCAATTGCATCGAGACACTCTGTAAGATAGTGACAATTTCGGATGCGCATCGTGTTGTTCAGGTCAAGCCGTTTGAGCTGGCTACGGATGAACGCCTGACTGAACATATCCCCGCGATACATCCATCCAAGCCCGTAGGCATTGTATTCCTGTTCCTCGCGTTCCTGACCCGGCACGACGATCTCCCCGAAATACTGCAACAACGCTGCACGTTCGTAGATCTGCGGATCATTGGTTGTGAACAAACCGCCTTGACACCCGCTACTCAAAGTCTTTGAGGCTTGCGTGCTGTAACCCGCGGCGTCGCCAAAGGCGCCACACAATTTGCCATTGTAATACGCGCCGTGCGCCTGCGCGACGTCCTCAATGACTTTCAGGTTATGCTGCTTCGCAATCGTTAAAATCGGATCCATATCGGCAGGCATGCCGTGGATATGCACCGGCAGAATCGCACGCGTTCGCTCGGTGATTTTCGCTTCGATTGCGTTGGGATCAATACAGTAAGTGACAGGATCAATATCAACAAAGACGGGAATAGCGTTGTGATGGAGCACAGCGGCTGCCGTTGCCCAGAAAGTGAAGGCGGGAACAATGACCTCGTCGCCCGGTTCGATGCCGACCCCTGCGACACAGAGATGGAGCGCAGCCGTCCCACTGTTGACAGGGATGCAATACTCGATCCCCATGTATTCCGCCCATTCGTTTGCGAGACCTTCGGATTGGATCCGCTGCTGTTCCGTGATTTTCTCGGAGGCGATAACCTCGGCAATTGCGTCTCTGTCGGATTGGGTAACTTCTGGCCACGGTTGAATCAATCCATCAGGGACAGTTCCTTTACCACCATATATAGCGAGTTTTGCTGCCATGAGCGACCTCCTTCTCAGGTTCACGTCGCCGCAGCGCAGTAACTCAGAGATGCGCGATCGCCTTTGGGATCCGCTTTAAAACTTCGTCCTTACCGAGCAGCACAACAATATCAAAGAGACTCGGACCGAACGATGCGCCCGTCAGTGCGATCCGCAACGCTTGCATCGCTGCGACGCGTTTGATGTCCTTCTCATCTGTGTATTTCCAAATTGCCGCTTCAATTGTTTCTATATCAAACGTAGGACTCTCTTCCAAAATCTGTGAAATATTCGTCAAAATCTCGCGGGTTCTCTCCCTCTTTTCTTCTGAATTTCCCCACCACTTCTTGACGGCTTTCGGTTCATACTCGAATGCATCGGTAAAGAAATAGGAGGTCTGTGGAACGATGTCCTGAAGGGTCGTCAAGCGTTCACCCACGGCTTCTACAATGCCTTCCAACCGGTCCCGATCCCCAATTGAATTATTCAATAAACCTGCTTCTTGCCAGAAAGGGATGACTGCATCCGTCCGTGCCGCAATATCTAATTGGTTAATATAGTGGGAATTGAGCCACTCGAGTTTCTTAATATCAAAGACGCTGCCACTCTTTCCGACCCGCTCCAGATCGAATTTCTCGATGAGTTCATCGACAGAGAAAATTTCCTGTTTATCGTCGTAGGACCAGCCGAGTCGGACAACGAAGTTTAGCATCGCTTCGGGCAGATACCCCTGCTCACGGTAGCGGTTCACTGCAACGAGGTCGCCATGATGCCGTTTGCTCATCTTCCGACCCCCACTATCCAACACCAACGGAATATGCGCAAACTGTGGAACGTTCAAACCGAGAGCATTCGCAATCGCAATCTGCTTCGGCGTATTGTTGAGATGCTCCGTTCCGCGAATGACGTGCGTTATCTGCATCTCTGCATCGTCGATAATGGAGGTGAGGTTGTAGTTGGGCATCCCGTTTGAACGGACAATTACCTCATCTTCTAAAGTAGCCGGATCAATGTTTCGGGAACCGAGAATGAGGTCGTCAACACGGATCGGGGTGTCAGGCATCTTGATCCGCACGGTCGGCTTTCTACCTTCTGCCACGAAACACTGGACGGCTTCTGCGGTTAGTTCTCGGCATCTGCCATCGTAGGAACGCGTCTGTTTGTCGGCGCGCGCCTGCTTGCGAATCTCCTCTAATTCTTCCGGTGTGCAATAGCAGTGGTATGCGTTGCCACTCTCAAGCAACTGCGCAATATAACCTTCGTAGATAGATTTCCGTTCGGATTGCACATAAGACCCACAGGGTCCACCCTTATCGCCACCCTCGTCCCATTCGAGTCCCAACCATTTCAGTGCGGTATAGATCTCGTGCATGGACGCATCCGTGGAACGCGCCGTGTCTGTATCGTCAATTCGGAGGATGAATGTGCCGTTGTGATGCTTGGCGAACAGGTAGTTGAACAGCGCGGTGCGTGCGCCACCGATGTGTAAGTAACCGGTGGGTGAGGGTGCCATTCGGACGCGGACGGTCTCTGGTGCTACGGCACAACGAGGTGTGTCTGCTACATTTTTCATTTCTGACCTCTCTGAATCTTCGCCCAGCTATCCCGCAGTGGCACCGTGCGATTGAATACTAATTTCTCTGACGTTGTCTCTGGATCCAGGCAAAAATACCCCATCCGGAGGAACTGATACCGGTTTTCGGGTGTCGCCTCCACAAGACTCGGTTCAACCTTGCAGCCATTTAGAATCTCTAAGGAGTTCGGATTCAGGAACTGCATCCAGTCTGCGCCATCCGCTGCGCTCTCCGGTTCCCGTTCCGTAAAGAGCGAATCGTAGAGGCGAACCTCAGCATCAACGGCGTGTTCAGCAGAGACCCAATGCAATGTGCCTCTGACCCGGCGTCCGTCCTCCGACCATCCGCCCCGTGTTTCGGGATCATAGGAGCAGTGAATCTCAACGATTTCGCCTTTTTCGTCTTTAACGACCTGTTCACACTGGATATAATAGGCGTGTTTAAGCCGCACCTCACGTCCGGGCGCCAACCTGAAGAATTTGCGGGGCGGATCCTCCATAAAATCTTCGCGCTCGATATAGATTTCCCGCGAAAATGGGATCTGCCGGGTCCCGGCGTCCTCGTCTTCAGGATTATTTTCAGCGTCTAACATCTCGACCTGTCCCTCTGGGTAATTGTCAATAATAACCTTAACCGGATTGAGAACTGCCATGACCCGCGGGGCGCGACGGTTGAGATCGTCGCGAATAGAGTATTCGAGTTGTCCCATCTCAATGAGATTATCCGCCTTTGAAACCCCGATGCGGTTGCAAAAATCCCGGATCGCCTCAGGCGTATATCCGCGGCGGCGCATCCCAGAGAGCGTCGGGAGCCTCGGATCGTCCCATCCGCTGACGTGTCCTTCCTCAACGAGGACTTTGAGTTTCCGTTTGCCCAAGACGGTATAGGTGAGATTCAGCCGTGCGAATTCAATCTGTCGAGGCTGATAAATCTCCAGTGCCTCCAGAAACCAGTCGTAGAGCGGACGGTGGTCTTCAAACTGGACATCACAGAGCGAGTGCGTCACGCCTTCTATGGAGTCGGATTGTCCGTGCGTGAAATCGTAGGTCGGGTAGATACACCAGTCATCGCCTTGACGATGGTGATGTGCGCGAAGGATCCGATACATCACGGGATCGCGCATATTCAGATTCGGGCTTGACATATCAATTTTTGCGCGGAGCGTGCGGGCACCGTCAGGGAATTCGCCATCCCGCATCCCACGGAACAGCGTCAGGTTCTCCGCAACGGATCGGTTGCGATAGGGACTGTCTTTCCCGGGTCGGACGAGCGTGCCGCGATAGGTACGCGTCTCGTCGGGTGTCAAATCGCAGACATACGCCTTGCCTTTCTCTATCAGTTTGACGGCGTATCCGTAGAGCGTCTCAAAATAGTCGGAAGCGTGATATTCCCGTTCTTTCCAATCGAAACCGAGCCAACGGACATCCCGCTTGATGCCGTCTACGTATTCGCTCTCTTCTGTGATGGGATTGCTGTCGTCAAAGCGTAAGTTGTAAAGTCCGCCGAAATCTTCGGCAATCCCGAAACTGATACAGATGGCTTTGGCGTGTCCGATATGGAGGTAGCCACTCGGCTCTGGTGGGAATCGGGTATGCACTCTACCGTCATACCTGTTCGTGTTGAGGTCTTCTTCAATCGCCTGGCGGATAAAGTTCGTATCGGGGGGATTGTTCGCGTTTTCTTTTAGATGGGGGTCTGAATGCTTCATATCTTATACCATATATGCTGTTGGGCGTGTTACAGAGACTTTCGCTCCTAAGAAGCGGCAGTCTTATAGAGGATGGAACGTCTTGTTAAATAATTGAGGGTGGTGCATAAATAAAGTT
>JAJEIP010000122.1 GCA_022827885.1 Candidatus Poribacteria bacterium
AGAGTTGACATCTTCCGTTTCGTAACCTTGCCGCCATTGATCTAAGACTTTATTGATTTGAAGGAGTTCTTCAGGCGGCACCTGACCGACCTTGTCAGCGTCCCCACACCCCATAAAACCTATGAGTAAGATGAGTACGCCAATCCCTTTGGCAAAAATCCTGAACATCGTTAAGTACCCTCCTTAATTTTAAAAGGTTTTAACAATACCGAAATAAAGACGTGATGGGGTTGCCCCGACCTCAATCCCCAATTTTTCAATATCCTGTGCATCCTGCTCAATAGATTGAATTAATGTAGTCGCATTGTAAAAATTGGCACCAACATAAGAATCGATGAGACTGTAAACCCAGATACCGATACCCGTATACATAAAAAACGTCCGCAGTTTGTAACGTTGATTCGCAAATTCGTACTTCGCGAACACGCCTTGATCGTCATTAGGGTACAAACTGGCGTACTCGGCATAGGCATTGTAACGATTCATAAAGGATTGCTGCGCCAACAAGGCACCCACAACAGAACCGCCTATTCCAAGAACAGTGAGACTGCCACGGATATAACCACGGCTATAAAATTGACCCCATCCCGGGAATATAGCAGAGCGTATCATAGCCCCAATCGGTGAAACGAGTTCCTCCTCTTCCACCACGTTGGGGGATTGCTGTTCCGTATCTGTACCGTTTTCAGCCTCCTGTGCAAAACTGGCCTGGAGGCTCAACAACAGGAGCAGGGATGTAATTAGCAAAAATCGCATCTGAATATCAAGGCTTTACACACCTAAAAAGCTGCGCAAAGCCTCTGCTACCTCTAATAAACGTATTAACGTCTCCGTTTCGTCCGTTCCGTCGTCCGACTCCGACTGTCATCGTCATCGCTTCTACTGCTTGAGCTACTACGCGATGAACTCGAACTTGATGTTGTCGGGCGGGTTCGAGACTTTGTGGAAGAAGAAGAAGAGCGGCTTACACTTGAACGTGAGCGTGTCGAACTCGAACTTGATGTCGAACTCGAACGACTGATACGAGACCTCTCAGTTGAGCGGCTTACACTTGAACGTGAGCGTGTCGAACTCGAACTTGATGTCGAACTCCTATACTTTGAACGTGAGTCATTACTCGTCCCAGATGAGAATGACCGGGTCGAAGAAGAGGTCGAACGTCTATAAAGGGGTGTCGTCCGCTGTCTCTCTACCGAACTTCTGTAACTGCTCACACCCTGTGCTGTCCCACCCGTATAACGTCGCTGCTTGCTAAGTTCGCCAGAGTATGTGCTGCGTCGGACACTACTCCGCTGGAGTGTTGGGGCAGCGGCACGCGAGCGTTGTTTCTCCGAAATAATTGATTGGCGCGTCATCCGTTCCGTTGTCGCCGGTGTCTGCCTCCGATGGTTTTCAAGCGTGGTGCGGATGTTTCTCCTAACTGTTGTCCGTTCACCTTGACGACTGTTCGCAGCTAATCGGCTACGACTGTACTGCCGACGCGCTGTTTCATGCTCTGTACTCCACCGATTTAAACGCGTCCGTCGCTGATAGACCTTCGGTGTCCCACGATAACGACCATAGTGACCATGATAAGAACCATAATACGGCGAATAACCACGGTAGTACGCCCCTGAATGATACCTACGGTAACGTCCAAGATACCCGCCATAATGCGAACGGATTGAAAGATAGTGGTGATCGTAGATCGGATAACTCCATCGGAGATAGTAGTCGTAGTCCGTCGCGTAATAGATGGGACCATCGTAAAAATAGAGATAGGTGTAACGGTTCCACGGACGCCAACGGTAAGTCGGTGTATACCGCTGAATCACTTTAACCTTCGGTTGTCTCCGATAAGTAGATACTTCGAGATGCTCTACGTCGATCTGTTCGCCACCCTCTGCGACGATATGCAGTTCCATCCAGCCGTTTTTGACGTGACCCGCCGCAGGAACCTTAATTAATTCAGAACGATTTTTTGCGCGTAGGACGAAGGTGTCCCCGTAGCGTGTCTCCTTAGCGTTCTCGTCATGATAGCCGCGACGCGTCGCCTCGCGCTGGGTATTACGAATCCAGACGCGTCCCGCGATCGGTTCTTCGTAGTCTTCAATCTCCAGGCGATGGGGTTCCCCCCGATACCGCACCAAAATTTCAATATACTGTGTCCCTGTTGGAATTTCAAAAAGGTATACCGCGCTGGCGATCGCGAATTCATAATTGTTTGCGTCCTCGGCAGTGTTTGCCCAAGCCGTGAGCCGAACACCGTCTTCAAAACGCGGACTCGCAGTAATTGTCGCATTCCCACGTTCTATCCATTCATCGACATCATTTGCAACACGGTGCTCCCGACTCAATCGATCCGCGTAATAATCGTAATTCGCAGCGGCAGGCACTAACAACCCAGCAATTGCAAAGCAACCGATGAGGCAGACTGCACTTAAAATAGAAATACGGGTCTTCATGAGAATCCTCCTCCTATGTTCATGTCCTTGATTCGGCAGTGTCAATAGATTTCTACTACCCACCGAGTGCGGTGACGCGTGCGTATCTAAAGTTAGACAGTCTTAGTCAAATTGCCATAAAAATGATACAATTTTCTTTAAGATATTGTCAAGCGTTAATCAACGCTTCTCAGCTTTTAGGTATCAGTTCAATACCTCTTTTTTTCGCATGTTCACGGGCAAGTGGTGTGATAATCACCGGGTTTGCATAAACTAATTCTCGCACATTCGCATCCAGATTTGAAATAGTCGTTGCGCTAATTAAAGTTTTTTCCACAGTGACACGCGAACCACTCACGCGCGCTATGACCGACTCGGCAATTTGGGTCATTGGTACCAATTGAACGCCCAATTCGGACAAAGCGTTTACATAATCGTCTGCAAGTTTACTGAAAATAGGACCTATTTTTACGGAAACTTCATTCTGATGAAGTGCATCAGCGGCTGCGATAACCTTTTTCCCTTTCGACAGCGCTTCAAATACCAGATAGGTACACGGCGTGTCCACTAACCTTAACGCAAGTTTCGCAGCCATCGGATATGAGAAGACAGGGAGTACAATTTGCGGATACGTCTCCACGAAAGTTGTTATATCGCTGAGAGCATTCTCTTGCAAAACGTTATCTTCACCAAATGCGGTATAAATCGGTTCGAGGTTTGCAACTTTGGTTGCAAGATCAGACAGAATTATTGTAATTTCCCATCCATTTTGCTGGCACGTCTGAAGTTGCTGGATGGGTGCATCCAACGCAAGCTGTGTTGCACTAAAAATAGCGAGCAGTCGTTTTTCGTGTGTGGTTTGCGTAGCGCCTGATGTTTGCTCTTGCAGGATCCTCTCCACAATTCTCCGAATCTGGTCAATCAGTTCCTGATTCATACTGCCTCAAAATATTAGGAACCCGATACGCCTCAACCGGCATCGCGCACGATTTCAACGGGTTCACCGCCTTTTAAACCTGCTGCATTGGAATCGTCGGTATCTAAGTGCATCTGAAGTACATAATCTTCATGAATTTTGGGACGGACGTTTTCAAAGGTGAGCGCACGCTCGCCACGGAAACGCACTTTTAAAAGGTCGTTCTCGTGAATTCCGAGTGCGTTCGCATCTCCGGGGGTCATGTGGATGTGTCGCGTCGCACAAATTGCCCCTTCCTCCAAATAAATGCTTCCCGCGGGACCAACGAGGGTAATCGGATCGGCACCGACGAGGTCCCCTGAGTCTCGAATAGGCGGATTTAAGCCAAGTCGGATTGCTTCCGTTTGAGCAACTTCAACTTGGGAGTAATCTCGCACCGGACCAAGAATCCGAACCGCTTCAATAGCACGCATCCGTTTCCCAACGATCGTTAGTGTTTCATTGGCGGCGAAAGCTTCAGGTTGATAGAGGGGAGCGTAGACAGTCAGTTGGTGTCCAGCACCGTATAGAATTTCAAGGTGCTCCTGCGTTACATGGGCATGCCGTGCTGAAACACCAACCGGAATTTGCTGCTGTTGTGAGACGATATCACAAGCACGGTTTCCTGCATCGCAGGTCCGCAAAGCGCAACCGCTACATGCTTGGTCTGTCGTGAGTCTATTAACAACACGCTGGGTAATCAACTCAACAAGGGCACGGTCTGGCATCTATGTTCTGCCTTCTTGGTTAGGATATACTGAACGCCATAGAACAAGGCACGTCCAATGAATCCGCGGACTCCCTAATTTAAGATTTTGGCAACATAGTTTCGACTTCAGCGTGCGGTCGTGGGATCACATGAACTGAAACCACTTCACCGACGCGCGCCGCCGCCTCGGCACCAACATCCGTTGCAGCTTTTACAGCACCAACATCGCCACGAACCATGACAGTCACGTAGCCAGCACCAATTTGCTGATAACCAATAAGATGAACATTTGCCGCTTTCACCATAGCATCGGCAGCTTCAATGCTCCCAACTAAGCCTCTCGTTTCAACTAAACCCAATGCCTCTCCGGTCATATTAATTCTCATCGCCTCCTATTGGAAATTAATTCAAGGATAAAATCAAGTTTCAACGTGTGAGTCGGACAGTCGCAGTAATTTTCTAATCGCGAATCCGCGGGCAAAAAAAGGGAAGATCAGGCAGAATGCTAAAATTTTACCCTGACTCCACCCTTATAGTATATCACAATTTCTTACTTTTTTCAAGAAAAAACTAAAAATGCGTTCATACGTTTCATGGACATCTATTTCTGCCTTCTCAACTTCGCCTAATTTTTGGTGCGCGAAGGCACGCCAGAGGTAAACCTGTGTAAGCGCGTTCGGTTCACCTTGCCATGTGCGAATTGTTTCGGTGAAAAGGTCTACAGCGTTCCTATAATCAGCGTTTGCCGATACTTGGTCTCCCAAGCGGGCATGAATCTGCGCGCGCTTGATATACGCACCCGCGAAACGCTGCTCCAAACCGATAGCCTGATTCAGGTCTGACAAGGCGAGTCTTAAGCGATCTTCGGCACTTCCGGTGGAAAGCCGTAGGTAGGCATTACCACGGGCGTAATAAGCCGCGGCACTCGGTTGCCGTTTAATGACAGTGTTGTAGTCGGCGAACGCGTCTGCAATAGTCCGCTGTTCAAAATAGGTGTGTGCCCGTCTTTGCATAACACGAGCGTTCCACCTTTTTTCCAGCGAGGCTGAGTAATCCGCAATAGCCTGTTGCATATCGCCTAACGCTCGATACGCATCGCCGCGACTGGCATACGCATCGGCGTGATACCGATTCAGGTCTAACGTTCGGGTGTAATCCGCGATCGCTGCTTTATATTCTCCCGCACGGTAATATGCCAGTCCGCGTTTCACGTAAGCTTCAGCGTATTTGGGTTCAGTCTCAATAGCACGTGTGAATGCCGCTATTGCGTGTGGAATCTTCCATGTCCTCAACGACACTGTCCCCTCCCGCACCTCCGCTTGCGCCTGTGGGTTTGCCCCCTTTATTGCATCCCATGTTACAAAACGAGCCGCGAGAATCATCGTAAGGATCAACACTGGAATCATGATATAAAGGAGTGGTCGCATGGTGAGTGTCTTTCTGACGAAAATATCCGTTTAGTCAGATTTTGGCTTTCGGGTGCCGCTATAGAGGTGATGGATATTTGTACCTAACTTCAGGGCATCTACAGACGGATACGTCTCTGCTAAATCAATTTCAATATACGCAGGAATTCCGGGGCGACCGCTGTAGCCTGTCGAAAAAATGAGTTGGTTTTCACCGAACGTCGCGATACCATCTCTGACATTCCGCCTTGGAAAATAGTGGATCGGGGTATGTCCGACGATAAGGATATTCCCGTGGATGGCTTCAAGGAAATTTTTAATATGCGTCAAGGTGTATCCACCCCTATAAGTAATCTCTGGACGATGCCAAAGAAGTTCCTCAAGGGTTTTGGGGTTCGGATTCGCCAGATCGGCAAGGTTCGTGACAAAACGCGCCGGACCCGCATGGATACCAACGAATCCGTTTTTTCCGACGACCACCGTCGGGAGGTTCATCAGAAATTCGTAATGTGCGTCCGTCATTCTTTCGATAAAATTGAACTGCTCATA
Organism: Candidatus Poribacteria bacterium; assembly: GCA_022827885.1. Classification (GTDB taxonomy): domain Bacteria; phylum Poribacteria; class WGA-4E; order WGA-4E; family WGA-3G; genus WGA-3G. The sequence continues at coordinate 6,043 of JAJEIP010000122.1, forward strand.
ATAGGTACCGAGAGGACTGTCATATAAAGTGCGAATAAAATGTTTCCGGTTCTCTACTGTCATCCCTTGCCTTTTAAGCATTGCATAAGCGTCTGCAGCAGCGAATTCGTGATTTCCTCGGAGATAGATAAGCCTTTCACCCTTATCGCCGAGTTGTCTGTGGAGTTCCATAACCCGGTCAATGATAAGCGTATCCCCATACGGGGGGTGTCTCGGTTCATCGGGCTTATAATCAACCGCATCACCGAGTATCAATCCGTAAACATCTTCGTCCGCTTGAATGCGTTCCACCAGTTTCGTGAGTTGGAGCCATTGGTTAAAATCGTCCCAATGTGCATGTAGATCGGAAACGATATAGAGAGTGCCGTGATCGGGAAGAACAACGATGTGTCCATCGCGCGTCATTTGGTTAGGGTACTGCGCGAGGCGTTTGGGTTGGGCAGTCGCCGCGGAAGTGAAACAGATTAAGCAGAGTGCGAGGGCAATGAATGAAATGTTCATAAAGGTAAAATTAAGATCTGAAAAATGGGTCTATAGCGTCTTCTTGCTGCGCGAGTTTATTCAAGTGCCGGCGTCTCCGATTCCAGCAGACGAGATAGCCGATAAGGGCAAGTCCACCGAAACCGCCCCACAAGACGTAGGAATTAGAAAAAAGAGATGCCCATTGATAACGTTCCGTCAGCGATTCACGCCAAAGTATATCATAAGTGGCAAGATCCCATCCAACGACAGTTTCAAAAGCAGTGTTAAAATTGCTGCCGGCGTGGAGTTCCGCGATGAGCGAAAACAGCACATCCCTCCCTTTAACTTCGACCAACCAACGGACGGTATCCTGGCTTTCGGCATACGCCAAATCCGCCCCGGCTTGCGTCCGTGGAAAACGCCGCTCCAGTTTTTGAAGCGGTATAATAGATTTAGAAAAAATATGTTTCAGCAATGTTTCGTGGCGACTCGGCACCCACTCCTCAGCGAAATAAATTGCGATACCTTCTATGAACCACAGTGGGATTTCCTTGACGGCTTTACGGGTACACTGTCCAAAAAGGACATGTGCAATCTCGTGACGCAAAACTTGCACCAACTGCAACTTCGCAAGCGCAATATACTTCGGATTTTGGATAACGATACGTCGACTCAACGGGAAGGCGCATCCAACCGCCCAATCCTGAATCGGCGCGTGAACCGAATTTTGAAACTCCTTTTGCGTGTCGCACACCCAGATGTCGATCATTCCGGGTGACATGCGGCTGGTCAACTGCGGCAATTCAGCGTAAAAATCCTCCGCAACCTGAAGAATTGACACAGGATCCGCTGTTCCCTTTTGGTAGTAGACTCGGAAGTGCGGACTCTCTATGGACTCCCAAGCTGCCGAAGCAGAAAATATAGGCAACAGGAATAGGAGGAAAATAAGATTTTTCATATATATCCAGCACCATACAGATCCCACCTAAGGGGCGGGGTCTACGACAACACCGATAAATAGCACCGTTTTTGTCTGATTATCACGAATCGCAAGGAAAAAGGGGCGGTCTATAGTAAAAGGAATTGGTGGCGGTGGAGCACTGGTTATGCCAACTATCCCAACACTGGTTGCTGCTGCGGCTTCAGTCCCTTCTTCATTGACCTCAACGAAGGTTTTATGGCTAACTTCGTTAATATACAAATTATCCCAAGGTAAAAGTTCTAAAGGTGCCATCCGGCTGAAATTTGCAAGTTCCGGATCAAACGCGACATCCATGCCGAGTGCTTGCAACGTGTCGTTAAGATTCCTTTCATACTTCAACTTAAATTTGGGCATAACAAGTGACACGTCTTGTCCATGAAACCGGGACAGCCAATTCTCCCAACGTTCGGCGTTCAAATTCTCTAAAAAGGTGTTGAGATCGGATTCGGGATCTGGGAGAAAGATATACATACGCATCCGACCATCCCCATAAGCGAGGCTGATCGCTTGAAAATTTTCCCCTCGGTAGTATGGATACCGGCGCTGCTGTCTCATCATTGGTACCTGTTTTACATTACCATTTGCGAGATAGAAAGAATCATCTTGTGTCCTTGATGGGTCAAACTCTCGCTGCCATGCGCCTTTGAAGTAGATGGCGTTGATGAGGAACAACACCGTATCTGGATCACTTGTATCTCCAACGATTTTTTGAATTTTACCGTTTGTATTGGTATCTACCCACTGGTTAATTGTTTTGGAAGCACTCGGATCGTTAAAGTCGAGCATCGAAATTTCCGCCTCAAAAAAGTGGGCGTTTCGCTGGAGGAAACTCTGATGGAATGGGATACCTTGGCGTGCCCAAAGCGAGTTTGCAATCGTGAGTGTTACCTTCGGATCTGATGTTAAAAGCGTCTGGCGTAATCCAGCATAACCGACGTTAATCGCTTCGGCGTCTAATCCTTGGAGTTGCAATGTGTTGGTCATCGCTTGTTCAGTTTCTCCGGCTGCGCCGTTTAGCGTCATCGCTAAGGCAAGAGAAACACTGAGAGGCGAAATAAAAATATTCTTATCCTGCTCAGTTTTACGGATTTCATCGAACAACTTAAAACCAAATTGCGTATTCGCTGTGACAACACTGTCATCAATGGGACCAATCTCGGGTCCAACTTCCTTCTTGTCGAGCATATCAAGCCGCATCTCATCACATCCGGCAAGTATTAGCAGAACTGAACATAAGAATCCAAGAAAGGTTTTTATGGGTGTCTGTTTTTTATTCATCTGTTTCCTACTGCCTCAAATAGTCGCCTGGCAACCTTGGTAGCATAGGGAACCGTTGGTCTCCTGTGCAAAAGACTGTGCGTAACCGAATAGGATACACTACAAAACCGGGCCGCCCAGCAACGGCTTTCAATGAAAACGGGACGCTGCATGCCTAAATCTCGTAGGTAGCAACTTGGCTTACTTTAGTAGAGGTGTGCGACGTAGCTACCATAACCGTTGTAAATCACCGTTCGGTGCCTCTCATTCGTTCCGATCATCCGTTCCTTGGCTTGCGACCAGCGTGGATGCGGCACATTGGGATTAACGTTTGCGTCAAAGCCGTATTCCCTCGGGGCGAGCGTATTCCAGAAAGTCCGCGGCTTCTGATCGGTCAACTCAATACTCACAATGGATTTAATACTTTTAAATCCATATTTCCAAGGCACGATCAGCCGAATGGGTGCCCCGTGCTGCGGCGGCATGATATGCCCATAGATACCCACAGTGAGTAGCGTCAAATCGTTCATTGCCTCGGCGAGTGTTAATCCTTCAAAGTAGGGCCACGGCATACGGAGATCGTTTTGTTCGGGTGCCATGTCGGCATCCAAAAATGTGAGCATCCGAACGTATTTGGCTTCAGCCTTCGGTTGAACTTTGTCAAGCAGTGCTTTCATTGGAAACCCGATCCAAGGCACCACCATTGCCCACGCTTCAACACACCGGAATCGGTAGATACGCTCTTCAAGCGGCATCTGTTTAATTAAATCGTCCACATCCAGTGTCATCGGCTTTTCGACCAATCCGGATATTTCGACTTCCCATGGACGTGTTCTGAATTTATCCACCTTCTTCCAAACAATGTCTTTTCTATTGGTAAATTCGTAATAATTGTTGTAAGTCGCAGCGATTATTTCATCCGTCATCTGTCGATTTACAGTAAAGTTCGCATTATTTTCGGCAGCAAGTTTTTGGGCACGGAAAGGCTCTAATTGCTTTTCAACGCCTTTGTTCTGCGCGCACGCATTTGAACTTGAAAAGAGCAGCGCACCCGCACCTGCTATCCCCAAGTCTTTGATGAATTTTCTGCGATTGATATAATCTGACTCAGATGTCGCCTGATTTTCAGGGATTTCCCATCCCTTCGGAATCTTGATATACGTCATGATATTTTCCTCCGTGTTTTTGCGTCCGCCTTCGCTTCTACTATTTTTTTAAACTGGTGTAAAATGTTACGTTTTTATAACATTTTTAAATTGGCATTTCCGTGCACGTTCCGGTTGAAAATCCACTGGTAGCGTGGGTTTCCTTGATGTTCCCCTGTTGCGATTCTCTGTTGGGGAAAAAATAATTTGGTGAAAAGTGTAACTTTTTTCATCCATTCTGTCTTCCCCAGCGTGTTTCCTTTTGTTTTTTTCTGTTCCCGTCGCCTCTATATAAAGGATAACATGCACCCAAAAGAAAATCAATTGAGAAAAAAAGAGAGGCTCTCCAAAGTATACGACGATGAGTCTGTCCAGTCTAAAATGCGGAGTATCCCCGTTTGTAGTAGGGAAACCATTCATTGCCCGTTCTTGACCCCCGAACGTCCGATAAATCGCGCGACAAGGAGACACAGAATTTCGGAGGCGAAACTCGGTCAACGCGTTCAACCCGGCGCGAAAATCTCTCGGCATCGAGGTCACACTCAAAAATTATTTGACAAAGATAAAAACATCTGATATAATTTACACTGTAAAGTTAAATAACTCTGTGAACTGATGGGTAGAAACATGAAATTAATAATCGCTGCTGTGTCAGGGGTCGCAACGGTGGGATTGTTGTGGATTTTCTTCAGACCGCCCTTCGGAGAGAACATTGTTCACCTGAACACACATCAACGGATCGTCGCGCTCACCTTTGATGATGGACCGAGTCCACCTTATACCGATCAGTTGCTGGATGTCCTCGCCAAACATGATGTCAAAGCCACATTCTTTATGATCGGGAATCGGGTTGAACGGCATCCTGAAACGGTACGCCGCATTATCGCTGAAGGACACCAAGTCGGGAATCATTCCTATAGCCATCCGGTACTGGGGTTGCTGCCGCCCTCCTCTGTCCGGCGGGAAATTGAACGGACGGATGCCCTGCTTCGTGACATCGGTGTAAAGGGTGATATTGTGTTTCGGGCACCTATCTTAACACGGTTTTTGCCGGTGGCGTGGGTGCTCGCGAAGCGGGACCGCGCACATGTGAGTGGTAATGTATGGAGTTGGGATTGGACAACACAGAACCCGGACAAAATCACCAAAACGGTGTTGCAGAAGGTAAAGCCGGGTTCCATCATCATCTTACACGATGGAAAAGGCGTCTATGGGAACGCTATCCGTCTCGGAACCATAGCGGCAACAGACAGGATCATTACTGCGCTCAAACGCGAGGGATACACGTTTGTGCGGGTATCGGACATCAGCCATTAAAAGGGATTCGGTGTGGATATGACTCCTTTCTCCACCCAGAACTATCGTCGTTATTTGAAATCCTTACGATGTTTATGGTGTTTGTCAAGTATGTGGATTATTGCACTGACAAGCTGCGGTGCTAAACATCCTGCGCGGCTGCCACTTGCGGAGCAGGACTCGATACGTCTTCAGGCAAAAGCAGCAGCGGCGGCGGATGCCAAACGCGATGTGGAGGTGCTGGCTTCTTTTGGAGCGGGCATGGGTGTGACTTTCACCGCATCGATGTGTGGTCTGATGACGGGATTCATTGCTGACGCAACGCTCGGGCAGGGGCAGGACGCTCTTTTTTACGGGACGGCTGCAATGAGCGCCGCGGGGGCCTTCAGTCTGCTGCTTCGATATCATATCCGTCCATCGAATCCGCCACCTGAGAGATTGATCGGAAAATCGGCTGAGTATGTCAAATCTTACGCCGATGCCTATCAAGCGAGGATGCGATCGTCTCAAATGAGATTAGTTGCTGCGGGTTCTATTTTCGGTTGTATGACCCTCACCGGGGGTATCGCCATTATTGCCTCTCATGTATCTGCGGAGCGGTGAGGCCTCCGAAAATAGCATAGATTCCGTATCATCAGAAACGCCCACATTCGGCGTTAGGAAACCATTTGACACCTGTGGAATTTAAGCAATATTCAGAAATAAATTCCCATTTTTCCAAAGGTCGCGAACCCGTCTGACCGCTGATTGTTGTTCGCTAACGGATCCGATACCGCTCAACGGCATCCATATCAAGACTGATACCCAATCCCGACGCATCTGATAGGTTGATTGCACCATTTGAGAGATCCATACTGCCGCCAGAGAGATCGTCAACGCGGATGTGTGGAAGTTCATCAATGGGCATTGTGCAATTCGGCAGTGTGCATGCGATGTGTGCCGCGAACGTCGAAGCGACGCATGAACCGAACGCAAAGATCTGCACCCAGATCGGTAGATCAGCGGCTTCAGCAACGGCGGCACTTTTACGGAGTCCCGCGACGTTTCCACCCATATTGACTGCATCCACCGCACCTGCGAGGATATTCTCTAAGATCCCTGGTGGTGCTCCCAGATGGCGGGCAACTGGGACTTCCACTACTTCGCGCATCTGACGATACCAGGACAAATCCTCAAATCGGATTGGGTCTTCGTAAACTTCGATGTTATACGGAAGCAACTCTTCCGCAAGTCGTAGTCCGGTCTCCAAATCTCCAAATTCCGTGTTTGGATCGACACGAATCTGGAAATCAGGTCCGCACGCTTCTTTGATGAGACGCGCGGTTTCCACAATATTCGCTTTCCGAGCCTTGAGTTTATGTACCCGAAAACCCATGTTCACGGCGCGTTCCGCCTCTGCCGCTGTCGCTTCCGCGGGCATCGGTGGCGACCAATAGGCAAGTTCAACGCTATCCCGATATTTCTCACCGATTAACTTATGCGCAGGCACCCCTAATGCCTGTCCTGCCAAGTCGTAAAAGGCGCATTGAAAAACAAATGATTCCGAGGCGAGATCAATATCCCATAGATTTTTGCCGACATATCTTTCGGCAATCTGGTCAGCCTGATCTGTAATATCGCTGTTCAGGGAATTACTCTCACCCAACCCTGTCAATCCTTCATCTGTATGCACCCAAACCAAGGTGGTCGGGTAATCCATACCGGAATGCTCCTGTATCGCTGGAATGAATGGGATGGAGATGGTTCGGTATTCAAAACCTGTAATCTTCATTGATTTCCCTCCAATCTCTGGTTTCTGTAACTAAAATTTTATGCGATTTATCGGCTTGGTGTCAAGCATATTATAGACACATTTTCAGTTATGTATGCTCTATTAGTATTAGGCTATTTAGGAGTCTCCAACGTGCTACTAACGAATTCTATGCGTTTGAAGAACCCTTGTCAGCGCGTTCTTCACCCCAAAGGGGTGATATGTCTATAGGAAATCGCGTATTTAATCTCGCACTCCAGCGGAGTGCTATGTGTATAAATAAGTGGCAACTTGGGTTATTTGCGGGTCAGACGTTCGCGACCGCGATCAAAAAATCGAGACCCTTACCCGAGAAATTGAAACGCTCAAAGAACAGCGAACTGTCAATCCTTGAATCCCCCAAATGAAAGAAAAAGGCGGTAGGGAAACCTACCGCCTTTCGTTTTTTCCAATCCGCAGATTCCTACTCCTTTATGGAGTGAAAAGCAACTGGTAAAATTACGAATTGTCCATCAGTTCATCATGCAAATCGTACACAAAACTGTACTACCATCGGAAATTTAGACCACTCTCTAAACCGAGGTTGTGCTACAATAACCATCACACTTGAAAGGAGTCTCCGATGGCGAAACGAAAACGAAGAAACTTCACCCCTGAGTTTAAAGCGCAAGTTGTTCTTGAGGTCCTCCGCGGTGAAAGTTCCCAAGCAGAACTATGTCGGCGACATAACCTCAGCGAAGAGCAACTTTCAAAATGGAAACGTCAACTCCTTGAAAATGCCGCGTCCCTTTTTGAATCAAGCAGTAAGCCATCCAAGGAGGCTACAGAGCGGATCGCTCAACTGGAACAACACGTTGGGAGATTGGCTGTGGCACTTGACATCCAAAAGAAAGCCTTGGCGTTGTTGAATGAAATGGATCTGAAAGACGAGAAATAGTTGAGGTGTTGCGGGCGGAGTATGCCGTGCGACGGATTTAGCCAAGACTGAAGCCATCTCTATCCGTGGAGATAGTTGACTGCATGAAAAAGAAATTTTATATGTCTGATTTGAAAAACACACTCACACATATTCTTGAACACGAACGACAGTTGGCAGACGCGAATGAAGCAACTACGCAACAGTATGTTGTGCTGCCGATACTCAGAGCATTAGGGTGGGACGATACCCATTTAGCAGCTATGGAGGTTGTGCCAGAGTATCAGGTCGAAAGCAGAAGGGCGGATTACGCCCTGTATGTCAAACCTGATGAGAGTCCTGTAGTGCTCATCGAGTGCAAACGGTGGAACGAGCCAATCGCAAGACACGAGGAACAGATCTGCTTCTACGCCTATAGCGGAAATATACCGCTCGCCATCATCACAAACGGCAGACACTGGCGGTTTTACCTTCCGCATTGGAGAGCCTCCAGTTTGGCGGATAGGATCTTTTGTGAAATCGATATTGCAGATCAATACAGTAAGGCTATCCGAAAACAAAGGTTTCGGAGTCAATCTCTTTTTGTGTTGATAGCAACAACGATTAGCCAAAGACCCATTATTAATGTTTTCGTCAATATTCGATATGTTAAACGAGGTATCGCTCGTAGGCTCGCCAACACCGTTCTAAAGGTGGAGGACAGGATTTGGCGCGGGAAGCACCAAGTTAAAATTCCTGTCCACGAGCTTGGATATAGTATAGCAGAAAACAAAGGAGAGCTCAAGACGATTCATCGAGGGAGAATTGCCATCGGGATGTAAAGAAAAAAGGATATTTTGCATAGCGAACCCGCCTATCCAAAGGACGAAGATCAACACTTCCGAATCCGTTTTGGCAGTGTCCCCATGCAATAATTTTGATAGCGAGTGTTTTTGCTTGGAATTTTCTCCAGCTCGCAATGCCCACATTGAAACTCAAACCCGAAAGGCTACTACACTTCCTTAGTTTTTACCAATTTAAGTTTCATAAGAAAAGAAAGTACTTTTTTGATGTCCTTCTCAGTGAAATCCCAGCCATATTCTTTAGCTGTCTGGCAAACCTCTTTTACACTCTTTTCTCCTTCCCAATCAACAATGTAATGCACTTTTGCTGCGATTGAGAGAAGATTAAAATTATTCGCAATTTTCCGATCGTTGATTTTCTTAAGTGCTCTGTCCCATTTATGGAAATCGTTTTTTTTCTGAGTGACCTGCCAGGCTCTGTTTCCTGCATCTGTGAGAAAATACGTATGTCGGCGCTTTTCACCTAAAGCATTCCGCTCGGTTGAGTCCGTGGTAAAAAATTCTGTAACCTCTTTAAAGATACCATCCTCGACTAAGCCATTTAGGTGTTCTGCAACAAAAGCACTATAAGGCCCGTAGTAGTGAGCAGAAAATCCAAAATTTGCTTTTTGGAGTACCGATAAGAAGTAGAGTTTTTTTTGGAGGAGTGTTCTACCATGTAGACCATCTTTTCCTTCCCTCTCAACAACGAGTAACAAAACATCAGTAATCCGCACATTATCTCCTTTCATGAAGAGCGTAAAATGTCTTGAATTTCACGCTTCTTTTTTTCTGATACTTGATATGGGGCATAGACTTGAACGATTTCTAAAGGAGAGGCACCCTCATAGCGTCTCGCGAGAAACAGTTCACCCGCGTAGTCACTTAGGGACTCTAATCCATCTTGTTCCTTGTTATTTTCGTCAAAAATCATAACCGCCTCCGAACTCTGGAGTTTGGATTGACTGTCATAATTCAAATTCCGAACCGGAGGTTTGTTAACAATAATATAATCAGCATCGGCTTTGCGGCCTATACACTTCGCAATCTTTTTCTCACATTGGCGTTTTCGGTCCGGATCCGCTACCATTTCTCGAAGGCAATCACGGACTTCCACCTCTTCATATTTGAACCTGAGTCCAGCAATTGTATTGAAAAGGTCTCGATTGTAAAGTCGATTGAAAATTTTATTTGCTTTCTGCTGTTTACAATTCCTCAAAAGGTCAATTACCTTTTCATCATGATAATCAAGATAGTTTTGAACGAAATCTTTACACTTTTTCTCATAGTCTTGATCGGTATCTTTCTTATTTCTTCTGGGGTATTTATAAAGTTTGGCGATTTTTTTATTGCCATTCTCAATAGCAAGGGTAATCCCACGAATAACCATCTCATCGGAAATGAGACTGACTTCGTGCCAGTATACTTGCTGTTTCATATTATACCGAGCGAGCATAAATTGTTCGAGAGCATAAAGTCCTTCGCTGTTAAGAACAAGTTGTGTTTCGGGATGGTTAACGATCAAGCAAGATTCGATGAGCTTCTCCAGATCGTATGCTCCATACTTAACACCGGCAAAATAGGAATCACGCAGAAGGTAGTCCATCTTATCCGCGTCTAACTCACTCGAAATGATATCGCGTTTCCAGTCCCGTGTTGTTTTCCCTTGTATCATGTCAATTAAGGATTCACGTTCTTTATCATCCAGAATGTCTTTGATTTGCGAATCGTTACAAATAATATCTATTGTGATTTGCTCATGAATCTTTTCGCGGTCTATTCCCATATAAACTTGGGCAGGTGCAAATTTTTTCAAAAGACTTTCAGAAAGATGACTAAACGGGCCGTGCCCAACATCATGAAGCAACGCTGCGAAACGAACATTAGCAATGTCCTTATCACTAATTCTATCGGGGTTTAACTCGTGGAGACTGGTGCAAATTCGACCAGCGATGTGCATCACACCGATTGAATGCTCAAAGCGCGTATGTAGAGCACTCGGATAAATCAAAAACGCCATTGCCAATTGCCGAATCCGACGGAGCCGCTGAAAAACTCGGGTGTCGATCAACTGCTGTTCTCTCTCTGAAAAATCAATAAGCCCATGAATTGGGTCTCGTATTCTTCTATAAGTTTGTTTCGCCATATTAAAATTATACCAAGTTATGTTAAGTGTTTCAAGTCAATTTGTGCGCTCATCGGAACCTCTTTTTGCGGGGCGGTATTTTCCAACTCTCCATATTCATAACGAACTTTTATACCAATCGGGTTTCAATTTAGATTTACCTTTCGTTCTTCTTACCCTTACCACAGTGGGAAGGTGGAAGAAACGGTGTGCACCATTCGTGATAGGTGCTACCTAAACTGGTTAGAGTAGTGTATCAGAAAAGAAAGGAAATTGCAAATCGGTCTATGCCCCATCCTAATCGCAGTCACAGCGGGACTTTTCGCCACACCCGCCAGAGATCGCTAGCCTACTCAACACAACTGACCGCACCGTCCATCGCTGGGCGGAACGCAAAAAATGGACGGAGGTCCTGCAGCCCCTTAACTATAAGGGCAAGCGGAATTTTTAGAGTCAAACTCGGACGAAGTTAACAAAAAACTGAAAGATAAATAGTTCTGCCGCTTTCTTTTTTAATTTTGACAAACTGCTGGATTTATGTTAACATATTGTCTAAAATTTCGGTTCACCATATTTTCCTGATAAATTTGTAACTACAACAGAAGTTTACCTGAAACCTCAATTTTTTCAGGTAAAAGGTTGATTGATGCTCATGTATAAGGTTAATCCAAATACACATCAAGATTACCGCTCACTCCTCCAAAAAGCCGTACGTCGTGGCAACGATGACCTTGTTGGTAAGGTCGTGGATCATCTTTATCAGGTCGATGATGCGGCATGGCTAAAGAGGCGAACCGGTGTAATTATTGCTGAAGAATGCTGGCCTCTCATGGCAAAATGGGAACTGCCCAAAAAATTGGGGGAACAGCAAGCAGCAATAAAAGATATTCTTAGTCAGGTTGCTTCATCGAAGAAATTTAAGGATGCTGCTGGATTAGGGTCCTTGGCGTACGCACTTTCAGAAGGCGACAGTTCAGTACTAACTAGTTCTGACGAAGACTGTCATATTAAGCTTATTAGTGCTGCTATTAAGGAACCTAAAAAATACTGGGGATGGGCAGTCTCTCAGTGCCGAAACGACTCTGTGACTAGGCTCGTTACGCAAGCAGAGAAAGCCTATCGAAAAGGTGGATGGCCCTGGGATCGGGCTTTTATACAAGCAACAGCATATTTAGCTATTAAGAATGGAATGCCTGAGATGCCTATAGTTCATAATGTCAAAGCGAGATTCCCGTTTTGGGTCGCATTAGATAAACACACTCCACAAGGAAAAACTGCTCTTCGCGAAGCCGCAAAGAAGACTGGATTACCCTGGAGGCAGCTGAATTGGGTTAGTTTTTACTGTGAAAGTGGTCTCGTTGATGATTCGATATCCTCTCAATGGTGGAATCGGGAGATAGAATGGCGACTCGGCAAAATAGGTCTATCACTCGACACAGCAGAATCAATGTGGGCGGAAGCACGTCCGGAATTTATTAAAGCACTAAGGAATGAGCCAGCACGCCTTGAAGGTATTTTTGGAGATAGTACGCCTTATAGTATGGATGAGAGTGGACAACTTCACTTTTTAAGTCCTAAGGAACGACAATTCTATGATCACTGGCAGCCAGATTCAATCTTTAGTCGATCTGCTTGAGGAACGTCGGGTGTTTCTCCACCACGCGTGTCAGCTAATTGACTTTGAATCATATCTTAGTCTCGGTGGAATCCCTTCACGCGCTTTGCTTGAAAGTAAACAAGTGAAATTCACGGAATTTCAGACTGATGCCATTGATCGTAAAAATAGTGTATGGGATAAAGTGTTTGTAAACTTAGCGGACTTTGGTGAATCGTTTGCCCGCGGTGATAGGAGCGTACCGAACCCGTATGGACCCATACTTTTCCAAATCCTGCCTTCGGCTTTATTGGAAACATCTGATGTAGCTGTATGTCTTCGGTCTGCTGGAGCGCAAGGATTTAACCGAGAAAGAGAATCACTTACGACAGTCAAGGAAATTGACCGCCTATTTTTACACCCAAATAATGTTCTTCCGTTCCCTAAGAGACGTATGATTAAGTTTGGAGATAGGCTACAAGCAGAATTTGAAAACCCAAATGCTCAAACTCCAGAAGTTAGTTGTACAGTGTCAAGCGGCGTAGTGTCAATGCAAAGGGTCAAGTTTGTTAGGGTTGATCCATATGTTGTAAACAATCAAAGGCTGCGAAATTGGGCAGATAAAATCAAGCAAGAATATAGCGTTCAGTTTCCTATTTACGAGCGTAATCGTTTTCAAAATTCAAGAGGACTTCTTTATAACCAAATCGCGGAACGAATTGGTGAAGAACTTCCATCGTTGTCTGCTATTGTACAAGATAGCACGTGTAGTCCACTTTTACGGGAGTGGGCAGAACAAATCACTGGCCTAGAATGGCAGTTCCAACGGTACGCTAAATACTTACGTGATGGCACACTTGAACCGATGAGAGCAGGGATGATGTCTAGCGAACAACAAGTGAATGGGTAGAGTGTACTGCCACCGGAAATTCGGACCACCTTCTGGACCAAGATTGTGATACAATAACAATCTACTTGAAAGGAATTTCCGATGGCGAAACAAAAACGAAGAAACTTCACCCCTGAGTTTAAAGCCGAAGTTATTCTTGAGACACTTACGGGTGAAAATTCCCAAGCAGAACTATCTCACCGCTATAATCTCAGCGACAACCAACTTTCAAAGTAGAAGCACCAGAGACTCGTGATGACTGAATTCTGATCCATTGAAACTGGAAGTTTCATCACCATTGTAAAATTTTGTTAACTGGAGAGATAAACATGAGTACTTTTGATATTGGCCAACCTTTCCTTCAAGATTTGCTCAAAGAAATCGGAAGTGGTAAGATACAACTACCTGATTTCCAGCGGGGATGGGTGTGGAACGATGACCGTATCCGAAGCCTTATCGCCAGCATATCTCGGGATTTTCCCATTGGTTCCGTGCTCACCCTCAAAGCCCGAGACACAGATATCTGTTTCAAAACAAGACTCGTTGCGGGGGTGAATGCTACGGATGTTCACAGGGAACCCGATACCCTTATACTTGATGGACAACAACGGCTCACCGCGCTGTTTCAAACCTTAATGTCGAAAAACGGGGTTTCTACGAGAAACGCTCAAGGGAGGACAAGGCGTTTATATTATTACTTGGACATGAAAGCGTGTCTTGGAAACGAAACAGAGCGCGAGGAGGCTGTCGTTTCTTGTGGAAAAGATCATCGTTTGCAAGTATTGACATCTAATGGAAAAGCAGAAACTATTGACCTTTCATCAACTCAAGATCAGTATGAAAAACACATGTTTCCAGTGCACAAGATTTTCGACTCTTCCGATTGGAAGCAAGGATACATACAACATTGGAATCAGGACGCTGAGAAAATTACGTCGCTCTTCAAATTCGACACTGAGATAATTCAACGCTTTAATCAATACGAGGTTCCTATTATTGAGTTAAGTGGGGCCTCAAAAGAAGCCGTTTGCTTGGTATTTGAGAAAGTAAACACCGGAGGGATAACACTCACTGTATTTGAGCTTCTCACGGCATCCCTCGCTGCTGAAAACTTCCAATTGCGTGATGATTGGGAACTTAGAAAAAAATGTCTCAGAGAGCATAAGGGGCTAAGAAAACTGGATGGTATCAACTTTCTACAAGCACTTACACTGATCGATACCAAAAATCTAAACGCGGCAGTGAGTTGCAAGCGTAAAGAAATCCTTGAGTTGGATCGAAAGCGTTATGAAGAGTGGGCAGATCAAATTGAGGTTGGATTTCTGAAGGCTGCTCGATTTTTGCATAGACAGAAAGTATTTAATGCGAAAGATGTTCCGTATTCAGCTCAACTTGTCCCGCTGGCAGCGATTCTAACGGATTTGGGGAATAGAAGTGAAACAGAAGAAGTTCAGCAGAAGATTGCGCGTTGGTATTGGTGCGGTGTGCTTGGTGAGATGTATGCCGGTGCTACTGATACTCAGTCCGCTAGGGATTTCTCTGAAGTGACTACATGGATAAAAGAAGGTGGAAAGGAACCAACAACAATCCGGGAGGCAAATTTCCAAAAGAAGCGTTTATCTGAACTCCGGACCCGTGGTAGTGCCTTGTATAAGGGAATCCACGCGTTGATGATGCACGATGGAGGCGCATGCGATTTTCGCACTGGAATTCCTATTGATGAGAAGGTATTTTTTGCGGACAGGATTGACATCCATCACATATTTCCAAGAGCCTGGTGCCAAAGAGAGGGCATCGACCGCAATATCTACAATAGTATTATCAATAAAACAGCAATCTCAGCACGCACGAATCAAATGATCGGGGGGCGAGCCCCTTCAGAGTATTTACCACGAGTAGAAGGGACAGCTGGCATAGACGAAGACGAAATGGATAAGAGGCTTGCCGGTCACCTGATCTCTGCCGATGCTCTGCGAGATGATGATTTCTTGAGTTTCTTTGAAGCCCGCGAAGAAGCACTATTTCGTGTAATCCAGAAAGCAATGGGGAAAATTTAGAATAGGAAGCACGCAACCGCGGACCCTTCATCTCTGGACAAGGATACGGAAATACTCTTGGCATTGTTGCAACTCTAAAGTAAGACTGCTGAGGTAAGTCAGAGACAATTACCTTGGACTATTTGTCTTAAACGTCTTTCTCTAACAATATAAAACAAAAGACTCCCCTCTGCAATTTCGTAGAATCCAGAGTGTTGCTCAATACTATAAATTTGACGATGTTTATCTCTTAATTGATTCACGATACCACGAATAGCGGCATCCATATCTCGTGCATTAGAGTGTTGTTGAATACGTTGACGCTGATTGTATAAATCGTTTAGGTGAAAACGATATACTCCTAAATTTCGGTTATCTGCGACAACTTCAATTATTGTTTGAGCAACTTCCTTTTGTAATGGAGTCAAATCGTCTATATGATTCATATTTTGTATTCCTCTGTGACGTATTAGATGTGATAGACCCCAGCTAACGTTTGAGTCTTGCTTGACTACATTTTAATCCATAACTGATATTTATCAAAAGTTTGTAGGCGTGGGGCTTCCAGGTCTAAAAAGGGGTATCGGTATGTTCCAGCGCGGCTTGCTTCTGTTTGCATTCCACGAGTCGGTGGTGATGTAATGACGAAAACGCCTAACTCGGCTTCCTCTTGGTTTGTTAACTTCTCAATTTCGCTATAAGATATTCCTGACCGCGATTCCCTTTGATACGGTTACAGTGGCCGCAAAGGAGTTGAAGATTCTCAATATGGTCAGTCCCTCCAACAGATTCCGCTATAATGTGATCTATTTCAAGATGTTGGGTTTGAAAATGCTCACCGCATCCGTTACAGTTCCCCGCCTGCTCTCCATAGAGTTGGGTTTTGTTTTTAGGAGCATTATAGCGGGGAATGTGTCCCAAATCCGTGCGGTTGGGTATGTCATCGCGTGCAATAATGTTTTCAAACATACCTTGATCGTCCCTGATACGCTCGACAACCAATTGAGCGGCCTTCGCTGATATGTCAATACCGATCCAATCCCGTTGAAGTCTATCCGCTGCGACAAGGGTTGTGGCGCATCCACAGAACGGATCGAAAACCGTATCGCCTTCGTGAGATGAGGCTTTGATGATTCTGTCGAGGAGGGCAAGAGGTTTTTGCGTTGGGTAACCAGTGCCTTCTTTTCCCTTTACAGGTGGAGTATCAAGAACCAAGTCACCTGCTACAATACCTGGCATCGCAGATAAATACTTCTTCCACCGCGGTCTGCCTATTTTACCTTTGGGCCAGTGCAGCAGTCCAGCATCATCAAGAACTTCACATTTTGCCAGTTGGTCGAGATCTTCATAATTATCTGGCAACAGTGCCTGTGCAGAAGCAGGAAATTTGTTGCGAGCAGGTGGGGCCCATGCCCGACCCGGAGGAGGTTCAATGCCTCTCAATGGCATATAAGCTTTTCTACTGCCTGCTTTTCCACCCGATAAATTTTCTGTTCCGTATTTACCATGTTTGTCCCGACCTCGAAAAGTCTTCTGTATATATTCATCGTCATAGGGAGTATATTGTTGATTCCAAGTTGCCCCGTTAGACTTGATATAGTAAAGAATTCGGTCGGTGTTTACCGCGTAGCGTTTCGCCAACGATTTCGTCGATGTTCGCTTCCAAACCACCTCATTCCGAAAGTTCGCCTTCCCAAACACCGCATCCATAATCAACTTCAGGTAATGACTCATTGTCGAGTCACAGTGTAGATAGATCGATCCGGTAGGCTTGAGAATACGAAACATTTCCAGTAACCGGACTGCCATGTAAATCAGATAAGATTTATCACTGTTTGTCATTGCCGCGTGGATAACTCGGTTGAGTTGGGGGTATTTCGCTTCGATGAGATCAAGCCAAGCAACGTCAACATCTCGGAGTGTCCATGTATCTTTGAACTCAGCACCGGCAGCTTCTGAACCTATGGGTGCTGCATAGTTGGCATTGCTATTGAAAGGTGGGTCAAGGTAGATTAAATCCACGGATGCACTGTTCATCCCGCGCATTATGGGCAGATTATCACCCGTAAATATCGTCTTGTGCTTAATATTTGAAGTCATGGCGATGTTCCGATTATCCCCTATCGAGTGGAAGGCAAACACGTGGTTTCCAAGCGGCTGCGCTTGATATGTCTGTCAATGTGATAAGGAGAGTATAGCGGTTTATGTGCTTTTCTTCAAGGGAAATTAAAAAACAAAAAGACGTGGTCGTGATCACGAACCACCTCTGAATTTTTACCTTGACTTTGCTGTTCTATGCGGGTCGCAAATCCCACAAGGGTCATAATTCTTTTCGGCTTCATCGAAATACATCGCAAATTTTTCCACACCGCGCTCCACCAAGAACTCGCAAGTGTAGGTATGGTATTTTTTGCCTGTCCGCGTGATATAAACAATTGGCTCTGGCGGATCCGGCCACAGCAACAAAAGTGACGCGAGGCTAACAATAAACAGAACGCCAAAAGTCAGAGCGATCCGTTTCCACCAGGGCGAAGTTCTATGCTTTGGTTGTCCGTCTATGTTTAAAGCCCCTGCCGGTACAGGCTTCCAGTTCTCAATGCCCCATTCAAAATCTTCCCTATTGATCTCAGCGAACCAATTGTTATATTTATTCTCGCAAAACTCCCAATTTCGGGAATCTGTCCCGACAGCCAACACACCATACCGCGTGTTAGTCGCACTCATATAACTTTTCAGTTGCGCTTTTGCTCGTCCTCGTAGGATGGGAAGGGGCCACTTCTTACACTCTGCAATCGCGACAAAGTATCCTTTTTCATCCTTAATCGACTGATGCAGCACAACATCCGCGATACCCCCTTTCGTGCCGAAATAGATTTCACACTGCTGGGATACTGAAAATTGTGGAAATTTGTCGATAAAATAGGTTTTGACTGCCTGTTCTACTACGGCTTCTCTCATTGTCCCTGTCCAATCTACAAAGCGAGGCGCTTTGAAAGAATTATCCTATGTATAACTTTTTGAGCATCTTTCAAGAGTCTTCGGAATATAATATGCGGTCGCGTTAGATTCCGTTCAATGTCTGCAAGGGTTCGCCTTTTTTGGTTTTTGAACCGTGCTGCCTGCCTGAGATGATAATAGCGTGGGCAGTGCATGACATTGGGTCGGAGAATAGGGTAAAGCACGCGTTTGTTTCCCTTCTGCGGACCGAGTCGCGGGCATTTCGTATAGTCATGAAGTTGAAATAGGCGTGCGACAGCGTTCGGGGCAATAAAGACCCCAAGCCCCGGCACTGCCATTTGATGTTTCGGTCTGACGATGTCTCTATCAGATTCACTTCGAATCGACATTTACGTTTCCTCCGTGAGTTCGAGCGTCAAAACGATGTTGCCCCAGTCGTAATGCTTAAGCGTCCCGTGGCGTAGCCAATACCCCTCGGCATACGGGATTGACCGATAGCCGAGATCGTGAAGCGTCTGCTGTGCCCAACGTTCTGCAGAAGCCTCGAGTGCCTGTTGTGTTGCACCGGTGATTTCCGTGCTGGATAACAGTGTCCCACGGGATTGAGTCCTGAGGTGTGCTTGTGCTGTAAACATGTTTTTTTCTAAAGTTAGGGGACACTGTGAGTCGCGCCCTTTGGTGTATTCGTTTTGTGTCAACGTTAAAGAAAAATCTGAAGAGTTGTGACGGTCGTAGCAACTACAATAAAGTCCGTCATAGTATCAAGGCAATTGCCATAATATAACGCAAGTTGCCACCTATCTATTCACATAGCACTCCGCTGGAGTGCAAGAGGTAAATATACCATTTTCTATAGACATAGCACTCCGCTGGAGTGCGAAAATACTTGAAAAGTGCTGTTGAAACGTCCAAAACTTGTTAAGTAGCAAGTTGGGTTAATATAGTTTGTTGGGTGCAAATCGAATGTTCATAGTCCTCTTGCAGACTGCAACATGAGAGTAAAGGAAACCCCTTTTCTCTCGCTCTAAGAAAAATGACAGGACTATAGGGGTGGGCGCGCGGATGGGCGCGTCAAGAGGTGATAGAAAGGTGTTCAGTAACCTTCCCTATAGGGTGCTGGTTTCTATTAATCCTATACGTCAAACGCATGTTGTGATACAATAGAAACCAGCGCTGTCATACCTGTGCTATGGCAGTGCTGAAGCGTCGCGGGTGTCCTACCACCTGCGGCGCCCCTAACGAATTAGGAAGCTGCCCTGACGTGAACAACCCTTTATGAGAAAAGGTGCTTTCAAGCCTTGCGTTCACGTCAAATATATTATAACAAAAAAGAATTTTTTTGTCACGGATTTTTTTTTGGGATTCCAGAGCAATTGGCATTCAGAAAGCGTTCCGATTGACTCTCTACTTTTTTTTGCAACTTTTTTAGATTTTGGTGTATAATACCCTAAAGGATTTTATTCGGTTTCCACTTTCTGACGAAACATCGGAGTTATTTCAACAGTGTTAGCAAAACATCGGCACATTCTCATTCTACTCGTAGGACTCTTGTATATCTATTCGGTGTGTCCATTTCTTTGTGCGACTTTAGAGCAAAAATCCTGCCACACCGTGCTTCCAGAAGTCCTGAGTGGAGATACCGAAACCCAATCAACCTGCTGCCAAAGCCCCAAAACAGACGCAGCGGGTGATGTCGATGCTCCATCAGAGAGCGGTGATCCGTGCTGTTCAAAAGGTTTAGAACTTGTTTTTCCAGACGATAGATACAACCCGCATGAATCCCGTGAGTCGCTTGAGCAGTCTCTCGTCTCAATTCTTCCTATCTCAGTAACTTTACCTGTTACACCGTGGGAATCGTTCAAGAATTCCCCCGCACCTTTAACCTCCACGTTTTTCCCCGACCACCCTCTATCCCATAGAGGTCCTCCGTTTACCCAGTGCTAAGTGAATTCCACCAGGAATTCTTCCAGCACGCACCTATTCCTTGATCCCATTATTTTTCATAGCGTTTTCCGGAACTTTCCTGTCATGAAGGTTTGCAGGGAGAACCGTTAATAAACCTGTAGCGCGAGGTTTCATGTCTCGCCGCGCTACACTACTTTTCAAATGAGAAAATTAAAATTATGAAAATTCGTCTGTTTTTATGCGTGATGTTGTTCACTTGGATGTTTATCTCTTTCGGGTTCGCACAAGAAAGTTGTCCCGCTTGAAGTAATCCCGTCTTACCGCCCAGCGGTCTGATGAATGAAGTCAGTTTGGCTTCACAAGAGATAGATCAGTTTCGAGTAAATATCAATATGTTAATGTCCCCCGACGCACAAGGTGGACACCTTGAATCAAGGGGACTTTCACCAACAGGAAAAATAATTGATGCCCCTTTACATAGACACCATGTCGCGTTGAGCACTTACCGAATGGATGTTGGAGTCCAATATTTGCTGAATGATCAGTGGACGTTGCAAGCAAACATCCCCTATACAGTCAGAAACCAAGAGGCAAGTATTGAGTGGATTGATCCAGTGAGTCCTGAAGACAAGCAGGCTATTCTACGGAGTCGGGATATCCATCACCGAGATGAAACCTACACTGGGCTTTCGGATTTGGATCTGTTTTTAGGTTATAAAATTCGTGGATTCTTTAAGGCGGATGACCTGCTGTTTCTTCGGTTGGGTTCAACGATTCCGACTGGCGAAACCGAAGAAAATCCGTGGAAACTCGGAGACGCAGGCATCGAACACCTCCATATCCAGTTTGGGACCGGCACCTTTAATCCGATTGCCAACTTGCAGTACAACCTACCGCTCTATCGAGGTATGGCTATCACTGCTTCCGCACGTGGAACATTTCCATTCTATGCGAACAACAAGACCTATCAAGGCTCAACAGAATTAACTTACACCGCTGGCTTTAGGTACCGCTTTTCCGATTGGCTTTCATTTAACGGAAACTATCTCGGATTTTATCAAACCTCCGCCTCTTGGGCTGGAGAACGCGACATCAACACCGGACTGCGGTATAGCATGGCAGCACTGGGTATGTCTGTGACAGCACTGAACGGTATTTTCGTGTCTGTCAACGTCATGTTTCCACTAACCCAAGAAACCCTTTACGATGAAAGTGATGCGATTGAATTTGGCAATTTGGTCTCTTTGACCACAACCTATTCGTTTTAATTTAGCAAAGGAGAAAAAGATGAAAATGAAATTGACACGGCGAATTGTCGCCTCTTTCTCGGCAATTCTGGTTGTGCTACTGTTCTCTATCTTTTCGCTTAATGCGGAAGAGGCACACAAAGAGCATAAGGCACATAACCACGGCGGGCACGCAGCAGCCGATAATGAAAAAGTGCGTTGCGCAGTTGATGGCATGATGATGAAACCTGCAGCAATGGTCAAAGTCGAGCAGGACGGAAAAGCCTACTATTTCTGCAACGACATGCAGGCAGAGATGTTCAAGGCGAATCCTGATAAGTACCTCCAGACAATTTCAGTGGGAAATTTGACATTCGATCTCAACGTCATAACTGTAGATGCGTACAAGATGATGATGTCTCACATGGGAATGGGAGGCATGATAAAAACCGACGAGATTCAGGAAAAAACGCACTATTTCAGTATATACCCGACGCAAGATCATGGAGAAATTGCGTTAGGTGATGTTAAACTCGCCATTCAGGTTACCAATCCCGAAGGCGAAACGAGGATGGCATTACTGAAATATAGCAAGATGGCGCGCACCTACCAAGGGTTCATTACTATGCCAAAAGGCACAGAACATGAGGTCCGCGTTCGCGTAACAAGTCCACCTGTCAAAATTTCGCTTTAAGGGTTGTCAATTGTCGGTCATCAGTTATCGGTTAAAGAGGGGCTGATTTAATAAGCTCTCTCTTAACTGACGACTGACGACTGACAATTATTAACAAGGAGACAATTATGCGTCCAGTCAGTTTACGCCATCAAGTGACGGCAATTGTTATCGGCAGCATGCTGGTGTTGGGTGTTCTGGTGCAAACAGAAGCACAAGGAATGGCGCAGACAACACCAACGCCAGAACAAACCGATATGGCAACCCTATTTGCTGAAACCCTTGAACTGCCGAATTTAATTCAGGTCGCTGTTGATCGGAATCCTAAAGTTAAAGCCGCAAAAGCACGGTGGCAGGCGACAATTGAACAGTATCCACAAGTGACAGCCTTGCCCGATCCGATGTTCATGTACGGCTACTTCTTGCGAAGTGTGGAGACGCGGGTCGGACCTCAACGCCATCGGATTAGTTTTTCACAAGCGTTTCCATACCCAGGAACCCTTGATGCAGCCGGAGAAGTCGTCAAAAAAGCGGTTGAGATTGAGCGTGTGAAGCATGAACAGGTGATACGGGATCTCATTGTTCAACTGAAACTGAGTTACCATGAGTTAGCGTATCTCCAGCGAGCGGTCGAACTGACACGACAAAACCATGAACTGATAGCCGCTATTCTCGCGATTGCCACGACACGTTATGCCGAAGGGAAAGCGATACTCAATGATGTATTGAAGGCACAGAGTCAACTCGCGCAGTTAGAATACGATCTCGTCCTGTTAGCGGAATTGCAGCGTGTTGAGCATGCGAACATCAATGGGATCCTGTCTGTTCCTTCAACAACGTCGCTTGGGGCAACGGTGCCTGTTGCCTACGAACCGCTCGATGTGACCTTAGCCGATATCGAAAAACAGGCACTCTCAAAGCGACAGGAGTTGCGAATTGCAGCGTTAACCATCGAAAAAGCCACCAAAGGAATTGCGCTTGCTGAACTCCAAACCAAACCCATGCTTAAGTTTGACTTAATGACAGTAGAAACCGGTGAAGCCTTGATGTTCGACGCACCCGGCAGTGGTAAAAACCCATTTAGCATCGGTTTCGGAGTAACAATTCCGTGGTCAAGTTTGAAGAACAGCAGCAAAGTTCGCCAGGCGCAACAAAATCGTGAGACTGTCACAGCGAGCAAGCGCGTCTTGGAGGACGAAACGAGGGTTGCCCTCCAGAAGATTTATTTTCGCCTTGAAAACGCACGGCGACTCGTCGAACTCTATGAGACTACGCTCATTCCGCAAGCCGGGGCTGCGATTGAAATTGCTGAGACGTGGCATCAGGAAGGTCCCAAAAGCATTGCAGGATTTCTGGAGACCCAGAGCGTTTGGTTGAATTTTAATCTCGCTCGCCTGCGTGCGATTGCGGATTACCAACAGAACCTGGCTCGGTTGGAGAAACTCGTTGGAGGGAAGATCGATGATTCACAGAACCCTTAAAATCGGTCTCATCATCCTCACTGTTTTGGTAGGTGGGTGTGCCAGCCATCGGTTGGAGACGTATCAAGCGTTGCGGGACACTGAAATACAACAACCCGCATATTACTATACCGAAGTCGAGAAAAAGATTGCCGATACCGAAAGCGATCCGAAAGTGGAATCAGACCAATTTCTCAGCGAAGTTGAAGCGAAGGTGTTGAAGTACCAGAAACAGTGGAAAGCCCAATTGGAAAGTGAAACACCGATGCCAAATCTGTTTTACGATCTTTCGACGGACACCATGAAGGCGCATCGGCAATTGGCAGCCTCACCTGAAGTCGCAAAAGACCTGCTTACCGAACCCGTTGCGTTGGAACTCCTTGTAGCACTCGGATATGAATGGAGCCCGGCGTTGAAATCTATCCGTGAAAAAATTCGGGCGATACTGGAGCAATATCCACAAGCCGTCTACTTAGATAATGTCTTACGTCAGTATAACGCTTTCACGAAACAACTTGACACGAAAGTTGGACCGATACGCCATAAAGAGATGATGGCAATGGAGTTCCCGTTCCCAGATACCTTAGCGTTGAAAGGGCAGGTTATTACGGAAGATGTGCTAATTGCCCAAAAGGAGTTTGAAATCGCCTTGCGGGACCTGGTGACCGACATCAAGTTAGCTTACTACGATTATCTTTTTGTCGTTGAGGCAATCCGTATTAACGAAGAAAATCAAAAATTACTGCAGCAGATGATTGCCATTGCGCAGACGAAGTTTCGCGTCGGACAGGGCAAGTATTCAAACGTTATTATGGCGCAGGTGGAGTTGTCAAAGTTAGCGAATGTGATTATTACGCTTGAACAACAACGGGAAACCATCATTGCGCGTCTTAATACCTTATTGAACGTTTCAGCGGATGTGCCGTTAGGAGTTCCGGTGCCAGTGGCAGAGGAACGTGTTGTATCTACTTTGCCTGAGTTGTATGCGTTAGCCGTTCAGAACCGTCAAGAAATACAAAAGCAGAAGTTGGCGATCAGTAAGATGGGGTTGGTTGTGGAAATGGCAAAACGGATGACCTATCCTGATCCGACCCTCGGTGCAAGTTACTTTGAAAACCGGAGCATGCCGGACTTGAAACACACACAAAAGATGCCGATGACTTTTATGACCCAACGCACATTAAATCCGACAAATACAGCGTGGTTCGGCCACCGGAACGCATACATCCATGAAGTGAATATAAAAATTGAGGCGATGGAGTATCGGATTGAAGAACTTGAGAGCAAACTCCGTTTCGTTGTGAAGAAACATCATTTTGGAATGGAAACAGCAAATCGGAGTATTCGTCTCTATCGCCAGACGCTGCTTCCACAAGCACAGCAGGCGTTGGAGGCCGCCAATACAGCCTATCAAGCCGCCCGAATTGACTTTTTGAGTTTCCTTGATGCCCAACGCACTTTATTAAATTTGAGGATTGAAGAGCAACGAGCATTGCGTGATTATTACCAACACCTCACACAATTAGAACAAGCAGTTGGCGTGATATTGCCCAAACACCCTCTATAGACGTT
The DNA here is from genome assembly GCA_022827885.1 of Candidatus Poribacteria bacterium. Taxonomy (GTDB): domain Bacteria; phylum Poribacteria; class WGA-4E; order WGA-4E; family WGA-3G; genus WGA-3G. The sequence continues at coordinate 31,110 of JAJEIP010000122.1, forward strand.
TCACCCCTATGCGGTTCAAACGCCGTTGGAGTTCATCAGAAACCGCCATGAAATGTAATGGTGCCCAGAGACCCATAATTAAAAAATTCTCAGGAGCAATCCGTAAAAAAAGGAGTTCACAAAATGCCTAAAAATTTCTGCCTCCTTACCACACTAATGATGACTGCACTTTTCATATTCGGCTGTGGTCAGCAAGAGAAAGCTGAGATGGCGCATAATATGAGTGAAAAGCGTGAAACAACAGCAGCTGACACGTCAGGCATCGATGAACACGCCGATCATGCATCAACTGAAAATCATGAAACGATGTCGGAGGACACATCAGGCATTGATAAACATACCGACCAGACACCAATGGTAGCCATCTCAGATGAAGCAAAAACGATCCGTTACTGGACGTGTGTTATGCACCCGACGGTCAAAATGCCAGAACCAGGCAGTTGCCCAGTTTGTAAGATGGACCTAATCCCTATTTACGAAGGTTCGGGACTGGAACTCACTGAGCAGCAGAAGGCACTGATTCCAGTGCGCACGGAGCCTGTTGTTTTCCGCCAAGTTTCGCGTGAAATCCGAACCGTCGGTGTTCTGGATTATAATGAGACCCGTATGGCGTATGCTTCAACACGAATTTCAGGGTGGATTGAGGACTTACACATTGATTTCACGGGTATTAAAGTGCGTGAAGGCGATGAACTGCTGGCGATCTACAGCCCGGAATTGGTCACGGCACAAGAGGAGTATTTGACAGCACTTAAAAGCGTTGAGGAGCTTCAAAACACGGAATACGCCGAACTGCGAAGATCGGTTGAACAGACCCTTACTGCTGCAAAATCCAAACTTGAATTGTATGGATTGACCTTAAGTCAGATTGAGGATATTCGCAACCGTGGAGAGGTCAGTACGACCTTACCGCTCTTCGCACCGAGGGCTGGAACTGTCGTTCACATGAACGTCACGCAAGGGCAACATGTGAACAAAGGTATGAATCTTTACCATATTGCTGACCTCGATAGTTTATGGATTATGGCGGACGTTTACGAATATGAACTGCCGTGGATTTACATGGGACAGGCGGTTGAGATTACAACACAATCGATGCCTGGGGTGGCGTTTTCTGGCAAAGTCACCTATATATATCCGTTCTTTGACACACAAACGCGGACGCAGAAAGTGCAAATAGAAGTCCCCAATCCGACCGGACGGCTCCGCCCAGGGATGTATGTGACCCTTGAAATAAAACCGACGCTTGCAGAAATCTATACCCAAGGTGCCATCTCAAAAGCCCCGTATGCGTGCCCAATGCATCCATGGGTTACGTCTGAACATCCCACTGAATGTGAGATATGTGGCATGGATCTGGAACC
>JAJEIP010000065.1 GCA_022827885.1 Candidatus Poribacteria bacterium
TGTCCGAATTGGGTTATCCGTTTCTGTGAGTGCCAAGGGTTGTAGAGATGAAAATGTTTGTTTGACTTGCTGCAGCAGTGTTTGTCTGTACTCATCAATCTGCTGTTCTTCAGCTATAAGACTTTCGATATCTGCTTTGAAATCTGTGAAATAGGTATCTATAATGGTTTGGCGGATTACCTCTCGATCATGGGTATTAGTAAGCAGGAGGAAAAGTTTATCATCAAAACTTGCATAGGCAACAATTTCGCGAAGACGAGAAACCGTTTTTATTTGCGTGGTGACCCTTAATGCTGTTTCGTATCCAGCGTTCGGATGGTGATGCCAGAATCCTTCACTTTTCAAATGGAAAAACGGTAAGGCGAGATTAGGTCTGCGGTCGGTCAATATTGACCAATATTTCATAAAAATTTCAAACAAGCTCGGAGAAGGCAGGATTTTATTTTCGAGAATTTGTCCTTGCTCAATCAATTCAATGAGTGCTAATAAAAGGATAGGTTTATTAGGAGCTGCGCCGTGTGCTCTGTCTACACGTAAGTTTTTGAACTTATTCACATATTTGAGCAGGATATTGCTGGCCATGTTTTTAGTGATACTATGGAAATATAGGTTACAACACTTTTTTCGGCAATTCAACCTTTTCCGTTTCAATGCCTATTGCCTTGGCATAATCCTCACGTAATTTATCTACATCTTTTTGAAAATGATTTAACATATAGAGTTGCAAATTTTTAACGAGCGTTTTACCTTTTATTATCATCTTTTTTTGTGTAGGGTGCCAGATGACCCCATGATAAGGTGTCTGAGTCAGATCTGTAGGTAATTTTGAAATCATCCTGAAACACTTGGATAATGGATACTTCAGCACGAGTTCTGCGATGATTTCTGTTAGGATTTTCAATCCTATAGGACGGAAAAGGATACTACCGCCCTCTGGATGTCTATACTTCTTGACAATTGTTGAATTGTCAGACCCGTTGACGAATTCTTGTAGTGGTAAAAAACTCTTTGTAAGTCGCGTAAAATAATCACAAGCATTTTGATAATGTTCGTCAAGAATGTGATCCGGTTGACGCACTTTTGTGAGTTCATCTTTTCTATCTGTAAATCCTTTTTTATTTGATATGACGTATGTTCTCGTAAATAATATTTCCAACAAATCGTAGAGATTTCCAATCGTGGTAAGGCAAGTTTGGTTACCTTGTGGGACATTATCAGTTGCATTGTTTAAGATTCGATTCTCCATAAACATCGGATTTTCCGTAACCAGTCTCCGGGCAGTAATGGCCATTGTATCATCTTCATCAAGAGCGATTGTTTCTCCTTTGGAAACCCGGACAGTGTTTTTGTTCAATGTTGTGAAAAGTCTTCGGGTTCTTTCCATTCCGTCCAGATCAGTCCTATGAGCAATAAAGATTATTGACAACTCATCTTCACCCAAGTGAGGTGCTTCTGCCACTGCTTCTTTAATTCCTATGAGACGATGTTGTCCATCCAGCGTGAATAGTTCTTCTTCACCGTTCAAACTAAGAATCCCAATTCCTGCGACTACATCTTCAGGGATTTCCTCAGAGTCGTATGGATTATTACTCTCAATATGGGTAATATCATACCAACTGGGATCGCCTTCATAAACTGCTACAATCAGTGAATTAAAAAATCGTTGTTCTTGTTTAAGGAGATAATCTTTTATTTCCTTACCACGTTTTCTTTTTATCTCATGTTGTACCATTTCGTTCAGGGTTTTGCTTTGGTAAATCTCTTCAGCAATTTTGACCCTTTCAGCGATATCTTTAAGTTTCATGAGTGTGGGGTAATATACCCAATCACCCATTATACCTCTGAGTGAAGGAAGATATAATTTTTCCATCATCTTAGTCCTTTGATTATGTCCCCTACTTCCGCTGAATATCCTCGTTCAACAAAAGGTGGTGTGAAAGTATCTAATAGCATCCGCTCTAGCTGTTTTAAATCCATATCAGCTGGATCTACTTCGACGTAATAAAAATACAGATAATTTTCCCATGTATTCAGCATAAGGTGGATGCGTCTTCTTTTTGGATGTCGTTTGTAATAGAGATAATCTCTAAATCTTTTTTGTAAGTCACGCTCGCTCTTATGTCCCGTTTGTCCGAGATATATTAAATAGCCGTGTGCTGGAAAATTACCAATTCTGGGTTCAATAAAAAAAGCATAAATGCCCTTCTCGGTAGGAACCTTATTTGCGTTATTACTTTCAAACTTCACGTATTGCCAATCCAATCCAATCGCGGGGGCGGTGTAAGCATCCCACTGTTCTTTCCAGAGAAAAAAAGATCTTTGATAGATGCTTACGTCTTTTTGTTGATCAATTACATCTTGATATGCCATAACGTCTCCTCAGTCAGTTTACCAAGCCAATTTTAACATACTTCGCGAAAAAAATCAAAATTTTCTTGACATTATTAAGATCAACGCCATCTCCTAAATCCGTCAATCACTAAAGCATTTACACACCCTTTTAATCGAACCCGTATGGAATCAAAATTTCGCTGCATTTCGCTTTATTTCGCTGCCATTTTGTCTTTTAATCGAACCCGTATTGACGCTATTAATAAACTTAGGACTTACCCACGTTGCTCTTTTGTAGCATAACCTGTTAGGTTGTGCCACCAAACGTCTGGGTTTTTTTAAATTTTTCCTCTCAGAGCACGTCATATCGTCAAAATTGCGTCCGTCCTAAAGTTGTTTCGTGATTTGAAAATATTTGCTAAAAATAAACGTGTGATTTCTTAGAACAAGCAGCCATCCGCTGATCACCATAATTCTACCAAGACCAAAAAATCTTATTAATCGCGATTCAGACAATACCCCTGGATGTGTATAAAAAATCCGCGAAATCTGTAAAATCCGTGTCAATCCGCGATTCAGACAATTAACATAATACGCTTCCTAAAAAAACGACGTAAACCCGAGATTTCCTTAAAAATTGAAAGTCTTTGCAAAAAATCCAAGACCCCCTTGACTTTCCCCTTTGTATCTGTTATACTTAAAACGTGTTATGTTAGCGATTCAAAACAAAAAAGAACAGCCTATCGGAACAGAGAAAAAAATCAACATCGAAAATGTTACACTTTCCGCCGAATTATTTTTTTCCCAAAATCGACAAAATGCCCATTCACCCTTACACCCACTGGGTTCTCTGCCGATTGCTATCGTACACAAAATGTTATAAAAGTGTAACATTTGTACGGTAACACTCAAAACGGATATCCAAATTCAGAAGGTTCTACAATCTTGTCCATCTTAATGCTGGGGACAGATGACCGATAACTGAAAGTTGGATAACCCTAAAGTCAATTAGTTTTCCTTGACAAATTTCTGAAAAAAATGTAAAATGCATGCAAGTTATAGACCTGACCCGTAAGGTCTATATTTCAAACCACTATAGGAGGATCTTTTTAAATGAGATTTTTTATGATTGTTGCTGGCGTGCTATGCGCCGCGACCCTTGCCCTCTGGGCACCTACAGCCGATGCCGCGAATAAAGTAGATGTCTTTATCTACACGGATACAGTGCAATGGATCGGTCAAGCAGCGGCAGTGGAAGAGGCTGAAATACTGGCAGACTTACTTGACGGACAAGACGGAATCGGGGAACTTATCCTCCACGGTCCAGCAAAAACAGTTGAAGCCTGGACGAAAGACCACACCGTGGATAACGGACACCACCTTATTGTCATGTTCGGTGATGTCCCAGTCGAAATTTACGACGTCGGGAAAGACGCGAAGAAAGGGACAGTCGCAGAGGAATTCCTCGACGCAGGCAATACCTTCTCCAACAGTGCCGACTACTTTTTCTGGGGACAAGGCGGCAGAAATGAAGAAGCCGGTATCAAGAACATGATGGATATACCTGATATGGTGCAATGGGACGATAATACGGCTATGGAAGTCACCAAAGAAGGAAAAGAACTGACGCCATCCCTCGACGATTACGCAACGGACCGTCCGTTCCACGTGGATAAACTCAAAAACGATTGGGTCCTGGAAATCGCATTCGCTTCAGATACTGGAGATCAAAAACCTGACCGGTGCGATCCCTGTATCGTCCACAATACGAAAACGAATGGCCGACTCATCCAAGTCTACCAAACTGCTAACCAAGACGACCCGAAAGGCGAAGTCATTGCCGAAATTATTCTCAACTATTACCTTGAGGTTGTCGGCGCTCTTGACGTTGACCCGCAAGATAAACTTCCCGCTTTGTGGGGAGACTTAAAAAGAAGGAGATAACAGTTAATGCGAAATATTTTTCTTTCACTCACTCTGATTGCGTTAATGGCACTCCCCTTAACTTCCGTGCTTGCCGCCGGTGAAGTCGCTATCTATACCGGAATCACGCAATGGATTGGTAAGGCAGAGGCTGATGAACAGGCAGAGATTTGTGTCGGTATGCTCGAGGATGCGAATATTCCTGTCACGTGGTATGATAGCGATGGCCAAGCCGGAGACTTAGCCGATTGGATGGAAAGTACCACCGGCGACGATGGCTTGGATATTTGCGTTCTCTACGGTGATTTTCCACCTGAAATCTATCCGGAAGGCAATACACAGACCGACGGCTCTATCGCCGAAACCTTCATCGAAACCACAGATGGCGACACTTTCATCAACCATGCCGATTACATGTTCTGGGGTCTGGCAGGTCGAAACGAAGAGGGTGGTCTCAAGAATATGATGGATATCGATGGCATTACTATGTGGGACGATGATACGCCTATGGTCGTCACGTCTGAAGGCAGTGCTATTGCCCCAAGTTTGACAGACTATGCCTCCGACCGACCGTTCCACGTTGATGAACTCGAAGGCAATTGGGAAGTCGAAGTGTCCCTTGCACAAAACGACGACGGCACCCGTGCCGATCCGATTATCGTTCGAGATGGCAACCTCGGTCGGTTAATTCCAGTGATACAGACCAATGGTGGTGATGAACCGAAAGGTGCGATTGCCGCTGAAATTATCATCTGGCTGATGTCCACAACACCGGTTGAACCTGCTGGTAAACTCTCCACGACGTGGGGGGACCTGAAAGCAGTTCAGTAGAAGGGAAGAAAAAACGGGAGGATGGAAGGATAGCAGTCCGCTGCAATCTTCCAACCTTCCCGTCTTCCAATTTTTATGAGCGATGAGATTTAGCGAAATCAGAATTCTCCGCTGGCGCGCTTTCCTAACCTCGATTCTTATTCTCTTGATTTTCACGTTTTTAATGTCCGCGTGTCGTGAGAGAGCAGAGTCCCCCCTCGTTGGCCCCCTTCCCATCCAGACGATCACAACCTCTAAAGATGAAGCCGTAATGGTCTATGTCCCCGCTGGCGAGTTCCTGATGGGAACCAGCGACGCCGATATTGAACGCTTCAAGGAGATTTTTCCGCTCCGCGATATTGCTCGGTTCGACAATGAACGTCCCCAACGCACCGTTTTCGTTGATGCCTTTTATATCGACAAGTATGAAGTAACAAACAAACAATACAAGCGATTCCTCGCCGAAACCGGGTATAAACCCAAACACTATCTGGACCGTCTGCCCTATAATATCCCAAACTTCCCCGCAGTTGTCTTGAAATGGGAGGATGCTGTTGCCTACGCAAATTGGGCGGGTAAAAGGCTACCAACGGAGGCAGAGTGGGAGAAAGCGGCTCGCGGAACAGATGGTCGCTTTTGGCCCTGGGGGAATGAATGGGATGGAACAAAACTCAGTGGAAATGACGGCACGGGGCTCAAAGATGGATATAAAGAGACCGCGCCTGTTGGACAGTTTCCACAAGGCGCAAGCCCTTACGGCGCACACGATATGGCGGGCAACCTCTGGGAATGGGTGTCGGATTGGTATGATCCGAACTATTATCGCACCTCTCCGCCTACTATCAATCCGAAGGGACCCGACACCGGCGATGGACATGTGCTAAAAGGTGGGGGGTGGGCAGAGAATTTAGATTTTACCCGATGCGCCAGTCGACTCGGCGGCGAGCCTGGTTCCCTCTTGCGCGGGTTCCGATGCGTTATAGATGCTCCGCCTGAAGAGTAAGTAATATTAGGTTCATCACCCCTGAAAAAGAGGCGTAACTTACGTCTGATTTATACACCTCTGACCCATCGCGAATTTGACATCTATTCCTGTGCTATGCTATACTTTATAGATATGGGTAAACGAGAAAAGTTTGTAAGCCAAATAAGGAATAATTAAAAAATTTGAAACAGATTATCACACATGCAAATCCGGACCTTGATGCTATCGTCAGCGCATGGATCGCCCAAGATTTTCTCTTCAACGGACACGAGTCAGAGGTCCTGTTTGTCAGCCGAAAAGTGCCAGAGAAACGCATGTTACATGCCGATTGTGTGGTGGATGTCGGGAACACATACATCCCTGAAAAATACCGATTCGATCACAAGCCTCCCGCGTTTCAAAACAGAAATAGCACCTGTGCAACCCGACTCATCTGGGAATATTTACGCGACACCGGTGCCGATGTCGCACATCTTGAGCCTTTGGTCCAGATAACATATCAAGGGGATACGCATCGGAATTCCGACGCACTCAAACGGAGTCGAATTGAGGGTCCGCATGCGGAATTGGTCAAACTCAAATCAGAAGTTAAAGAGATAACAGAGGTCTATCGGCAGATGGTTCTCTATCTAAGGAGTTATACAAAAAACTTATGAAACAGTTTACGTGCCTACTCATTGCGCTATCTACACTCCTCGCGATGCAGACGCACTTTTCAAGTGCCGATGAATGGCATCAGTGGCGTGGTAAAGACCGCACGGGCGTTTGGAATGAAACGGGTATTCTGGAAGAATTTGAAGGCGATCAGATTCCGCTGCGGTGGCGTGTCCCTATCGGAAGCGGGTATAGCGGACCGAGCGTCGCTGATGGACGTGTATACGTTACAGATAGGCTCACAAAACCGGAACAGGTTGAACGTGTTCACTGCTTCGATTGGGAGACAGGTGAACCTATCTGGTCCTACACTTACGACTGCGTATACAAAATTGACTATACAGCAGGACCTCGGGCGACTGTGACTGTCCACGGTGGACTCGCTTACGCGTTAGGATCGATGGGACATCTACACTGTTTTGATGCGGCTACGGGGGACATCGTATGGAAACGGGATCTCAATGCCGAATATAATATTAATATGCCTATCTGGGGGATCGCGAGCGCACCTATCGTTGAAGGGGAAAACCTGATCGTTCAAATCGGCGGCAAACCCAACGCGTGTATCGTTGCGTTTGACAGGAAAACGGGTGAAGAAAAATGGAAAGCCGTGGATGATAGTGCCTCTTATTCAGCACCGATTGTTATTACCCACGCAGGTCAACGAATTTTAATCTGTTGGACAGGTAATAACATTGCTGCGCTTGATCCGGAAACCGGGACAGTACACTGGCTCTATCCATTTCCGTCTACCCGTTGGGAGATCGGGATTGCGACCCCGATTTTCTATCAAGACGAGTTGTTCTTCACAAACTTTTATGAGGGCTCGCTTTTGCTGAAATTGGCACCGGATGGGTTGGATGTGGAACTCGGATGGCACCGTACAGGCAAAGATGAGCGGCATACTGACGCGCTACAGACGACAATGGCAACACCTGTGCGACTCGGTGGTTACATTTACGGTGTCGATAGTTATGGGGAACTCCGATGTTTAGACGCGCAAAACGGCGATCGGATGTGGGAAGACCTCACTGCCGTACAGAAAGCGCGCTGGAGCAATATCCATCTCGTCAAGCACCCCGCATCATCGGATAACAAGGTCTGGATGTTCAACGAACACGGGGAACTCCTCATCACGGAACTCTCCCCTGAAGGACTGAATATTATCAGCCGAGCCAAATTGATCGAACCGACCCGCGATCAACTCAACCGAAGGGGCGGCGTTACATGGGCACATCCCGCGTTCGCTTATAAGCACGTCTTCATTCGAAACGACAAAGAACTCGTTTGTGCGAATTTAGAAAAGTAAAATATAGATACGGAGGCTAAAATATTGGACGCGACCCGAATACCAGAGATAGATTTACGTCCTGGTGAACAATTGCACGGCTTTGAAGTAAAAGCTGTCACACCCATCGACGAATTGCGAGCCGTAACGATTGAATTAGCACATCAACACAGCGGCGCACGTTTACTACATCTCTACACAGACGACACAGAGAATCTCTTCTCCATTAATTTCCCGACCCCACCCTCAGACGATACAGGGCTCCCACACATTCTTGAGCACGCCGTTTTAGCCGGTTCACAGAAGTATCCCGTTAAAGAACCTTTTTTTGAAATGATTAAGATGAGCATGGCAACCTTTATCAACGCCATGACCAGCTCAGATCATACCTACTACCCCGTAGCGAGCAATGTGAAAAAGGATCTTTTCAACTTAGCAGAAGTCTACTTCGATGCCGTATTCCACCCGCTCCTTACGGAGGAGACCTTCAAACGCGAAGGGCACCATCTCGCACCTGCCGATCCCGAAGACCCCACGGGCGATTTGAAAATAACAGGTATCGTCTATAATGAGATGAAAGGGGTCTTCTCGGATCCAGAGTCGCTCTTGTATCGAGCAATGACAAGTCGACTCCTGCCTGATACGCTCTATGCGTGTGAGTCTGGTGGCGATCCGGATGCCATTCCAGATTTGACCTATGAGCAGCTGAAAAAATTCCACGAAACCTATTATCATCCGAGTAACAGCTACTTCTTCCTCTACGGTGATATTCCGACAAACGACTATCTCTCCTTTCTTGCGGATAAGTTGGATAAAATTCCGAGAAACGCGGAGAGTGCCGCCTTACGTCCCCTCAGTCCAGAAGTCACCCATCAGCAGCAGTGGAAATCACCACAAGTTGTGATTGATACCTATCCCGTTGGCGCGGATGAACCCCTCGCAGAGAAGACGTATCTAATGCTGAGTTGGTTCATCGGAGATGCGACGGATCCTGAAGAGGTTGTTTTGGGACGCATTTTAAGTCTCATCCTTCTCGGCAATGAAGCCGCACCGCTCCGAAAAGCGATTATCGATTCCAAACTCGGCGCGGATCTCGTCTATTCTGGCGCCGGTTCTATCGGGGCAGCTGCCACTTTTTACCTCCTCCTCAAAGGAAGTGAAACCGATCGCGTTGAAGCGTTTACCCAACTCGTCATTGATACCCTCACGCAGGTTGCGGATTCAGAGATTGAGAGTGAGAAGGTGGAAGCAGCGTTCCAGCAAGCAACCTATCACTACCAAGAGGTCGCCTCTATGTTCCCGCTCCGTATGCTCCAACGTGTGATTGAAGGGTGGATATATGAGAGGGATTCAAACACCTTCCTGAAAATGGGGAAAACTCTCGCCGATATCCGTCAGCAGTGGCAGGAAAATCCAGCGATTTTCAATGAACTCATCCGGAAACGGCTGATTGAAAATCCGCATCGCTTGACAAGCGTGCTATCTCCAGATAGAGACAAACAGGCGGAAACCGACGCTGAACTCGTCCAACGGATGAAGGAGATACGGGCACAATTCACGGATGAACAGGTGAAACATATCGCTGCTGATGCCGCTGAACTCGAACGTCTCAATGCCCAACCCAATTCACCCGAAGCATTGGCGAAACTCCCACAACTTCAGGTCAGCGATCTACCCGAAAAACCGAGACATATCCCGACAACGGTGGAGGACGTTGAAGGACGCGCCCTTCTCCACAACGATGTCTTTGCCAATGGCGTTAACTATCTCGTGCTAAACTTCGATTTGCAAGGGTTGCCGGAGCATCTTTGGACCTATCTGCCGAGATACACCGACGCTATTAGCAAACTCGGTGCCGCCGATATGGACTACGCCGAGATAGCGCATCGGACATCCGCAGTTACCGGCGGGATTGGGTGTTCACCCGGATTCAGCACACACGCCCTTGACCCAAGTCGTTCCTTACAAAACATGCGTTTCCATCTCAAAGCACTTGATGGCAAAATAGACGCTGCGCTTGATGTGCTCCATGATCTTATCTTTGCTGTGAACCCGCGCGACACCGAACGCCTTCGGGATGTCCTGGTCCAGGCTGTTGCCGAATACCGGACAGAGATGATTCAGGATGGATTGAATACGGCGATTCATCACGCCTCGCGCGGTCTATCACCAGAAGCCCATATCTCAGAGATGGTTTTCGGGCTGCCGCAACTCCACAACACCGAAACGTTCCTCGACAATTTTGACGAACTTAACACCGATTTAATATGTCATATAGAAGCGATCCGTGACTTCTTACTGACCCGGGGACGCGTGACCGCGAGTTTCACGGGTTCCGATACCGCTTTTGAGACGACACGCACTAAACTCGGTGAATGGCTCAATACGATGCGAGATGAACCGATGCCGTCAGAATCTGTTGCGTTTCGACCGTTTGAGACACCGCCGAGAGAAGGATTGGCCGGTCCTATTCAGATCGCCTACTGTGCGCACGTGATCCCGGCACCGCATTATTCACATCCCGATTCAACGTTGCTCAGTATCGGTGCACATATTTTGCGGTTGGATTACATCATGAGCGAGATCCGCTTTAAAGGCAACGCTTACGGGGCATATTTCACCTATAGTCCGTTTGATGCACAACTGTATCAAGCCTCATATCGCGATCCGCATGTCGCACGGACGCTCAACGTCTTTGAACAGGCAGCCGACTACGTTAAACAGGTGGAATGGACACAAACGGACATTGATCGAGCGATTATCGCAACCGCGAAAACCGCTGAGAAACCGATCCGTCCGAGTCAAGCCGCAAGCGATGCCCTGAGTCAATACCTTGTAGGACAGACACGTGAGATGCGGGAGGATCGCTACGCACAACTCCGACGTGCCACCCCTGCAGCGGTAAAACGGGCACTGCTCCAACTCTTGGAGGAAAATCGAGATAAAGCCGCGGTGTGTGTCGTTTCAAGTCGTGAAAAACTGGAAGCGGCGAATCGTGAATTGGCACAACCGCTTGTCATTGAGGACATTGTCGCCTAAGCCTATTTAGGCAGTTATACTTTTCATCGGTAGGTGCGGTTTCTAACCGCTTTACACACATATATTTTCCCTCGGTAGGTGCGGTTTCTAACCGCATTTTCTCAACCCCGGTAGGTGCGGTTTCTAACCGCACTTTCTCAATCCCGGTAGGTGCGGTTTCTAACCGCACCGTTCTTAGGAGAAAAAAGAAAGTATATCTTCCCTTGGTAGGTGCGGTTTCTAACCGCACCGCTCTTAGCAAAAAAGAAAAGGAACTAAAAATGAAAAGAATCGCAATTCTGATAGTATTTACCCTTACTGCGGTAGTGATTACAGCAAGCGCATCGCAGCCGGTCGGTTTCGAGAAAAACTGGCATCACTGGCGCGGTCCCCACGCAACCGGTGTCGCAGCCGACGCGAATCCACCCACGACATGGAGTGAAACTGAAAACATTCGATGGAAAGTTGCTGTCCCTGGTACAGGACATGCCTCACCAATTGTTTGGGAAGACAAAATATTCATCCAAACCGCAGTTAAGGGTGAAGCGGCCAAAGCAGAAGCCGAAGAATCTGGGGATGACAATCCGTTCAGCGGTTTCTTTAACCAGAGGCGTGGACGAGGAGCAGTTGAAAACGCTTACAGATTTGATCTTATCGCCATCAATCGAGAGGATGGGAGTATTCTCTGGCAAAAAACACTGCGAGAGTTAAATCCCCATGAAGGAACACATCAAGATGCCACTTTCGCTTCAAACTCTCCCGTCACCGACGGTGAGTTCATCTACGCATATTTCGGTTCGCGCGGACTCTACTGTGTGGATATGATGGGCAATGTGAAGTGGGAGAAAGACGTTGGCACGATGTATAAACGCAATACCTTCGGTGAAGGAAGTTCGCCTGTTCTTCACGGCAATACGCTGGTTATTGTGCAAGATCATGAGGGCGATTCCTTTATCACCGCGCTTGATAAGCGCACAGGCGATGTGCTATGGAAGACCGATCGTAATGAAAGAACAACCTGGTTTTCACCGATTGTCGTTGAACAGGATGGGAAAGCACAAGTGGTTACTACAGGCACAAATCGTGTCCGTAGCTACGATTTGGAAACGGGTAAACTTTTATGGGAGGGCGATGGGTTGACTGCGAATAGTATTCCTTCACCTGTCGCTGCTGATGGGTTCGTTTATCTGATGAGTGGTTTCCGAGGCAATGAATTGCAGGCGGTTCACCTCGCAAAAGCGATGGGTGATATTAGCGGTTCAGGAGCAGTCGTCTGGGAATACGGTCGAGATACACCTTATGTGCCATCTCCGCTCCTCTATGGAGGTATCCTCTATTTCTTGAAAAGCAACGACGGTATCCTTTCTGCCTTCGATACCAAGACGGGGAAGGCGCACTACGGTCCGAAACGGTTACAGGGTGTTTCTGGCGTCTACGCTTCGATTGTTGGTGCGGCGGATCGTATCTATATCGCCGGACGGAACGGGACCGTGAATGTTGTTCAACACGGTCCTGAGTTTACAATCATAGCGGAAAACACGTTGGACGATAGTTTCAACGCCTCGCCTGCGATTGTGGGGTCGGAGTTATACCTCCGTGGGGGTCAGTATCTCTACTGCATCGCAGAATAAATAATCGTCGGTTAACAGTTATCGGCTATCGGTTAAGAAGACTTGAAGCAACAATTCATCACGTTCTGGAGTCCTCCAAGCGGGCTCCAATTGTTACAGAGGGGACTCTTAACTGACAACCGATAACTGACGACTATAGTAAACCAGATAAATAAACAAACACTATTCCCCCTTGATAAGGGGCGGGGAAGCCCACACGGGCTTCATACCCGGGGAAGTCCATACGGACTTCATACCGTTGATTCTGATTCTGATTCTTAGGGGGGTTGTTTCTAATCTATAGTGTCCCATTGATTCTAAGGTTTACCATAATTACCTAATACGTTGCTCTTCCGCCGCTGACATCGTAACACTGCCCCGTTACGAAACTCGCTTCATCCGAAGCCAAGAAATTCACCACAGCCGCGACTTCCTCCGGTTTCCCAACCCGCCCCAATGGAATCTTACTTACCATATAGTCGACAGTCGATTGTGCCATGCCGTCCAATATCGGTGTTTGGATCACCGCGGGCGACACGGCGTTCACGCGAATGTTATAGTCTGTTACCTCTTTTGCGAGTGCCTTTGTCAAGCAGATCACACCCGCCTTGGACACCGAATACGGGATGAGCGTTGGATTGCCCTCCTTGCCAGCAATTGAGGCGATGTTCACAATCCTACCGTAATCCTGCGCAATCATTGGACGAATCACTGCTTTACAGCAGAGAAAAACGCCTGTCAGGTTGACACCCATCACGGCATCCCAATCCGCTTCTTCTAAATCCGTTAAGGGTAGGGTTCGTCCCGCAATACCGGCGTTGTTGACCAGGATGTCAACGCGACCAAAGGTGGAAATCACTTTTTCAACTGCAGCATTGACATCAGTAGATTGTGAAACATCTGCTTGAACGGGTAACGCTTTGCGGCCGATAGCCACAATTTCCTGGGCTACCGCTTCAGCTGCTCCCATGTTTAAGTCCAGAATACCGACATTCGCGCCAGCGTTTGCGAGTCTAATAGCAATCGATTTGCCGATACCTTGCCCCGCGCCTGTTACAATCGCAATTTTATCCGTTAGATTCATTAAAATTTCTCCCTTCCAGAAAATCATCTAATTCAATTCCGAATGCGTCTGCTATCTTGTTGACGTAACAGAAGAAACCGACGACCTCCACAATAGCGAAGAGCGCTTCGTCCGTGAGGCCATGACTGCGGAGATGCTCTAAGTCTGACGGTGTCAGCGTAGGTGCCGCTTTTGTTACCTTAACGGCGAATTCAAGGATCGCTTTTGTGGTTTCATCAATGTCAGCCGTCTGAAAATCCGTTACAATCTGTGAAATCTGTTCATCTGTGAATTGTTCCCGCAATTCATCGGCGTGTGCTATTATTCAGTAGTGGCATTCATTCACTTTTGAAACGACGGTGGCGATCATTTCCCGTTGCATCCGACTCAACGGTGAGTCAGGGTCGTGCATCACGATTTTGTAGAGTTCCACGAAAGCACGCATGCTTTTCGGACGCACACTAAAAAGCTTGACGATATTGTAAAGTTGCCCCGCTCGGGCAATCGCCGCGTCATATTCCGCTTTCACGATGCCGGTTGCATCTGACTCATCTACGGTTTGAATCCATGCCATATTTTATTCTCCAATCACGACACCATATTCACCAACAACCGCGCCTTTGTGTCCGGTTTGGTAGTGGAGGTGTCTTTCACCGACAATCGGTTGTGTGCTTTGCACCTCGACAGTGCCCCGCACTTTTCCCATCGCCTCTTCATCCATATCTACACAACAGAGCGGCTTAATTTGGCGATGCACTTGCCGACGAATATGCCCCTCCCGATTGCGGACGATGACATTGACAAAGGCATCTGCTTCCCCGACGTTAAGGAATCGGAACCAGTCCCAGGCACCCCCCGCAATTTCAGGGAAAAAGAGACGAATCCCAATCTGCCCGCCCTCCACGGAGGCACCGGGTAGATCGATAATCGCTGTCCCACTTTGCATGTGTCGTTCCGCGACAACCGGTTGGTTGCTCCGCACTTCTACGGAGGATTTCACTTTAATGTCATCCATGGGTGGCGTCCAACACTCAAAAGGTCTCAATCGATCGCGTTTTTTTGTCCATGTCGATTGTGCGTTGTCATCTTTCCGTGCGATCATCGTGACTTCTGCATCTTCTCTTCCAACGTTGACGATGACGACCCAGTCTTCCCATGCGGGTCCGACCTCCGGGAAAAAGAGCGTGCGCGGCGCATCCGAGATGACCTGTCCAAATTGCCCGACACTCGTCTTGCCGCCTTGATAGTGGAGATGGCGTTCTCCGACAATCGGTTGTGAACTTTGCATCTCAACGGTGCCTGTGACGTTACCCATCACACCTTCATTGAGATCCCAACAGCAGAGCGGTTTGATAACGTGATGACGTTGCCGTAACACATCCCCGTTCCTGTTGCGGACGGTGATGTTGACGTGCGCCTCTGCCTCACCGACGTTCAGAACCCGAAACCAGTCGTGAGCCCCGGAGACCAGTTCTGGGAAGAAGAGCCGCTGTCCAACTGTTCCATATTCTGGAGCCGCGCCGACAAAATCCAACACATTCGTGTCTTTGTGCATGTGGCGTTCTGCCACAATCGGTTGGTCCGCAGTGAACTGCATTGAAGAGTTCGTTGTAATCTCGTCAACGGGCGGTATCCAAGACTCAAAGGAACTTATGGTTTTCTCTGCAGACCAAGTCGGTTGTCCGTTGCCAGCATGCCTCGCGATTCCGGTCACACGGGTGTCTTCGGTTCCTACATTTGTGACCTGAACCCAGTCTTGCCATTCGGGGCCCACTTCTGGAAAATAAAGGGTTGTCGCGCCTGCCATTACTGCCTCCTATTTAGAGTCTTTTGTATTACAATACATATCCACACGGTTTAATTAAGGACGTTGTTACCAAGATGACTGTTACTATTTTAACTTGCATATATTTATCTTTGCCACTACAATTTTGATAAATCCCATTTGATTCGCACTTACGACGATGCTTCACTAAATGGCTTTCGCAATTGCACTACACATCTTGAGGAGAATATTTAATGGCAGCGAAGAAACTCTCAGACGCTGAGATTCAGGAAAACTTGGGGCAGCTCAACGGTTGGACTGTGGAAGACGGTAAGCTACACAAAGAATTCCAGTTTGATACCTTTGTTACGGCGTTCGGTTTCATGGCACAACTCGCCTTAATCGCCGAATCCATGAATCACCACCCGGAATGGTTCAATGTCTATAACCGTGTGACGATTGACCTAATGACCCACGACGCGGGTGGCATCAGTGAACTCGATTTTCAGTGGGCAAAGCACGCAGATGCTATTAGCGGTTAACCGGTTTGCTATAAATGGAAATGACAGAACCCACGCTGGAGAGACGCATGGATAATACGAAAGTCTTGATTGGCAGTCGGCAGGCACCAGACATTGAGGCGATGCTTTCGGATCTTCCCTCAACGGTTGAGGTCCGCTTTTTACCACACGGTGAGTCTTTGCGTGACCATATCGCTGATGTTGATATTTTGTTCGGACACCTTGGCGAGGATGTGATGCAAGAGGCAACGGCATTGCGTTGGGTGCATCAACCGCATGCAGGGGTTGAAGGATTTATGTATCCTACTTTCAAGGCGAGCGATGTGATACTCACCAACTGTCGCGGCTTGTATGGCACGCAAATTGCCGAGCACGCCTTTGCTTTGCTTTTATCCCTCACCCGTCGGATTCCCAATCAATTGGAATTTATGAAGACGAAACATTGGGAACGCGTGCCATGTATCGAACTGGCGGGTATGACAATGGGCATTCTCGGACTCGGAGGCATCGGACGGGCAATTGCGGCACGCGCACAGGCGTTTGAATTTAATGTCATTGCCGCTGATGTAGAGCCAATCGACAAACCCGATACCGTCTCAGAACTCTTTGATTTGGATGGGTTGATGGCGTTCTTGGTGAAATCCAACATCCTCATGGTATGCTGTCCGAGTACCCCCGAAACGCATAAACTCCTATCAGATGCGCAATTTAATCAGATGCCCGATGCGAGTTTCCTCGTGAATGTCAGTCGTGGCAGGATTATTGACGAAACGGCATTGGTAACCGCACTTCAGAGTGGGAAATTAGCGGGGGCAGGACTGGATGTAACGTATACGGAACCGTGTCCACCGGAAAGCCCGCTGTGGGAACAGGAGAATGTCATCCTGACCTCACACAGTGCAGGTTCCTCGCAGCACGTCCGCAGACGTGCCATGCAACTTTTTATAGATAATCTACACCGTTACGTAAAGGGTGAACCTTTAGTCAACGTCGTTGACAAGCAGAAGGGATACTAAATCACAACATAGAAATGGAGAGAAAATGAGTCAGAAAACGTATCGCGCCGCGGCAATCGGACATACCGGGGCAGGCAACTTCGGGCACGGACTCCATACCCCCTATAAAGATATAGAGAACGTCGAATTTATCGCTGTCTCTGATCCAAACGAAGAGGGTAGAGAAAAGGCAGCCGCAGAGGCTGGGGCATCGCGCAGCTACGCCGATTATCGAGAGATGCTTGAGAAAGAGGATCTCGATATTGTGAGTGTCTGCCCGCGGTGGACATCCGAGCACGTGGCTATGGTAACCGCGTGTCTTGAGGCAGGCTGCAGCGTCTATAGTGAGAAACCGATGACGAGTACGCTCGCAGATGGTGATGTAATCGTTGAGACAGCGAAGGCACACGGATTAAAGGTGGCTGTGGCACATCAGGCGGTGTATCTCCCCGCGACACATGCGATTAAGGAGATGCTCGACGATGGGAAAATCGGCACGATCCAAGCCATTCACGCCAGCGGGAAGCAGGATCATCGCGGGGGTGGTGAGGATATGATTGTGCTCGGTACCCACATTTTTAACATGATGCGTTTCTTCGTCGGTGATGTCGCATGGATGCAGTCTCATGTCACGACGAATGGCAAGGAGATCGCATACGGGGACGACCACGAACCCACAGAACCTGTTGGACCCGTCGCCGGTGATTGCATCAACAGTTACTTCGCTTTCAAAAGTGGTGCCTCTGGCTTTTTTGAATCCCGAAGGGATCAAGCTGGCTCCGGTAGATACGGCATGGAAATCGTCGGCACCGAAGGTATCTTCTCGCTTCGCGGTGATGTTGCCAATCGACTCATGGTCTATCCATACCCGGTACTGCTCCCTTCAAATCCAGAGCAGGAGTGGGAGGCAATCGACTTAGATCAAACGCCTTTCTCCAGTGGCAATGAACTCGCGATCCGAGATCTGATTGATGCGATTGAGAACGACCGGAAACCGATTTCCGCGGCGGAGGACGCTGTTGCCGCCTTGGAAATGATCCTCGGTGCCTACGAGTCTCAACTCTCAGGAGGGCGCGTCCCCTTCCCAATCGCAAATCGTGAACATCCCTTGAGCAGATAATTCCAAGAACACTGTCCGTTGGCGAGGTATCCCCCTCGCCAATACCTCCCTATACCGGAATCATCTTCCGGACACCATCTTCATACCGCACCTGATAATCGGAAGTTGGCACGTCCATTGCCCGGACAGCAAGCTCACCGAACGTAATCAGCGGCTCAGAAAGTAGGAGCAGTTCATCGAGAGATTCGGTCGGAGTCTTATCCGTTGTATCCAACACAATCTTCCGTCCTTTTTGTGTAAACAGAGACCTATCGATCTCCTCCTGAAAGAGGCGTTTGAGCGTTGGAATATCGGCTTCCTTGATAATCTGATATTCGTGTGGATCTGTTGCCATCCGTTCCTTAATCGCGTCATCACTCGCGGTGACGTGAATCATCACGACATCTGGCAATCGTGCTTCAATCACCTGTGTTTCATAACCGCGTTGCGCATTGATGTGATACTTCGAGTAGTATGGGCTTTCTGGATCATTGCCATAGAAGGACGAGTAAACCAGCTCCTCGATATGCCACCCTGCGATCATCGTATTCGCATAATTTCTAATCACCTCTACGTGATACTGAAGTTGCATCCGCTGCATCCGTTCCTTCACGTCATCGGGAAAATTAACATACGCCGCTCTCGATTCGGGGCTGAGTGTCGAGTCGGGGATCGTGAAGTGATCATCAACGTGGACACTCAGTTGCCGGTGCCGATAGTACTCGGTCATCAGGTCGACCAGGGTCGATTTTCCAGCATATTCGATACCCACAAAAATACATCTCATAAGAAAATACCTCGCCATTGGAATTGGTGGTGAATGGTAACGTCCCACAGTTATCTGCCCTTATGTTTATCACGAAAATAGAAAAATGTCAAATACCTATTCCAATTTTTCGGTCGTCTTGACAATTGGACATTTGCAGGGTATAATAACTTTAATCTGAACGGTTTTAACACAAGGAGGCGCAGATGAAAAAAATTCAGACCGTAGAAATCTACGATTCAGAATATGAGACAACCTATACTGCCCACATCCAAAAAAACGGCGACGGATGGGTAGGCTGGATACAGGAACACCCTAAGGTAAAGTGTGAGGACAGCACACAAGAAGCATTGCTGAAAACCCTTGAGGATACCCTTTATGAAACTTTAGAAGCCGACTGGGAAGCCTGGGATAGACAGATAGAAGAGGACGCTAAAACGGGTAAACTTGATAAACTTGAAGGGAACGTCCTTGAGGATTTGAGGGCAGGTAGGTGCAAAGATTTATAAAACTAATCAAGCGTTTTGGGCATGTTATCACAGTCTGCCGCGGCAGATGCAACGACGCGCAGATAAGAATTTTGCTTTACTGAAGCAAGATCCTGAACACCCATCCCTAAATTTTAAAAGGGTCGGGCGAACTCGGTGGTCTGTGCGAATCAGCAGAAATTATCGCGCTTTGGCACGTGAAGAAAATGGTACGCTTGTTTGGTTTTGGATCGGCAAACACGACGAATACATACGGCGAATCCAATAACTAAATCTTCTATAAAATTATATCACAGATTACATACCATGCTAACAATCGACAACCTCAACATTCCAGATTTCCCACTGTTGCTCGCACCGATGGAAGATGTGAGCGACCCGCCTTTTCGCGCCGTCTGCAAAGAGAACGGTGCCGATCTCATGTACACGGAATTCATCTCCTCCGAGGCACTCATCCGTGATGCCGCACCGAGCGTCGCAAAGTTAGACATTTTTGAGGTGGAGCGACCCATCGGTATCCAAATTTTTGGGCATAACATCGACTCCATGCGCGCCTCTGTCGAAATTACGGAGAAGGTCCGACCCGACATTATTGACATCAACTATGGGTGTCCCGTTAAGAAGGTTACGTGTAAAGGTGCCGGTGCGGGTATCCTACAAGACATCCCCAAGATGGTAAAAATGACTGCCGAGATGGTAAAAGCCACGGATCTACCTGTAACCGTCAAAACGCGACTCGGATGGGACGATAAGACGAAATATATCGTTGAAGTCGCGGAACGGCTGCAGGATGTCGGTATCCGAGCGATTGCCATTCACGGCAGAACCCGGCGACAGATGTATAAGGGGGATGCCGACTGGACACTCATCGGTAGAATCAAGGACAACCCGCGCATGACAATCCCTGTCTTCGGAAACGGGGATGTTGATAGTCCACAAAAAGCAGCACGAATGCGGCAACAATACGGCGTTGACGGTATCATGATTGGGCGCGCCGCGATCGGGTACCCATGGATTTTCAACGAGATCAAACACTATTTCAAAACCGGCGAATTGCTACCACCGCCTTCGATAGATGAACGCATTTCCGCTTTTAGAAAGCATCTCGATTTCTCTATCAAATGGAAGGGATTAAAACTCGGTATCCTTGAGATGCGTCGGCACTATAGCAACTATTTTAGGGGCATCCCACACGTTAAGCCTTTTCGCTATCGTCTTGTCACATGCGATAGTTACGACGGTGTGTTGGACATCGTGGCGGAACTCCGCATGCATGCGCTTATGTCAGGGGTTTCGTAATTAGCAGTCAGTGATTAGTCAGCATCGCCAGTGCAGCTGGATTCTACAGAGGAACTGGGCATCTCTGAAAAAACGCTTGACGCGTAAACCGGATAATATTATCATATAACACAACTATATCTCCGCAGTAAAGGACTCTGAATGGACAAAATACCCTTTATGAAACTCAGCGGGGCAGGCAACGACTTCGTCATTATCAATAATTTGGCTGGAATCGTTGATAGCACCGATACAGACTTTGTGAAAAAACTTTGCCAACGCCGTATGTCAGTTGGAGCTGACGGTGTTCTTCTCGTCGAAAAAGCAGCTGACGTCGATTTTCGCATGCGCTACTTCAATGCCGATGGTGGCGAAGTGGAAACGTGTGGGAACGGCGCCCGTTGTATCTCCAAATTCGCCTATCTCAACGGTATCGCGGCTGAACAGATGCGCTTTCTGACGAACGCCGGGATTTATGAATCCGAAATAGTCGGTCAGAACGTTAAAGTGCGTATGAGCGATCCTACGGACATACGACTCAATGTGCCACTCCAATTGACGGATGGGATGCACGCAGTCGGGTTCGCAAATAGCGGCGTGCCTCATGTTGTTTTCTTCGTTGAGGACTTGGAAGGAACGGATGTCTTTGATTTAGGACAGCAGACGCGGTATCACGACGATTTCAAACCCGCTGGCACGAATGCCAATTTTATCCGTGTTCAGTCGCCAGGGCTGATTGATATCCGGACGTATGAGCGAGGTGTCGAAGATGAAACACTCGCGTGTGGCACGGGATCGATCGCTTCTGCTATTGTTGCTGCAACGTTAGGAAAGGTCGTATCCCCGGTTGCCGTCAAAACAGCGAGTGGGGTGGAATTGAAGATTCATTTCGATGCCGAGAACGGCGAGGCACGAAACGTTTATCTTGAAGGCGATGCTCGCGTTATCTACGTCGGTGAACTCACAACAGACGCATGGAATTATTAAAAGTAGCAGGCCACGCGGCGCAGTAAATGTAGGTTGGGTTGAGCGGTAAAATACCAAGTACCCTCAAATGATAAAGAGTATGTCGGTACTTCATGTCCGAAGGATATAAGGAAATATAGCGAAACCCAACGATCCGAACTGATAACTCAAAAAAGGAGGGTTTACATGTTTCAAGGCTCTTATGTTGCACTCGTCACACCATTTAAGGACGATGAATCGCTTGACGAAGCGAAACTCAAGGAACTGATTCAATTTCAGCTTGACGGCGGAACACACGGCATCGTCCCGTGTGGCACAACAGGTGAATCCCCCGCGCTGTCTGAGACTGAACATGACAGGGTCATAGAACTCACTGTCGAAACTGTAAATGGACAGGTGCCGATTATCGCGGGTACCGGGTCCAACTCGACAACACGTACGTTGCGGGCAACAGAGCACGCCAAAGCCGCCGGTGCGGATGCTGCTCTGATTGTTACCCCTTATTACAATAAGCCGACCCAAGAAGGATTGTATGCCCACTATATGAAGATCGCTGACACAGTGGACATCCCGATCGTCATCTACAACGTTCCAGGACGTTGCGGGACCGACATCCTTTCCCCCACGATTGCCCGACTTGCCGAACATCCGAACATCATCGCACTCAAGGAAGCAACCGGTGAACTCAAACGCGCCAGTGAAGTCGTCGACTTATGTCCCGATGATTTCGTTGTGCTTTCCGGTGACGATGTGAACACATTGCCGATTATGGCTGTCGGGGGTAAAGGCGTGATTTCAGTTGTGGCGAACGTCGCGCCCGCGGATGTCGCGGAGATGTGCAACGCTTTCCATGCCGGGAATCTTGAACTCGCTCGTAAACTCCATTATAAAACGTTGTCACTGGCGGTGGATCTCTTTATTGAGACAAACCCGATTCCTGCGAAAACTGCCCTCCAACTGATGGGGAAACTCAACGGGAAATTGCGCTTGCCCCTCGCACCGATGGAGCCCGCGAACCTTGAATCCCTACGCAAAACAGTTTCGGAAGCGGGGTTGATTTAATCTGAGTCAGATCCTAATAAACCCTTGGGTGCTTAAATTTGTCTGGGGTGTTATGTCCCAAACAAATTTAAGCATCTATAAAGATGGACGCCCCGGAGATATAAACCCTTAAAAGAATCGCAGCATGAATCGCAGTAAAGCCTTGCTACACAAGGCGCGACGAAATCCGAATGGCTTGAAATTCAGAGAGTTTGAACGACTTATGCATTGGCACGGTTGGACACAGCATCGTCAACGTGGGAGTCACCGAACTTGGTACTCACCGGCGGGATACAGGATCGTTGTTCAACCTGAGTATTCCATGGCAAAGGGCTACCAAGTTCGACAATTTCTTAAACAATACGACAAGGAAGCAGCAAATGAAAAAGAATAACCACGACGATTTCGACGGATTCATGATTAATGTATTTTTTGATGAAGATGGCGATTACCTGGCACATCTCGTGGAACTTCCCAATGTCTCTGCTTTCGGCGCGACACCCTCCGAGGCACTATCTGAATTGAAAACCGCTTGGGAATTGATGAAGGAATGTTATCAAGCGGATGGTGAACCTTTGCCACAAGCCCCCTCGCGCAAAGGTTACGAAGGTCCGCTCAATGTTCCGATTGATTCTCAACTTTATCATGCTTTGGTAGATGAAGCTGCGAAAGCCGGCATGAGTCTTTACGCACTTGTGGCACAAAAGCTTGCCAAACTGACACCAGTCGATGATAGAAGGGCCAGAGGACAATAAAACGCAACGCAAAATCTCTATCCAGCCAGTAAAACCGAAATACACCCACTAAAACCCGTCTGGCAATAGCCTATGCACAGTATCAATCACCAGCTGCTCAACGCCCGGGGCAAATCGAGTCGGTGGACCGAAATAGAGCATCGCACCACCACCCTCGTAGCCGCCCTCGGCTAATACCCGCTCCGACGGAATATAGCACGGAAACGCGTTCGAGTAGGCACCCACCCACAGCCGTTCGGCATCTAACTCACTTTTCAAGCGGAGCGAATAATCGACAACCACCTCACTCGCAAGGAACACAATCGCAAGTTCATCGCCGAATTTCCACGCCTGTACGGGATAGGAAAGTTCCGTTTGTATAGTCTCTCCACTCTGCAAGCGTTCGAGGTGCTTTTGGGCATGATAGGCATCGGAACCGCCTCCCGCCACACGTGCCTCCCACTCTTCACGGGTCGGTAGTGTGTCAAAGGGCAGATTAACCCTTTCAAACACACCAGTAGGCACACGGGTGAGGGATTTAGCCTCTCCTTTCAGGAGACATTGCACCTCCTCAGAGAGTGCCTCTCCGTGCGCTTTCGCATACGCGAGACGGGTGCTGAAGACCTCTTCTTGTCCATCCGGCATCGGCAGCATCCGTGATTCGGGATTCGCATCGGCACCACATCCGATGGAGATTAAAGCGGTTACGCCGGGTAAAGATTCTTGGATGGCTTCTTGGGCAAACCCTGCCCAATCCCCACAGATATGATTATCTGTACCTGCCAACGTCGTGCAATGGCAGGCGTAACTTGCCCACACGGCGCGTAGAGTGCCGTCCACACCTGTGATTTGCATGCACGGTAAGGAATGGTCTACGGGTCCGCCTTCAGTGCGCCGATTTTTAGCGAAACCGAGTTCTCCGATGCTCCAACTCAGACGTGATGGCTCTCGGTTTTCAAGTGCCTCCAGGGCAACGGCTTCCATCCAATCCTTAAATTGAGCGGTATAGCGATCTATCGTCTCCTGCTGTGCTGGAGGTATATCTGAACTAAATATGAAAGGTGCGGCATTTGTGAGGCACGGTGCGCTATGTGTATGCGAAAAACATGCCACGAAATGGGCACGCGGGATTCCCGTTTTCTCCTTGATTCGGTCGGACACTTCCTCGGTCAACTCGTCCGGTAAGCCGCAATTTTCGACGGTGACTAAGACGACGGGTTCATCTGCGTCACTGCCAATAGCGAGTGCCTTTGCCCATATTCGCTGGATGATACCGTCGGATTCCGTCCGACGACTCCCGTAACCGCTCAGTCGGATCGGATAATCTGGCGTAATATCTACTTCAGCAACACCGACCTGAATAACGTTGTCTCTATCTGCCATGTGAAGTTACCTCCCTGCGTTAGAAGCGTAAGGTGAATGCGAATAGGTGCTTATATGATTCGTATGTGAAATTTTCGAGCATCACGGTGTATTCCAAATACGTGGTTCCAAGTCTGAGCCCAACACCGAATGAGAAATGCAGCGTTGCATCTGTCCGTCCCGCCCCGAGTCGGAGTGCCACAGTTTTTGGGACCCTTCCAGTCCATGTTTTCTGAAATTCGCTGCCAACCGCGAAACTTATTCCTTTTTGCCCAGAATCCCGCCAAAGATCCGCTGCGACTGTAAGCCATGCCAGCGGCTCATAAGCCACACCGATACCGACTCGGAAAGGGTGAGGCACCACCAAGTCTGCACGCAGAAGATTTTCAAAAAGAACACCTACCAACAACGGAGGGTTCGTCTGTTTTTGGGTAAACCATATTGGACGTTGAAACCCGATATCCAGTTCTAATCGGTTGACTGTTCTCTCAAGTGTCGATTGGTGATTATGGACGATGTCTCGGACTCTGTCCCCGAATTGCAGTTCTTCGACGATTGCCTCAATCAATTCTTCAGGCATATCTACGTCTACTTCAGGTCCGTGGCGTGCTTCCAAATTTAAAGTCGAGATCGTCGTTCCGCGGTTTACAACCTGCTTTAGCAGTCTAAGGCGCAGACCCATTGCTGATTTTCCGAGTTCACGACTGATCCCTATTGTCCAACTTCTTTCTTGAAGCAGGTTGTAGCGTGTGAACAGATCCGTTGTAGCGGAAAATTGCCGTGCGTTTCGACGGTATTCGGCATCGGTCCTTTCAAGTGTGAAGTCCACAAGATTTGTAAATCTTGCAGCATACCCAGCACTCGTTCCCCATTTACCAAATGCGTGTGAATAGTAGAACGCTGGCGAAATGTCAATATTGGCTTCAGCCGCAAATTGCACAGTTCCCTGTTTCGGGAGTTCTGCCCAGTGGATATTTTCAGCCGTAGCACCCAACGCGAGGTTATGATGTTTTACACCCACGAGCGATGCTGGATTCCCAAATATGCCTGCGTCCTCCGCAGCCGTTGCGATACGGGTGCCTCCCATCCCAGCAATGCGAAGTATTTCATTCGCTATGCTGAGAGAAGGTATAACGGCAGTTAAGATGCCAAGTGTTAGGATAGCCGTAAAATGTTGGACGTTAAAACACCTCAATAACACCATATCGCTGTCCGCTAAAAAATGTCTGCAAGGACAGCGTCCGCAGCAGCTCAGATTTAATCGTTAGAAAACTGTGAATCCACACTCATCACCTCGGCGAAAATATCCTCTAACGTATGTTTCACCCCACGCAGCTGACGAAGCTGGACACCTGTATCGTAAGCGAGTTTAAAAAAGAAGGTCGTCTCCGTCTGTTCCTGATGTGCGGACCTAACACGTAGGCGTTTATCGGGATGCAGTTCGACCTGAAAGTTATGACGTTCCAAAGCGGTGATGTAAGCCTCACTGTCCCCTACAATCTTCAGATCGAAAGATTGTCCTTTGTTCTCTTTGAGCGCTTCTATCTGTCCTTGGATGGCAACACTGCCGTGTGATAAGGCAATTATTTCTTCACATGCGAACTCCACATCGGGGAGTAGATGTGAAGACAAGATAACATTGATGTTCTTGTCAGTTGCGATGTCTTTGACGAGTTCGAGCATCTCTTCTCTACCGCTGGTATCCATCCCATTTGTGGGTTCATCAAGAAGCAAGAGTGTTGGATCATGGACGAGTGCTTGTGCTAACTTCACACGTTGTTTCATACCTGCGGAGTATCCGTCCACGGTGCGATACCGTTCTTCATCTAAACCCACGTAATAGAGCACCTCGTGTGCCCGTTGCAGCGCATCGCGTCTCGGCATTCCACAGAGTTCTCCCGCATAAGAGACGAATTGAACAGCGGTCATACCCGGTATTAAACATTCATCTTCCGGCATGTACCCAACCTGTTTCCGAATTTCCAATGGATTCGTCTGCGCATCCAATCCGAATACAGTCGCTGCACCTTCGTTCGGTTTGAGGAAGCCGAGGAGTGTCTTAATCAGTGTGCTTTTTCCCGCCCCATTCGGTCCGAGTAAACCGACAGCGCCGCCTTCTACCCGCAGTGAAAGGTTGTCTAATGCGGTTGTCGTGCCAAATAAAAGTGAGACATTCTTTACTTCAATCAACATTCTTTAAATTATTGTGCCTCCACCCAGCTTGACCTTGTCCCAGGCCCGGTAGGGTCTTTCACCTAACCGCACCGGATATGGTTAGAATTACGCAATATTTTATTTCTTCATTGAGATTTAAGATTCGTTGTTAGAAGCAACAGAACGAAAGGTCCGCATTACGCGAGGACCTATCTGCGTTAAGATTTCATAGGAGATTGTTCCAGCCTGCTGGGCAACTTCATCGACCGTAATTTCGGCGTTTCCCTGTTTCCCGATCAGCACGACTTCATCACCAATAGATACCGTGTCCGAAGACTCCAACCGCACCACACTCACGTCCATGCAAACCCTCCCGATAATCGGGCGACGCATCCCACCAATTAACACCTCGCCGATACCAGACAGTGAGCGTGGATAGCCATCCCCGTAACCCATCTGCACCATCGCCACGCGAGTTGGATAAGGCGCTGTATACGTCAATCCGTAGCTGACACCCGTCCCCTCTGAAATAAAACCCGTCCAACCGATACGTGCCTTCCATGTAAGTGCCGGTTTTAATGGGATAGGTTTCTCAGGTGTCGGGTAGACCCCATATAGACTCAAACCGGGACGGACGGCATCGAAATGGGATTCAGGCACTGTCAGCGTTGCTGCGCTGTTTGCGACATGTACTATTTTCCTACTGTTGTCCGCAAGCAGAGGTGAAAACCGCTTTAACTGCACAGAAACAAAACTTTTATCTGCTTCATCCGCGGTGGCAAGGTGTGTAAAAAGTCCTTCAACTTCAAGTCGCGGCAGCATCTGCAATCTACCCAGAAACTGCGATGCTTCCGTCCAACACACACCACTCCGATTCATTCCAGTGTTTACATTGACGTGAACCTTCGCAGGCGCGGTCTCTGAGGCATTTTCATTCAATGCTGTCGCGAATTCCCAATTCGCTATTGTAGGCGTCAGACTGAATTCAACGATGTGTTCAGCCTGTGCAGGTAAGCAACTAAAGAGGATAAGAATCGGTGTGCGTATATCTGCTTGACGCAGTTCAATGCCTTCTTCGACCGTTGCGACCGCGAACATATCAGCGATGGGACGCAGTATTTCTGCTACACGCACGGCGCCATGACCGTAAGCATCTGCTTTCACAACCGCAATCAACTGTTTACCTGTGTGTCTCTTGATTGCTTCAGCGTTATGTTTGATTGCCAGTAGATCGATTTCTGTGTGTGTTCGGAAATACGGCATGTTGTTTTTTACCTTGCTGCGTCAGCAAAAGAATTATACCGCAACTTATACAAATTTGCGAGGAATTTCAAATTTTTGTCAAAATTATTCAACTGAAAACCGAGCCTGAAACGAAGTGGAAGGCGACTCGGTATCAACACTTTCAAGGCTCAAATCTATGCCACTTACCCGCAAGGAATAATTAAAAATTTTGCTTTTGGGAAGTGGTAGCACCGTTTTGGAACCACAGGAATAATAGGATAAATACAATGGAGTTCGCCAACAACATCGTTGAGATGGCATTAATCTTCGGTGTAATCCCGAATTTCAGCAGCGAATAGATATGCACAGAGAGCGTCGTATAACCCACGCCAGCCGTAAAGAACGTGATAACGAAGTCATCAATAGAGAGCGTAAAGGCGAGCAGCGCACCACCGATAATCCCGGGTGCAATCAGCGGAAGTGTTATCCGCCAAAAGGTCTGCCATTCGTTTGCCCCGAGGTCGCGGGCCGCTTCTTCTAAGGTGTTATCGTAACCTTGCAAGCGCGCCTGCACGACAATCGTAACGTATGCGATGTTGAAAACACCGTGCGCGATGATGACAGTGATTAAGCCGAGTGGAACCCTAACTTGCACGTAAAAGGTCAACAACGCAATCGCCAACACGATGTCAGGGATAATAATCGGGAGATAGAGCACTCGGACAAGAGTAGTTCGGAAACGGAAGCGGTGCCGTTCTATAGCGAGTGCCCCCGCTGTCCCGATAAGGGTAGCGATCACAGTCGCAACACCTGCCACCATCAAACTATTACGACACGCACGCCACAACGCGGCATCCTCAAACAACCTCGCATACCAGCCGAGCGTAAAGCCTTCCCAAACGGAGATCTGTTCGCCACTGTTGAATGAGAACACCACAACCGCTAAAATCGGCATATATAAAAAGAGGTAAACCACCCCTATATTGGCTTCCAGAACACGTTTCATTTTTTAATTCTGCCCTAAACCGCTCAACCCGGTAGGTGCGGTTTCTAACCGCACCGGGACCTCCAAAAAGGCGTGAAATCCGATAATTTCAAACCGAATGACCCTAAGGTTGTCCTTCATTCTCTTGTAAAGCGCGGAAATATAACACAGTCCCAACCAAAACAATGCCCATCAGCATGAATGAGAGTGCCGATCCGAAGGGCCAATCCCGTGCCGTTTTGAATTGCCGCTCAATGACGTTCCCGATATAACTCACTTTTCCGCCACCGAGAAGATCAGGCGTTAGAAACGCACCCACCGTCGGAATGAAAACCAGCATCGAACCCGCAAGGATACCCGGCAAACTCAGCGGCACAGTTATGTGCCAGAACGCCCGGCGTGGCGATGCGCCTAAGTCTTGCGCGGCTTCTAACAGCGACACATCCAATTGTTCCAAAGCAGCATAGAGTGGGAGTATCATGAAGGGCAGGTATCCATAAACGAGTCCTATTTGGACGGCAAGTGGCGTGTTCAGAAGTTCTAACGGACCCCAATTCGGAAGGACGGCTCCCAAGAGACTGTTCAGGAGTCCTTCCGTCCGCAATATCAGGATCCACGCGTAGGTCCGAATAAGGAAGTTCGTCCAGAATGGGACAACGACAAGGAGCAATAAGACGTTTCGATGTTTCGGTTTATAGCGTGCCAGATAGTAAGCGAATGGATAACCGAGGAGTAGACAGACCGCAGTGCAGACCAACGCCGTCGATACCGAACGCCAGAGGATACCGAGATAGAGACCATCGAACAGACGTTGGTAGTTTTCCCATGTGAAGTGCCACCGCACCCCGCCGTATGTCCCGCGCTCTATGAAACTATAAATGAATACCGATACGAGTGGAAGCAGAAAGAAACAGACAAGCCAGAATACAACGGGAAAAAGAAGAATAAGGAGGTGATAATTACGTCGCATTTTCTTTTCGGAATACTAATTGTTGTCATCACAGATAGAATCGACGTGAACACCATGTGCCGCAAGTGCTGTCTTAAATTCTTCCCAGCCACTATCCTCTGCTTTTAGAATAGGCACTTCTTGTCCACTATCGTGCTGATAGGCAAGGACAACAGCAACAAATTTTCGATCTTTTTTATGGAAGTTTCTTAGTGATGTATCATCATTGGGAAACTCTTCAAAATCGGTTCCGTTTCCTGCCAATGACGTGATAGGGACGATGATAACTTTTTCTTGATTTCCCCCGTACCTATACATCCTTCTCACCAATTCTTGCCAGAACCGATTACCGTGTCCACGTCCCTTTTCGTTCAAATTATTCTTGTACTCTTGAATCATTCGTTTCTTGTCATCGAGGAGAATCTTTTCAGAACCTCGAAGAATCTCAGCAAGCCGTGCTTGACAACGGAGAACGCATTCTTGAGTTGCCTGTGGTGCCGCAGTTCTACCGTTTGCGACGACCATCACGTTCGTGTCAATTACAACCGCGCTCATTAATCCTCCATATTCTGCGCTGTCATCCGTTCCCTCTGGGCATCAGTCATGGCAAACATATCGCTCATCACTTCACCAAAGAAATCTTCTGGCCAATTCTGGATATTGCCGAAATCATCTATTTCTAACCTGTCAATTTTAGAGATGCCTTCCTTGTTCTGACAAAAATAGAGGGCAGTCTGATCCGTGGAGATCTTTTCCTCCGCGATACGCCGCTGCAACCTTGTCAAAAAATGCTCACTGTGACTTTCTATCAGAATTTGGAGATTGCGTTCCGTGATAACTTCTATCAACAAGTCAGCCAGATCGGCTTGTGCTTTCGGATGCAAATGGATGCCCGGTTGTTCTAAAATCAGGGTTGATCCTTCTGGGACGTAGCAGCAATGAACCAGCAGGGGAAATAAATCGGCGACTCCATGCCCCATGTCGGCCAGTGTGACTGCTGCACTGTTTGGAGTCTTTTGGATACGCACTTCGTAATTTTTATCGTCCAGAGAGCCGGTCGGAATAAGTTGGAAGGAGTGGGCAAGTTCCGTCTTTTGAAGCCATTCAGAAATCCGTTCTTCGATTAACACCCCATATTCCTTAGTAGAACTTTTCATTTTCCGCACGCCTGCCGAGAGGAGAGCGTCAATTGCCTTATCTCCCCACAGATCGACCTCTTTAGGATGTGTCCCTTCCCAATGGTAGAGACGTTGCGGATGGACGCGAGTCGGACCAAAGTAGTAAACATGAGCGAACAGTTCTTCAAACACAGACGAAAATTGGGGTAGAATGTCTGTAGGACCAGTAAAATTTATAGATGATTGTGGAGGTAAACCGTAACAGTTTTGGATATCAATCGTGCCTAAATCCTGGTTGTCCCTATAAAGTCGACCATTTTTCCAAAGAGTTGTTGCCCCATCAGACAAACTAATATATCGGATGTGTTTGACTATTGGTGTTGATTTCTCCTCTCGGATGATGGTGTCAAAAGCAAAGCGGAGTAACTGGATGGGAATTTTAAAAAGATCAGGCGTGGAATGTGTAAGTTCGCAACTGATTCCTAAATACAATTCATTAATTGATTGGTGTCTATAAATCACTTCGCGGAAATCACCAAGGTTGACCAAGGAATTTTCATCACCGAAAAAGAGAATTTTATCTGTCCCAATAGTCTGTTTGAGCAGTAGCAGCATCTGCAATAGACTACTTTTCCCAGAACTATTTGTCCCGAAAAACCCTGTTAACGGGGCAAGTTTCACCTGACCGCTGTCCTGCCATGATTTAAAGTTTTTCATCTGTATGTGTGTAATCATTTTCCTGCCTCCGTGTTAATCCTATTATACGCAGTTTCCTAGGGAAATTCAAGGTAAATATAACGGCATGAAGACACGGATTTGGGGAAACGCTCTTTAAAATCCGCGTAATCCGTATAATCCGTGAAAATCAGCGATTCAGATTTTTATTTGATTGCAAACCCAAAATAAGATAAACTACTTCTTATATCTTGCCCCGATGGACGATATTACCAAAAAACACAATTTAAAAGGAGACGGGCATTGGAAAAGATTCGTGAACTGATCTCCCTGTTAGAATCCGGGATCGAAGACTACGACGCGCAAATGAAAGTCCTACAGACAGAACGCTTAAAATATATTCGACTTTCCATTACAGATGGATTTGGCACAGAAGAAGGTGATTCTAAGGAGTCGTGGCTGCTGCACCTCAAGCAGCTCGAAGATTCCCTCAGACTCCGCCGGAACAGTATACGACAGGCAATTCAAGATGCCGCAGAAGATATTCAGAAAGAGGAAAATGCATGATATTGAGATTCACAGTTCTTGATACGAGAAAACGAGTGCGGTATGTGCTGCTGCTAACATGGCTCCTCGCGGCTTGTTCAGTAAATGCGCAAAAGATGAACGACACCCAAATCATTGAAGAAGCGATCCAACACCAGAATTTAGGGTTAGCGTATCTCGAAGAATCGCAGCCCTCGAAAGCAGTCGAGGCGTTTACAGCACTGATTGAACTGCTCCCCGATGAAGCGATCGGTTACGGAAACCTCGCTGTCGCACATCTACGCTTACAACAAGCAGATACCGCTGAGGAATGGGTCAAGCGTGGAATCGCTGTCGCACCGATGGACAGTCAATTACACTTTATCTTGTCCGAGGTCTATCAACTCCAAGGACAGAGCGAATTAGCCGTGGAGGCGATGAAGGAAGCTGTGCGGTTGGCACCCGATGAGTTGGAGTTCCGCTATAAACTGGTCCGCCACTATCTGGCACAACGCAACGATCCGGAAGCACAGCAGGAAGCAGTTGGACATCTGCAGGAACTCCACGCACGTTCTCCGGTAAATATCGTTGTGTTGTTGAAATTGACACAAGGATTGTTGGCACAGGAGAAACTTGAGGATGCCGAAAATCTTTGTCAGGAGTTGATGCTCCTTTTAGGCGATATTGACCCAGACAAACTGAAATATCTCACACAAGGGATAACAGCGATACAACAAGGCGACCTGAAAATCGCGACTCGAAATATCCGAATCTTTGAGAACTTGCAACGAGCGAGTCCACGGTATCAGCAGGGCATTGGTGAACTGGTAACCGATATCCTCGGACATCCCATAGAAACGTTTCGTCCAGGAGTCAAGACTCGGATTACAGCCAAAAAGAGAACCCCGATTACAGTGGATTTTGTGGATGTTACCGAAGAACTTGGACTCGGGAACGTCGAAGGTGTGCCTTTGCGTTTCGTGGATGTTTTGCTGAGCGACTACGATGGCGATGGTGATTTGGATCTCTATACAACACTCACCGGGATGCTCTTTCAAAATACGGGTGAGACGTTTATCACCGTCCGAGAGGTTCAAGAGATACTGGAACAGCAGGCTTTACAACCCCACACCGCCGCGTTGGTAGATCTGGATAAAGATGGGATACAGGAATTTTTACTCCAAACCCGCGACGGAATAACGTCCCTCCAGAGGGATGCAGATGGAAACTGGGGGACATCGCCCCTCGTTCAACTTCAGAAGGCGGTATACGAAACAGGGCTGCTGCTGCCTGTTGATTTTGACCATGATGGGGATCTCGACCTTTTTTCGGGACGCACCACTCTCACGATGTATCGGAATCATCAAGACAATAATGGCAATTTAACGTTTACGGATGTGAGTGAACAGACCTTTATAGCAGCTGAGGCGGGCGACGCTTTTGCCGCGCGAGGTGCCCCTATTGAAGCACTTTCTGCTGATTTTGATGACGACGGGGATATAGATATTTTTGTGATATATGAAGAAGGGGGATGTACACTTTTTGATAACCTGCGCCAAGGAAAACTCCGAGCGATTTCCAGTGAAACGGGAATTCCGCAGGATGTCCGTTATACTGCCGCTGCCGCTGGCGATTACGACAACGATGGCACTTTTGACCTCTTTTTGGCGACAGCAGATCGCCTCCATCTCTATCGTAATAGAGGGGATGCGACTTTTGTCGACGCACCGAATTTAGAGGCGAGTGTCCTTGACTTGCCGACTGTGCTATTGAAAAATTTGGATTACGATAACGATGGGGAAATTGATATTTGGGTGAGTGGGCAAGACGGAATGTTCCTATTTCGGAACGATGGCGGTGGTGCGTTTAGTGAACCCTACCCTTTGATAGGATCGATCACCCCCACAGAAGGAGCACTTCTCCAAGACGCAAAGGCTGGGACTGTAGGCGATTATGACAACGATGGCGATCTCGATCTCTTTTTCATCAATACTGACGGACAACTGCGCACATTACGAAACGACGGCGGGAATCAGAACAACTGGATACAGGTGCAGTTGGAAGGGATTACTGCAGGAAACAACAAAGTGAATAGAGATGGCATCGGCTCGAAACTGGAGATGAAGGTCGGGGATCTGTATCAACTCCAATATGTAACCGGACAGGTCTCCCATTTCGGATTAGGGACTTATGAGGCTGCGGATGTCGTTCGTGTCGTTTGGACGAATGGCGTGCCACAGAACGTCGTAACACCGCAGGCGAAGCAGCGAATTTTGGAAAAACAGGTATTGAAAGGTTCCTGTCCGTTCCTATACGTCTACAACGGGGACAGGTATGAATTCGTAACCGATCTCCTCTGGCGTGCACCGTTGGGACTCGTCACCTCAATGGGATTCGTCGCTCCGGATGAAACAAAGGATTTCGTGAAGATACCGAGAACGCAAATGCAACCGAAATCCGGCAAATATTCCATACAGATTACGGAGGAGTTGTGGGAAACCGCCTATTTTGATGAAGTCAAACTGATAGCGGTCGATCACCCTGAAGGCACTGATATTTTTGTGAATGAACAGTATATTCCGCCCCCCTTTGCAGCGTTCAAAATCTATGGTGTCGCAGAAAAACGGTTCCCGAAATCCGCTGTTGATCATAACGGTAAAGATGTGTCCGATGCTTTAAAAGCGTTTGATTACCGCTACGCCGTTGAACATACACCCGGTCCCTATCAAGGCGTTGTGGAACCGCACGCCGTTGTGCTCGACCTCGGTGATGTCCCAAACGACGCACCACTGACCCTCTTCCTCGGCGGGTGGATCTTCCCGACGGATACCAGCATCAATGTTGCCCTGTTCCAAAATCCCGCAATCAATCCCAGTTTCCCGTCAGTTGCTGTGAAAGATAAGACAGGCGAATGGAAAACCGTAATTGATATGATCGGACTCCCCGCAGGGAAAAATAAGACAATCACCGTTGACTTGACGGGTAAATTTTTGTCGGAGGATCGACGCGTTCGGATCGAGACCGATATGCAGATTTACTGGGATACCGCGTTTTTCACTGTCGGCACGCAGACGGTCCCGATGGAAGTGACAACCCTGAACCCAGATAGCGCCGATTTACACTACCGAGGCTTTTCTGAGATGTATCGTCCGAATCCACATGCCCCGCACCTATTTGATTACCAAAGGGTTACAAAGGCTGCACAATGGCGGGACTTGGCGGGGTTTTACACCCGTTACGGCGATGTCAACCCGTTGTTGCAGGAGGTGGACGACATGTATGTTATCCTCAATGCGGGGGACGAAATCACGGTGGAATTTGAAGCCTCACGCTTGCCGACATTGAAAGCAGGATGGGTGCGCGATTTTATCCTCTACAGCGACGGATGGGACAAGGACGGCGACATCAATACGCTCACATCGCAAACGGTTGAACCCCTACCGTTTCATGGAATGTCCAGCTACCCGTATCCCGATACTGAACACTATCCCAACGATGAAGCGCATCGGCGGTATCAGCGTGAATACAACACACGCCGCATTGAGCACCGATTACCGTCGTTGGATGATGTAATAGAATGAGAGAGACAACGCTAACTTGTCGGATGTGTTTCCTGAATGCGTCGTAGAGGGATATACAAGCAAAACGTTGTAAGAACTAAAATCCCCGCCAGCACTACATACGGGTATGCCTCTTTTGCGTAGAGCCACCCCCCGAGGAGCGGTCCCAGAATGCGTCCCAAACTTAAGAAGGCATCCATGAGACCGATAGCCGTGCCTTGACCAATCTGGGTCTGTTTGGAAATCCATGAGGCATTCGTTGGACGGATGAGCTGATTGCCAACGCCAGCAATGGTAAGATACACCGTGAGTGTCACAAAAGAGGAAGCGTTGAGCAAAAGTGCCATGCCTATCGCGCTGAGGAGTAACCCGGTGAGGATGATACGGCGTTCTCCCAACTTATTGATGAGCCTTCCGAGCAAACCGCCCTGTAGGGGCACTACGATCGCCCCCATAAACATGAACATCCACCCCATTTCCCTCTCTCCGTAATTCCAACGGTCCTCAATGAACAGAGGGAACGTCATCTCCAATCCTGCGAAGCTGAAGGTTGAGAAAAACGCAACGAGGAAAAGCGGCGTCAGTGGTGATTTCAAGGTGGTCCGACGGAATATCTCGCGGGGGGAAATCCATTCGTGCGGATCTCCAGCTGTTTCATCGGCGATGTCTTTCGGCAAAGATTCTGGTAACAGGAGAAGCGCGAAGAGGAAGTTGAGTATAGACAAACCGCCTGCAATAAAGAAGGGTATATCATGGCTGCCCATGACCCCCCCGATCGCAGGTCCAAGGATGAAACCAAGACCCATCGCCGCCCCCATGAGTCCCATCCCTCTACCACGTTCTTCTGACGTGGTTATATCTGCCACATAAGCCATTACACTCGGCAAGACCGCCGCTGAAGCGATACCGGCTGCGCCGCGCGCCGTGAGAAGATAGGCGTAATCTTTTACCAATCCGAAACCGACTAAAGCCACCGCATTCCCAAGCAATCCAAGTAAGATCATCGGTTTTCTGCCGTGCTTGTCCGAGAGCCTACCCCAGATCGGCGCAAACAGCAGCTGCATCCCAGAATAGATGGACATCAATATGGCGATTTCAGTGGTGGTTGCCCCAGTATCTTTAGCGTAATAAGCGAGATTCGGAATGATGATGCCAAACCCGAGCATCACAAAGAATAGGGTTAAGAACAGGAGGAGAAGTCTTGATTTTTCCATCTAAGATGAACGCGAGCAGCCGCAGCGAAAAATATACACCTTTTCTACTCCATAGGGGCGATCCAGGAGCGAGTTGATAAATATAATAGTGTTTATTATAGCAGGAGGGCGGCGAGTCTGTCAACTTAAAAGCGAAGGGTTCAATGTCGAATTTCATCAGAAATCGTTGGAAAAATTCCTTGCATTTAAGCAAATTTATTGTGGAAATTTTACGCCGTTTTTGGTATTATAAAATTGGTTTTATAGTTCTTAATACACGCAACAATTAAACTTATTAAACGCTGGAGGAAACATGGCAACCGAATTTGTTCATTTACATAACCATAGCGAGTATAGCATGTTGGATGGCGCGTGTCGCATTGAGGACATGGTCAATTGGGCAGTTGAAAATGGCGCACCTGCTGTCGCACTTACGGATCATGGCAACATGTTCGGAGCATGGGAACTCTACAGTAAAGCGACAAAGGCGGGGGTCAATCCAATCGTCGGTTGTGAGGTATACGTCGCACCCGGCAGCCGAAAAGAAAAGAAGAAGGGACAAGGGGGACCTTATCACCTCACGCTGCTTGCAGAGGATGCAACCGGTTACCAGAATCTCCTAAAATTAGTATCGCTCGGATATACAGAGGGGTTCTACAGTAGACCTCGTGTTGACATGGAAATCTTGCGTGAATACCACGCTGGGATTATCGCGTTGACGGGATGCATCCAAGGACAAGTGCCACAACTCCTCTGTTCAAATCGGCGAGAAGAGGGTATCCAAAACTTCAAAACGCTCATGGAGATAATGGGGAAAGGTAACCTCTATGTTGAGGTACAGAATCACTATATCGACAAGGAACTTGAAGCATATCCAGTGATGGTTCAGTTGGCGAAAGAGTTCAATCTCCCGCTCGTTGCTACAAATGATTGCCACTACCTCCGAAAATCCGACCACGAAATGCACGATGTGCTCCTTTGTATACAGACAAAAAAGACTGTCAACGAGCAGAACCGGCTGCGGTTCGATAACCATTTCTATTTTAAAAGTGTTGATGAAATGCGGGAGGTACTCAAAGATTACCCACCTGAAGCCATCAGCAACACACTTGAAATCGCGAACCGGTGTAACCTTAAACTTGATTATGGTGAGAGTGTGATGCCGAAGTATGAAGTACCCGAGGGGCATACAAATGACAGTTACCTCAAAGAATTGTGTTACCAAGGCTTGAAAGAGAAATATGGCGGTCAGCTCTCCGAACCTATTCGACAAAGACTCGATTACGAACTGGATATTATTAGCAAAACCGACTACTCCGGTTATTTCCTCATCGTATGGGATTACGTTCAATACGCCCACAAACAGGGCTATCCACTCTCCGCCCGCGGCTCCGCCGCGAGTAGCCTCGTGCTTTACGCCCTCGATGTAATTACCTTCAATCCGATGGATTACGACTGTCTCTTTGAGCGGTTTCTAAACCTTGAACGTATCAGCCCCCCAGATATTGATATTGACTTCGCTGACCGTGCGCGTGAGCATGTTATTAATTATCTCAGAGAAAAATACGGTGAAGATTCTGTGGGGAAAGTCGCTACCTTCGCAACATTGGGTGCTAAAGCCGCGATTAAAGATGTCGGGCGGGCCCTTGAAGTCCCTCTCGAAGATGTCGCAAAGTTGACAGAACTGATCCCATCTATTCCTGGGATAACACTTGATGAAGCCTTGGAACAGGTACCGGAATTTCAGGCACTCGCGGAACATCCTGAAAATAAAGAGTTGATGGACCTCAGCAAATCCGTCGAAGGCATGAAACGGCACGTCTCTTGCCACGCATCCGCGCTCGTTGTTTCAAACGGTCCATTGACGAACTACGTCCCGCTCTTCAAGGATAAACACGACCAGGTTGCAGCGCAGTTTGATGGCAAAATCGTTGAAGATGTCGGTATCGTTAAATTCGATTCCCTTGGGCTACGCAGCCTTACGGAGACATACGATTGTCTCCAGATGGTTAAGGCAAACCACGGCAAGCTTATTAAGTTAGAGGATATTCCCTTTGATGATGAGAAAACCTATTCCCTCATCAGCAAAGGCTTAATCGCAGGTTTGTTTCAACTCGAAACCTCCTCCGGCATGTATCGGGTCGTTACGCAGATGAAGCCGGATAACTTTGAAGAGTTCACTACGATTCCCGCACTTTACCGACCGGGTCCCCTTGAAAGTGGGACGATGCAGGACTTCATCGATCGAAAAAATCGGTTGAAGCCGGTGCAATATATCCATCCATCTCTTGAAGATGCACTCAAAAACACTTACGGTGTGTGTGTCTATCAGGAACAGGTCATGCAAATCGCACGGGACATGGCGGGCTTTACACTTGGCGAAGCAGATATACTCCGATCGGCTATGGGGAAGAAAAGCCCTGAATTGCTCAAAGCCCAACGGGATAAATTTGTTGCAGGCGCAGTCGAAAACGGTATCGCTCAGCAGGAGGCAGAGAACGTTTTTACACAGTTGGAGCCTTTCGCGGGTTATGCCTTCAATAAGTCACACACCGTTGCGTATTCGATGTTAGCCTACCGCATGGCATATCTAAAAACCCACTACCCGCACGAATTCATGGCGGCGATGATGACCGGAGAAGCCGCCGATTCGTCAAAAATTACCCGATACCGCACTGAATGTAAGAAACTCGCTGAATTTCTGGAGGTGGAAATCAATCTGATCCCGCCGGATGTCAACAGTAGCAGCAGAGAGTTCACGGTGGATGGCAACGATATTTGTTTCGGACTTGTGGCCGTCAAAGGTGTCGGTGATGGTGCCATAGATGCGATTGTGGACGCACGCGAGCAAGGGGGTTCCTTCAAATCGCTACAGGATTTCTGTGAACGCGTAGATACAAAACAAGTGAATAAACGCGCTGTTGAAAGCCTAATTCTCAGTGGGGCATTTGATTCACTTGAAGGACACCGCGCACAACATATTGACAACTTAGATAATATCATGAGGGTGGCACAAAACGCACAAGCAGAACGGGACCGTGGACAGATGAGCCTCTTTGGCAACGGAGAGGAAGCACCGACAGCAACTGTAACGCTTACCGATGCCCCGGAATATGATCCATTGGAACGCCTGATGCGTGAAAAGGAACAACTTGGGTTCTATGTTTCTGGACACCCACTTGAAGAATATAGTGACATCCTTGAGAACTACACGAGCGCAAGCACGCAAACGCTCCTTGGACATCGTATTGATTCCGAGGTCGATGTAGCAGGCATGATAACGGAAGTTAAAAATATCACCACCAGAAAAGGGGATCCGATGGCGGTGATCGGATTAGAGGATTTAGAAGGTGCCATAGAGGTCGTCATTTTTCCAGAGGCGTATAAAACAGCCGGGGACCTCGTTGAAGGTAGGGTCGTTTGGATTCGTGGGAAGGTCAATGTCAACCAGAATAGCAGGAATCGGAGGACTGAAAATGGCGATGCCGAGAGGGAAGAACGCCAGATACAGGCAGATCGGGTCATAGATATCGAAGCTGTGAGTGACCAACAGACCTCTGCGCTTGAGGTGACGATTCCAGAGTCCGATGTTGAGAATGTTGAGAAACTTCAAAGACTTCAAGAAATTGCCCGTGCTAACAGAGGAGATCTGGATCTGATTCTGCGTCTCATCAGTCCTCGCTACGGTGAAGTTATCGCACGGTGCGCTCAAAAGTATAGTGTGGCATACGCACCACAGGTTGTTGAGCAGGTTGAAGGGTTGTTTGGAGAAAATAGCGTCAAGCCGAGCAACCGAACGATACGCGGGAACAAAAGCCGGACCTCACACATGGATTTTGTGTAATTCCCGTCAAAAACTCTAATTCACGTTGTTCTCCCGCAAGGAAACTTAAGCGTAGGACCAAAGCCATAGCCTGCAACAACGGCGCAGGCGGATATGAGGAAAACGCGTCAAAGACTCAAATTCACGTTGTTTTCCCGCAAGGAAAAATTAAAAAATGCAGTATCGCACACTTGGTAAAACAGGGCTCAGTGTATCAGAAATTGGGTATGGTGGTGGTAGGGTCCGCCCAGAGCACGATGAAACAGGGCTTGTCAATATGCTCCATTACGCTATGGATGCTGGGCTTAACTATCTTGATACTGCTCCCGACTATGGGGGTGGCTACAGCGAAACGATTATCGGTAAAGCGACCGCCGGACGACGGGAGTCATGTATTATCGCAACGAAGACGGAAGCCTATGATCCAGATGGCATCGCTAAAGATGTCGAAGGAAGTCTACAGCGCCTTGGTACCGATTATATTGATGTCCTGCAATTCCACGGTGGATGGTTCTATGCGGACGATACAGAAATAATTCTGAACGGTGGTGGGTTGGCAGCGTATCTCAAGTTGAAGGAGGAAGGGAAGGTCCGATTTATCGGATTTTCGGCAGACGGTCCCTCAGGTGGCACGGAGCAATTGATTGCCACTGGCGAGTTTGACATGATGCAAATCCATTACAATCTAATGTATCAAAGCACCTGCGATGCATTTGGCAGACGCGGAGTCATCCCTGACGCTGTTGCACAGGAAATGGGGATTGTATTGATGCGCTCTACCACCAGCAATGCGTTCCAGAATCTCGTGAAAAACTGCTTCCCCAATGAGATGGCGAATGTGGATGTAGATAGTTTCCTGCTCAACTATTCTATTTCGAATCCGATGGTGAACGTCGCACTCATGAGCCTGCAAAGCATTGACGATGTAGATTGGACAAACGCTGTCTCCGACAATGTTGATGCCCGATTAGATTTGCGTGCAGTTCACGGGCGGTAGTCATCTCGTTCCACTGGTAGGTGCGGTGGTCTCATTTTGCGCTTAATAGGAATATGTTCTGCCCTTGTCAAGTGCTTCTCCTATGGCAAAGCATCAATTGTCACATTGCCATCCGTTACAACATCTAATATCAGACGACTTCCATAAAGCAAAGACATTCCAACCAATGGACCTCCTTCTGCTTGTAGAACATACACATTGCGTTCGGCACCGTGCCATAGCACTTTCGCGATATGTCTCTTTAAGACGACTCTATTTTCGTCCCCGAGTATTGCACGTTGTTCCCCAGCTTGCTGAAGATTAAGGCGACTCACTAAAGCACTCGGTAATGTCAGATATCCGGTGAATCCTGTATCAATAACTGCCTCAATTTTCTCAGATTGATTCGAGCTGCCAACCTCCAATTCAATAACAGCTTCTTGGTGGACTGTGATTTTTCCGGTGATCATTGTGTTGACCCTGAAATTTTGAAGCCAATTCGATGGGCTGCCGAAAATCCAATTCGCAAACAGTAAATGACAGCCTCCGGGTGCTTTTCAAGAAGACGCATTGAGGATGCCACCTCATCAGCATCAATCTCATAAGCTCCTGTTTCTATGTCAAGGGTCAGAAATTTGCCCTTGTGTTGTGATTCAACTTTTTCACGGAGCCGATGA
This sequence comes from Candidatus Poribacteria bacterium, assembly GCA_022827885.1. Lineage (GTDB taxonomy): Bacteria > Poribacteria > WGA-4E > WGA-4E > WGA-3G > WGA-3G. The sequence continues at coordinate 42,557 of JAJEIP010000065.1, forward strand.
GAATATATTTCTTCGCCGCGGGCTGCAATACTTCCGTGGGGGTAATCCGAATAAGGCATCGTGCTCCTCCTCTTAGTTAAGTTCTCTTTCTGAGGTGCGGTTAGAAACCGCACCTACCTTAAGTTGAGAAAGTCAATTACGCGGACAAGAAATTCCGAATGACATAATCCAGAATCCCACCATGTTTGTAGTATTCCACTTCTACGGGTGAATCAATTCTAATCAACAACTCCGTCGTCTGCGTTTCGCCGTTGGCTCGGACGATTTTCAGCGTTGCCATCTGTCCCGGCTGGAGATCGTCGGCAAAGCCTGTGATGCTGATAATCTCGCTGCCGTCAAGGTTGAGCGTCTGGACATTCTCACCCGACTTGAACTGCAACGGTAAAACCCCCATGCCGATGAGATTACTGCGGTGAATCCGCTCGAAACTCTCTACAACCACAGCCTTGACCCCCAAGAGTTTAGGTCCCTTCGCTGCCCAGTCGCGCGAACTTCCCATGCCGTAATCCTGTCCGGCGAAAATAACGGTGGAAACTCCGTTTTCGCTGTAGTCGAGGGCTGCCTCATAGATAGTCGTTTGTGTGCCTTCAGGATACTGAAGTGTATAACCACCCTCTACATCCGGGGTCATCAAGTTACGGACACGTCGATTGGCGAACGTGCCACGACTCATCACACGGTCGTTCCCGCGTCTGGAACCGTAGGTGTTGAAATCTCGCGTCTCTACACCGTGTTCTTGGAGATATTCCCCTGCTGGACTTGCGGCTGCAATCGCACCTGCTGGGGAGATATGGTCGGTGGTGACAGAATCCCCAAAGATGCCGAGGATACGGGCATCTACAATGTCCGCAATGGGAGCAGGTTCGCGGGCAAACCCTTCAAAGAACGGGGGATGCTGGACGTAAGTACTTCTCGCGTTCCACGGATAGAGGACTCCCGTTGCACCAGCAAGTTCTTCCCATTCCGGTGCTTGGTTACCGATGGACTCATACATCTCTCGGAACGTCCGTCGATCGACTGCGGCAGCGATCATCTCCGCGATCTCTTGTCGCGTGGGCCAGATATCCTTCAGGTAAACAGCCTCTCCTGCCTCGTTATGTCCAAGCGGTTCAGTAGCGAAATCTATATCAATCCGTCCCGCAACACCATAAGCGACGACGAGTGGCGGAGACATGAGGAAATTGGCTTTGATCTCCGGATGCACGCGCGCCTCGAAATTCCGGTTACCACTCAGGACGCTTGCGGTAACGAGGTTTCCTGTGTCAATTGCCTCTTGAACCACGTCATTGAGCGGTCCACTGTTGCCGATACAAGTCGTGCAGCCATAACCTACCACGTTGTAACCGAGTTCTTCCAGATACGGCAGTAAGCCGGTATTCTGTAGGTACTCGGTGACCACGCGCGAGCCGGGGGCTAAACTGGTCTTAACATAGTCGGGAACACGCAACCCTTTTTCCACAGCCTTTTTCGCAAGCAACCCCGCGCCGATCATCACAGAAGGATTACTCGTGTTCGTGCAGCTGGTAATTGCTGAGATGACCACCGATCCGTGGGTTATCCTGTCGCTATCGTTTACGTCCGTTGTTACACCGAATCCATCTTCCGCGACGGGACGTGTAAGAAGTTCAGTAAAGGTATTTTTGACATCCGACAAGGCGATCCGATCTTGGGGACGTTTCGGACCCGCGATACTCGGTTCAATATCCGCGAGATCAATTTCGAGGACATCGGAGTATGTAACATCTCCGAGGCGTGGGATACCGAAGATGCCTTGCGCTTTCAGATAAGCCTCTACCATGTCAACGTGTGTTTCATCGCGCCCGGTGAGACGGAGATATTGCATCGTCTCCGCATCGGGTGGGAAGAATCCGATAGTCGCACCGTATTCTGGACACATATTCGAGAGCGTCGCCCGATCCGGGAGAGAGAGGGCTTCTACACCTGCCCCAAAGAATTCCACGAATTTGTCAACCACTGCAGCAGCTCTGAGGCGTTGCGTCACAGTCAGAACCAAATCTGTTGCGGTTACACCTTCACGCAGTTTGCCTTTCAAATGAACGCCGAGGACTTCGGGGGTCAAAATATAAACGGGTTGCCCTAACATCGCAGCTTCCGCTTCGATGCCGCCGACACCCCATCCGACGATACCTAAGCCGTTAATCATTGTCGTATGCGAGTCGGTACCGACAACAGTATCCGGATAGGCAAGCGAATCTTCCCTCATAACCACTTTGGCGAGATATTCCAGGTTCACTTGATGGACAATGCCGATGGAGGGGGGGATGATATTGAATTTTTCAAACGCCTGCTGGCCCCATTTGAGGAACTCATAACGCTCTTTGTTCCGTTCAAACTCCCGTTCGGTATTAAATTGAAACGCGTTCTCTGAACCGTAAGCATCGACTTGGATGGAGTGATCGATGACTAAATCAACAGGGACGAGAGGTTCTATCATGCCAGCATCACCGCCAAGCGCTGCCACAGCGGAACGCATCGCAGCAATATCAACGACGAGGGGAACGCCTGTGAAGTCTTGTGCTACCACGCGTGCCGGTTTGAAAGGAATCTCCAAGGCTTTTGGGGAGCTCGCGTCCCAATTTGCCAAATTGACAATATCCTCTTCTGTAATTTGGTGTCCATCGTAATTTCTCAGCAGTGATTCGAGTAAAATACGGAGACTGACGGGCAAGGTGGTTGTTGAGCCGATACCGGCTTCTTCTAAGGCAGGCAGCGAATAGTAGGTACACGCAAACCCATCGCTCTCAAGGGTTCGATGTGTATTAAATAAGTTGTGAGCAGGTTGGGTCATCTATTAACTCCTTTATATTCTCAAAAACAAAGCAATGTCGTTTGAACCCACAAACGCTTCTGCATCAAAAACACTTTGCAGAAGCACCCATGCTTTAGCAGGGGTCTATCACGTTGTTCATTATTTCTTCCTATTATTTTACCACAAGTCGGGGCTATATTTCAATGGTTCTCCATCAGCGAGTGGGTTGTCTCTCCGTAAGCGTTTACCAGAACTTCTTTACTAATGATTCATCAGTTTCATAATTTCATCGAGTTGCTGACGAGCATGGACGACGATAACGCTTTCAGGATAATCTGTGATGAGTGTGGTGTAAGTCGCAGCGGCAGTGGCGAAGTCGGCTTGTTGTCGGTAAATCTCGGCGATATTTATGAGTGCCTTCGGGACGCTCAGGCTTTCCCGCACAACGACCTGTTCGTATGCGTTGATTGCCTCGGTATCTTTGGCGTTTTCGCGGTAGATATCACCAATGAGAAGCCACACCGCATCAACAATAGTCGCTTTCGGATAGGTTTCAAGGCTCCGTTCACACTGTTGGAGTGCCTCCGCGGTCTGTCCGTTGAGATAGAGTTGCACAGCAGTGGCGTAATCCGTGAGCGGAATTTTGAGGTAATCGGAATGATTCTGGATGAGGACAATCCGTTCAAGGGCATCGTTTGTGAGTTGATCAGATTTTGAAATTCGGATGACTTCGTTGTATTCTTTCGTTGCTTGCTCGAAATTGGCAGAAAAGAAATAGGAGTCGCCAATCAGTTTGCGGGCAACGGCACGGAAGAGGTGCGGACGGTTGGCAATCGGTTCAAGGACTTCTCGCGCAAGTGTATAGCGTTTCAGTAGGATATGACATTCTGCCAGACCCAATTGTGCTTCTACCAATTGGCTAGTCAGCAAGCGTTGGGTGAGCAGTGCTTGGAAAGTTTTCTGAGCGATTTTCGGTGCGTTTATACCGTGAAGTTGTATTTGCCCAAGTAACAATCTATCTTTGACGGAAGCCTCACCGTTAGAAACCAACGCTTCTAAAAGCGTGATGGCGTCGTTCCACGCCTCCATTTTTTTGTAGAGTGCTGCAAGCTTAGAACGGGCGTTTCTGATGCGTATGCCGTCTGCTGATGCTGCTATCAAGGTCTTGTAGAAATCTATGGCGTGTGGGTTTTCGGTCCGTTCCAACATTCGAGCGTATGCCTCTAACGCCATATCAATGTGAGTCGGATAGTTTCGATGGAGTTGTGTGAACGTTTCGAGGGCTTGGGACACTTTTCCGGCATGGAAATAGAGTTCTCCCAAAGTCATAATGGTGTTAGCGTTTTGTGGATTTTGTGAGCGCCGTTTCTCAAGTTGCGCAACGAGTTTATCACGGATAGGTTTATGGTGATCGCCTTCATAAATTTCAAGCATCGCATTCCAAATCGCTTCGCGCTGATTCCCTGTGAGCCCAATCCGTTGTAAAGCGTCAATATAAACCTCGGCGGCTTGTTCAATCTGTCCTTGTATTTTATACGCCGCTGCCAATTGCGTATAGAGATAACTATTTTTCGGACTTAAGCGTATCGCTTGCTGATATGCTGCGATTGCCTCTGGATACATCTTATGGGAGAGATAGATCGCACCGAGTTGCTGCTGTTGATCGACTTGGTTTACCTCGTCCTCGACCATCTTTTTCCATTCGGTCACGGCTTGTGTGGTTTTACCGGTTTCAGCATAGAGCGCGCCCAATTTCCTGCGGAGTGTTGTGTTGTTGGGGTCCCGTTCAACTGCCTTACGATAGAGTTCAAGGGCTTTCGAATGGGCGTTTTGTTGTTGATAAAGTTCTGCTAATTGTTCTAAGAGTGTAGTATCGTCAGGATAGTCGCGCATCCGTTCTTGAAGCAGCTTTTCAGCCGCTGCGTAGCGTTGGTTCGTTATATAAAGTTGAATAAGGCTATTGATGGCACTGACGCGATAGGGTGAACTCGGAAAATGGTCAAGAAAATATTTGTAGCTATCTATTGCTTCCTCGGATTGACCCTCTGTTTGCTGATATTTTCCAAGAAGGTAAGCAGCCGTGGCGGCAGAAGTTGTGTTGGGATGTTGTTGAAGAATTTGCTTGCATTGCCTAATCGCTGCTTTGAACTGATAGCGCTGCCAATAGAGGTTTCCCAACCGATGAACCGCCTGTGTCGCATAAGAACCGTTCGGATTTTCGTCAATAATTTCTTTGAAGACTCGCTGTGCTGCCGGATCCTCGCTGACCTTGGCGTAACTTTGTCCTAACATCAATCGGATGGAGTCCCTTTGACTTTGCCGGAGCGGGATATAAGTGCCATCAGGCCGAGGAATGCCGTTTTCAATCAACGCTTCATACGCTTTAATCGCTTCCGTATACCGGTGTTCATGGTAATGGTCATGCGCGGCTTCTACTGGATCTAACGCAGGCGTAACGCTTGGAGGGGTCCCAGGCACTTGGGCTTGCGCGAATGGATATAAACTCTCTCCAAATGTCATAAGAAACAATAAAAATAAAATAGAAAGAAAGATGACTTGTTGTTGCATTGTAGTGTCCATTTTTATTGGGTGTTATGTCTTAATCTGTAAGAACTGTGCTTGCGTAGTCTTATCCGGATAGACACGTGTTAACTATCTCCTCAAGCGTTCGCGTTTCCATCTCTAATTTGAGTTGTTCAACTTTTTCACTGCCGAGTTCTGCCGCTAATGCATTTATAGTGTTATTCACTGCATCTGCATAAAACGATGTTGTCGCGTCTGTTTCCGCGTAGATTGACGCGACCTTAAGAAAGAGGGACAAACTCTGTTCAAATTCGCCTTCCGCGTAAGCTAACTGTCCGAATTGATAGAGCGAGTCTGCGATCTCACGGGGGTTTCCCTTCTCTTTGCGATATTCCAGACTTCCTGTATAGTAGTCCCTCGCTTCCTCGTGTTTACCGTGGCGAAGTGCTACCTTGCCCAGGCTATCCATTAGATAAGTAAACCCCACGTTGGAAGTAGAGAGGTCACGGGTGAGACGTAGACTTTCTGTATAGTAGCGTTGCGCTTCCTCTCGTAGACCTTGCTGGTTCGCGGTTTTCCCGAGATTATTGAGGGCGCGGGCGATACCGAGTTTATCTCCAAGTTCGCGAGCGATACGCAGACTTTCGGTATAATGCAGTTTCGCTGCTTCAAAATGGTGACGATTATATGCAGTGACTCCCAGATTGTTTAGTATAAGAGCCGTCCGCCATTTGTCGCCTAATACTTTCGATATTTCTAAGGCTTCGGTAAGGTGTGCATCTGCCTCTTTAAATTTTTTTTCATACCTTGCGATGATGCCGAGACAATTTAACGCATTGGCGACACCGAGCTGCTGTCCTACCTTTCTGAAAACTTGTAAGGCGTTTTCGCATAATTGCCGAGCAATTTCACATTCCTGTTGTTCATTATAAAATGTTGCGAGCCCCACTCGAAGTCTCGCTATTGTCAGTTGGACTGACATTTCGTTCGCTTCAGGTGGGTCCTCTAATCCTTGATGTTCACCGAGTTGCTGGTGCAATTCCGCCTCTGCTTGTTTCAACCATCCCAAACCTTCAGTCCATAACCTGTGTATATAGAAAAATTTCCCGAGAGCAACAGCAAGTTGCCCAAACAGGAACCATTCATTATTCTCCTGCGCAAACCCAAAAACAGCACGAAAATTATCGAGCTCAATTACCATCTCTGAGAGTGCATCGTTCTGTTCAGGGCCTTCTAACTTTCTGTCCTGTTCCTGCGCGAATGTGAGATAATAGTGTGCGTGCGCCTCTCTGAATCCAGTGGGGTGTTCCTTCTCCCGAAGATACAGTTGTAACGGAACAGGGAGTCGGTAGCGGGTTCGCGTCAGATATTCTTCAGTGATGAGTAACGATTTATCGTGTAAATTAAAGATGAGGTCGATTGTTTCTGTATAGGGCGAATTCTGTTCTTCATGAACACAAGCTGAGCTACAAATAGTTTCTGCGGCTTCCAAGAAGAATCCACCTGAAAAAAGCGAGAGTTGACCAAGCAGGCGTTGTTCCTCTGGCTCTAAAAGTTCGTAGGACCAGTCAATCACGGCATTAAGCGTCTGATGTCTCGCCGGCACGTCTCGATCTCTTGTTGAAAGAAGTGTAGTTGGCTGACTTGATGGTGGGTTGTCAAGTAGGACCTTTAAGCGATCGAAAATATGGTCTGGGGTCATAGCACGGGCGCGCGCTGCGGTAAGTTCAATCGCGAGGGAGAGTCCTTCAACCATACGACAAATCGCGCCAATCGCCTCAGCATTGTCGGTTGTTAATTGGAAATCCGGCGCGACTGCCTCTGCTCGCGCCAAAAAGAGTTGGACGCTTTCATAATCATGAAGGGCTTCAGAGTCGACATCTTCAGATGGAGTAGATAGCGGAGGGACCACGAACCGCTGCTCACCTGCGACCTTTAATAGTTCCCGCGATGTAGTTAGACAACGTAACGTTGGACATCTGAGCAACAGTGTCTTGACATCCTCGGTGGCATCCATCAAGTGCTCAAAATTGTCCAACACCAACAGAAGTGTTTTCCCTAATAGATATGAAACGACCTGTTCTATGACATCTTGTGCCGATTCCAATGGAAGATCGAGAGTCTTTGCGATCTCTGTAATGACGTGGGCAGGCTGCCTCAAATCCGCTAGCGCAATGAACCATACACCATCGGGATAAGTATCCAGAAGTTCTGTCGCAACCTGTAGTGCAAGACGCGTTTTACCGATACCTCCAGGCCCAGTCAGTGTTACCAGTCGTGCCTGTCCGTCAGTGAAATACTCCACAATACGGCGGACTTCGGTTTCTCTACCGATAAAACTGTTCATAGGTGCTGGTAGGTTGTTAGGCAAATTGTTGAGGGTTTTTAGGGGTGGGAACTCGGTTTGTAGTTCAGGAATGAAGGTGGAGTCTGCAGGTGTCCGATCCTGTGCTGTGTCTCCTCGTGCCGCTTTGCCAAAGACTTCTTGCCACCTTTCCTCGCGGATAATTTTTAAAATAGAAGCCTGCGGTGCGAGAAATTGAAAAATCGCTTCAGGATGTTGAATGTTCTTCAGTCGATGTTCACCGAGCGCGACAAAACTCCCAGGTGGAAATTGCGTTTTAACGAGGGCATACGTGACAGCGGAGAGCAGAATCTGCCCACCGTGTCCCGCGTCCGTAATTCGTTTCGCAAGATTCGCAGGCATCCCGTGATATCCGTCATCTAACAGAATCATATCACCCGTGTGAATACCAATACGGACGCGTAAAGCCTCGATGTTTTCATGCCACTGATATGCATTGAGGACTAATTGTATCTCAAGCGCACACATAACAGCAGCACTTGCTGTAGGAAAAGTAAAGAAAAAAGCGTCGCCTTCATTCCCGACCTCTGTGCCACCCCACGCTGAATTTGCTGTTCGCAGAATCGTGTTGTGGGTATTGATAACCTTCGCCATAACCTCATTGCCGTGTGCCTCCCAAAGTAGTGTTGAACCTTCGATATCAGTAAACATCAAGGTCAGGGTGCCCACTGAGGAATGTGGCTGTGGATTGTGTGTTGACACAGAATTATCCTTCTTCAATTCCATGGTTGCAGATTTCCCAAAGGCTCAAGAGTATTAGAGCAGTGCCAAATTTGTGAGCAGTGCCATGCCGTAAATCATACAATTTTCGTCAATGTCGAACTGTGGGTGGTGACACATGTTCACAATGCCTTTTTCTTCGTTCCCCGCACCCACCATCACAAAACACGCCGGAATTTCTTGTGAATAGTATCCGAAATCTTCACCCCCAAGTATCGGGGACATCGGGAATATGAGATTGTCCGCGCCAACCAACCCTTCTGCTGTGGATATGGCTGTGTTGGCACACGGTTCGTGGTTGTAAGTTACCGGATACCCTTCTTGGTAGTCGAATGTATAAGTGGCGTCGTGTGCAGATGCTAAGCCCGTGAGAAGGCTCTCTAATTGTTCTCGAACTCGCGTCTGTACTGATTTTTGGAGAGTACGGACTGTCCCACCTATCAGGACTTTAGGCGGAATAACGTTAAAGGCAGCACCCCTAAGCCCGTTTTGCAAGTTCGCATCACCACCGTGGAGTTGAGTGACACTGACCACCGCTGAGTCCAATGGATTCACGTTTCTCGCAATGATAGACTGAACCGCTGTCACAAACTGGGCACCAATAACAATTGGATCGACTGTGAGGTGCGGGAACGCCGCATGTCCGCCTCTGCCAGTGAGTGTGATCTGAAAAGTATCAGACTGCGCGAGCATTGGACCCGGACACGTCGCGTATTCTCCAACAGCAAAGAGTGGAAAGACGTGTATCCCGTAAATTTCATCTACGTCTTCCAAAGCACCATCTGCGATCATCGCCGGGGCACCGCCGGGTAATGCCTCTTCGCTCGGTTGAAAGATAAATCTAACGTGCGTTTTGAGACGACTTCGGAGCTCGGAAAGGATTCGGGCTGTGCCGATGAGCATTGCCGTGTGTGCATCGTGTCCACAGAGATGGGCTTTCCCATCAATCTTAGATTTAAAGGGAACATCGGTGAGTTCTTGGATCGGGAGTGCGTCCATATCTGCGCGTAAGGCTATCCGTTTGGTCGCTCCAGGCACTTCCAAATCCCCGACAACGCCTGTCCTACCGATTCCTGTCTTAACGGGGATTTCGAGGGCTTGCAGCGCATCAGCAGCGATACCTGCTGTCCGGTGGACATCGAACCCCAGTTCAGGATACTGATGGATGTCACGTCGGATGACAACGATGTCATTGAAATGACGGCGGCACTGTTCAAAAATTTGGTCTTTCATATTTTTAATTTACCTTGCGGGAAAACAACGTGGTTTTAGACTTTGACGCGTATTTCTCCTAAGAGTCGCTTTCCACTGCGTTCCAAGTTGGGTTTTGAAAAGTGTAGATTAGAATGTCAATGTCCGGCGCAGGATACTTTGGTGTCCTTGTTCATTCTCAAGTCGATAGATGATCGTATAAATCCCCGGTATTGTCTGAAAGACCTCGCCATTCAGTTCGGGTCTCAATTCTACCTCTGTTGAACCGTCATCTGGGATGATTTTTTTCTCAGTGAATGGACCGTAACATCTTTCCCCGAGAGGGTTAAGGACTTTCCATGTCAATGTGAGTTGTTTAGGACGCGGCGGATTATTGATATAGACGGTGATTTTATCGTCCATCTGCCCGTTTTCAAGGTTAAGTGTGCCCAATTTGGAGAACAACTTCACTGTCAAGGTTAGGGGGGGCACGTATTCCAGATAGCCTCTACCGGGAATCGCGCGCCATGTGCCACCCGTTGCGAGGGCGATCTGTCGGATCGGTAAATAATCGATGCCGATGACATCGACACGAACTTGTGCGTTTTGTAAAGTTTCAATAACCTGATCCAAACTGTAAGCAGATTTTCCATCGTAGTCGGCATCGTGAAAAGCACCATCACTCGCCAGCACAATGAACCGCTGCGCGTCTTTTCGAAATTGGGTCTCTGTTACCGCAGTCATGAGTCCGTCTAAACCGGCTTCTGCGATATCTCCACCCCCGTCAACACCTATTTTAAAAAGCCAGTTTTTGAAGGTACCGAGATCGTCAGTGCGTCCGTAGGTTCGTGTTTCATCCTTGAAGGTTACCAATCCAAAAGTAGCATCACGTCCTTCTCGGTCGAACGCTTCAAATAAAAAATCGACATAAGCACGAATACCACGGATGTTATCTGTCATACTTGCCGTTTCATCAAGCACAAAAACAACATCAACTTTTTGCGTCATGCTTGCTTCTGCAAGCGTCCGGGCGATGTCTTTCATCATATAGACGAAAACGCCACCTACGTTGCCGCCGCCAGAGCCACCACCGCCTCCCCAAGAGTTACCCATGCCGGTAGCCCGAAGGGCGTCCCCGCGTTCACTGCCGTAGTGAATCTTCGGCGCGTCAACAGTCGGTGAGGTGCCAGCTAATAAGGTACCATCGGTATTTAGAGAAACGGGTCTGGTTTCGCCTTGCGGTGCCACGTAGTCTGTTTCTGGTGTGGAGGGTAAGGTAACCGTTGGTTGATCAAAAGATTTCACTGCCAATCGGCTTTCGCGGGCAGAGTGAGTTGGCTTCCCTACGATAGGATTCAATTGTGATAATCCATCTCCGATCTCTCGCGCTCGATTTGCGTTTTCTTGTCTGCGTGTATCGGGTTTTGAAACTTCTGATACGTCTTCCGGTTCCAACTGCCATGTTGCGCTCAAACCTGCTTTCGGTTTCGGGGGTAGTGCAGGTTTCTCTTTTTCGGCTACAACAGGTGCGGCAGGTTCAACAACGGGTAATTGTTTAATCGGTAGTGGAGGTCGTTCAACGTGGCTTATCGCAGCTTCTATCTCATCATGGAACGGTAGCACAGGAACTTGCTGGGGTGCCACCCACCACATTGTGAGTAGCAGCGTACCGTGGATGATGAGTGAGTATATTAGATATAAAGATGTTCTTCTATTTCTCATTGCATCAACCTATGGCTTGTCTTACTCTCCTCTATAACTACAAATGAAATTCAACCACATCCCCATCATAAATGACATCATTGCGACTGACAGATTGTCCATCGTGCCAGTGGGGACCCCAGATCCTCGCGAATCTGAATTCGGCAAAATCTTTGTGTAACTCCATCGCCGCGTCAAGCACGGTTGAACCTATAGGGAGAACGATGGGATCATCACGTTCTATCGCTTTACCGGGTGCCTTCGGATAGACGCGCAAAATATCCAATTCCGTATAGATCGCTTGCGATAAAGTCTCTTTGCCTACACCGGTTTCGGCAGAAATCGAATGAATCTGAAACATGTCATCGTAGAATTCTTTGAGAATTTCCAGTCGCGCTTCTGCCCCGGCCGCGTCGAGTTGATTGGCGACAATGAGATGTCCATTTTCAGGGGTGTTGCAATTTGCCTCCTTCAGGAACGCCTCCACCATGTCGAGGTCATCCAATAGGTTATCGCTCGCGAGGCTTACAATCAGCAGGACCAGATCAGCATTGCGAGTGAGCGTCAGGAGTGTTGATGAGATGAAGTCCAACATAAGGGACGGGGTATCAATGAGTTGGAATTGGATGTTTTCATAGCGTAGCATCCCGATGGTTGGCAGGGTCGTCGTATAAGGTGTTGGTGAGACCTCTATTTTGGCGTTCGTAAAGTTTGATAGGATTTGTGATTTACCCCCGTTCGGGGGTCCTATGAGGACGATCTGCCCGGCACCCTGCTTAGGAATGTGCTCGCTATGGCTTCTTTTACTGGATCCCTTGCCCCCTTTTTCTGAAGCACCCCTTTTGTAACTGGCAATACGGCGACGGAGATCGGATACCACCTTCTCTGAACCTTTATGTTTCGGAATGATGCGTAACATCTCCTCTAACAGGCTCAGTCGCTCTTCATCTGTTTTGGCGGCTTCGTGCTGGTGCTTGAGTTTATAGTAGGTCGGGGGTAGATTTGCTGGCATTTTTTTATTTCCATCGGCGTGTGCACAGATCCAGTTTTATGATCGAGCGCAGAGACATTCAATTCTGGTGAAGCTCGTTTGTGGAACTCATTTTGTGAGGCGGTGAGGCGGAACTGTCTACAGCGTTGCTAACGCTTCGCCTATTATTTCAAGATGGCGACAACGACTGCGCCGATAGCGACAACAATAGATATAGTGGTGAGGACCACATGGCGCGTTTCTGCACGTCCCTCCAATTTTCCCTTCATCCAGGCAACGTCTGATTTGATACTCGAAATATCCTCAGCAATATCTGACTTAACAGTGGAGATATCCTCAGCGACATCTGACTTGACATTCGCAATATCTAACTTAACATTCGCAATATCTGACTTGAGATTGGAGATGTCCGCAGCGACATCTGACTTGACATTCGCAATGTCCGCCTTGACACTGGAGATATCCTCACGCAATTTATCTAACGTGGTTATTACGATCTCTTCAAATCTGCCTTGCTCCATGATTTGGTACCCCCTGTTTACAATCCCAATAGAATCTGTTATAATGTCAAGCAATTCTTAAATAGGATACCCAATTTTCGTGCTTATGTCAAGGCAATTAAAACAGAGCCTACACGCGACGCTAAAGAAATCCCTAATTCTCCTCCTTATTGTATCTATCCCCTTTCCTGTGATGGCGGAAGTGTTGAGTCGTGGTGATGAACTCCTCACGTTGGTCCAATCTGACGCGCTGGAAGCACAGGTCATGGCGTTGCAGGAGAACTGGGCATCCGGACGCAACTTGCGACCCCATCGCACGCGGAACGCACACCACCGCGAGGCAACGGATGACATTGTGCATTACATTATGCGTCAGTTTCGCCGATCTCCGCGTTTGAAAGTCACGGAGCAGGTATTTGGGGGCATTAGAAACGTAACGGCTGTCTTGCCAGCGATGCCGACTTCATCCAGTAAACGCATCTTTATTGTATGTGCACATTATGACACGCAAGCCGTGCGTGAACCGAATTGGAATCCATTAACGTCCACTGCCCCGGGAGCAAATGATAACGGGACAGGGGTCGCCGCGATGCTGGAAATCGCTTACCTTTTAAGTCGTTATGAATATGAACATGAAATACGATTTATCGCGTTCGGCGGTGAGGAACTCGGTTTTCTGGGGAGTCGGCACTACGTTCGGGAGGCTGCCACAACAAGTAGGAGGGGTGAGACTGACGCTGTTCGCGAGAAGATCATTGGCGTTTTTAATCTCGACATGTTGGGCTTCAATTGGAAAACCGACCTTGTGGAGATTATTACCAACAACGATTCCGCATGGATAGGCCGTGCCCTCATAATTGCGAACACGTGGTATAATGTTGGCTTGAAGATTCGTCGCACCCAAGATGAATTCGTTGATATCTCCTCTCACAAATCGTTCTGGGATGGTGATTACAATGCCGTCACTTTAACGGAAAGCTCCACGCCGTGGCGTGATTCTCAAAACTACGATGCCAATCCTTTCTATCACACGTCTCGCGATACTGCGGATAAGGTTAATTTCGGTTTGGTGAGAAAAGTAACCCAACTTGTGCTTGTTACGATGGACGGGCTGCTCACATCTATGTTCCATCCGACGCGACAGATGCCACACGTAACATTACAGGTTCCATCGAACACCAAAGAAAATCAATTGGAAATTAAGGGGACGTTTCGTTCCGGTTTTCCAATTGATATTATCGTCTATCCGAGCCAGACACTGGCGGTTTTGGATCGAGAGACCCAAACCTATACTGCAACAGTGCCGCTAAGTCCCGGAGAGAATACGCTTCGCGCGACAGTGCGATATCCGCTCGGGGCGGTCTCCGTCGAAAAATCCGTTATTTTGACGCAGCCGTTTGCTTGGGAAGATGTAATTGTGTTTCCGAACCCGACGCGTTCAGATGGTTTGACTGAATTTCGAGTTGCCGCAAGCGTAGATATAACGGACCTACGGGTCCTTATCTATGATTCGGGGGGTAATTTGATAAAGCGGATTGAAGGGGTCGCTGACAGGCTGGATCAACGTATCTGGCGGACGTGGTGGAACCAGCAAACCTCCTACGGGTTGGCAGTATCCCCCGGTGTTTATGTCTGCCATATTTCTGTTGTTTCAAAGGGAGAGACGTATACGTATCTGGAGAAATTGGCGATTTTTCGGTAATGAAGAAGGCTTTGACAAATTGCGGCAGACTATGTTAAAATAGACTATACAGAAATGGGGATAAAGGAAGATCGAACCTTGGTTGAACAGATCACAGCGGGACAGAATTCGTTGCGTGTAAGGAGATAATTTGATGAGGAAAAGTATAGGTTTCTGTATTCTCTTGGTATCTACTGTAGTCTTGGTATCTTCTTGCGCTCAGTCGATTCACCAACAGAACGACCTGGATATGTTAACTTCTATTGAAAATGCGTTTGTGAATGTCGTAACCCGGAGTAAACCCGCAATTGTTAGTGTTCGCGTCGGAGGGATGGAAGAGTCTCGAGGTCGCGTGGGTTCAGGCTTTATCTTTCGCAAAGAGGGCTACATCCTTACAAATCATCATGTTGTTCGTGATGCGAGAACTATCACGGTAACGTTGTTAGACGGTAATAGATTTGAGGCAGAACTCGTTGGAACGGATCTGAATACGGATGTCGCCGTCCTAAAGATTGAACGAGACGAAGCGTTTCCTGTCATTCCTTTGGCGGATTCCTCAAAGGTTCGGGTGGGGCAGTTTGCTATTGCTATCGGCAATCCCTTTGAACTCGATTACACCGTGACAACAGGCGTTGTGAGTGGTAAGAGTCGTTCGATTCTCCGAGGTTTCAGTTTTGTTCGATACCAAGACTTCATTCAAACAGACGCTTGGATTAATACGGGGAGTAGTGGGGGTCCGTTACTGAACATCCGGGGTGAGGTTATCGGCATCAACGCACTCATTCGGCGTATCGATAACAATGAAAATACACCCGCGCCCGCAATGGCAGGTGCCGGGTTCGCTATTCCGATTAACCTTGTTAAGAGCATTGGCAATCAGCTCATTGCAAATGGACGGGTCATCCGGGGTTACCTCGGTATAGAGATGCGACCAGCGAGAGGCGGTATTCGCGTGAGACGTATCATTAGGGATGCCCCAGCATATATCGGCGGTTTGCGGCGCAACGATATTATTTTTGAATACAATGGCAATGCCGTGAAAAAAGTTGTTGAACTCCAAATGCTCGTCGCAGAATCACAAGTCGGTGAGCGGTCTGTCATCAAGGTTTTGAGGCAAGGGCATGAAAGAATACTCAATGTGACGATTGGAGAAATGCCACCCGAATATTCGGGGCAGACTGTTGAAATTAAGTCTGTGGCTTGGGAAATACTCGGTTTGTCCGTGCGGAAATTACAAGCCGGAGATTTTGAGAGGTATACGTACCTGACCGATGAAGATCAGGGGGTTATTGTTGAAATGGTTAAGGTGGATGCCCCCGGATACAAGGCGAGGATACCCAATGGCGCGCTTATTGTCGCTATCAATAACCAGAAAATCACAAATGTGCAGGCTTTCGAGGCATTTCTTCAGGCAAAGCAGGATGCTGAGGTATTAATCCTTGACATTAAAAGCAGTCATGGTGAAGAGCGGCTCACTGTTAAACTCACAAATTAACGGAAACTTGGAAATTTTTAATTTATCAAAATGGCAGAAACATCACAAAACATCACTCTCAGAGACATTTTTAGTCCCGGCGGTCTCATCTCGCAACAACTTGAAGCATACGAATTTCGCCATGAACAATTACAGATGGCACACGAGGTCGCGCGGGCATTTACCGCGTCCGAGCATCTGATCGTCGAGGCTGGAACCGGTGTTGGTAAAAGTTTCGCTTATCTGATTCCCGCAATTTCCCTCGCACTCAAGGCGGAACAGAAAGTTGTCATTTCCACAAATACCATCAGTCTACAGGAGCAACTCGTAACGAAAGATATTCCGTTCCTGCAGCAGGTGCTCCCTCGCGATTTCAGTGTAGTCCTGGCGAAGGGACGGCGGAATTATCTCTCGCGAAGAAGACTCAAAAATTTGATGAGTTATGAACGCGGGCTGTTTGATACGCGTGAAGAAGTAGAGGAAATCGCAGAGATTGACGCATGGGTGGATCGAACCGTAGATGGCAGCAGGGCTGACCTGCCTTGGCAACCGCAACCACAGGTGTGGGATAAGGTCGTCTCCGATAGAGATAATTGCCTCGGACGTAACTGCGAAACTTACGATATCTGTTTCTATTTCAAAGCCCGAAGAGAAATGTACAACGCCGACTTGCTTATTGTGAATCATCACTTGCTCTTTAGCGATCTCGCAATCCGTAAGGAGAGTGAGGCGGCTATGGGGGTGCTACCGGATTACGATTATCTCATCATTGATGAAGCGCACCATCTGGAAGCCACTGCCACGAACCACGCCAGCATCGACTTCAGCAATACTCGTGTTAAATGGCTTCTCGATTCTCTCTACAACGAACGAAGTGAAGAGGGGTTAGCGAAACAGTTCGATTCACCACATTTGAAAACGCAGGTCGAAACTGCGCGCCAGCAGGCAAATGTCCTCTTCAGAACGATTATTGAGACTGTGCAAGAAGAAATCGACAGCGAGGAGAGTGGTAACGCACTGACCCCCCGCATCCATAAAAGCAATTTCGTCAGTAACGTCCTGGATACCCCTCTTACTGATATTGAACAAACCTTGAAACGCCTCCGCGACGATGCTATGACGGACGATGATGAGCAGGAAATTACAGCGCACCAACATTATTGTCAACGCCTCCGTGACGAATTGGATATGATCCTTCGGCAGACCGATCCGAATTACGTCTATTGGGCTGAGATATCGACCCGTGGACGAACCCCCCGTATCCTCCTCAACGCCACACCCGCCAATGTGAATCGGATGTTGCAAGATCATCTGTTCACGGTAAAGAATAGCGTTGTGATGACGAGTGCGACGCTTTCTACAAATCGCAATTTCGCTTACTTTAAAAAACGGGTCGGGATAAGCGGGTGTCGTGAGCTTCTCGTCCATTCGCCATTTGATTTTAAACGGCAAGTTCAGATCCATATCCCCCGTAATATGCCGCATCCGAACAGTCATCGCTTTGTGCCAGCGGCGATTGAACAGATTAAACACTACCTCAAACTAACGCATGGCAAAGCGTTTGTCCTTTTCACAAGCTACAGAATGATGGACGAAGTTTATGAGGCTGTCGCCCCTGATTTGGAGGAAATAGGGATTGAGACTTTCAAACAGGGCGGTGAGCTTTCGCGAACTGCGATGCTTCAGGCGTTTCGCGAGAATACAGACTCAGTCCTATTTGGGACATCCAGCTTCTGGGAGGGGGTTGACGTTCGCGGCGCATCGCTCAGTAATGTTATCATTACAAGGCTACCCTTTGAAGTGCCAACGCATCCCGTGATGGAGGCGCGCGTGAAACAGATTAAGGAAGAGGGGGGAAACGAGTTCTTTGAATTCAGTTTACCAGAGGCGATATTACGCTTAAAGCAGGGGTTTGGACGGCTCATCCGAACACAGACTGACGAAGGAATCGTCGTGATTCTCGATCCGCGGATAAAAACCACGAATTACGGGAAACAATTTTTAGAATCACTCCCGGACTGCGAAATTGTAGAGGACTAAAAAAAGATGCCCGTGGTCTGTATATCCACGGGCATCTTAATGCTTGTCAAGCGTCCGAAATGCTATTTTTTGCTGTGAACGTTCCTGTCATTAATAGCGCCTCGGTGATGGCTGCGCGACGCGAATCCCTCGATCATGCGTGAAAGGGAAGTCAAATTCTATCGTTTGATAGCGTTGTGCTGCGCCTGGAGGGGGTGCCTTCTCAATCGGTAGTATAACCTTCAGTTCAAGGGCATTCAGTTTCGTCTGGACGAAGGGTAGGAAACCCTCGGCACTTTCACCGGGAGGCACACCTGTCCGACGTGTCCCCACCTGTTGTTCAACGATACGCATCCGTTTCTCTATGAGAATCCGCCGAGCAGTTTCGAGCCCATTTGTGACATAAAGTCCCGTTGCACGCGCCATATATGTAAAGCGCTCCTTTAAATCATCAAAATCCATACCGCCATAGACGTTCTCACCTTGATCGACGATTGTGCATTTTTTCACATCAAAGATGATGTTTTCGCTCCGATTGTTAGTAATCTTCACGTAAAACACATCTGTTTTGTCGCCTTGGTGGAGGGCTTCCGTCTCATAAAAAGGTGAAAAAGCGTTGCCCCGATTGTACTTGCGGTCGAGGTCTGGCCGCCGCCAATACGCAATAGAGACGGTAATTCCATCCTCAGTCTTCGTTAAGATTGGCTGTCTTGATTGAACGTCAAACAGTTGCGGGTGGTCAGATAGCATGAGAACGTCGACAACCTTCCTATCTTCACCGCTGCCCCTTTCAATCTCTGTTTGGGTATCCGTCCAATCGTTGAGGAATTCACTCCACTGATCCTCGGCATGGGCATATTCGTTGAATGCGAAGATGTAGGTTACGGCTTCCATGTTGGCATCACGCGCTTTCCCAACTCGGAATCCGACAGTATTCATACCGTGCTTGTCGAGCACTGGCTTCGCAAGTGCCTCAGAAGGGACAGCGGGAACAACTACCTCGTCAGTCGGATTCTTACTCTGTTCCTCCAATGCTGCCGCTATGTTATGCACGGGTTGAATGGGGGACAAATTACCGAGTGCTGTTCCACAACCCGCAACGCTTACGGCCAGCACAAATAGCAGTCCAAGATTGAGTGCTGTGAATTTATTGAACCATTTCATTTATAATGTTGCCTCCTTGGTTGCCATTCTCCGAATGGCAAAACTGTTGACTATTGAGCGTCACTCTTACAAATCCAAAACGCCATAGATTTGTTTACGAGGGCGAGTCTGTATCCATTGATCGAAATTGGTGGCTTTAGACTCGGAAAATTCGATAAAAATGGTGCATCAAAACTGATGCTGTGATTTTAGAATAGCATAACTGCAATTTTTAGTCAAGAAATAAGTAAGAAGAATTTATTGCAATCATTTTACAATACTCAACTTCCCAATTTCTTGAACAAGCGTATCTGCCTGCATTGCGGAAATACGATAGATATAAATTCCCGGCGCAAGCGGGGTACCGTTCCGAGTGACAGCCTGCCATTCAAATTTACCTTGCGTCCCTACAGTTTCTCGCGTTTCGCTATAGACAAGATCCCCTGTCGGTATGAAAATCTCAAGATGAATGTTATCGGCGATCTGTGAAGCAGACAACCGATAGGCGAATGTTACTGCTGTATCCCCGGTAAGGAAAGGGTTTGGATATACTTTTATCTCATCAAGGGTGAAATCTCCTGCTTGCAGTTGATCTACATGCAAACGGTAAGAATCAATCCTGCTGAAACCACCGTCTGATTCCACGATAATGTAGAATATATCTGTCGTATCGGGTTGATAAATGAGTTTCAATCCACCGATGTCAGTGGCATTTTCTCCAGTAGCGATCATCTCACCCGTTGCTGCATGGAGGGACAAGCGGTAGTTTTTGCCTGGCGGAATGTCAGCCAACGTCACCAAAATCGTGATGTCACGCGTTGCTTCTAATTTGTAAACATCACGTGTATCACCTGAATCGAAAAGAAAAGATTCATACGTCTGTCCGTATGTAATAGGAAACGCAGTCGCAAGTGTATCGTTTGGTTCGTAAGTATCGCCGAACGACACAAGAATAGGAATCGTCCGACCTTCCGATCCGATATTCGTGATAGAAATGCCGGTTACAGTGCCGTCGTTCGCATTACTATTTGGCACAGTCCCGGGTGTAAAGGCGGTCTGTTTATCATCCGCGGAGTAAGCCGCACCATCGGTTATCGTTTGCACATCTATAAGTTCAACAGCATCTTGTTGATACGTGCCGAGGTGTTCGGGATCTGCTGGGTCTTCAAGCCAAATCTGTTGTGAGGCATCAAATGTTCCAAGCGGATAAGGATTCGTCTCGTCGATATGCCAAATCAGGATGCCCGATTCAGGGAGGTAGGTGTCAAAAGTCGCTCCTGACGTTTTGTTGCGATTTTCTATGAGAAAGAACTCTGGGGCTTCTCCCCGAACCGGTGTGGCTGATGAATGGATATCAATCTTGAAAAGTATATTATCTTTGGGTCCGAGTTCAAAACTCGGAACATCAATCTGTTGGTTTTGTGTTATCTGAACGGGTTGAATCCAGCCAAGCCGACCATTGTCAGGGCGGGCGTCGAAATCCCATTTGAGGTATCCCATAATATGGCTCGGTTGTAACCCGTTCCCGATCCCTAATTCCGCTGGACCTTGGTAAGGACCGAATTGGCTCATCAATCCCCATTTGTGATCACGGGCATCTGTGAAGTCGAATCCGTAAACATCAGGGGCACCGAAGTCGTGAAAGAACTCATGGAAATAGATACCTAAGTGCGGATGTTCAAAATCGGGTTCCTCGGCAACGACGACGGCGGTATTGACCCGGACGCCATCATGAATGGCATTAACGCGGGGTATGAGCAGGGACGCAATATCCTCCATGATGCCACTTGACGCCTGATCGTTTCCTGAATGAATTAGGAAAATATGGTCAACAACCCCGTCGTCGTCCCTGTCATATTGTGAAAAGTCAACGATTGCGTCCGCAGCTTCGCATGCTTCGCGAACCAATTCCCGATAGCGTTCCAGGATTCTCCCGCCTTCGCCGTAATAGGTCATCGGTTTTTTGGCACGAATCCAGGTGTTATCTCTTGGGAAAACGCCACCGATTGGACCGGGCTGAATATCCATCTGTCCA
>JAJEIP010000121.1 GCA_022827885.1 Candidatus Poribacteria bacterium
GTTGGGATGCCGAAACTTTCGTGCCACCCTCTTGGATATATTTCAGGACGCGTTGGCGTAAATCTATGGAATATCTCATAATACCAGAGGCTAACATAAATCTCAGAGAATGTCTATATATTTTTAGCATTCACCATAGTAAACAAAGATTAGAAACAACAATTGAGATAACAATGAGAAGTATTTTCTCGCGCATAGTCTTAATTCTCCTTTTGGGTAATAGATATAGGACAATAGGTTTCTCGGTTTGTACGCCAAACACACGTCAAATTCTATATGCCTTCATAATTATCAAACGATTCGCAGGTAAGTCTACTTCCGTATCAGCATTTTGTGTGTTGCTGTAAAATCGTCTGCGGTGAGCGTGTAAAAATACACACCACTCGCAACGGGTTCACCGAGAGCATTTTTCCCATTCCAATACGCCGCACGGCTCCGAGACTCGTAGATACCCATAGGTTGATGTCCTAAGTCCAAAGTCCGAACTAATACCAAATCTAATTGAATATTTTTTATAAAAGTATTATTCTCTGCTGCATCTTTTTCTAAGGAGTGAAACAGCGATAAATAAAAAAGTGCCAGAGATTACTGAAAGTGTAGGGGACCTGAAAAGTCTCTTACGTCAAGCGACAAAGAGGCATGAACTCCAACGCCTCAACGCTCTGTATCTGCTAAAAAGCGGAGAGACAAAAAAACGCCTTCGAGTCGCCAGGTGCCTCGGCGGCGATCAAGGGAGTGTCGGGACCTAGTAGTTCATCAAGATTGAGTTTGTAATAAAGTTGTTGACTTTTTTGGATGTTCGGTGATATCTTCTTCGTATCCTTTGAATCCTATCTCCAAGAGGTCCACGATGAGAAAACAAAAACATAAAGTTCGGCTGACGTCTGAAGAGCGTCAGAGGCTCGAAACGTTAGTTCGCAAGGGAGAACACTCTGCGCTGAAACTCATGCGTGCCCACATCTTGCTGAAGGCGGATCGCAACGGTCCCTGCTGGACGGATGCGAAAATCTCCGAGGCGTTCGGCTGCCATGAGCAAACCGTCCACAATGTTCGTAAACGTTTTGCGACGGGTGAGAGACTCGCCGCCTTGGAACGCAAACCCCAAAGTCGACCGTCTCGATTGCCAAAACTTGACGGTGCCGGCGAAGCGCGGCTGATCGCCTTGGCTTGTAGCGACCCACCGGCAGGTTTTTCGCGTTGGACGTTACAACTCCTTGCTGATGAACTCGTCGCCCTGGATATCGTCGAAAGTCTGTCTGCTGAAGGCGTCCGGAAGATCCTAAAAAAAACGCCTTACGTCCACATCGGCAAGCCTACTGGGTGATCCCACCCGATGAAGATGCCGACTTCGTTGCGGCGATGGAGCAGGTCTTAGAGGTGTATCAACGTCCCGAAGATCCTGCGGGGCCGGTCGTCGCAATGGATGAACGTCCTGTGCAGCTCCACAAAGACCTTCGTCCGCCTCTGCCTGCGAAACCCGGACGCATCGCCCGCAGAGATTACGAGTATAAGCGCATTGATGTAGTTTCGGCGTTCTTATTTACCATCCCCCTTCAAGCGTGGCGGCGGGTCTCGATCCGAGAGCGCCGCACGGCTATAGATTGGGCAGAGGAAGTCAAATATCTTTTAGACGCAGTTTATCCCGAGGCTCAGCGAGTGACGTTAGTTTGTGATAATCTCAATACGCATAAAATCGCTTCTCTCTACAAAGCGTTTGCTGCCGAGGAGGCACTTCGATTGTCTTCACGCTTAGAGTTAGTGCATACGCCAAAACACGGAAGTTGGTTGAACATCACTGAGATTGAGCTCAGTGTCTTCTCAAGGCAGTGTCTGAACCGACGGATCCCTGACCTACAGACGCTGCGATCCGAAGCAGAAGCTTGGCAGGCACATCGGAATCAGACGGCGAACCGGGTGGACTGGCAATTTACAGCAGAAGACGCACGCATCAAACTCAAAAGACTATATCCGCAAACTCAAAGTTGAACGACTACTAGTTAGCAGACCCACGAGACCGGGAGACTTGAGAAACTTCTCAAGCGTGGGTATGCTCCCGGATGTCTGCTGATCCTCACTGAGGTACAACAAGAAGTCTTACGTAAAGAACTTGAGAACCTTGAAGGTTTTCACAATTATGTGCAGATCCAAGCATATATGGTTTCCGAGACCTCTGGTGTCGAAATGAACTACAAGGAACCGTTTATGCGATGGTTCATGATAAATAGGGCGCGAAACTCAAAGTGCCCCGTCGAAGTCATGAAAAAACGCCGTAGACTCAGAGGCCTTCCGTGCGGAGTTTCGTGAACGGGTCTGCCAAGTGATTTCTGAGAAACGTTACGATTCTCAAAAAGCGCGTGTTTTGAGTCAAGATGAAACGCGATACGGTCTTTTAGGTTTTACGAGTCGATGGATCACCCGACGCGGTATAAAACCTATGGCGAAGATAAATCCGTGTTATGAGTCGGTACTGCTAATGCAGTATAAACTTTTAGAAATGGTATAACAACACGAGCAATAACACAAATCGCTTTAATTTAAAAAACGATAGTTCCTGTTGCCTCAATAAGCCCTTTCTTGCTTTGACCGACACGTGTACTGTAACTCAAATCAATATTGAATAAATATGTTTTCACACCGACTCCAAAAGTAAACCCGCTACTCAGTAAATAATCCGTTGCCTTCGATAGGTTCGTTACCTTCGATAGGTCCGTTAGATTCGATAGGCTGGTGCCGGGTTCAAATTTATAGCCGCCCCGAAATGCAAACATGTCAGCGATCCAACACTCCAAACCGAGATTCTTTTGAAGATGGCGCCATTCAAATGCCCGGATACCGACCCCACGGTCGGAAAGCAGTTGCTCTCGGGTCAGTTTTTCCTTCCTTTTGGCGTTAAGTCGATCCAAATCAACGGTTAATTCGTGTTCATCCTCCGCCAATGTATCGACATAGGCTGTGACACCACTCACAAGATGAATGTGAAGCAACTTTGCCTGGTAAAGATTTATGGAGGCACCCATTCGCAAAAGTCGAGGCAAGGGATCTGCTTGATTTTCATCAATGAAAGAGATACCGGGTCCAACGTTTTGTATAGCAACACCGAGCGTCGTGGGAATAGGATCAAACGGAAGGAGATATTGCATGCCGAGATCAACCGCAGAAGAACTTCCACTTTCGCTTCCGAGGACCATCCGAATCACCTTACCGTTGATACCCGCCGATACAGACTCTGTAATGCGGTTGGCATAGGAGAATGTCAACGCGAAGTTGGTGCCGAGACTTACTTCACGGTAAATATCCCAAGAATCCGTTGGCACGGTGATTGTGCCTTGTTCCTGCATCTGGAGCGTCGCTCCGATAGTTCCAACATCCCCGAGAGGTATCGCGCCAGAGACGATGGCATAGTATAAGGCCCCTATGGGTTCTCCGAAAGGCGTAGCGTAATCTGTATAAGACAGTGAACCTTGTGCTGCTTTTCTGCCAGCACGGATTTTACTATCGGACATATCTGCAAGTCCACTTGGGTTCCAGAGGACTGCGGTGACATCCCCTGACATCGCAGACAACGCGTCGCCGAGAGCTCTTGCCCGCGCACCACCCCCGAGATTCAAGATTTGCGCGCCTGTCCGACCGGGGCCCGCAAGAACCACCGCTGGAAAAAAGATAGCAAGACATAAAAGCAAGCTGAAGATTTTACCCCTAAAAAAGTACACGAAGCCCCTCCATTTTTTGATTCAAAAGCAATGCTACTAAAACGTGAGTTTGATAAATAATCAAAGATTTTTTGTATAAAGAGAACCCTTTTGGTATGTTGAGACAAGAGGTGTTGACACTTTTTTACTCCCACCGTTGTTAACGAAATCAAGCACGCGTTTGCGTAAATCTGATGAATAGTTCATAAGATTTAGAGTCTCAGATAAATTAAAAAATATGTCAATTTATTTTTTGACTTTACTATATCAGTAGCAACGGCGAGGTTTTAGAGGTCGCTTTGACGCACCGGAATATAGATGACCGAAGCCTCCTATGACAGTTCACTAAGAGGCTTCATGGACTCTCTACGGAGATAGAGGGTATAGTCCTTGGCGATATAGCGTTCTCAATTTGCTCCTACGGTTGCTATCCAGAAACCTAACAAACATCCCTGTATGGCTACCCCTGTAACACAACCAGTTAAGGCATACTGGAATTGAAGTTTTTCCATTTCCGATTTATAAGCATCAGAATAGAAAGCAACATATTCTGCGGGTTTCCCAATGGTCCTCCCAGTTGGTACAGCTGGTCTATACATATAAGGACCAAGGAGCCCAAACACGGGAATCAGACAACCAATAGCGAACCACATAGGTTTATTGATATGTGCCTCTACATCTCGTTTGGCATCTTCTATCGCCCATTTCTCGATTGATGTCTGTTGTGACAGGGCGATAAAAGGCGTACTAAAAATCAAGAACACCATACAAAAAACTAAAAGATAAAAAGGTGAGTTTCGTTTCATTGGATTCCTCCTTATTTTTTTTACTGAAGATGGGTTACACACTTATAGTAACGTAAATTTGGCGAGGACCATCTCTTGCGTGTACCCCCAACGTGCTCTAAGAAAGTGGCAAGACCCACTTGCTGAGAGTGTTTCCACACAATATTTTTCAGCATTCTTAAACCGTTGTATGCTTTCATTGTAATCTCCTTTAAATTTAGGTTAATGGACTTAATTATCAAATGATTCGCAGGTAAGTCTACTTATAGCTTATATCAACATTTTGTGTGTCGCAGTGAAATCGCCTACAGTCAGTGAATAAAAATAAACGCCACTTGTCACAGGTTCGCCGAGTGCGTTTTTGCCACCCCAATGTGCTGCACGACTCCAAGATTTATTTGGGAATAATGAATGCAAAACGGGCTTCGTGCTCAAACCCCTCAGGATCGGACGCATTAAACAGTATGGCAGGATGTTCTGCATCTCCTGCCTCAACGGTCCCATTTGAAACCAGCCATAGACCGATACCGGTGTCACGGTGTGGGTATCTATCATCCCGCGCGACACTGAAAATTTTCGGAAAGCCATCAGGTGTCAGAGCAAACGGTTCACTCGCGACGAAAAAATCCCCCAGCAACTTTCCCGTTCTCCAGTCCGGCTGGTCGACAAATTGCAGACGCAGCTGCGCCGCTGTCTCAACCGGACACGTTTCAAGTCCCATCTGTCTGGCGCGATCATAAATGG
Organism: Candidatus Poribacteria bacterium; assembly: GCA_022827885.1. Taxonomy (GTDB): domain Bacteria; phylum Poribacteria; class WGA-4E; order WGA-4E; family WGA-3G; genus WGA-3G. Next base: position 5,219 of record JAJEIP010000121.1, read on the forward strand.
TATCAAGGGGGGCAAACGCATCCTCAGCAAACCCCATCTCCTGCATAGAGACAACAACAATATCAACTGTTATTTCCTCTGCCACTACTGGAAAATCCGGATTTTCAAGGGCTTGCGCCGACCATAGGCTGAGCCTGCATTTTTCTTCAAGCAGTGTCTCTAAAAGAGCAACACCGCTCCTATGGGTCCCGAGTATTATGGTAAAATCAGCAACGAAACCCTTTTCATCTTTAGCGAAACCTTTTTCGTCTTTTGGGTCTTCATCACTGCGCGCAACGTAAAGAGTGTAAAGTTTCTGAAAACGTTCAAGATATTGGGTACCGACACTGAAAATCAATAGCGTTACTACAACCAAAGCAGTGCCAATAGCCACCCACGGCAAGAACGGTTTCATTTTCGGCGGAGGGATCGGGTTCATGTCAACAACTTTTCGCATGATGTTCTGCTTTATACGCGATGATATCTGCACGCCACCGAGAACTTCTCGGACCAAGAGTTCTTCCTCTTCTCGTAACCGTTTTCTGGCACGATACAGCCGAACCTTTACTGTCTCCACTGACACTCCCAGGAATCTACTAATCTCCTTTATCGTCATCTCGCCGAGATAATGGAGCGTCACCACTGTCCGTTCACCGTCCGGTAGTTTTGCCAAAAGTTTTCTGGCGATTTCAAAACGATGTTGGGTTGCTTCTGTCTCGCGCTGTTCCGATATGTAATGGGCGTAAGCAGCTTCTTCGACCTCTTCCATAGGTGTGTCCTCCAAGGATTGTAAGTGTTTCTCAAGTTTCTGTTTGCGCAGCCACTTCAGACACAGCCGATCCGCAATGACGCAAAGCCATCTAAGAAACCGGCTCGGATTCCTCAGCGTTGAAAGTTTTTGGTAGGCGAGGAGGAAGGTATCTTGCGTAATTTCTTCGGCATAGTGAAAATCATCAATTTTCTGCCACGCGAGAGCGTGAACGCTTTTTTGGTATTTTTCAACTAAAATGCTGAATGCTGTGTCATCACCTGACAAAACGGCATGAATCAACTGGACATCGTCTTCTCTTTCCACGGATCCCTCCTCATGAATAGATGGAGCGGTGCTGAAATCCACTAAAACGTCCAAGTCGACACTGAGGTTCGGACGTTGTGCAATGCAATACGGTTCACACAAGCATATTATGACAATATATTAGGACTTACGCATTTCCTCTTGATAAGGGCGGGGAAGTCCATGCGGACTTCATACCCGGGGAAGCCCATACGGGCTTCATACCGTTGATTCTGATTCTTTAGGGGGTTAAATAAGACGAAGTAACGAGTTTTGAGCGAAACAAATTCTTTTTTTTGTTCAATTTGCGCAAGTCCTCTATATATAAGGATACAATTTTTAGGCAAAAGGTTACATAATGTGAAAAAATTATGGATGGGCAATTTTAGGAAACCGATGTTGGGTTTCAAGGAAGCGTGGAAACGGTGGAAGGGAGGAAAAACAGTTTATGCTACAAAAAATTTGGATGTAATAGAGATGTCCGATTTTCCGGTCTTTATGTTTGTTGGCTTGGGGCAGATAAGACGCCTCGGGACGCGCCCATTTCTTGTTCTCGTAGGACAACTCTAACGTTCGGGGCACGGACCAGCAAAAGTCCGACAAGCGCGTCATGGGATTGTCCACAGGCAAAACGGACGGTATCGTTGTTATCGGTTGCGCCGCTTTCCATTTCCCCTAATTTCATCAAGCCACCTGCAATCGCTGATATCCGGCGTGTCGCACCTCTGCCTTCGCCGTTTGCGCGCACCTGATACGTGCCGTTTCCAGTTGCATCGACGGTGATGGTAAGACGGGATTTCCTATCCAGTATGTTCAAAGGACGGGGTTCGGCAGGAGTGTTTGATGCGAGTTTGCATGCCTCCAAAAAGACGCGACGGCATGCGGCTTCGTGGGGGTGTTTACAAGGGAAATAGAGCAACCCATCGTCGGTTTTTTGCATACCACCGAGGATTTGCATGGCTTGCACAACTTCCTGAATTCTCCCAGTCGCACCCTTCATTTGGCTATAGGTATGAACAAGAAAGGCGGGGAAACCCGTTCCCGCAGTTGTATCCGCAACTTGCTGGCAATAGAGTCCAATGGTAATATCGTGAAAGTGTGGATCGATGGGTATGAGTTCAATGCGTCTGCCGATGTCGACAATACGTCTCATTAGGGATGCCCTCACAGCGATTAGCGACGGACGAGTCTACCGCCGTAGTGATTTTCATAGATGTACTTATAGGCACGTTCTGAGAGCCGTCGCAAAATAAAGGTGCGCTGATTTCTCCAATTCGCGAAGGACTGCCAGCGGTTTTTGTAGCTTGTTTTGGTTCTGTCCTCCATGAGTCCAACAAAAACATAAGGTCTCGATTTACCTTGCGGGTCCCGGAGCACTAATATGCCGCCGTCTCCTACCAATCCGTAGACAGTGCCGGTTTTGTTATAAACCGCCACCCATGAGGGGATGTAGGTTTGTTTGAAGATATAATCTCCGTTTTTGAGTTTGAAGTACCACTTCATTTTCTCGGAATACGGGAGGCGTCCGTGCCATAACCGCACAAAGAACGTGCTGATATCACGAGCGGAGGTCATATTCCTGTAAGTCCGTCCACCGGCGGGTATGTATTCGACAATCCGGGTCTGTTTAAAATACGGATAATTGGTGCGTAGTATCCGGTCCACGCGTGCGGGTCCGCCAAGCAACCGAATAAAGTAGTTGGTGGATAGGTTTGAGCTCACCTGGATCATTGCTCTCAGGTGTCCCCTATTTGTATTCGTGTGTGCTTGGCGTCCGTGTTTTACTTCATGAAAGTAGGCAAGCATGACGAAATTCTTAATCAGGGAGGCTGCCATCATCTGCCGGTCTTCGTTGATGGACACCAATTTTTTATTTTTTGAGATATCGTAGACGACGAAACTCGTCCGATCGGTTGTTGAAAGGACGCGGCGATTCCGCTTGTTTTTGATATAAAGCTCAAAAGTTACCTCCAAAGGCGAATCGATCGTCCCTCGGATTTTACTCGGGACATTCCAATATTTTCCTGCTACCGCGCTCCCTATCGGAAAGAAGAGCGCAATACTACAACAGATGAGAAGAGGGTATAATGTTCGTATGTATCTCAACATTCTATCGCCTATTTCCTTTTTTCCCAACAGGTGGAAGGTATTATATCTATGCGTGCAAGAGGACATCTGAGTTGTGAATTACTCAGTGCTGGAATTAATATCCGTCTTAAGAGTCGGTAGCTGATAGCACGCCGCCTCACGATCGTTTCGGACGAGGAGGTAATCCCCCGCGAGGGCGGGTGTGTTCCAAGTTCTACCCTTGAGGGGCGCGAAACGTGCGTATTCTATATGTTCGTTGGGATTTGTGTCTACCAGTACAACTTCGCCAGATTCGGTCAAAACGAGAAGGACGTCGGAGATCAAAAGCGTCTGTCCGTGTCCATACCGACCTCGTTTCCATTGACGTGTGCCATCGGCTGGGTTTATACAGGCAAAAATCCCATCGTCTAATCCATACAGGTAGCCTTCGTGATAAACTATGTTGGTGAATTTGGCTTTTAAATATATGGTTTCCCATATAGTAGAGACGTTGAATTCGCGGGTTGGGTTACGAGAAATTTGGAATAGTTTTGCACCGACCCCGTAACCGCTTGAGACGAGGAGTTTATCGTCAGGGAGCGGAACTGGCTGCGAGACACATTCGACAGCGGTCGGCCACGGTTGCTGCCATAAGAGTTCGCCGCTCAACGGTTCATGCGCCGTGACGAGTCCTTGATTAAAAAGCACGATCTGCTCGACCCCGGCTAACGTGGTAAGGAAGGGGGAGCTGTACCCGCTCTGGGTTCTGTAGCCTATCCAAACGACTTCGCCAGTCTCTCTGTGATAGGCAACCGCACCGCCAGCACTGACGACAACGAGTTCTCCGAAAACGAGCGGCGAAATACTTACACCCCAAGGGGGCGCCTCTGTATCGTGTTCTTCAAAGATGTTCGTTGTCCAGAGTTGCTCTCCCGTCTCAAGGTCGAGGCAGTTGAGGATCCCTGTTGAACCGACGGTGTAAACCCTGTTCCCTGAAATCGTGGGGGTTGCTCGCGGTCCGAGTCCAGCCGGGGGTGTATCGTATCTGGCGTAATCTTGATGACTCCACTTTACGTCGCCCGTGTATAGTTCATAGGAGACCACTTTTTCCCTGTCGTCTTCCTGTTCTTGCGTGATGGCGGAATTACCGACGATTGCGAAACCTGACCAACCCGCGCCGACAGGTCGCCGCCATACCAGCTGCGGTGGAGAGTTTTCCCAATCAAGGTTTAACTGCGTCGTAGATATGACACCGTTTCGGTTCTGTCCGAGGAATTGTGGATAGTCGGTTGCGGATATTTGCGGATTCGACGCGATGTCAGAACGCGATAGGAAAGTCGTTCGCTGCTCTTGCCAACGCCATTCAAATATCGGGACAAGATCGCCGCTGAATCCTTTGAACTCCAATAGATTCGTTCCGAGGAAACCAACCAAAACGAGTACCGCAAGCACAACGGATTTCAGACGCCATCTCATTTCAGAGAGAAATAACAACCATAATATGACCAAGATGACTGTGCAGATGACAATCGCGGTGGTTAAGAGAATCCTATCTTGGCGATGGCCCGCGTCAAAAATCCATGTCGCCAGCGTGCCTAAAATGGCTAAACCAAGGACAACCCAGAGAGGCCACCAGCGGATCGATTTTGGAGTATTTTCCACTGTGAGAGTTCCTTTTCCTTCATGAAACGTGAGATTACGCCTAAATTTCAAGGTTTTACACGACGCTGCTAACTATAATAGTGTCTTTCATTAAGGTTTGTCAAGAAAATTCGTAGCGGACTGGGATGCGAGCGTTTTTCGCGCTGTAAATCGCGTGAAACTTTGCATAAGGAAAGGACGTTATGATAGAATATTAAAGGGTGTGTTTTAGGATGACTTATACACGCTGCATCGGCGCGGTTGAGGGATTTAGTCTGGGAATAGACTAAATCCGTAGCGCAAGTCGCGTGTGGACTTACGGGACAATGTATTACATTTCCGTAGCACAAGTCGCGTGTGGACTTGCGGGACAATGTATTACATTCCTCGCCGAGTGTGGAAGGGAGAACAGGATGCGTTTTGAGAACAAAGTTGCATTCGTAACAGGGGGCGGTGGACCGTTAGGTATTGGGAGAGCGGCGTGTTTGGCGTTCGCCCGTGAAGGGGCATCTGTCGTTGTCGCCGGGGGTAGAAGCGCAGCGGCTGTAGCCGCCGAGGTCCGCGCCGAGGGTGGAAAGGCTATTGCCGTTCCGTTAGATGTCACCGTACCGGAGGAGGTTCAGGAAGCCGTAGAGAGCACCGTGAGGACATTTAAACGGATTGATATTCTCTTCAATAACGCCGGGATTCTCGGTAGGCAGCCGTTGTTTGAAGTGACACCAGAGCAGTTTGACAGGGTAATGGCGGTCAACGTGAAGGGGTGCCTTCTCTGTGCACAGGCGGTCGCTGAGGTAATGATTGCGCAAGGTATCCAAGGGCGCATTATTAACAACTCCTCTATTTTTGCCGAGGAATCTCACGTGGGGGTTTTGAGTTATTGTGTGAGTAAAGCGGCACTGAATCGGCTCACACGGAGCCTCGCGCTCGAACTCCGTCCACACGGGATCACCGTAAATGCTGTCGCACCGGGAGGCGGCGCACCCACCGGTATGAACGCTTCACGGAATCTTCCTGAAGATGACACGCTCCCGGATTTACCACCTGCTTCACCGGACGTGCCGCCGCTTGAACGCGGGGCAACCGTCTGGGACTATATCGGGGCAGTGTTGTTTCTTGCCTCTGATGAAGCCGCCTATATCAGTGGCGATATTATGACCGTTGACGGGGGCGCTGTTTCGCGTCGATGAATTGTAAGGAGGAGAAGACTTTTTGGGGTTTATTGAACCGTTAAAAACTTTCGGTGCCGTTCTCTTTGAATGGCTAAAAGGGCATGGAGTGATGTTAATCTCCGTCTCTGTTATGAGTTTTGTCGTGAGCATCCTCTTTTGCACGTTGGTGATTGCTTACTTACCGTCTGACTATTTCTTGCCTACTGGCGGGGCCAGCCGCATCAAACACCCCGTTTTGCGGATAGGTCTCAAGTTTTTAAAAAATCTATTCGCAATAGTCCTTGTTGTGGTGGGGATTATTCAGTTACTCTTACCCGGACAAGGTGTTTTGACGATGCTGATCGGGATTATCATCAGCGATCTGCCCGGAAAGCGGCGGGTGGAACGGCGGATTATACAGTTGCCAGCCATCTTAGCGACCGCAAACGGCATCCGTTCACGCTTTAAGCGTCCGTTGTTTGTATTGGATGAATCGATGGAAGTCTCTGGTTCAGAGTCCTCCTCACGGCGTAGATGAAGACGCTCGGACTACCGGGGGACCAATTGCTTGTGAATCTCCAATAACCGTTGGAGTTCTTCGATCGGCTTCTCGGCATCGTCCACCCGCAAATCGATGTATCGGTCGTTGAATCCGCCGTAACCGCTGCCCTCCTGAACGACGAGCAGGGCGGCGGATTGTTGTCCGCGCGTGTCCCCACCTGCCTCTTGCCCCGCGAAAAGTGCCGCCATTAATCTGTCCGCCAGTTCACCCTCTGTTTCCTCGAACGCTGTGCCCATCGCTTTGACGACTTCTTCACCCGCGAGGATGTTGCCTTGTGCTGTGTAATGTTTCCCTGAGACGGCACCTGCCCACGCGTTGCATTCGCCGCCTGTATAGTTAGCCACGTTGCCTTTCGCATTCACGATGCCTACCTGCCGGGTTGCACGTCCCGGATCCGCTGCGATGAGACGTTCCAACGTCTGTTCAGCGGAGAGCCCGCTTTTGAGAAGTTTTAAACCGTTCGGACCGAAGGTCGTGTTTGCCCAGGATTGGGTTGCAATCGCGCCAACCCCTGCCGCTGCCCACGGGACAACCGAGCCAACGGCGAAAAATTTGGATTGCACAGCGATCCCCAGGGCACCGGTTTCTGCGTCATATCCGACAATTGAGAACGTCGCGACAGGCGGTAGAACAGATTTTTCATGGGATATGTCGGGTTCGGAAAGGTGGAAGAGTAGACTCAGCGGAATGAGCAGCATTTGATGGATCTCCTATTGGAACAGAGCGGGCTTAGTCGTCTTCAAATCGGATCTTCATAGCCGCGGCGTGACCTTCGAGGCCTTCAACCTCAGCCAGTCTAACGACTGCGGGTGTGACTTCCGCTAAAGCCGCTTTGGTGTATGAGATGAGACTTGACTTCTTGAGGAAATCGTCAACGCTGAGGGGCGAGGCGTAACGGGCGGCTGTGCCTGTGGGCAAGACATGGTTCGGTCCTGCGATGTAATCCCCAACGGCTTCTGGTGAATACGGACCGATGAGGATGGCACCAGCGTTATGCACGTCCCCGAGCCGATCCAATGGGTTTTCAATGTGAAGTTCAAGGTGTTCGGGGGCGATTTCGTTGGCGAGGCTGAACGCCTCGGATAGATTGGCGGTGATAAGGGCGGCACCGAAGTTCGCAAACGCCGCTGTAAGTTCGTCGCGGCGCGGTAAAGACTCCCCCTGAACCTCTATAGCGGATTTGACCTGTTCTGCGAACCCGAGTGAAGGGGTGATGAGGATTGCAGCGGAATCAGCCTTGTGCTCCGCTTGTGAGATGAGATCCGCAGCGACGTAATCCGGGTCAGCCGTGCTGTCGGCGATCACAAGGATTTCGCTGGGACCCGCTAATTTGTCTATATCGACATGCCCGTAAACCTCTTTCTTGGCAAATTGGACATAGAGGTTCCCGGGTCCGACAATTTTATCGACGGGTGGGATGGTCTTGGTGCCATACGCCATCGCGGCAACGGCTTGCGCACCGCCGCATTTGTAGATTTCTTGGATACCGCATTCTGCGGCGGCAACCAGCATATACGGGTTTATCTCCCGATTTCGCATTGGCGGGATACAGACGGCGATCTCTTCAACACCCGCAACGGTGGCGGGGATGACGCTCATCAGCAGTGAAGAGACGAGGAGTTGACTGACGGCTGGAATGTGAACACCGACGCGCCTTAACGGACGGATCAGATGACCGAGCAGGACACCGTTGGGTTCTGTTGACAGCCATGAAGTCCGCAACTGTTTCTCGTGGAATTTTTCGATGTTTGTTCTGGCGTGTGTGATTGCGTCTATAAATTCAGAGGGGACCTCTAAATAGGCTTCTCCAAATTCTTCGCGGGTTACTTTCAGCTCCTTTGCTGAGATACGGGGTGCGTCGAGTTTGCGTGTATATCGGATAACTGCTTTATCGCCTTCCGCTTGCACATCACTCAAAGTCCGCCGGACTGTCTTTAAGATGCTTTCATCCGTGAGTTTACCGCGCCCTTTCAACTTTGAGAGAAAATCTTCGGCTTCTTGGGTCCCTGTCTCGACGATTTGTAACATTCTACGATAATCCTTCCTCTGCTTTTGGAAACCCGCGAGCGGTACCCAAAAGGGTTAAACTTCTTCGGTGTTGTCGTTGACTCTTCTAATGTTTGCCCCGATGTTGTTGAGTTTTTCTTCGATGGATTCGTACCCACGATCAATGTGATAGACCCGTGAGACGATGGTTTCTCCGATTGCTGCCATTCCAACTGCTACAAGCACGGCACCCGCGCGCAGATCAGACGCCATCACCGGGGCACCGCTGAGTCTCTTGACCCCGTTAATCACTGCCTTGCCACCATCGAGCATGATGTCGGCTCCCATCCGATTGAGTTCCGCAGCATGAATGTAGCGGTCTGTATGGACGTTTTCCGTGATAATGCTGGTCCCGGATGCGAGGCAGAGCAGCCCCATAATTTGTGCTTGCATGTCTGTCGGGAAACCGGGGAAGGGTTCTGTTGTGACATCAATGCCTCTAATTTCACGGGGTGTTGTAACGCGGACCCCGGTGTCATCCCAATCCAATTCGACCCCTGCTTCAGTGAGTTTTTCTGAGATGGCGGGAATTTGTTGAGGGGTGATGCCTTCGACGTAAACATCGCCTCTGGTGATAGCGCCTGCGACCATGAAGGTGCCAGCCTCAATATCGTCGGAGATGACGGTGTGTTCAGTGCCACGCAGCTGTTTGACACCGTGAATCGTCAGCACAGAGGTTCCAATGCCTTCTATAGTTGCGCCCATTGCCTTGAGAAAATGGGCGAGATCAGAGATGTGGGGCTCACACGCTGCGCCTCGGATCACCGTGGTGCCTTCAGCCAAGGTGGCAGCCATCATAATATTCGCAGTTGCCCCAACGCTGGGACCGTGCTGTCCCATGAGATACATCTCTGTACCAACGAGCCGTTCCGCTTGTGCATAGATGTAGCCGCGTTCCACTGTGACGTCTGCACCCAGATGCTCCAAACCTCGGATATGCAAGTCGATCGGGCGCGGTCCAATGGCGCATCCGCCGGGGAATGAGACTTTTGCCTTCCCTAATTTCGCCACGAGCGGGCCGAGGACATAGATAGAGGCTCGCATTTTTCGCACGAGTTCGTAAGGGGCTTCGTATTCTAAGTGGTTTATTGGCTCAATATAGAGGGAGTCGTTTTTTATTTTTGTTGTTGCACCGAGTCCTTCCAACACGGCACTCAGGGTCTTTACGTCTGTTAGATTTGGTACGTTGTGAAGGACGCTGGCACCATCGCCGAGGATCGCAGCGGCAACAGCGATCGGCAGAACTGCATTTTTGCTGCCGCTAACGGGGATCCTTCCTTGAAGTCGGGTACCACCTTTAATGATTAATTTTTCCATTTCCGTCTCCTTACAAATTTTCGTCACCGAGTATAGTGGGTTGTGCTACCCTACCCTGCATAAACGATGCCAATCGGTTACTTGTTACAAACTCTGATAATATAAGACTTTTTGGTTTTAAGGATTGTGTCAAAAAAGACACATGTTAGTCAGTTATGACGAAATTCACTTGCCTTGATGGTGAACTTTTGCTAAAATGTGTTTCTACACCGATCGCCTTTGCTGGGTGGGTTTCTAATCCTGCCTATTGCTGGCGGGGAAGTCATTTAAATTTTTTTACTGTTAAACACTAAGGACAAGGTGAGACAGATGGCAGACAAAACATATCGTATTGGAATTATAGGATGTGGTGGCATGGGACGTTCCCATGTGAATAATTGGGCAAGCACTGGTCGTGCCGAAGTTGTCACGGCTTCGGACATTAGCGCAGAATCCGCGGCGAAATTCGCAGACGAGTTCGACCTCCCAACCCACTATACCGATTTCGGTGAAATGTGTGAGAAAGAGGATTTGGACATCGTCAGTATTACAACGTGGCAGAGCGTCCGCGCCGAACCGACGATCGCTGCTGCGGAGAACGGTGTACTCGGCGTTATTACCGAAAAACCGATGTCGGCTTCCGTTGGTGATGCTCAGGACATGATGGAGGCCTGTGACAAGCACAATGTCAAGTTGGTCGTTGGACACCAGCGGCGTTTCAGCCCTCAGAATTGCGAGGCACGCCGCCTCATCCAAGAAGGGGCAATCGGGCAGCCGCAGGCGATGCTCCGCCGTGATGGACACGGACTTTTGAACCGTGGCACCCATGAAATCGACGAAATGCGCTACATCCTCGGCGATCCCGATCCCTTATGGCTCATCGGTCAGGTCGCACGCAAAACCGATCGCTGGGAGCGACGTGTCAGAACGGAGGACTTGTGTATGGCGGAAATCTGCTTTGAGAACGGGATCCGCGGTATCTACGAAAGCGATTTACCGGAACCTGTCCTCCGCGGCGATGTCGTCTACGGGGACGATGGGCAGCTTCGTCGGGGTGAAAATGGAACGATTGAATTGCTCAACAGCAAAGCCGCAGGCTGGCAGGTGATCGAACCTCGCCAAGGGGAACCGAACCAATTTGATGAGATGTTAGCTTGGATTGAAGGTGATGTCGATGAACACCGTAACGCTGGCAGACATGGACTCTGCACGATAGAAATCTTGATGGCGATTTATGAATCGTTGCGCCTCCAAGACGTTGTTACGTTCCCACTAAAAACGCGCCCCAACCCGCTTGACCTTTTGGTTGAAGGTGGAAAGTTACCCGTATTTGTTGAAGGACGCTACGATATCCGCGCCCCGTTCCCCGAAGAGAACAAATAGTATAGTGGCAGTCAGTAAAAGGTTGTGGGAGGGGTTTGTAACCCCGATCCCCTCTTACTGACTGCTGATAGCCAATCAACAATCTACCTCTTTCCCTTCGCTACCGTAAACATCCATCCGTTCCTGGGTTGTAATCTCTCCGACACTCGCGGGTTTGTAATGGAGTTGTAGGGCTCGCCGTCGCTGGTCCGATTGGTTGGCAGGGCTGCCGTGATGGGTCAAACCGTGCCAGAAAAGGCACCCGCCCGGCTTCAGCGGAACCATCGTATCCCGCCCTATGGGAACATCCGTATCACATATCTGCCAATCCCGCCGTTTGAAATGGATCATGGGTCCCTCGTTGTTTGAACCCGGTATGACGTGCAAGCATCCGTTTTCAGCCGTGGCTTCGTCTAAGGCGATCCATACACCGACAACCGTTGTACCCTCCGGCAGGTTAAAATAGGCACAATCCTGATGCCACGGTTTTTCCGATCCGTAACGCGGCGGTTTAACGAGTGCCATGTCTTGGAACAGCTCAGGTGTATCCCCCATCATTTGTTCGAGAACACCGAGAAGTCCTGAATGGGCTGCCATGGCGTTTAGACGCGATTCATAGTCTACGAAATTGAAGATTTTCCTGATGGCATCGCGGCGGTCTTGTCCTTCCAATTCGTCTTTCTGTTTGACGAGTTTCGGTTCAAATTGGATCGCTCGGAAATCAGGGCACTTCCCGTCCATGAGATGGATCATGCCTGCCAAGGCGTCCTCGACTTCAACAGCACTGAAGGCATCGTTGATGACGAGATAGCCGTTTCGATGAAAGTATTCGATGTCTGCATCGGTTACGGCTGAAAACCCACCGGCAATTCCTTCGGCAGCTGTGTCAAACCGATACAAGTCGGGTGGGTATGGAATTGGGGCAATGTTTGCCTGTTCGCTTGTTGTTGCGGTACTCATATAAAACTCCTTAAATTTCACCGTTACTTTCGCGGGTCATGAGGGTCAGGAAGTCGTCAACCCGATCAATCGCGGCTTGGGCACGGTCGCGTGCCGATGCGTCCTGCGTGTCTTCAGCGAGCCATTGTCGTCGTTGTGGGAGCCACTCGTTTGTCAGGTAGTCGAGTTGGTTCAGGAAGTGAGGATCTTCAGTCTCGCTGACGAAGTACTCAATCACACCCAGCAATCCGTATTTACGGTTTGTTTCCATATCGTCTAATTCATCTACCATTTCCAAGAAAAGATGTTGATTCCTATCCTGTCGGGCTTGGGCAACTTCGCGAGAGGACTCTGTCAGGAGTTTATCGACGAATTCTTGCTTGGAATTGATCCAGCGTGGTAGGTTCCGGACGTAGTCTTCGAGGTCAAAGTTGCCACGTTGCAGCGCGAAATGTGAGTGGATGTGAATGTTTCGGAAGAACGCGGTATAGCCGACGTTCGGGTCCATTGTATCCGCATCGTAGAGGATTTGGTTTTCGATCCTGTTATAGAGCAGTTTAAAGTTCTCAGCGGTGAGGTTCATCGGTTTTAGGTGTGCGAGGACAACCGCTGTCGCGGCTTGGACGAAATCTGGATCGAAATCATACATCGCCAAGATGTTCTCGGTAATGACGGCTCCGGATTCGTGATGGACCTTGCCCTGGAGGTCGTGCTTGTCGTAAAGTTCCGTAATGATATTCTGACCTGCGGGAGTAAGGGTCTCATTTAGCCAGAATCCGTTATGGTCGAGAATCCGCTGTCCGTTGTCGTCCGTCAAGATAACACCGTCGTAGCGTTTGGTGATGTCGTGCAAGGTGCCGGCAACTTCCAACAACTTCACATCCCCGCCTTCCCGCTTACCGAGTTCCATGCTCATCGCGCGCACACGCATGGTATGGTTCCATGTATAGTGTCGCCACTGGAAACCGACGCGGTTGTGTTCCCAGAGTGCGAAGGTGTCGTTAACTAAGGTTTCCAATTCATTCAAGACTTGGCTATAGTTCATTTTTTAATTTTTCCTTCTACTGATTGCTGACTGCTAATTGCCATCTGCCAAATCCGCGTCAGGCGTTATATTTAACTTCAATGAGGGATAATCCGTGTGCCGGCGCCGACATTCCTGCTGCGGCTCGGTCTTTGGCATCTAAAATACGACGAAGTTGTGTCTCAGCCTCTTGATGCTTTATGTATTTCAAAACGGTACCGGTGATGGCGCGCACCATACCTCGCAGGAACGCATCCGCTTCAATCTCGAAATAGACGTAGGTGTCTTTTTGCCACCAGTGTGCCTCGTAAATCTCACAAACAGGGTTTATCCGATCGCTCCCTACCTTTTGGAAGGAGGTGAAATCGTGTGTGCCGATCAGCATTTGGCAAAGGTCATTTGCTCGCGAGATGTCAATTTCTTTTGAGAAGCAGTAACTTGTCTGTCGCAACAGCGCACTCGGGTATTCCCGATTCAGAATCGTGTACCGGTACCGCCGACGTGTCGCGCTGAAACGGGCGTGAAACTCAGGGGGTACCTCTGTTGCCGAACAAACAACGATATCCCGGGGGAGCATCGCGTTGAGTCCTTTCTGAAATGCGACGACGGGTATCTCTGATTCCGTATGGAAATTGGCGACCTGTCCCTCTGCGTGGACACCGGTATCCGTCCTCCCTGCCCCGATGATCCGTATCGGGGTTTTGGTAAGCTTTGCCAAACTTTCCTCGAGGGTGTCTTGGAGTGTCGGCAAATTCGGTTGTGTCTGCCAGCCGTGGTAGTTCGTGCCATCGTATTCAAGCACAAGTTTGATATTTCGCATTGTATCGCCCTGTTATAGGGTATTAAGTAAAGGGTATCACATTCCTGTATTAAGTGTCAAATCAATTGTGAAGTGCGGTTTGGCAAGTTAAATCCTGCCTGGTTAAAAACTTGCCTTTTGAGTGCCTATGTGGTATCCTATACAAAACATGAGTTATCTTGCTTTCAATATGATCACCGCTGGCGAGGTTTGAGGCAGTTTCAACAAATAAATATTATCAGATGAAAGACGAAACGCAGGTCTATCACATCCAAAAAGATCAACGCGGGACACGTCTCGATCGTTTTCTGATCGACGCAACGGAAGGCGTATCTCGGACCTATCTCCAACGGTTGATTCGCGATGGGGATGTCACCGTCAATGGTGAGATCGGTAAGCAACCGAGTTATGTGTTGCGGGATGGCGATCGGGTCTGCTTGACGCTTCCACCCCCGCGCCCACTGGATACTGCCCAACCTGAGCGAATTCCACTCGACATCCTTCACGAGGATCGCCACTTAATCGTCCTGAATAAACCCGCAGGTATGCTCGTTCATCCTGCGAATGGGGTGAATGTTGGCACGCTTGTGAATGCCTTGCTATCGCACTGCACAGACCTTTCCGGTATCGGAGGCGTGGAGCGACCGGGGATCGTTCACAGATTGGATAAAGGGACATCAGGGGTGCTCGTTGTTGCGAAAACGGATGCGGTGCATCGCGGACTCTCCGCCCAATTTGAACGGCATAGCATCGCGCGCCAATACGTCGCTGTGGTGTGCGGCGCGCCTACGGAAACCACGGGGACGATCGATGCACGAATTGCACGGAGCCGACGGGATCGACGGCGGATGACGACGATTAAAACAGGCGGGCGGCACGCTGTCACGCACTATGCAGTTTTAGAGCGGTATCCGCAATTCGCGTTCGTTCAACTGACATTGGAAACCGGACGCCTCCATCAGATTCGTGTGCATCTGCAAGGTATTGGACACCCGGTCGTTGGGGACGCGGTTTATGGGGGAGAGCAACGCGCTTTGAATGATGCCGACACACCGGAACTGAAACAGGCGATCTCGCAGTTAAAACGGCAGGCATTACACGCACGCCTGCTCGGCTTTGAGCATCCAGCAACGGGGGAACACTTGGCATTTTCAGCGGAGATACCGGAAGATATGCAACGAGTCGTAGACGCATTACGATTTTTTTAAATTCGGAACTTAGATTTCAAAAACCTCGTTAGATTAATCAAAAATCTGCAAGGACGAAGGACGCAGCAGTCCAGGAGTAATCGTTAAAAAAATGGAATATGTCAATTTTGGAAAAGCAGGGGTTAAAGTGAGTCCACTCGCCTTGGGCTTAGGGCTCAGGGGACAAGGCGACGCGCAGGATGCCCAAAGACTCATTGAACACGCCATCAATTCGGGTATCAACTTCATTGATTGTGCCAACATCTATGGACTCATGGACGATCGCGCCAACATCGGACGTTCTGAGGAGATTCTCGGTAAAGCGATGCAGGGCAAACGCGATGACGTCGTAATTACATCGAAGGTTTTCAGCCAGATCGGTCCGGGTCCGAACGATCAGGGGTTGTCAAGATACCATATCATGCGAGAGGTGGAACGTTCCTTGAAACGGCTCAACACGGACCATATTGATATCTACCTCATCCACGCACCCGATGAAACCACGCCGCAGGAGGAGACGGTCCGCGCAATGGATGATCTCGTCCGTTCAGGGAAGGTCCGCTATATCGGCTGCTGTAATCATCAAGCCTGGCAGGCGTGTAAGGCACTCTGGATCGCCGACCGGATTAACGCAACACCCTATATGTGTCTTCAGAACATGTATAACCTGCTGAATCGGGATATGGAGACCGAGCTGTTCGGTTTGGTCCGTGAGGAAGGCTTAGGCGTTATGTGTTATAGTCCGTTAGCCGTGGGTTTGTTGAGTGGGGTCTACTCACCGGATGAACCGCCGCCGGCAGACACGTTGTGGGGCACCCGCTTACGTGAGGAATTCGCGCAGCGGATGCGTGGTGAAACCGGACAGGTGATCCGAACCCTTAAGCGACTCGCAGCGGAGTTGGATAAAACGCCGGCGCAGCTCGCTGTCGCATGGGTGTTATCACATCCAGAGGTCACCGTCGCGATTAGTGGTAGCGACACGATCGCGCAACTCGACGATACGCTCGGCGGTGTCGGTTGGGAGTTGGATCCAGCGGTTCGGGACGAGTTGGACGAGGTGTCGAGTTCATTTGTGCGACTCATCGCACCCCCAGCATAGTCTCCAACCCAGGTAGGTGCGGTTTCTAACCGCACTGGGTATCATTGGAAAATTACGGCGGTCGCACTTTGTAGGTTGGGTTGAACGGAATTTTGCTATGCCCGCTTATAGAAGAAAGTTTCTAAGTTTCATTTGAAATCAGAAATCTCCAAAATACGAGTGAAACCCAACATTTCTTGCTCCAGAAGGGGTTGGATTGTTGGGTTTCGCTATGTTCTATCTATACATAGGGTGTATTGAGCAGAATTCTCCACGTAAACCGAATGAACTTGGTTCATTGCCGCTCAACCCAACCTACGTCCACACTCTTAAAAAAAAGGGCGGATGTGAAGGTCCGCCTCTTTTTTGTGTCGTTAGGATACGGTTTGGTATTGTTCCCACGCTTCGCCTGCCGCAGCGGCTTGACGTTCCAGTTCAGTTCGCCATCCGACGACTTCACCCGCTTTGATGCGTTGGATGTCAAAGCCTGCGTAGCGGTCTTCGAGCCTATCGCCGAGTTTGTGATTTGCCGCCCAGCGATCCCATGCCGTTTTCATCCATTCGTGCGGGAGTGCCTCGCGAACAGCGGGGTCGAGTTGCCATGCGAATCGCGCATCGATAACCTTTGGTGCCTCCTCGGAGGGACCGCTCCATTTCGACCAACCGATCGACAGGGTGTTGCGCTCGCGTTCAGGCACGGTGTGTCCTGTATGGATCGTCACGCCGTTACGGATGAGTGCCTCCCCCGGCTTGAGCCGAATCGCGATCTGTCCGGGAAGTGGGTCCGTGCCGTTCCAACTCGGTGTATAAGGTACCCCTTGGTCCTTCATGGATTGTGGGAGTAGCACGTCGTGTTCAAGTGGGGTGCGCCATCGGCTATGGCTACCTTGGACGAGTTCGTGGCATTCGTCGTCTGCGAGTGCCAAGAACATGCCGACACTGTTCCGTTCGGTAATTCGCTTCTCATTTTCTTCCTGAATCTCTTTCCAACGGATCCGTTCCACCGCCTCGGAATAGGCTTCGGGACCTTCTTGGCGACTTTCCTGTGAGAAGTAACTCTCTCCAGTGCCCCACCATGTGGTATCTCTGTGCCATCCGAGTCTGTTCTCCTTTTTGCGGGGATTACACCACAGGAGAATGTTTGTCATGACGAGGTCTTCAGGTTCCACGTCACACCATGCCTTGACAAAACCCGTGAAATCTGGGGAGCCGTAAAATTCAGTGAAAGCGGGTTCTTTAAATGCGGGATGGATGATGCCTCGGATTGCCCACGGTTCGTTCTCACCCGCCCGGTGAACGTATCCCTTTGAGCAGTCGATAACATCGTAGCCGTTCTCTGGCGCGCACGCTTGTGTAACCCGTCTGCCTGCCTCTCGAAGGATCGGAATCCACGGGTTGTCGACAAAGTCGTTGATGATGACGAAACCGTGTTCCCTTAAATGCGCCAATCTTTCCGGCGTGGCACCCGGTGCCGAGAGTTCCGGTTTGAAATCAGCAAAAGTTTGGGAACGGTAGACCTCTTTCTTCGGGGATTGATCGTTGCTCATAATCATGCCTCCATTTGAACTTTATGGAAAGTGATCGAAACTTGGCGTTGATTGTGACACGCTTTCGCGAATTTGTCAAGGATTACAACTATTAATGCATCTTAATCGAAAGGACATAACTCAGGATTGTCACCAGGAGCCATGTCGCGACCAGCACGACACCAAATGGACGTTTCAACTGATCGCCTGATACGAAGATCCCGCACCGGAAGACGATGAGGATAAACAGCATCGCCGGGAACAGGAACTGGAAGAATTGACCGTCTGCCTGCAGACCTCCTTGCGTTGCAGAAGCGGAGACACCCGCAACGAAGAGGACATTGAGAATATCCGCACCGATGATGTTACCGACCGCCAACTCCCCGTGTCCGCGTCTGACTGCCGTTATTGCCGTTACCAGTTCCGGGAGCGACGTCCCGAACGCAACGAGGGTCGCCGAGATGATGTGTTTCGGGACGCCTATCCGTTCCGCCATGATGCTCACCGTCGGAATCAGGATCTGTGCCGAGACGACAATGATGGCAATCGACCCGATGAGTTTAAGGAGCGTTCCGACCCCACTTGCTGCTTCTACTTCTACTGCTTCTTCGCCATTCTCAGGATTCGCGCCTGTGGCACTTGCCCATCGGATGGACTGATAGATGTATAACGCCAGGAGGACAACGAAGACGACACCTACAAGCTGCGGTAAAGTCCCGCCTTGCGTGAAGACTTTCGCTGGGGAGGTCCATGGGAAACACCCGAGCACGAGCAGGATACCCGCACCTACCTGAACGTTTGACAGCCGTGAAGCCAATTGACGGTTGAGGGGAAGGGGCGCGATGAGTGATGCCAAGCCGAGAATGAGGCCCGTGTCGCATATAATTGAACCGACCGCGTTGCCGAGGGCAAGCCCGGGTTTTCCTTGTAGTGCCGATAGAACAGAGACTGCCGCCTCTGGGGTTGTAGTGCCGATGCTCACGATCGTCGCACCGATGACCGCTTTCCCCAGACCCCATCGGGTTGAAAGGATGACGGCTTCGTCGACGAGCCAATCCGCACCTTTGCCGAGTGTGTAAAGGGTTACCGCAATTATCGCAAAGAGCGCGAGGCTCGGTAACCCGTTAGCAAGTTCTGTGATCCATTGTTCCATTAACTGTACCTTCCAGGGAGATATAGGATGTTGATTTCTAAAGAATAGATTAGCATATCCGTTTTGTGAAGTCAATTAAGTTTTCAGTTGGGGCTGTTTATGGTAAACGAGAAAAATAAACAGACATTTACCCCGGCCCGGTAGGGTCTTTCACCTAACCACACCGGATTGAGAAAAAAGGCGTGAAATCCAAAATAACGTTTGACTTTGGTCGGAGATTCTGGTATATTAGGCGTATCTGTAATTGAGGGCATGATACGATGGAATAACAAAACTTTCAGGGGGCTTATTATGAGGGTGTTAAAGCGAATTTTGGCATTCAGTTTCGGACTCCTCTTTTTCGGGGTCAATGCGTTCGGCAACGTGTGGTACAGTGAGAATTTTGACAACTTCAAAGAGGGTGACATCGCCGGGCAAGATGACTGGAAAACGGCCATGAACCAAAAAACTTGCCAAATTGGGAGCGAAGTGAAGCGTGGTGACGCCGGTAAAAGCATTCTAATCACAGAAAACACAATGGTCCTCAGAAGTTTCGATGGGACGCATGATGGAATTCAGTATGTTTCATTGTTCACGCAACGGGATAAGGGCGCGGGCATAATGCTATTTTATATCGGTGGAGATGCCATCAAGTGGGGCGGGGCTGCCGTGTTTAATACCCGCGGGGATACCTCTATCCATGCACTCGACGGTAATGTAGGACAACAGGTCGGGGAGCTGAAACTCGGTGAATGGCATCATTTCCGCATCGTGCTTGACTTTAAGAAGAAAACGTATGACTTTTACGTTGATGACGAACAGATCGTCGATGATTTCGGTTTTAGAGGCGAAGGGGGCAAAGGCGGCGTGAATCCGAGTCTCGGCTGGATCTTCTTCGGTTGGGACCATCCCGATGCCCTGACGGCTTATATTGATGATATTGAAATGGGAGACGGTGAGGGCGAAACGGCTGGCAAACCGCAAGCGGTTTCCGCTGCAGACAAACTCGCGACCACTTGGGGGAAAATCAAGCAGCGATTGTAACATTTGTTCAGGCGATGGTCAACGTCTGTCGGTTCCCGTTTAATAATAAAATGTGTACGTCGGTCTGTCAAGGAGAATGCTTAAGATATTCCAGAAACTCCCGATGACAAAATCTCCGAGTGCCAACCCGAGGAAGAGCGGCACTGCTTTCCGATAGAGACCGAGTCCGCCATATTTTAAGACACTCCATTTGGCGAGCGCACTGATGGCAAATGCCGCCCAGAAAAGATGTAGGTGGAAGGAGACGCCGTAACCGAGCGGATGAATGGGCCACCAGAACAGTCGACTCCGCACCGCTGAAAGCAAGGTTGTGAGAGAGAAACCGAATATTATCGCAGCGATATGACCACTGTTTGGGTCTTGTGGCGACGTGAGCCAGCCTTCAAGGAATCGATATGCGCGTCCACCGAAACTGTTAATCTGGCCCCCCACTTTGCCGGTATTAACCCCAAGTTCAAAGAATGTATCTACGAGCATGAAGATGCACAGTGGCATCGCGATGACTGTCAAGAGAATCATCAGACGGGACAGACCTTTTACATCGAGGTTGCCGCGTTCGGCGAGTTTAAACGCTTCGAGTTGATGCGGCATTGGGTGGCTCCGATTGTCTCGATTGAACCAGAAAAAGAGGGCAAACCAGGTCAAGTTCCGGGCGCCGATGCGTCGCGTGCCGAGTATACTCACAAGGCTATGATGCGGACCGATAAAGGTCGTTGAATGAATCGGGAACCCTATTTGTGCTCGAATCCGCGTCAGTGGGATCGCAATTGTCGCAAAATGTGCGACAAAAAACAGCACTGCGATCCACATCGCCATTCCGCCACGCATCGCGAATCCAATGATGAATATTCCACCGGAAATAATCCCCAAAACTGCGGTTCGATAACGCATCGGTTCCGCTGCGTCCGTTGCGTGGCTGCGTCCAAATGCTGTGCGCAGTACCCGCCAAATCTGCCGTCGTGTACTCCAAAGCGCGACTGTGCAAATACCGATGTATGCCCCGGTATTCTGTTCGTACGGATACGGAAAGCCAGGGACGTTTTCCAATCCGGTGAGGATAGCGATAAAATATTGCATTTTGTAAAGAAAGAAAAAGAGTAGGCACGATATAAGCAAGTCAAGCGGCATTAGGAAACCGAGTCCAACGGCGAACGGATAGACAATAATCGCATTCCCACCGCGAAGAAAGGCCGTCCACGGCTTTTCAGTGAATAATGCGTTGAGAGGTATGTGCTTGTTTGGGAAAGCAGGAATCGAAGGAAAAAAGATGTTAAGCCCGTTGGCAAGACTGATGATTGACGCGATACCGAACCCCCACCACATCGCCCGACTCCGAAGGAATTGGTTTGTATTGTAAGCGAGTTGATACGGAAGTTCAACAATCGGATACACGAGACGTTCCTGCTCCGTCCACTGTTTTCGGATGATGACATTGATACACTGCATCACGAAGATCAGCATAAAAGTGAATACGCACCACCAGAATGTCGGTGTCACCCATTGCTTCACAGCGTGGGCATCAAAAAATTGGGCATCGCCGAGATAGAAGGCACGGAGCACACGCGGGTCATTGATTGTTAACCATTCCGGCAGATAACGCCAAAACAACTCGCGCCATTCGTTTTCGGGGGTCCCGAAATAGAAGGCGTGAACGATAATCGAGACGAGCGGCAGGAACATGTCATAAGACATGAACAGCAGTGTTATGGACATCAGAACATAGAGGCTGATGAGTTCGCCGCCTGTTAGGGCATGCTTTGCGGCGTATTTCTTTACAAAGATGTTGAGCACAGCAATGACCAAGAGTGTGAACACGACGCTATAGAACGGTGCCATCAATGTTGGAAAGGTGTATCGGAGGGCTTCACACGCAATATGCCATTTGTAGATGAACGGCAGGAGTAGCAGGGATATGAGGATGGTGCGGAGCGTGATTTTTTCATGATTTGGTGTATCTATAGGTGAATGGGGTGAAGGCATCATGAGGGTTTGAATAGCTGGGCGATCGGTGAAAAATCGTGGTGTGTCGTCATAGAAAAGTGAACCGTCTCCCCATATTTTACGTTTATTCGGTTAAAAGTTCAAGAAAATCTGTCGCGAGGTATTGATGTCAAAGAGGGTATTTAACCATGAAAATTGCACGGGTTGAAGCGTTCGCGCTCCGATACCAAACGGGAAAATCAGCAGAAGAACACACGGACAGTTATTACTTGCCGCCTGAAGGATGGCGTTCCATCTATTCGCGCCACCATGAAACGATGGTCGTGCGGATTACAACATCAGACGGTATCGTCGGGTATGGCGAAGGCCAAAGCCCCGTTTCGCCGCGTACATCGAAGACAATCGTTGAGGATCTCTGTCGTCCGATACTGATGGACAAAGACCCGTTTGATGTGGAATTTCTTTGGCAACGGATGTTTACAGCGATGCGGGAGCGGGGACACTATACCGGCTTTTTTATCGATGCACTCGCTGGATGCGACATTGCCCTCTGGGACATCATCGGGAAAGCGACGGGGAAACCCGTTCACAAGGTGCTGG
Organism: Candidatus Poribacteria bacterium; assembly: GCA_022827885.1. Lineage (GTDB taxonomy): Bacteria > Poribacteria > WGA-4E > WGA-4E > WGA-3G > WGA-3G. Next base: position 27,644 of record JAJEIP010000121.1, read on the forward strand.
GGGGACGCTATCGCGATCGGATCCCTTTATACGCCGGTGTAGGCGGCAGCACCGCGGAAGCGGCGGCGACACAAGCGGCGAAGCATGTCTCGCAGGGGTATGGTGGGTTAAAAATTCACACAACGCATGGGCGTGCCGAGATTTTGGAGATCGTCGCAGCGGTGCGTGAACAGGTCGGTCCGAAGATTAAGTTGATGGTGGACCTGCATACCCAATACAGTGTCCCTGAGGCGACATTGCTCGGTCGCGGGCTTGAGGAATTGGATGTGATGTGGTTGGAATCGCCGACGGCACCGGAGGACATCCCCGGACAAGCAGCATTGGCACAAGCACTGGATATGTCGGTCGCTATTGGCGAATGGACACGCACCCGTTATGAGTTACGGGAGGTGTTTGAACGGCGTGCCTGTGACATCACCATGCCCGATATTGCCCGAACAGGGCTCACGGAAGGAAAACGGATCGCAAGCCTCGCCGATACCTATAACATTCCGGTAACACCGCACATCGGTGGTGGGGGCATCCTCTCGATTGCCGCGACGGTGCAATTCTCAGCGACGATTCCCAACTTCCTGATTATGGAGCATTCCCCGGAGGCATACGAATCGAAAGGGCAAATCACCACGCGAAAACCGATGATCGAGGATGGTGCTTTCGTCATTGATGATATGCCCGGACTCGGTATTGTGATAGATACAGAGGCGTTGGAAGCCTTTGCAATAGGCGATTAATATCCTTTTTCCTTATCTACAACGTTAGTGAGCGGTTCACCGTTCACGTATTTGTGCATATTGTCGATGAAGAGTTCCATTGCGCGTTTCGCTATGTTTTGCGACGCGCCAGCAGTGTGAGACGTTAGGATCACGTTCGGAAGCGTCCATAATGGGTTGTCTTGGGGACACGGTTCTGTGTAGGTCACATCCAATCCTGCGCCTGCCAATTTTCCGCTTTTCAACGCCGCGATTAGCGCGTCTTCGTCTACCACTTTACCGCGGCTGACGTTGATGAAGAAGCATCCTTCTGGTAATGCATCGAATTCCGCATGCGATAACAACTTGTGCGTCTGTGGCGTGATTGGGCAGCAGACCGTCAAAACGTCGCACCGGGACAGGAACTCCGGAAGCCAGTCGAGTTGTCCTAATTCGTCAACGGTGTCTGGCTTTTCCATCGGTTCGGGATCGACAGCAATCACGTGGAAGTCGAAGGCTTTGGCGCGTTGCGCGACGGCTCTGCCGATACCTCCAAGTCCGAGAACACCCATCGTCATTCCCGATACCTCGACGCACTGTGTCCACTTCCATTCCTTATCACGCATCAAATCGAGTTGTGTGTTGATCCCTCGTGTCAGGGACAGCAGCAACGCGAAGGCGTGTTCGGCGAGTTGGGGTCCATACAAACGCTTACTGTTTATCAGTGTGATGGGGCTCTCTTTGAAGGCGGGGTACATGGACCGTTCCACGCCTACGAAGGGCTGCATCACCCACTGTAGCGAGGTCGCATGCGGGAGGGCATCTTCTGATACGACGCCGTATAGGATTTCAGCGTCTGAGATGTGGTCTTTGAGTTGCTCACCCTCCGGTAGGAAACTGATGTCCATTTCCGGGGGGGCATTCTTCAGCATATCCGCAACCTCTTGGCTAATTCCACTGGCAATCAAAACTTTGGTGTTCGCCATTGAGCTTCTCCTTGGTTATAGAATTTTCTGTGAGCATTCGGTAGATAAAATGAATTTGTCAATATGGGCGCGCTTGGCGGTCAGGTTTGTTCCACGGTGGATTGACAATGAAGGGCAGCTCCACTGGAATAGGTTTAGCGTCTGGGAATAGGGACCCCACTCGCGGATTCAATACTTTACCGAGATAAGCCTCTACGCCGTCGAGAAGGTATGATGGTATGGCTGTCCACGTGACGAGTAAATCCAGATGGGCATACCCTTGAATTTGGGGATCGCTGCGATGTGCTGTAAGTCTATTTCTAATGTTGCCTTGCCCGACTTTGACCGTTACAGGGTTCCCAAAATTATCCCAATACCAGATAATGTAGATCCCTTCAAAGTTATCATAGTAGTTGTGACTTAAATCCACGTGGTGTAATGAACACCAAGCGTTGTTTTTGCATTTTATCCAAAATATGGACAGTGTTGCTTCCTTCATCATTTTTATCGCCTCCGGTTTGTTATAGTTAGATGGTTGCAAGTATCTGTGCTGTTTTTTACGAAACACCAAGTGTTATGCCGTCGTTTCTCTCAAAGGGCATTGTAGTCCTAACTGTCCAATTCTTCTGACTTTTGGCGGTCTTCCTCTGCCTCTTCATATCGTTCCAGTTGTTCTTTCGCTAGCCCCCGGGCGTTGTAGATCAAAGCATCATTAGGATTTAGTTCGATCGCTTTGTCATAGTCAGCGATAGCGTTTTCATATTGCCCAATTGCGCTTTCGCAAGTCCGCGCTGATGGTAAGCGGATGTATAAGTGGGGTTTAATTGGATTGCTTCGTCGTAATCCTGAATAGCGGCATCATATCGTTCCGCCCGTCTCTTTGCAAGTCCACGCGAGTAGTAGAGGAAGGCATCGCCAGGTTTTCGGTAGATTGCTTTGTTATAGTTGCTAATAGCCTCCTCAAATTCCTCTTTTCGTATCGCTCTGTCAGCACGCTTTGTATGTTCCTCAACAGTGAGTGGCGTATACGGAGTGTGGTCATCGCGTAGACTAGCGAAACCTTCAAAGTCAGGAAATAGCCTAATTTCGGTGATACCTGATATTCGTTCCAGCGCCTCTCGGATGTCTTCCTTTTTACATGTTTGGATGACACACGCTGCATCTTCATCAAATTCGTAATGTCCAAAGAAGAAGATAGACTGCTGTGCAAGAATGCGACTATTCTGCTGCCGCGGTTGCCAATGGTATAGTTGAGGTTCCGCATCGTTTAAAAAGTTTCGGATTCTGTACTCGCCATTTACTACTATATTCCTCTCAATTGGGCTTATCTAATTCTATTTTTTTCATCTTTGTTTACCTATAGAGGTGGATGGAACAGAACGGAACCTGCGGAAAAAATCCACTTTGCAATACTAACCGAAGTTTGAGATTATATAATCTATCACAGAAAGGAGAAAAGTGCAACTCAAATCAATTTTTATTTCGATTTGCTCTTGGTTTACGGATTTTGCTTGACAGATTTCCCCAAAACGGGTATTCTCAACAAAAACCTCTCCGTTACCCCGTGAAAGCGAGCAACGATTATGCTACAGGTTCGATACGCACGCTATACCCCGCACGATGCATACCTTCGTTTGACGAATGAACAGTATATCCTCGATGTGGATAGACGCAGCGGTGTTATCAAAGGTTTATACCTGACCGAGGACGCACAAGGCACGAACTTCTTTGGGAATGAGCAGAACATGCGCCTCAACATCTGGTGGAAGCAACGGCACGTCCCCGAAAAGTCGCAACGCATTCCAATGCACTGCTGGACTGGTGATGTTGTCCTGAAAGCGCGTCTCGCAGGTGAAACGGCGTGGTGCGCGATGCACACCTTCCTCAGTGACGATGTCCGCACAGTGACCCACGACGACGATTCCATAACGACCCGTTATGCGGGCAGTTCCGTCAACCGCGGCGGACTCCAGCACTTCAATATTGAGCAACGTTATGCGTTTCGGGGAAACCCGCAAAGCGGGGATGCGATTCTATGGACGATCACGCTACATAACACTTCGGCGGAAGCGGTCGAAATCGGGGAACTCGGACTCCCGATCACACTGAATACGAACTACAACATCGGTGACGAGAAACAGGGGTTCAACCATCGGTCGGTTGAGTCTACGAAATACGTCTTTGAGCAACGCGTGATTGAGAGTTCGTTTGTCTCTGGACACTCGTCCTATATCCTTGCGACCCGCGCGAGTGGGAAAGGCGACCATTTGCTGATTGTTCCACAAGACGACACGGCGCTGGAGGCGATTTCTGGGTATGGTCTTTTTCCCAATACCGAGATGATGACAGGGGCTGGCTCTCTGTTTTATCTGTTTTCTGAAGCCACTGCGGAGGCACCTTGGTATAACGGACACCGTTCATTCACTTTGGCACCCGATGAAAGACGGACTTTCAGTTTCACACTCTGTCGAGCCACGGACTACGCCGATGTCAGCGAGAAGTTGTATCAGAATGGGAACGTCGCCGTGAAGATCGTGCCGGGGATGGTACTACCTGTCGGGACGACGGCGCATCTGCTGCTCCGATCCAAAAAGCCGATTACAGCGATTGAGACTGCCAATGGCATTGATGTCGAACCTGTAGCGGTAATGGGGGACCGACACACTTATACCGTTTGTCTCACTGCGATGGGTGAACAGAAGGTGACAATCCGCTACGGCGATGGCGAGTGGACACATCTATTGTTTAAGGGCATCGCGGAGATCGAGACGTTGATGAAGGCGCGCGCCAAATTCATCGTGGAGAATCAGCGCGTCGAAGACCCTGACGACCTCTGTCACTACAGTTTTCGTATCTGGAATAACGAGGATGAACGGCTCATCGTGGAGGAGGAGGCACCTTGCGGCTCGATTGATATGGGGGGTAGCGATGACAGATGCTTCGCACCACCGGTATTCCTCGCTGGGAAAAACGCTTATTACCCCGACGAGAAGGAGATCCGCGCACTCGACGAATTCATTGAGAAATTTCTCTACGGGAAGTTACAGAACACAGACAACTATCAAGTGCTGAACTCGCTCATCGGGCTACGACCCGGATCATGGCGGCGATGGGATTACGTCTGGCGTATCTATAACTATCCACACGTCTACAACATCTACTATCAGATGTATCGGATTACCACGTTGCACGGGATAAAAACGAGTCGTGAACCGTTATGGTATCTCAACCTCGCCTATAACACCGCCCTCGCTTCTTATCTCGATGCCACCTACGAGAGCGTCTATGAGACGAAAAATTACATCGACTACCACCGCGGCAACATGTCTAAGACGCATGCACCGATGGGGTCACCGATTTTGGCGCGTCTCCTGGAATCGCTGAAGGCGGAAGGCATGACGACTGAATACCGGACGCTTCGGGCGGCGATTGAAGGGTGTCTCCCGTTTTTCCTTGAGGAGGAATACCCGTTCGCATCGGAGTATTGTTTCGATCACGCCTCGAAGGCAGCGTTGTATTATTTAGCGCAGGTCGCGGACGATGAATCCTTAAAAAAGCGTGTCGTGGCGACAATTCTCGCGAGCCGAGATGCCACGCCGATGTGGTTCTCCTACTGCACGAATATGCGATACATCGGATGCTACCCAACGCCGTTGATGGCACGTCCACTTTTCGACAGATATGAACAGACCGGGGATCTACATTTCCTGCAGAAGGCTTACGGGGCGACCTTGGCGGTCTGGAGTTGTGTCGATCCGTCTGGGAAGGGCTACAACGGTAGGGAGTGGCGATTCAACCCGCCGGAGAAAGGGTCGCCGGAATATAACTACTATCGCAACGGCTGTTTCTCTGGTGAAGTCGGAATGGGGCTTTACGGCAACTTGAGCATGCTGAAATCTTACCTCGTCCAAGATCCGGATTTCGGGCTTGTCGGCTATGGCTGCGCTGTTTCTGAAACGGCGGACGCTTATACCCTCGTCCCGCAGGATGGATTGGGGGTCAGGGTTGGCTTTGTGCCGCTCGGTGTGACGGTAAAGACGGTGAAAGCTCGCATTCAGAAGGCGACGCTCACCAAAGATTTACGGCAGTTAGAGCTCGTTTTGTCGAAGCCTTCCAAGCATGCGGAATGTGCACAGGTCTCGGTGCGTGGGATACCGTCGGGTTCCTACCAGTGTAGTATGGGGCATGTCACGTGTGGTGAGCAGCTTGAGTGGGTCGTGCCTTATACGGAGGGTCAGGAATCTGTTGTCGTGACGTTGGTTTGCTAAATTAAAAATCCTCCCACGGGTCGCGATCGGAAGCTCGCTCCTACAGAAAGAGGGAGATATCGCAGGATAAAAAAAGGGACTGGTTGGACCAGCCCCTATTGTTTGATATGACTATTGGATTTTGGATTCTAAGCGGATAGTTCCGAAATTGCGGCATCCTCGTTCTCAAAATGTTCAAACTGATTCACGATTCGGCTCATAACAAGTAGATTTCTGATGTTTTCCCCGACATGGATGACACCGATGCGTCCTTGCTTTTGGTTTGTCATGGCGCGCGCTTCCATAAGGGTACCGAGTCCTCCGCTGTCAACCTGGGTGACATCCGCAAAATTAATGAGGATGCGCGGTGTATCGGCAGCCTCTATCTGTTGCGAGATTGTTTTCCGGAGTTCTGATATCGCTAATCCGACTATCCTGCCGCTGGGTTCTATAACCGTAACACCGTCTTGCTGGCGAACCTGTGTTGCCATTATTTTTCTCCTTTTGTTTTTACCCTGCACAAAAATATAGATTCAATCATAGAAACTGGAGTTAGGACATATTATTCATAATTTGTTTTTATCATAAACTTACCCTACTATAGATGATTGTACTCGAATTCGGCTTTTCAGTCAAATTAAATTCCGTCGAGAGCTCGCTCCTATAGTGAGAGATGTCGCAGGCGGACTGTGGTGGCAAGGTTGACAGCAAATTCGGTGTGGTTAGAAACCGCACCATAAGTGTCAATTTTAGAAGGAACAACCATCGCAGTCCCAGGCCGGTAGGTGCGGTTTGCAACCGCACCGGTGTCCCACTAAATCTCGTGCGTTGAACAAAAAAGGGGACCGGTAAAACCGATCCCTTTTTTATATTTCACTGAATTTAAGATGCTATGTGGATAGTGCTAAAACTGCGTCATCCTCGTTGTCGAAGCACTCAAAGAGACTCACTAACCGATTCAGAGCGACGATGTTTTTGGTGTGTTTACCGACGTTAACAATCCCGATACGCCCTTTCTTGCGGGTTGCGGCGACACGCGCCTCTATGAGGGCACTCAACCCTGAGCTATCAATCCGATTGACGTGCTCGAAATTGATGAGAACACGTGGTTCATCGGAAGTCTCGATTTGTGGTGAAATTGTTTTCCGTAATTCTGATGCTGCGGATCCTACTATCTTTCCGCTCGGTTCCAAAATTGTGATGCCATTTTGTCTGCGAATTTGCGTTGTCATGATTTGCTCCTTTTTCATTTTTTGAACACTGTAAATGTTGATTCACTTTTCTACCTTTTACGTTATTCCAACGTTCAATTGCTCTCTTTGTTTACATTAGTCAAATTTTGTAGAAAAAAGTTCGTTTTTTTATACGTAGGTTGGGTAGATAACGCATTACCAGTAGCCATCGGTGGTCAGTCCCCCTGACCTTCTTATCAGGGAATATAAAAAAGTTGGGAATCGGAGTTCCCTCCTACAGAGGAATAGTAATCGGTGCTTGGGGAGAATATCGAGGAAGTTAGGAAATCGCATCTACCACGTGTGAAAGTTAGCGATCAGCAGTCAGCCTATCGGGATGGCATGTTTACAGAATCTTTTCTGTAAGTTTGACTTGACTCATAAGTCAAAACATTGTATAATTATCATATTGAGATATATTAATTTTGTGATATGATATAAATTATCTTTATACGGTTTTTTGTGATTTAATCATTACTTTTGCTTAGGTGTAAACTTAGGATGTTATGGTAAGTTATTGAGATATGTGAACATTTTAATGAACTATAGAGGTGCTCTCACGATCATATGCCTTCCTTCGTCCTGTGGACAAATCTATTATATTTTGATGATATGCTTTGCCCTTTAGAACCAATTTTGAGGGAATGAATGACACGGAGAACGTTTCGGTGGATACCGATCCACTAATTCGAAAGGTTTTGTAAGTTAATATGGAATTAATTGCTTTTCGCGTGCGTATGTACAAGGGAATTATTGATTCTGGATGGGTTGATGTAAATAATTTGACAGTGCTTGTTGGTAAGAATGAGTCTGGGAAGACGTCCCTTCTAAAGGCACTCCATAAGTTTAATCCTGATTTCTCAGAGCCGTATGATATACAAAAGGAATGGCCTCGGGGCCATCCGAGCGAGCCCAATGAGGAACAGGTAGTCTGTCAGGCGAGATTTCGGTTATCAGATCGAGAGCAGTCTTATCTCTCAAGAACCACAGCTATACGAGATTTTCCGGATACTGTGGAGGTGTCGCGAAATTATGCCAGAAAATTGGAGGTGGAATTTGAAGGAAAAATCTTCTCAGATAGGTTCCATACTGTTGGAATTAATAAGTCTCTTGATTCCTTACCAAGGATTCCAAATGGGGTCGGGGCCCTATTCAGGCGAAGGGCCAACAGGAGTCTTGAAGCCGCAATAAATTCTGCACATACGGAAGATCCCGATAGATTGAAGGGAATAGTCGACGAGCGAGAAGAATATTTGAGACAGGCCCTGTCATCACCCGAACCGATACAGGAAATTGAAATTGGCTTTATAAATCAGTATCGCTTGAATCTCCAGAATCTCATTCGGGAATTAGAACGGCTATCTGCTGTCCAAATCAAGGCATCTAAGTATATTATTAAGCGTTTGCCCACATTTATCTATATGGACGACTATAGGATATTCAACGGGACAGTACGACTCAATGAAATTCAAAACCGTCAAGATGAGAATAGTTTAACGGAAGTGGATAAGACATTTCTCACAATCCTTGAGTTGTCTGAACTTGACTTAGATGAGTTGGTTCAGCTTGGAGAGGGAGATGGAGAAAAAGTAACCCAACGTTACTAT
>JAJEIP010000095.1 GCA_022827885.1 Candidatus Poribacteria bacterium
TATCGTTTTCTATAGACATAGCACTCCGCTGGAGTGCTGAAACTTATGAAACTAACTGGTTCCCAATATGTGGGAGTCATGCTATATCGTATAGTGCTCCTCTAAATTCCTAAGTCAAACCCACGTTATTATATAATTCTGCCAACAGAAGAGCGGGTTGCGAGATGGTTCCAGCCACGGAGTACCAGTTGGACATTGGTGTGGCGATTCTCGGCTTCGATTTCATCGTCACCGGCAAGCATTTGAACGAGAACACTCTTTCGCGTCCGGTTCGAACGGTTTGGCATAGAGCCGTGCAGGGTAAAGTAACTAAAGAAAAGCACATCTCCCGGTTCCGCCTCTAAAACGGTTGCGTTCTCGATGGGGTATCGTTCTGTAACTTCAGCATTCTTTCCGCTACCCATCATGCCATCCGTGCGTCCCAACGCCTTGTGGGACCCCGGATAGACGCGGACACACCCCATTTCATCCGTAGCCTCTGAAACGTAGATGATGGCAGCTATCATCGTGTCTTTGACGGACGGAAAATACTGCCAATCTTGATGCATCGGGAAGGGAGCACCTTGCTCCGGCGGTTTGCAGAAGAGTTTGGAGTGGTGAAGCATAATATCGGGTCCGAGGATGGCTTGGGTAACATCAAGAAACTTCTCCTGCATGAACGCTTGCAACCAGATCCCAGAGAAACTCTGGATATTGTGGGTATGGATGATAACAGACTCACCGCCATCAAGGGCATCCATCAATCTACCGCCCCAGCGTGCATTGACGTTCTCATCGCTTTTGAGGAGTTGATCCACGACCCGATCGAAGTCACTTTCCATCGCATTGATTTCTTGAGAGGAATAGACACCTTTGGCGAAATAGTATCCGTTTTCGTGAAAGAATTTTCCGATATCTGACATTTTTTTTACTATTGCTCCTGAGCGGGGTGTCCGTTGTCCACCCCGAATCTAAAATTGGTAAACAACCTGTTTCAGGTTATGAAAGTTTTTTATCTCTATTCAAAAGTACATCGTTAAAAAACTCTTCTCACTGTCTACTTCTGTAGCGTCCTGCTGCAACTTGCTAAATGTGTCAAAAACAGCGAATTGACCGTTTTTCAGGATGCCAACGAGATTCTCAATGTGCGAGTCAGTACTACACAATCGATGGACATCCTCAAGACGATTGGTAGCAACAACGATGGTCTTCCCCATGGCTTGGAGTTCACCGAGAAGCTCAGTCATCTCGACCTGTCCATCCGGATCAAGGGGTGTGAGTGGCGCATCAAGTAACCACAATTGCGGCTCGTGTAGAAAAGTTTTAGCGAATAAAAGCCGTTGCCGTTCTCCTGTCGATAGCACACCAATTTTGATCTCACGTAGGTGTTGAATGTCCATCAATTCAAGAACTGCCTCAATAGCTTTCACGCGTGTTGATTTTTTTAATTTGTATGCAGTGGCGAAAAAATTGAGATAATTTACAACGGACAACTCCGGATACCCCTCAAACGCGACCGGAATATACCCGATGCTTGGACGCACCTGTTTCAGGTTCGCAAATGCATCAATCCCATCCATAGAAACGGTCCCTGATGTCGGTTCGACCAAGGTCGCCAAAATGTTGAGTAGGAGCGTTTTCCCTGAACCGTTCTTACCGAGTAGGACGAGGCATTCCCCAGCTGCCACCTGAAAGGTGAGTTCCGTCAGAATGGGTTTCTTGTCAAAGGATTTGGACAGATTTTGGACCTCAAGCATTTTTTAATCTTTCGCCAAGCGGAGGATGGAGCACCCGAAAAATAAAATCTTACTCTTAAGATCCGCAGTCTCCGTTGTCGACTGCTCACAGCATCTCAAATTATTTAGGACCGCGCGATCTTATAGTGAACCGGAGCGAAGCCATACCGACTCAACTCCTCAACTCAGATCCACCTTGACGGGTGTGCCGAGTTCAGCGGATTGCCACGCGGCTTCGGTCAATTGGATGACGCGCAACCCGTTTTCAACACCGATCGGGTTCTCTGTCCGTTCACCACGAATGAGTTCAATAAAAGCGACATCTTTGTTCGCTTGTTCCGGCATTTCAGATGTGTCAACAAGTTCTGGTGTCCCATCCCCTTCTTGACGAAAGAGTTGCCCCTCGCGGAGATGGAGCGCGCCCTCCTCTAACCAGACGGAAAAAGCCTCACGAACGCCGCCATACGCATGCCCGACAATGCTGATATTGCACAAGGCACCGGTATCAAACTTAATGGACATCGCAGTGAGCACATCCACCTCAATGTCTAAGTTGTCTATCATCGCGAAGACAGTATCGGGACTCGCTTCTAATACCCAGAGGAGAATGTCAATGAGATGGCTCCCTGAGTCGTTCAGTTGTCCACCACCACCAAGAAACGGGTCTTGCCGCCATTTGCCCTGCTGATTCCGATACCAGTTCTGTGACTGATGCGCGGCGACGAAGTTAACGCGTCCGAGTTCACCACTCTGGACGACTTGGCGACAGTATTGATACGTAGGGCTCAAATGCCGTTGGTAACCTATTATCAGGTGCAAACCGGTCTCTTCCACCTTCGCTATTACCTGCTTGGCATGATCCACGGTGCAAACCATCGGTTTCTCCGTGTGGACATGACACCCTCTATCAAGTGCGTCCATAATATGCTGGAAATGGAGACCGTGCGGCGAACTAATAACCACGGCATCCGGTTTGACGGCATCTAACATCTCAACGTGGTCGGCATAAGTCGGCAGCGACTCGTCTAAACCGACGGTCTCTTTGAACGCCTCAAGCGACGCTTCACTTGGATCAGCGAGGGCAACAATTTCTACACCCTCAACACTTGAGACACTGCGTCCGTGTCCACGTGCATTGCCGCCACATCCGATGAACGCAAAATTTAATTTCTGTTTCGACATTTTTTAATTTATGGCCTCCTGAGCTGTTCTCCACTATATTCATAGTTCTGACACTGTTATTGCTTGCGATGTAACCTATCACAACCTGCAACAAAAATTCAAGTTTTTAATTATACTTTACGGAGAAACAACGTGCATGAAAACCTTTGAGGACGTTCCTTAAATCAGCGTGTGCGGTCGCTCCAGAGTAGTAAATAATGTTCAACAAATGAACACTATTGCACAAATTATGACAGAAATGTGCCCAAACTCACCATTTTTGCCCGATTCGCGGTGGCATACAATTTGCTAATCTTATTTCTATTGTATCAAATAGCAGCTCCGCTTAAAATCAAAAAGGAGTTACCATGTCTATAAACGTACAGAGATTCTTTTTATTTTTCGTATTCGTAGTCTGTTCTCTATTTTCCATATTTGGATGCGACGGTGTTAATCCGTCCCAGATATTGGAAGACCTTACCGGTCCCGGAACTTCCACCTTAACTGCCTCATCTGCGGGCACCACTGTCTCTTTTGAGAATGATATTTTACCCATCCTCACTGCAAGATGCGCTTTTGTGGGATGCCATGTCGCAGGAGGACCAGATAATCTCGACTTCAGCACATATCAAACTCTGAAAAAAGGTGGTGCAGATGGTCCCGTTATTATCCCGGGGAATCCCAACGAGAGCGATATTATCGAGGAAATCGTCTCTGGAAGAATGCCACCAGGGGGTCCGCCGCTGACTGATGCCCAAATCCAACTCTTCATCGATTGGATTAATGAAGGGGCAATGGACGGGCAGCTGGGACAACCTGTTCAACCTATAGAACAGAACACATTAATTAACGACGATCGCGACGATGATGACGACGATGAAGATGATCACGACGACGATGATCACGATGACGATCACGATGACGATCACGACGATGACGACGATGAAGATGATCACGATGACGATCACGACGATGATCATGACGATGATGACGACGATGATGACGACGATCGCGACGATGATGACGACGATGATGACGACGACGACTAAGCAGGAGAAAATCCATCATGCAAAAATCAAGCTATCTCATTCTTATCATAAGCCTAAGTCTATCGCTGAGTTGGATTCTCGACACGCACGCGGAAAAAGATTGTGACATGGAAGTTGCGGAAATAGAGGAGGTCACAGTAACAGCAACGCGCGCCGAGAAAGAACCTTTCAAAACGCCTAATGCTATCACCGTTCTTAACCTCAAACAATTGGAACGGACCCACGCGGAGCACGCGTCCAATCTACTTCGTGATGCCGTCGGCGTTAGCGCACAGCAGACGACAGTCGGACAAGGTTCTCCATTACTCCGAGGCTTAACTGGCTACCAGACGTTGATACAGGTCGATTGGGTGCGTCTGAATAATTCAACATTCCGTTCGGGACCAAACCAGTACACGGCAACCATCGGACCAGAAATGTTAGATCGGGCGGAAGTGCTGCTCGGTTCAAGTTCGATGTTATACGGAAGCGGTGCTATGGGGGGGGTCGTGAGTTACTTTACGAAAGCGATCCCACTTAATCCAGCGCAGCAAACCTGGGAGATACATCCACGACTCCTTGCTCGTTACACGACAGCCACACAAGAACGGCTCGGTCGGTTGGAGGTAACAGGAAATAAGGGCAGATTCGGGTTCATCGCTGGTGGTGGTGCACGATTCTATGGAGATATGAACCCCGGCAGTGGGTACGATCTCCACTACAAAAACAGGAAGTTTGAAGTCGTGAACGAAATGCCAAGCGGTGTGAAACTCTATAACTATGATGAGATCAATAAGGTGTCAAAAGACAATATCCCTGAGAGATGGCTCATCGACACCGAAGGTCCACTGGGTTGGCAAGCATACGATGCGAATGCAAAATTTGGGTATCAACTCAACAACACCAGCACTATCAATGTCGCCTATCAGATGTGGCGACAACCGCAAACCCCGCGGTATGATAAAATCGCACCGCAAGAGTTTGCCGAGTTCTTTTTTGAACCGCAAAATCGGGATCTCGTCTATGCTAATTACTTAGTAACTCCAGTAGAAGCATCCATCGACAGGTTCCGCCTAACAGCCTCTTACCACCGCCAAAAAGAGGGGCGAAATGAGGTAAAACGCGGCGCCACAACTCGACAACAGCGATATGATACTGTTAACACCGTCGGTTTGAGTGCCCAAGCAGTTAGCTCCATCCTTCCCCGACAACGTTTGGTCGGCGGTGCTGAATTCTACTTGGACATGCTCCAGAGCCGGACCGTCAATACTGATCTTAAGACGGGTAAAGAAGATATTAATGAAGACGTTGGGCGTTTCATCAACGGTTCCCAGTTCTGGGATGCGAGTCTGTATCTGCAAGATGAAATTACGGTCCATGATCGTGTTGAACTTACACTCGGTGGACGCGCGACGTTTTATCAGACCCATGCAGACCTCTCTGTCCGAGATAAGGCTTTTGATGCGTTCAATGTATTCGACAACAGTTTGACAGGAAGTGCTGGCGTAGTGGTGAGTTTGACAGAGTCCCTGAACTTTGTAAGCAACTTTGGAACAGCGTTTCGTGCCCCCTCGTTGAACGATACAACGGCGGTGGAAGTAACCAATGAAGGCGTCACTGCCCCGAGTCCGGATCTTGGACCGGAAACTTCGTGGACAGTTGAGAGCGGTCTCAAGGCTAAGCACACCTACTTCCGGGGTGCGCTTACACTCTTCCACAGTCGGATTAGCGGTTTAGTTGCGCGTAAACCTGTGCAAGAGGCATATACAGGTAAAACACTCCCGCAACTCCATCAAGACCTCATCAAAGAATACGAGGGCATTGACGTACTCGTGTTTGATAATGTCGATGAGGCACAGTTCCAAGGCGTTGAATTCGCTGGGTTGGTTCCGATAAATCCTGTCTGGTCAGTCTACGGTAATGCGGCATTGATACGTGGAGAAGTCCTGAAAATTGGCGGCAAAACACCAGATCCAAAGAAGCCGTGGGAAGCACGTGTCCGTAGGGAACCCCCATTGAACGGCATCGTTGGGGTCCAGTGGGAACCGTTGAATACGGAGTATTGGGCGACCTTTTATGTGCGCGCCGCAGCAGAACAGAGACGACTGAACCGCAGTGATATCCGCGACCCCCGGATCCAAGGTTCAACGCGCGATCCTGCGGAAGTTAAATTTGACACCAATGGCGCCGCTATAGATGCCGGGACACCGGGATGGTTTACACTGAACCTTCGTGGTGGAATCAGGCTTTTTGATTCCACGCGTTTGACCCTATCGCTTGACAATCTACTGAACACGCGGTATCGGCCACACGGCACGGGTGTAAACGCCCCAGGTTTCAACGTAAGCCTGAGTCTGGACAATCGGTTTTAACGGTTGTCAGTTGTCGGTTGCCGGTTAAGAGGTTTCATGTAACAATTTACCACTGCCTGGGATGCGCTAAGTTTGGAGCGACTGAAAACCGCTCACAGCACATCATATTTCTTCTTAATAAACTCGACCACAACTGCTGGCACCATCTCCCGTAATTTCTCCTCACTCACCCG
This sequence comes from Candidatus Poribacteria bacterium, assembly GCA_022827885.1. GTDB lineage: Bacteria > Poribacteria > WGA-4E > WGA-4E > WGA-3G > WGA-3G. Next base: position 6,450 of record JAJEIP010000095.1, read on the forward strand.
CCGCTGTGCCATCTGCACGACCTCCATCACGAGCGTCGAACTGATATGCGCGTACTGCGTATTCGCCATCATAAAGAGGGTATCGATGTCTGGAGCGATCTGTTGATTCATTCGCGCCATCTTGAACTCCCATTCAAAATCGGAGATTTCGCGCAGTCCACGAACAATCGCGCAAGCGCCGCGTGTCTGTGCGTAATGCACCGTCAACCCGGTATACCCATCAATGGTAGCTTGCGGATAGGGTTCAATGACAGTCTCAAGCATTCGGGTGCGTTCCTCAAGCGTGAAGCGCGCTGGTTTGGCAGGGTTAACACCAATCGCAACGACCAATTCATCAAAGATGCTGAGATGGCAAATGCGATCGATGAGGTCGACGTGTCCATTCGTGACGGGGTCGAAACTTGCGGGAAAGATGGCGATTTTCTTTGGCATATTTTTTAATTATTCCTTGCGGTTCGTTGAAATGAGTCTGGGTCTGAAAGTTTTCTCCGTAGAACTGAAAAAATACGCAGAAATACGCAGAAATACGCAGAAACACCCAAGCAAAGACACCAAGCAAAGACACCAAGCAACCCCAAACAAACCCTTCCATTTCATTACGGACTATACACTTTCCATACAAATCTTATCACAAATACCAACGTAAAGCAAGTCCTCCTGTTTTTAGCCAAAATCAAAAAAAGTTGCTTGCTTTTTTGCACGCGTGGTATAATAGCACTATCATATAGCAAGGAGGCTAATAATGGCAAAAATTAACACACTTGTCTTTGCAGGTGGTGCCATCCATGACTGGAAAGGCTGTAGTGATGAAATTGTGAAGGTGCTCTCACAACGAGATGAATTTGAGATCACCCGCGTCGAGGAAGACTTGGATGCTCTCGTGTCCCCGAATTTAGATCCATACGATCTCGTCGTTTTCTATTACACAATAGGTGAGATCTCGGACGCACAGAAGAACGGTTTGCTCAACCACGTCGCTTCCGGTAAAGGCTACGTCGGTGTGCACTCGGCAGCAGATTCGTTCCGCGGGTGTCCAGAGTACCGCTCAATGGTAGGCGGTTATTTCGTTACACATCCACGCTACCGCGACTACCAAGTCAGCATCGTTGACAGTGAGCACGAAATCACAAAAGGGCTCGACGAGTTTGTTGTGACGGATGAGCAGTATATCCTCGATTACGATCCTCGGAATCACATACTTGCGTCAGCATTATGGCAAGGTGCGGCGGCACCCGTGGCATGGACAAAGAATTGGGGCGAAGGTAAAGTGTTTTATCTCGCGCTCGGTCATGATGCAGCGGCGTGTCAGCATGAGATGTTCGGAACGCTTTTGGAACGGGGTGCGCTCTGGGCAGGCAGTAACGGCGGAGCGTAGACGCTTATCGGCTATCGGCTATCGGCTATAAGTTTTCGATTGCAGATAGCCATCCTGCTCCTTCGCAGGTTGATTTCCTATTAAACATGAAGCAGAAAATTACCAGTATTCAGGCAGTCCCTGAATTGCCGTCACATCAACACCTCTTTCTGAATGACACTCCATTTGTTGTGATCCATACATCTTTGGTCGAAAAATTTGGATTACGTATCGGTTTAGAAATTGAAGCCGAAATCATCGAAAAGATAATTGCAGCGGATGAAGTAATGCGAGCGAAAAACTACGCGCTCAGGTTACTCCGCGAAGAGAAGGATCACCGTGCAGCAGACGCTTCAGAGGATCCCCGCCCCATAGGAAAGCCTAAAATTTATACCAAAAATGAGATGGAACAGCGACTTGCGCGAGCAGGCTTCTCAGCGAAAGCAATTGAGACTTCTATTGAAGAATTGATTCATTCGGGACACATTCGCGACCGGAAGTATGCAGAGAATTGGATAGTCCGCAGGCAGAAATCGAATCCCCGTGGAAAAACGTTGCTCAAGAAAGAACTCGTCAACAAAGGCATCGACCGAGAAACAGCGGAACAGGTTGTAGCGAACGTAGAAACTGAAGACGAAATGAAAGTCGCACTCCAGATTGCCCAAAAACGGATGAAGCAGTATACAAGCCTGCCAATCCATGTTGCCAAACGTCGATTACACGGGTTTTTAGCGCGCCGCGGGTTCGGAGCAGAAACTGTTCGGCATGTACTCGATCAGATTTTTTAACGCATTCGCACATCATATCAAAGTTTCCCGAACGGATCTTTGTATCCGTTTTTGTCTTGACTTCTCTGTAAGAGATAGACTATAATTAGGAGTAGGATAACGTAGGAGAGCGTCCAAAAATGACATCAGATGAAATTAGAGCCAGTTTCTTAGAATACTTCCGTAAACACGGGCATACTATCGTGCCGAGCGCGTCCTTGATACCAGCGGACGATCCAACACTGTTGTTCACGAACGCGGGTATGAACCAATTCAAAGATGTGTTTCTCGGTATCGGGCAGCGGGAGTACACGCGCGCCGTTGACACACAAAAATGTCTGCGCGTCAGTGGTAAACACAACGATCTCGAAGAGGTCGGTTATTCGCCAAGTCACCATACTTTCTTTGAGATGCTCGGAAATTGGTCATTTGGAGATTATTACAAACAGGAAGCCATCGCCTTCGCATGGGAACTGGTGACCGAACTGTGGCAGATTCCGAAGGAGCGTCTCTGGGCGACAGTCTATCTTGAAGACGACGAAGCAGAAAAACTCTGGCTCCAAGAGACAGACCTTCCACTCTCGCGCATCCGCCGTTGTGATAAGGACAACTTTTGGGAAATGGGTGAGACGGGTCCCTGCGGTCCGTGCAGCGAACTCTTTGTTGACATGGGTGTAGAAGCCTATCCTGAAACCGCAAACGACCCAGACGCGGGTCCCAATACGAGCGATCGCTTTCGGGAATTCTGGAATCTGGTGTTCATTCAGTATAACCGAAATGAAAACGGGACGCTTGAACCCCTGCCAGCAACACATGTTGATACAGGCATGGGCTTTGAACGTATTACCTCCATATTGCAAGGCGTTGACACAAACTACAAGACGGATCTGTTCACACCCCTTTTGGCGACCATTGCGGATATGACAGACACCGCCTATTTCGATGATGAACGCGGGCTACCCCACCGAGTCATCGCTGACCATATTCGGTGTTTGACCTTTGCCATCGGCGATGGTGTCATGCCCTCCAACGAGGGACGAGGCTATGTTATCCGCAGGATCTTGCGACGGGCTGTGCTTTACGGCAAGAAATTAGAGATGGACGAAGCGTTCATCTATCGGCTTGTTGATAACGTCATCGAATTGCTTGGCGATGTATTTCCTGATGTGCGGCCGCGCCATGAGTTTATCACTCGCACGATTCAGGGTGAGGAACACCGTTTTCATCAAACAATTGAACGCGGTTTGGAACTCCTGGATCGCTCATTCGACACGCTCAAGGCACAGAACGCCACACAAGTCGATGGAAAACGGGCGTTTGAGTTGTATGACACCTTCGGCTTTCCGCTTGATTTGACACAGATGCTGGCGCGTGAACGTGGGTTCACGGTTGACGATATGGGTTTTGAACACAGTATGGAAGAACAACGGGCGCGTGGACGGGCGGCATGGGAAGATAGAGGTGGTGCCAAAGACGAAGAGATCTCTGTTTACGCCGAAGTCCTCAAAGAGCACGGCGAAACGGAATTCGTGGGTTACACAGAAAATAACATTGATGCAGAAGTCGTCGCTTTAATCACCAATGCGGAATCAGTCGCCAGTGCCCAGCAGGGAGATGACGTGTTTGTCCTGCTGAACCGAACGCCTTTTTACGGTGAATCGGGCGGACAGGTCGGCGATGTCGGCACAATTGAGAATGGCGATGCCAAGTTGGTTGTAGAAGATACGCTCAAACCCTCAGCAGACTTAGTTGTTCATAAGTGTAAGGTGCTTGAAGGTGAAATCACACCCTACACCGCAGTGCAAGCACAAATAGATATTGAACGCCGAAATGCTGTCGCCGTGAGTCATACAGCGACTCACCTTCTACACAGTGGACTGCGGGAGGTCCTCGGGACACACGTTGCGCAAGCCGGTTCACTTGTTGAAGCCGGTAGATTGCGGTTTGATTTTTCACACTACGAATCTGTTTCACCAGAACAATTACGAGAGATTGAGGAATTCGTCAACGAAAAAATTCGTGGGAATGACGCGCTGTCCATCAATGAAATGTCGTTAGATGCGGCGAAATCGAAAGGGGCTTTGGCGTTCTTCGGCGACAAATACGGCGACATTGTGCGCGTTGTACAAGCCGGCAATTATAGCGTTGAACTCTGCGGTGGGACCCACGTTGATGCAACCGGTGAACTCGGTTTCGTAAAACTGATGAGCGAAAGCAGTATCGCTGCAGGGGTCCGACGCGTTGAGGCACTGACAGGAACTGCCGCGGTAGCAACGGTTCAAGAAGATACGACGCTCCTCGCCAACGTGGCGAATCTACTGAAAACGCCCAAAACTGAGTTGCCCGAACGGATCGAACGCCTCCTTCAGGAACAACGGGATTTCGCACAACAAATCCAACACCTCAAAAGCCAGCAAGCCCTTGCGAACGTCGGCACCTTGGTCGAAGGTGCGACGCTTGTTGAAGATGTGCGGGTCGTTGCATCCGTCGTAACAGACGCGGATAGGAACGGGTTACGGAAACTCGTCGATGAACTCAAAACGCGTTTAGAATCCGGTGTTGTTGCGCTTGCAGCTGTGTCAGGAAACGAAGTCGCTTTTGTGGTTGGAGTAACAGCAGACTTGGTGAAGAACCGTGATTTGCATGCGGGTAAAATCGTCTCCGAACTCACCCAATTGGCTGACGGTCGCGGTGGAGGACGTCCAGAACTCGCCCAAGGTGGCGGCAAGAATCCGAGCAAGGTGAACGCAGCAATTGCGAAAACCCGCGACATCGTTGGACAACAACTTAAAGCTTAAACTTGCAAATACCCGTTCTGCAAGACAGATACGTGCGTGAAAAACCGTTTACGAGAAACGGGGTCTTATAATACACAAATAATACACAAAGGAGACATCATGGATTGGAGTTTGATTGCTTCACTTTTTTGGAAATTCAGTCTCGGTATTTTCCTAATAGCCCTTACAGCGCTCGCGGGGTATATGTGTGCCGCTATCGGTAGCTTCCGAAACTCTTTAAACAGCATCCGAAACACGCTGAACTCCACAGAAAACATCATTAATCAAGAGATCGGAGAATTGATTACCGACGTGGATAGGACGGTGAAAGAGGTGAACAAGGAACTCCCGGAACTGCTGCAAAATTTGAATGGATTGACCGCTTCCTTGCAAGGAATTAGCGAGTCCGAAATTCAACCCACCGTGCACAATATCCAAGAAATGAGTGGTGCCCTGAACCAAAGCATTCAAGAACTTGATGAATTGGTTCAAAAAGTGAGCAGTTTTTCGGGACAGACGATCGAACAAGCCACATTTTTCCGGAATCAGATAGCCGTTTCACTGACTGATATCGTAAGTTTGTGGCAAGGCATCAAAGCAGGATGGGATAGTTTCAGTTCCACGCAATCCTCCGAATCGGAAGAGGACGTTCCGATATCCGTGGCATCTAACGGATAACGCAATAAGGCTAAATTGTCAGTTTCCTACATTAAAAAAAGCAACATCGTATTTAAATTGCAACAGGTCCTCATGCAAAGATAAAGACGAGAATTGAAACTTTCCACCCCGATTTTCGTAAACTTTAACAACGTGTTTTGGAAACTTGCAAGCTGCTTTAAAATACTCCAAATTTGGAGATCTGCAAGCTGCCCCAAAACAATTTCAATTTAATAGAAAGGACAAAAAAATGAGTAACAATGGACAGAACAACGGAATCGCCATGATCCTCGCCTTTGTTAGCGGCTTTATGGCAGGTGCGGTTATCAGTCTGCTCTATGCCCCGAGTTCCGGCAAGGAGACCCGACAAAAAATTCGTGACACTTCGATTGAAGCAAAGAACCGGACAGTCGAGTTCGCAAACCAGGCCGGTGATAGCGCGCGGCAAGGCGTTCAGACGATCATGGAACAGGGAAAAGAAAGCGTTCACCACATCGTAGACGGTGGCAAGGAACGTATCCATCAAGCCAGCGAACAGGTCAAAAGTGCTGTGGAAACAGGACGTAAAGTTTCCGCAGATGTCCGATCCAAAATCGCCGGATCTATCCCGGGCGTTGACGACGCCGAAGAAACCGAGGAAGCCTAAACGCCTTTTCAATGCATAGGGACGAAAATAAAAGGTCACGGACCTGAGCCATATCCCTACAGGTCCAGTGATCCGTTAGATGAATGGAAATTGAAAAGTTAAGAATCCTACTTGAACACGTTAAAGGCGGAGAGATTGCGGTGGATGATGCCCTGCAATCTCTCCGCACGCTTCCTTTTGAAGATTTAGGATTTTCAAAAATCGATCATCATCGGCAGCTTCGCACTGGATTCCCTGAAGTCATTTTCTGTCAAGGAAAAACAGTGGAACATGTCAAGCAAATTAGTGAACGTATCCTCGCTGCAGGACATCCTCTCCTCGCAACGCGTGCCACCCCTGACATGTATAAAGCCGTCCAAGCCGTTCAGCCCACGGCACGCTATAATGAACTTGGGCGAACGATCACCGTCTCGCAATCTGCGGAGGATACAGGCACTCCGGGTATACTTGTTGTTTCTGCAGGCACCTCCGATTTGCCCGTAGCCGAGGAAGCCGTCGAAACGGCGCTGATGATGGGAAACCAACCGGAACGTCTTTATGATGTCGGCGTGGCCGGATTACACCGACTCATGAGCAATCACGAGAAACTTCTGGGGGCGCGGGTTATTATTGTCGTTGCGGGAATGGAAGGTGCGCTCCCGAGTGTTGTCGGTGGATTGGTGGATTGCCCTGTCATCGCAGTTCCAACGAGTATCGGCTACGGTGCCAGTTTTGGTGGACTCGCCGCCCTATTAGGGATGCTCAACAGTTGTGCGTCGGGTGTCACCGTTGTGAATATCGATAACGGTTTCGGGGCGGGGTATAGTGCGTCCCTTATCAATCGACTCGACGCGTAATTTATCGGTTATTCCTACTCAAAACGTCTTCCTGCTTTTCTGCACCTGCAATTCTCAACACAACACTTGCCCTTCTCGGGGTTCCTTGCGAACTGGTCCCTGATTTAGAGAAGTTGTGTTCTGCTTTTAATTGAACCACTTCAGAATTGATGCTGAGGGTGACAACATCAGTGCCAATTTTGCACCGAATTTGGTACGGCACCGATTCAGAACGATTGTGCCCATAGGAACGCCGTTGCCATGTTACACCGGATACCTCAGCATAGACGGTGAGGGCTGTTTCGGCAGCTTTTGCAACGTCTTCTCCCGAGTTAAGGACATACCGCGCTGCGTTTGCCGCTCTGTTTACAGCGTCCTCCAGACGTTCCTGCACCGCCATCGTATCACTCTCATCTGCGTCATCCATCTCTTTACTTTTTCGGAAAGCGACATAGACCACCGCTCCAAGCACAGAAAGAAAAACGGCGGTACTCAGAATAACGGTGCCGCGCAACTCACGACGCCGCGTCATGCTTTCAAAATCCTCGCGATGGTGTGGATAGAACGCATCGTGTGCAAAAATCGGTGTGCTCCAGCACAATATACCGATAATGAGCAATAGTAATGGGGAAGAGAAAAATTTTCGGAACATCAATATGTACCTGCCTTGGTATCCAGTATAGCAACGAGAAACCGAAATGTCAATCCTGTATACGTCAATAGGCAAGGTCATTTATGGTAAACTTTAGAATTACTTAAACACCTGTAACCAAGACCCAACCCCCCTAACTCCCCTTATCAGGGGGGAATTAGCGGTCTTGCTCAGGACACATTGACTTGCAAATGTCTACTTATCCATAGGATTTACCATAGTTTTAAGAAATTATCAGATTTCACACTATCTTTGGACGATCTGGCGTCCCTTCCCAGTAACGGGTGGGAACCCTGGTTAGGAAACCGCACCTACCGGGTCGGGGGATCAAAAAGCGGTTGGGTGAAAGACCCTACCGGGCCAGCGGATCAAAAACTCGTAAAAAAACGGAAAACGAAATAGCTCTATGAAAAACTTGACCTAAAATTGTAAATTTGATAAAATATATATAAATGAGGGTGGTTCATAAATCATTTTTATTGAAAAACAGTTTTGATATGTGTGACATTCCGAGTGGGAAGTTCCCAGCGGAGATTCATCAACATTGCGAGTTGTAAAAGCATCACTCCAAGTCCCAAAAAGGTGGCTACC
>JAJEIP010000011.1 GCA_022827885.1 Candidatus Poribacteria bacterium
ACTGCCTGGGATAACCACCGAGCGTTTCTCTTTTATGGCAACTGCGGGTATCGGACCGTAGATTGGACTTACGAGTTTGTCAAAAACCTCTCCGAAGCACCGACACAGAAGTGGTAGTCTGTAATTCAGACAATCAGTCCAACTTTAACCGCAGCATCTCGTTCCCTGTCTTCTGAAAATGATACGGAACACGTTCAACCGAGCAAGCAATATCTTCTTTTTCAAGGACATCGATAACGGGTGATAAGAAACGGGAAGGGTTACTGTTAACATCAACGATTGGGAAAATCCTTACCTCAGTTCCAATACGAAGGAGTTCTCGTATCGCATTGAGGTGGAACGCTAAATCTCTGTTTTCGGAATAGAAAAAGAGGAGATGTGCAGAGAGCACGAGGTCGAAGCGACCGTCGAGGAAGGGTAAATTCGGGAGTGATGCGTCTATGTAGCGTCCGTGTTGCTTGCCGTTCTCAAAGTCTTGACAGAACGTCTCCATCGCCTGCATCCTGATTTCAGCCAATTCATCAACAGACGCGATATGTGTCCAGACGAACTTATCCCGGTTCTGTCGGGCTTGCGCGATAACATCGTCGTAGGTGTCCCGAATTCGCTGGCGCAATTCCGTCTCAGAATACCGATAAATCGGATCGACCGAGACGATCGGCGTGCCACGCTGGTGCATCAAGGCATTGAATGACGCGGGACCCCCGCCTACATCGATAATGTCCCGCGCCAAGTCGTCCTCAGAGAGGTTAAACATACCCAAGTATTCGTCAAACGATCTCCCCCACGGCACGATGTCTTCGTAATGGAAATCCATTATTGAGCAGCCCCAGCATTGATTTCTTGGAGAACTGCCGCCGCTCGCTGTGCTAATTCGGTCGTCGCATCGCGCTTGAGTGCTCGGTTTAAGTGTAGGATGGCGCGTTCATCTCCGTTGCTTGCCAATTCCAACGCTTCCTCAAACCCTTTGTTTCCGTAACTGAAGTCCCTCGGCAGAACAGTCAAGTCACGGTCTTTCCAATAATACTTCAGTTCATCGGATTCCCAATTGCGGTAGACATCTTCCCACTGAAGGGAGTTAAAAAGGTTCAAGTGCGGTTCAAGCATGTGCTCAGCGATCGGATCATCGACAGCCTGATAGCGGTTGTCGAGCGATACGCGGAGCCGATCCTCGGTCAGATTCGGCAATGCCTTGTGAATGGTCAAAGCAGGGAAGATGAGCGTATCACCAGCCTCATAGTTTGTGGAATGCCATTCACCCGACAACTCGTCCTCATTGACACACAAACTGCCAGCACCGAGTGAAAAGTGGTGTTCCATGACCTTATTGACTTTATGCGAACCCGGTAGAACTGCTAAACCTCCCAATTCTATCGGGCAATCCCCAATGGGTGCCCAACAGGTGTAGGTCTGGAAATTTCCTTGGAAGTGGACGAAGTCTTGGTGTATCGGCGTGGTGTGCGCCGTGTATTTAGGGAACCAGAGGCGCGCAATCTTCTGTGGATGCGGGAGCACCTCTCTACCGACAATCTTCTCCACCATATCCACGACTTCATGCCAGTGTCCCGACCGGTGGAACGCCTCTAACTTATACACTTCATGGTATACATCCGTATACTCAGAATCGCCTTCGGTACACTGGGTGGATATATCGGCGATGCCGTCCATGGGGTCAGTCCCCGCAACGAGCCAACCGCCTTCCTGCATCGTCGTTAGCATCTCTCGCCGTAACGCCCAGAGTTTGTCGGGATCTTGCAGCTTCTTGAAGAAAACATACCCGTCGTCCGAGATCCGGTGACGCAATTCTTCTGGATCATTCATCGCATCGTTAGATACGCGAAGTTCTTTTAATGCTTTCATTGGTGCTCCTCCTTGTATCTATCCGTGTTCGTCTCCGTTCTGTGAGGGGGGCGGTTCATTGAAAGGAATGCCTTTCGCCTCGGCTGCGAGTCTGCGTCGATTCCAAGCGGCAACGGCTTGGTATGCTTCTGCGCGCCCCTGCTCGATACCTTGTTCAATACCTTGTTCTTTCGCCTTTGCAAGGCTTTGTGCATGTTCAACACGCCATTCGTTAAAACGCCTTAACATAACTTTTCCTTCCTACTTGGATGGCGACTTCAGGTATTGACATTATAACATATGCGTAACGAAAAATCAATTTTTTTAGATTCAGCAAATCCCCTCTATGTTCTATTTTTCTCAAGCCAATTGACGGCAAAGTCAACCACGGCACGTTGTGGCATCAGCTGGCAGTTGGCATTGCCGACCTTGCCGTGTCGAACCACGTTTCCCGCGTCAGACCGCAAAAAATCCTCACCGATCTGATCAAAATCTGAAGCATCTATATCGATATTTTCAAAGGTTGTCCACGTCCTTGAACCTGCCTCTGAGATCGGGGCACCCTCTCGGAAGAGACGTTTGGTCGGAAAGTCTGCCCGGTATTCTGCGAGATGTATGGACGTGTTGTTTGAATGCCCAACACCGAGGAGAAGAACGGAACCCTGCAATTCGTAAATTCTGGCAAGTGGTGAATTTTCGCCCAAACCAAATCCTAAAGAATGATTAGTTGTGACATACAGGGCTTGCGGACCGCTTGCACAAAAGGAGCTCTGCGGATGCCCACTGCGGAGGACGCCTTTTTGCTTTCGGAACGTTTCGACAATTCTGCCCATCGAACGGGTCGGGGTCAAATCGGGATCATAGGCGGGCATCGTTTCGCGTATTGTTTGCCACCACGACGCCGGCACGGGTGGGTTCTCCCACTGACTCGGGTCGCTGAGGTCAGTCGAGTGTGTTGGCATCACAAGTGTGCCAGTTTCCCCTAAGACTTCCTGCAGCGCGATAATAACGGCGACGGGACCCCCGCACACCCATCCCATCGCGCTCAAGGACGAATGGACGAGTAAGACCATCCCCTTTTCAATACCGAGTGCTTTAAGATCCGTCTGCAGCGACTCGATCGTGACAGGTGTCTTCGTCTTGTGAACCACTTGACTTTCAGGCATTATCAATTACCCTCTATTTCGTCCCTATTGCAAGGACATGCGCACTCATACCGAGTATTGAAGGCTCCGCTTCGACCTTGCGAATCATATCTAAGACCATAGCGCGTTGCGCAGGATCTGTCCAGTAGCTTTCAACAGATCTGAAAAGCCATGCCGGTCCTTCCACAGCCAGCGTTGCCTGATGCAGAAAGCCAGCTTCGACCACTTCAGAACCAAGGGCTTCCGGACGGTGAAGATGCGCGTCTGTAAAGTACTTAAGGCTCTCGGTTGGGTTACGATGGTAACCCGTTTCAAGGTCGTTTTGAACGATGTCCATGTGAACAGGAGTCCTGAACCGATCCTCAAAAAAACTGTGGAGCATAGACGCAAAACGTGAGATACCGGCAGCAAGCATAACGCCTCCCTTTCGCAGGGCACGATGTGCCTCGCTGAGCGCAAGCAGCCGTTCACTTTTATCAATCAGATGATAGAGCGGTCCCAATAACAGAACGGCATCCGCTGACATAGACGCAAAACGCAGTGCCCGCGCATCACCAAGCGATATGCTGGCAATCGGGTGTTCCGACTGTTGATTTGAGGCATCTTTCGCTTGTTCAATATGTAAATCCACAGGATCCACGAGGTGGACCTCATAGCCTGCCTTTGCTAACCAGCAGGCATACGGACCCGGACCGCCACCGATGTCCAAAACGACTGCCGGTGGCACAGGTAGATAGCGTGTGATGATCTCTTGCGTCCGCGTAAATTCTATCTGTCCTTGGACATTGTTTGTGAGTCTTTTCGATTCTTGCGTCTGTCTATAGAACGAGAGAATCTCATCAGAAAGTTGATACAATTTTTAATTCCTCATCAAGTCAGTCATCTCAATATTTAGCAACATAGACAGCACCTTTTGAAGGGGATTGCCACGTAAGTTGGACCTCAGAGAATCCCGCCTCTTGAAGAATGTGGGTTTGTGTCTCTGGGGACAGGGTAATATCGTAATTCCACTCGGCGCGGTCGCCACCTGGGAGTTTCACAATCCATCTGTTGTACCAATAGAGTATATTCTTTTCCTCTTCAACCGTAGCAACCTGATCACCTTCTATGTAAATACCAGTTGTTCGCAGCGCCTTTCGTGCCTTTTTGTAGATGGCAATCTTCCGTTCTGGAACGAAGTGATGCATAGTTAGCGTGGAAATAGCGTAGTCGTATGCGTTATTCCCAAATGAAAGTTCTAACAAAGAACCTTGCTTCAACCTCAACTGCTCGGCTTTATTAGCGAATTTCACGCCGAGTTGCTCAAGCATGTTAGGTGCTCTGTCAATCGCCGTAACTTTGGCATTAGGGGCTCTCGCGAAAACGAATTCAAGTTGAATACCCGTCCCACAACCGAGATCCAGGATGTCAATCGGTTCATCCGTCTGTGGTATCTGAAGGGCGACAGCCTGATAGAACGGATCGTCGGGTGCAGCACCAAACTTCTGATCCCAAATATCAGCAGTTGAATTGAAGAACCCTGGGAGTTCTTCAATTCCGTCGGTTGTCCATTGGGGGACATCATCACCTGAAGGTCCAGGCGCAATGCGTAGTTGTGCCGCCCGCCGCTGAAATTCATCGTTTATGGATTGAATTCGAGGCTTGTCTTTTGGCATGTTAGTTACCTTGCTTTGTTTTGTGTGGTGAAGAGAGTCCTTAACCAATCATCGGGTCTGTTTCACCCATGCCCATGTTGTCGTCAGTTTATCTTCTGGGTCAACAGAAAGCGGTTCGAGATCCAAGGCGTTGGTAACATCAATGTAGTTCGGTTTTCCAAACCCACCGTCGCCATCATTGCCGTTTTTGGTATTATCGTTGGCGTTGCCTTCATCGAAAGTGTAGTGGGCGTTTAAGCCCTCTTCATCGCCGTTGAGCACCTTCATCATGAACTCATTAATCTCTTCCTCGGTTCGAGCGACTTCCCAGATACGGATTTCATCGATGGACCCCGTACAGAACCAACTTTTGCTATCACCGACACCGATGTACAGTGAAGCGTCAGTTGCCGCTAATTCCTTTGCTCCGAAAGGTGCGGCACCCTTCTCCTCCCCATCAATATATGTCCGCATCTCTTTACCGTCCCAGACCCCAGCAACATGTTGCCATTCGTTCGGCTCCAATCCGGGGACATCCAGGATTTTTGTGCCGGGCCAGAGGACAAACCGTAATCCGTTTCCGTTTTGGACAATTTCTGGAAAGATGTAATCCCGTTGGCCGCCCCAGTCCTTTGCAAGGCACTCACCGACGGGTTTGCTCATGTTCATCCACGCCTCAATCGTTATAGCGGTTTTAGGATTTAAGCTGTCACTGTTTGGGACTTCGATAGCCGTCGCGCCATCTAACTCCAGTGCCAGATTTTTCGCCCAAAGTGTGCCGGGCATTGCCAAACTGATAACGAGGATCATAAAAAACAGAACTTTCATGGTTTTCCTCCTGCGTTGCCAATTTCATCAATTAGCAATTGGCAATTAGCAATCATTTATTTTATTTCTCGATTTGGCTTACCTTTGTGAAGCCAGATCGTCAAGCATCTGGCGGATGTTGTGTTCACCACTGTCAATAAATAGAGGTGCTAAAGGACCTCGACCGTGTAAAGTCTGAAGTAGGGTATCAATCTGTATCATACGCTGTTGCGGTGTATGGCACTTGAGCCATCTTTTAACGAAGTCGCGCGCGGGTCTCGGGTTACCAGTTCTGAGTGAACGGGTGCTTTTACGCCACGCCTGCCATCTAAAGGTATATTGGCAGTTCGGACATTCGAGTTTCTCATCCTTCTTTTTCAAACTTTTTCGGTAATCTCGCCATCGACGTTTGTACCCGCAGGCTGTACATTCGATATTGCCGTGCTGATGCAGCGCAACCGCTTGACACTTCGGGCAGTGCAACGCAGGCGTGGGATGTCGGTTTTTAGCGGTTCGATCCATCGACGGCGGATCCGGTCTACGGACAAGACCAAAACAGTGCGGACACGGTAAAAGGACACGGGTTCTCACGGATTGCTTATAAGCTTCTGGGGTCCATGTTTCACCACAAGCGCATCTTAGCACAACCTCTTTCTGTAGAACAGTGCGACAGTCGAAACATCGCGGGACGTTTCGGAGTGCCTGACGGCAGTCGCGCCAAAGCAGCCGCTCGACACAGTGTGGGCAGCGGAACCAGTGTTCGTGCGTGCCACCTTCACCCTTACTAAAGAGCGGATCAATGCGGCGCGTTACCTTTGTGCTACACTTCGGACACGGCACCCCTCCGCCTCGGTAAACGTCGGCGACTGTCGCGATGTCTACACAGCGCGCATAGAGTTCCCATCCGACATCGTGTAGCAATGTATCATCGTAGATACCGAGCCGAGTATACCGATAGAGTTGACGGATTTTGATGGGTTTTACACGCGGTGCCCAATCCATTTCTGCCTCCATTAGACCGATATTTGAACGACCTCTCCGGTCTCAATGCTATGGCTAATTGCCTCCAAGACGCGCATGTTCTGGTAGGAATCTTCGAGGCTGGCGTGGGGTTGGGTCCCCGCTTGCAATGACGCTGCCCAATGCTGCATCTCTTCGAGATAACCGGGTCTGCCGATGCTATGGAACGCCGTGTTGAGATCCCATTCTTCAGTGGGTGAATCAGCATAACCACCACCCGTACCGAGCCATGTCGGCATACGGTAACGGCGCAGTCTGCGTGTCTCCAACACCTGAATCGCCTGATCGCCAGTGCCTTTGACGAAAACCATTGCTTCCAAGACAGGACCGGTGCCGAGTGTCATCGTACCGATACCGCCATTCTCATAACGCAGGTTCACGGACATTGAAACCGTACTCGATGCAGCATCAACTGTGCCTGTGGCGTAGACTTCGCTGACCTGTCCCATAAAGAAACGCATACAATCGGTCGGATGGATTACCTGATCGAGCATGAAGGGCCACGCAAAGGGCGATCCTGCTTCTTGAAGACGCGGACCCGGGGCGAGGTATCGGGTATGGTATTGGCAGGCTTCACCGAACGCCTCTTCGTCCATCAACTGCTTGGCAATCTGGTGTGCAGGCGCATGTCGCCACATCGTGCCAACCATCCCTGTTTTGCCTGTCTCAACTGACGTATCGACGAGCATCTTCGCGCCTTCAGCGGTCGTCGCAGGTGGCTTTTCGGTGTAGATATGATAACCGCGTTGGAGACACGCAATACCGATGTCACGGTGAAGTTTATCCTCCGGTCTACCGACAACAGCCACTGCGTAGAGATCTTCATTTTTGAACATCTCATTGTAATCGGTATAATGACGGAGTGCCCCGAACCTTCGGGCGTTCGATGCTGCTTTCTCTTCGACGAGATCACAGGTAGCGACAAATTCAAATTCTGGCACCATCGGTATGCACTGTTGCAATTGCGATGACATGCCACCACAGCCAATAAAAGCAATTCGGATTTTATCCATTTTTTAATTTTCCTTTACTTTGACCTATTCAAAAAGTTGAGCAACCCGACAGGAAAACCCGCCTCCTTACAAACTATGCTATTCCTAATAGGTCCGCCAATTCGTTAAAATCACTGGCGACGAGGTCGGACGGATGCGCATTTACGCCTTGTGTTCTGCCGGGTCCGTATTCCAACGGGCGCGGCACCAACGCTGTTTGAAAACCGACGGCATGCGAGGCGCGGAGATCGCCAGGGTGTGCGGCGACCATCATCACTTCATGCGGAGACAAACCTAGCAGCGCGGCGGCAGTTTCGTAAACTTCAGGATCAGGCTTGTAATGCCCCGTTAACTCGGCAGACAGGATACAATCCCACGGGAGTCCCGAAAATTTTGCCATATTGGTGAGCAAGGCAACGTTGCCGTTAGAGAGCGTAGCGATGATATACCGCGTGCGGAGTCGTTGCAAACCGCTGACTGCATCGGGCCACGGTTTGAGTCGATGCCAGACCCGATTCAGATGGTCTTTATCGGCTTCACTTAAGCCCTCGATTTTAAATTCATCAAGAAGGCTATCCAAAATGAGTCGATGCAGTGCGTCAATGTTCTGCCACGGTAATTCGCCTTGTCGAACCCTGTTCATCGCGGGCCCGTAACCGGCACGCCATTTCAAGGCGAATTGTGCCCAGTCAATGTCGATACCGTGGGTGTCCCCGAATTTTTCGCCTTCATCAACGATTGAACTGTACCAGTCCACAACCGTGCCAAAAACATCAAAGGTGAGTGCTTTCACTTGGGAACGCGCGTTTTCCATGGTATTACGTTCCTTTCTGTTCTCTGAGACGTGCTAAGAGGGGAGCGGCTATTTCTGTGCTGTCTAAAGTTATATCATATATCAATCCGTCGCAATTGTCCATTGAATTTGACGTTTCTGTAAGTATTCCTCTAAAAAAAAGCACTCTGGCGTGAAGTCGGACGCCAGAGTGCCAAGGGAGTTTATATGTTGAGGCCTAAGGACCTCTATTATAAGCTGGTCCTATAAGGTGCCAAAAATTTCCGGAGTTGTCGAATCGCAGCATTTTTGCGTGAAGCAACAGTGCCAATCGGACATTGAACGATCTCGGCAACTTCTTGGTAAGACAATCCTTGAACCTCTGTCAGCCGAAACACTAATTGATGTTCTTGCGACAGTTTGTTGATTGCGGCTTGGATTGCCTCGTAAGTCTCCTTGGCGATAAGCAACGCCTCTGGAGAATAGTTGGAGTCTGCGATAGCAACCGCAATGGGGTGAGCGTTTTCATCTTCATCGCTATAAGGGGCATCTAAAGATTCAATCTGCGGGGTTCTCTGATTTTTCGCTAACTCTTTCAAACATACGTTCTTGGCGATGTGATAAAGGAACGTTCTAAATTTCGCAATCGGGCGATACGTTGGCACACAGCGCCACACCCGTAGGAACGTTTCTTGACAGAGATCTTCCGCAAGTGTCCGGTTTTTGACAAATCGATAGATAAAATTTAAAGTGTTTGTATAGTGACGCTCGGTTAAAATTCGGAATGCATCTCTGTTTCCGTCCTTCACAGAGAGCATCAACTGTTCGTCAGTGTGTAACATGCTTGTCTCCTCGAAAGAGGAGTTTCTCAAGCGAAGGCGCGCAACCCTCCTTCCGTTCCGTAACGGAGGATGCCTGCTTGTTCACTCCTCGGTCTGTGCCTTCTCCATATTCGTGTCCTGATCCAACAACGGCATGCAGTGGCAATTTTAAATGCCCGTGTCTTCAGGGAGATCCAATCCCCCAAAGAATTGTCACGTTCATCTCCAGCGTGAGGCATTGCCTCCGTTAAACACAAAACGTACTGACGCATTTTGAAAACTCCTTTCTAAGTTTATTCGTCAGAGAGGGGTAGTGTTCTGTACCCCTTTTCAGTCATTAAAAAGAATATTTAAAGTTTAACCCTTATGTTTTGAAATAATTCATTTAAAATTAAAAAAATATTCACACCTTTAAATTTAATCCCTAAAGCCTGTGAGAATATCCGTTACATTCCCTTTGGCTGAAAGGGTTCCAACGACAGTGATGGCTGTCCTGTGGTGATGAGTTCAGCGATGAGTTGTCCTGTAATCGGTGCGAGAAGAATACCATTTTTGAAATGGCCTGATGCCAAAACAACGTTGTCGTACCCGGGTAGGTAACCCAGAAGGGGCCCCTTTTTGGCGTAAGGACGTAGACCGACCCATGTTTGCACGAAGGTGCTCTGCGCGAGTTGCGGCGCGATGGCGATTCCTGCGTCAATCATCTGCTTCGCACCGTCCACGGTTGCGGTTTTGTCATAGCCGACAAATTCGACCGTCGCGCCGAGTAGAATCTTGCCGTCGGCTCTCGGGACGATATAGATGCCAAGTCCATCGATGGTTCGCTCGAAAGGCGGCGGCATCGCTTCAACGAGGACGATCTGTCCTTTCGCCGGTTCCACATGAATCGGAACGTCAAGTTGAGCCGTAAGCGTGCCTGTCCAGCAGCCTGCGGCAATCACGAACGTGTCCGCGTAATAGGTTTCACCGTTTACGACGACACCGACGACGTGTTCCGCGCCGTCCTCCCGCACTCGGATAAAATCGGTGACAGGGTTCCCCATTTGGAATTGCGCACCGAGTTTCGCTGCAGCCTTGGCGAGTGCAATCACCATCTTCGGGTTACGGACGTGCGCGTCTTCCGGAAAGAAAACGGCACCTGCAATAGATTTTGAGAGCGCAGGCTCCAACTGCCAGGCTGCTTCCGCCGTTAAGACTTCTGCTGTAAAACCGCGTTTCACCCGCCGGTCCGCGAGACCGATTAATCCTGCTGCTTCCGCTGGGTTGAAGAATACCGACAGCGTTCCACATTCGATCAACTCAATATCTATCTGGGTCTCTGCTCGAAGTTCTTCCGCTAATGCGGGGTAGCGTGCCAGGCTCGCTCGGCACAAGGTTGGATACGGCGCATCTGTTGAGGCGTGTGAGGTTAAAATTCCCGCACCTGCCCACGAGGCTTCTGTGCCGACAGCGGATGCTTTCTCGATGACTAACGATTTCACGTTTCGTTTGGCGAGGTCGTAAGCGATGTGGCATCCGATAATGCCGCCCCCGATAATGATGACATCGGTATGATTTCGGCTCAAGTTCTCCTCCACTTTCCCAGAGAATCAAACAACAACTTAAGAATAGTTTAGCACATTAACGGACGTTTGTCAATTTCACTTGCCGATGTCTTACGGATATTTCAGTTCTACCGTCTATACACATTTTCGGATGCACTTTTTGGATGATATAGACAGAATCACAATTTTTGAAGTTATATTTGACTTTTTTCTATTAATAGTAAAATTACAAGGAAGTATATATTTTTAAGCAAGGGAAATACTATATGAAAAAAGGCGAGTTAATTTTTGCTTTGGATCCAAATGATGCAAAAGAGTGTAAGAAAGTGCTTTACCTTCGGGAATCCCTCTCGGGAATTTTAACATGGGTTAAAGTTGGTTTTTAAGCCGCTCTTTTGTGTCCATTCAGCGCCAGTTATCGCAGCAGTTATGGCCGTATTTTCCACACCGTCTTTAAAGGTATATTTCCCGCTGGCGACATTTCTGAGGGCTGGAAAGTCTTATAGTAAAGCCCGAAAATATCTGCATACCCCCGGTAGGGTCTTTCACCTAACCGCACCGAGTTTGGTGTAAAAGTAATTACAGAATCTACTATAAAATCCAATCGCGCCCTGTCCAAATTAACAAAAGATATGTTTTGGGCACTCCTGAAAACCCTCCGAAAAAAAGGTTGACCTTTGAGGGAAAATAACAGTATAATACTCCTATGCCATATCCTATATCGGAGGCCATCATGTAAGAATCTCCTTTTTACGAACAGGTCATGCAACGCTGTATCGAACAAGGGGCAACACACGCCAAGCGTGATGCTGTTCTCAAACTCCTATCGCACCGATTTGGCAGTGTTCCGCAACCCATCGCTACCCACATTGCGCAACTACGCCACATCGCACAACTCGATGCGCTTTTTGAACAAGTTATGGCGGCTGAGGCACTTGATGATATTCAATGGTAAAGACGAGAAAGAAAGTGAAAGGTTTTTTATTCAATGACCCTTGGAAAAGTTACCGGGACAATCGTCGCGACGCAGAAAGATGAGAAATTAATCGGAAGCAAATTGATGGTTGTCCAAAATGTGGATCTCAACGGAGAGGTCGATCGGATATATACCGTCGCGGTCGATGCAGTCGGGGCAGGTATCGGCGAAATCGTCCTCGTGGCTACCGGGAGTTCCGCCCGTCAGACCCACGTGACGGGCAACAAACCCGTCGACGCTGTAATCATGGCGATTGTTGATACCGTAGAAGTGGCTGGAAAAGTCCTATACCAAAAGTAGAAACGATGCAGATCGCGAGTGAACGGGCACGCCTCCGCGCGGAAACACGCCGCCGTCGCGAAGCACTCCCCGCAGAAGAGCGGATACGGTACAGCCAGCGTATCCTTGATGCCACTGCACGCTGGATACAGCGTGAGGGGTTCGACGCCGTGATGCTCTATCTGAATATGAGAAGCGAGGTTGAAACCACCGGTTTGCTTGAGAAGTTACTGGATTCAGGCAAGCAGGTGTGTGCCCCCGTCGTAGATACAGAACACCTGGAACTCATCCCGCGACGGATTCAGAATCTGAAAACAGAAGTGGTGCGCCATCCCTACGGCATGTTGGAACCCAGTCAAGCATGCCCACGCTTTCCAATTGAACACCTTCAACTCATCGTTGTTCCGGGTATCGCTTTTGATCGGAATGGGTATCGTCTCGGATACGGCAAGGGGTTCTATGACCGGTTTCTCGCGAGGTGTCCACACGCTGTGGCGATCGGATTGGCGTATGGGGTGCAACTTGTGGAAAATACGTTCCCACAGACGTGGGATGTACCCGTCCAGCACATATTCACAGAAACGGGTAGGATAGGGATTTATAGTAAAAAATAACCGCCTCAGCCCTGTCTCGGTAGATTCGGTTAGGAAACCGAACCTACCGGGCTCTCGTACTCTCCCTGATAAACTTCCCAAACATACCCATTAACTATTTAGCATCGACGAAAGGTCTCAACTTCTCCACCGTCTTTGCCCCGATACCTTTTACATTCTGGAGAGCATCCACACTGGCAAACATGCCGTGTTGCTTGCGATAGTCGACGATCCGTTGTGCCATCTGGGGACCGATATTTGGGAGGGTCTGCAGCGCTTTCGTAGAGGCGGTGTTGATGTTGAGGAGTTCAGGCGTGCTGGATGTTAACGTTTCTGTCGTTTGACTTTCTGGACGTTCCTCGTTCGGGACAGCGATTAAATCCGGTTTTCCGAGGAACACGGCAGGGGCAAACCGCCGCACCCCCCAAAATCCGCTGCCGACTAAAATCAGAACCACGAGAAAAGTAACCGCCTTCCAATAATGACGTTCGACGATATCCGATGTAGGAGAGGTTTCTAACCCCGAGTCTTTATTCACTTCTATTTTCCTCAAGAGATAGCACCTGATTTACAGGGACATTTTCGATGAACTGCTGTGTCCCGCGCTGCCACACCACCTCAATGCGGTCCACCCGTTCGTAATCCCCGATCCCGAAATGCAGTGTGAGGTCCTGTTGTGAAAGATAACCGTCCCCGCTCCGCACCTCACGCGTCTGTGTGAGGTCTCCCGTCGTAATCTTGACGCGTGCCCCAATCGCATCCGTGGAACCGTTTGTCGCTGTCAATCGGAGCTGCAAATAGTTTTTTCGGTTACCGCCATCGTTGCGTAAAAGGCGGGGTGCCGTGTTGGAATTGGTCACCACGATGTCGATATCACCATCTAAATCGTAGTCTGCAAAGGTGGCACCGCGACTGACGTCCTCTAACGTCATGCCCGGACCGAGACTTTCAGAGACTTCGGTAAATGTGCCGTTCGCGGTATTGTTCCGAAAGAGCAGGTTGCGTTGCCCATACGTGCCTTCCTGTCCGAGTTCAGCGAGATTCTCATGTAGATGCCCGTTAGCAACGAAGAGATCTTGGTATCCATCGTTGTCGTAATCGATAAAAGCCGTTGCCCAACCGAGATAGGGATAGGTGAGTTGCGCGGTTTTTGTCATGGCTGTTGCGTCTGTAAAGAAGCCGTCCGCGTCGTTATGGTAGAGGGTATTCGTCTGTTGGGCATAATTCGTGACAGTGAGATCGAGCCAACCGTCGTTATTCCAATCGCCGAAGGCTGTGCCCATACCGTTTTCAGCGGCACCGTCTTCACTGAGGGCAACCCCAACCCTGAAACCAACCTCTTCAAAAGTGCCGTCCCCAGTATTGTGATAAAATAGGTTTTCTGTGGAATCGTTAGCGACGTAGATGTCAGGCGTGCCGTCGTTGTTATAGTCTCCCCAGACAACCCCTAACCCTTTGCCAGTGGTGTTGTAGATACCCGCTGTTTTTGTTACGTCGGTGAACGTGCCGTCACCGTTGTTGCGATAGAGGGTATCGGATTGGGCGATGAAGTTATCGGGTTCACAGTAGGCGCGAATCCCTTTTTCCTTGAATCCACACCACGGATTCTCATTGATGTCAAAGACGATGTAGTTGACGACATAGAGATCCAGGTGCCCATCTCGGTCGTAGTCAGCAAAGGCGCAGCCCGTGCTCCAACGCGGCTCCGTCACACCTGCGGCTTCCGCGACATCCGTAAACGTGCCATCGCCATTATTACGGTAGAGCCGATTGACCCCGTAGTTTGTGACGTAAAGATCCAGGTTCCCGTCGTTATCATAGTCCCCCACGGCACATCCATGTCCGTAACCCGTATCCCCAACGCCGGCTTTTTCGGTGACATCTGTGAACGTGCCGGCGCCGTTATTTTCATAGAGGCAATTGGTCGGGATCTCTTGCGAGACGTAACCCGGGAGGGGTGCACTGTTAACGAAGTATAGATCGGGATCTCCGTCCTTGTCGTAGTCAAAGAAAGCGGCACCGGAACCGAGCGTCTCCATGAAATACTTCTGTCCGCTCCGTCCATCGACGTGTTTCCAACGGATACCGGCTTCCTGCGTTACATCAACGAATTGAATGTGAGTATCGGCGTTCACAGGGCGGATAGGAATGCCTTGTGCGACAATTGCGATTCCGATGAGAATTAAAATGCCTATACTGTTACTTCGTCTTTTCATCTGCCTCCTTCATCTTTGCCCAGGTCTCTCGAAAAGCGCTGTTTTCGGGTTCCATTTCAATGGCGGTCTGAATCGCTTTCAGTGCTTTTTGATGCGCGCCTGCCTGGAAGTAGGCTAAGGCAAGCGTCTGTAGGTATTGGGGGATAGGGGCTAAACGGACAGCTTTCTCAGCCAAAGCGACGGTTTCTTGGATTTTAGCGGCTCTTTTCGCCGGCGGTAGGGACTGGGTTCCCCAACCCCTACGGGAGGTACCTTCAAGATAAAGCCGTGCCAATCCGTTTAGGGCGTAATGTGCATCTGCATCTAACTTTAAAGCGTTCTGATACGCGGCGCGTGCGTCCTCAAATTCGCCGCGACGGTGGTGGATGACAGCGATCCCGACCTGGGCATGCACCAATGAAGCGTCGTAGACGATAGCCGTTTTGTATTCAGCAAGTGCGTCCTCAAACCTGTCTTGCACATAATAGACTGCCCCCAATCCAGCGTGCAGGGCGGCTTGCTCCGGCGCAACCGCAATCGCGCTGAGATAGGCGTTTTCTGCTTCGCTAAACCTACCCTCGCGGAAATAGAGTTTGCCGAGTTTATAGTGTGCCGCGG
This sequence comes from Candidatus Poribacteria bacterium, assembly GCA_022827885.1. Classification (GTDB taxonomy): domain Bacteria; phylum Poribacteria; class WGA-4E; order WGA-4E; family WGA-3G; genus WGA-3G. Next base: position 15,236 of record JAJEIP010000011.1, read on the forward strand.
CGTATTCTGGCTGAAGTTTGACGGCTTTCTGATACGCTTCGAGTGCCTTATCGAATTTCCCATGCTTTTCGTAAGTGCCTCCGAGTTGATACTGTTTGCGCGGGTTGCTCGGTTCAAGGAGAATCGCACGCTCGCGGGTGTCAATCTCTTGCGCAATTGCGTTTAGACGCCGGTAGGTTTCCATGGCACGCCTGCCTTCCGCCGCCTGTTTTAATCGGAACAGTGCCTGCGCCAGGTTATAATATGCCCCGATATGGTCGGGGTGTTGGGCGATGACCCTGCGGTATAAGTCAACAGCGCGCTGGAATTCCCGGTGCTTTGATGCGATGAGACCCAGACGATAGGACGCCGCCGTAAAATTGGGGTCCAGACGAATCGCCTTCTCTAACAGTGGACGTGCTTTGTCCAGTTCTCCCTGTTTCTGATAAATGGCACCTAAGTTCCCGTTTGCCATGGAAAGCTCAGGATTCACGGCTAACGCCGATGTGTAGTAACGAATTGCCTGTTCCTGTTGTTTGACCGCCTCATAGCAGGAGGCGAGATTCGTCATGGCTTCTGCGAGTTTCGGTGAGAGGTTGAGCGTCCGGTGGTAGGCGTCTATGGCTTCTGCAAACCGCGAGGCTTTCTGATAAGCCGTTGCGAGTCCAACCTGTATTTGGAGGGAGTCTGGATGGTCTCGGCTGAGTTTTCCATAGAGGTCAATTGCTGCGGCATTGCGCTCGGTTCTTGTGTAGAGCAAAGCGAGATTTGCTTCGGCTTGTAGCAGTCCCGGCGCGATATCCAGTGCCTGTTTGAGGGCAACTTCCGCTTCAGCGAATTGGCTGATTTGCATGTAGACGGTTCCGAGTCCGGCGTATGCTTGCGCAGATGTTGGATCCCGTTGGATGGCGTGTTGAAAATATCGGATTGCCTGCGTGTAGTGTCCTTGCTGCGCGGCTTTCATACCGTGGGCGTAAAGGTCTTCGGATGTTTGTGCGGCAGCGTCCCACGCGGGACCGACGAAAACGATGAGGAGAAAGGCAACGAACCGGACTCCCTTGTTCGACATGACGGTTTATCCTCCACTGTCAATTTTAGTCGAAGCAATCCTTCATGTCAAGTGTTTCTTGCGTTTCAATCAAAATACTCGTCTTCATTAAACTTCGTCCACGATTCAAATATAGGAAAGGGTCGAGGAAAATCGGCGTTCTCAATGTTCAGTTTGAACCGAATCTTTTCCTTATCAAAGAGATTACGGATGGAAATGGAAACTCCTGAAGTCCTGATACAATTGTCGCACGCTGTCGGGAGGATTTGCACGGAACGCGGTGCCGCGAAATAAATCCTGTATTCTGAACCCGATTTTTCAACGGTGTAATCCGCCGCCAAAAGCTCCCACTCGCTCAAGGCTGTGTTACCTTCGGCATATTGTGCCCAGAGACTGACACCGCTAAAGAAATCGAGAATAACGCCTTTTCTTTTATTCGCGTCTCTGGAAGGGTCAAATTGCCGAAATGAACGACCCTTTAGTTCTGCTTTTACCAATTGTTCCTCTTCGCTATCCACAGGTTGCAAGGGGTTTGCGCATGAGAAGAGGGGTATCAGATAGATGCATGTGAAAATAATAAACGCAAGACGTGTCTTTTCGCTTGTTTTAAAGGCAGTGTGTTGATGCATGTCTATTTCTCCCGTTTTCTTTTGACTTAGTAAATTTTAGCGTTAAACACACACGGGTTTCAAGAGCAATGATGGACACTTGAAAAAATCGGATTGTGCTTGATTCATAACCGCGTCTCTGGTAGAATGGGCAATAAATTCTTGACTGGAGGGGATGTTATGCAGGAAATTGTGGTGGATTCAGCGAAGTTACACGATTTCGCTCGGACGCTTTGTGAAAAGGCAGGCTTGCGTTCCGAGGATGGAGAAACAATCGCGAAACATCAGGTACTCACGGATTTGCGAGGTGTGCATTCACACGGTACTCGCGCTTTACCGGGATACCTTAACCTCGTTCTTGATGGGAAGATGAACCCGCAACCTGACCTCCGCATCGCAACGGAGGGACCGAGTGTCGCTGTTGTTGACGGAGATAACGGGATGGGACATCTGGCGAGTACGTTCGCAATGGCGACGGCGATAGAGAAAGCGAAGACAACGGGGATCGCTGCCGCGGGGGTTCGCAACGCTGGGCATTTCGGTGCGGCGGCATGCTACGCAATTATGGCGGCATCGAACCAGATGATCGGGTTTTCAACGACGAACACAGGGGGCGCCTCTATTGTAGCTCCCGGGGGTGCAGAAGCCGTAGTCGCCAATAACGCCATGAGTTACGCCTTGCCTACTGGCGATGGGCATCCGATTGTGTTGGATATGGCGTGTGGCGTTTCCGCATGGGGGAAGATCGGCACACTCCGAATGTATGGAAAACCGATTCCTGAAGGGTGGCTCATAGATGAAACGGGGCAACCCACTAACGATCCAGAGAAGGGACGTTTCCTCGCACCCGCAGCGGGACCCCGGGGTTACGGATTGGCACTCATCATGGGCATCTTGGCGGGTCCTTTGAGCGGTGGCTTAATGGCTTGTAATAAGGCAGGCGATCCCTCTGAACACTTCTTTTTCGCCATGGACGTTGCGAGTTTCACGGATTACGAGGGGTACGTTGCGGAAATCCAGCGCGGTATTGACAAAATTCACGTCTCGAAAACGGCAGAAGGCGTGGAGCAGGCATATCTCCCCGGCGAAATTGAGTGGAATAACTACGATAATTACCTTGAAAACGGCATTCCGATCCATGTAGACCATTTACGCGGTCTCGCTGGTATTGCGGAGAAGTTAGACATTCCCATCTGCTGGGAATGGTAGGAGAAGAACAAGCGAAGTGTTCTGAGGTGGAAGGAAGTTTGCGAGTGTGCTAAAGCAGGAAGAAGTTTGCGAGTGTGCTAAAGTTTGCAAGTTCGGAAGTTGGAAGAGATATTTGGAGCATCCAAGTGCCTCTTACAACTTTACAGACTTTAGAACACTTTAGAACACTTTACGGACTTTAAAAAAGGTGTGAAATATGGCAGAAACCAAAGAACGTGTAGCGGGCGGCACGCTCCCCGATTGGGAGGTCGATGATTTACCTGCACCGCCCCCGTATCAATTTGGGAAAGCATTTCGGAATATCCTGGGTCCCGGTATCATTGCGTTAGGCGGTTCAATTGGGAGTGGTGAATGGCTACTCGGGCCCGCAATTACCGCACAATACGGTGGCACACTGCTCTGGATCGCGACAATCGCCATCCTACTTCAAGTCATTCTGAATACAGAGGCGATCCGATATACGCTCTATACCGGCGAACCGATGATGAGCGGTTATATGCGCTGTAAACCCGGCGCTGGATTCTGGATGTCTTTCTATTCGGGTATCAACTTTTTCGGGATTTGGCCCGGTTGGGCGATGACGGCTGCGACGGCACTCGCTGCTGCGTGGCTCGGCTATATGCCACAGGATGCAGATGGGGGGACGGTGCGTATATTCGCATATCTCATCTTTTTCTCGTGTCTCGGAATTGTGCTGTTCGGCGGGAAGATTTACAACTCCCTTGAGAAGGTGTCACTCTTTATGGTGGTTTGGATTATCGGCTACCTTGTCATCGTCGATCTGTTTATGGTGTCACCGAGCACATGGTGGAAAGTTATCAAGGGTTTCTTGAGTTTCGGCGCATTTCCGACTGGCGGAGAAGATGAACAGATCAATTGGTTGTTGGTCGGTGCGTTCGCGGCGTATGCAGGCAGCGGCGGCTTAGGCAATGTCGGCATTACCCATTACGTGCGCGATAAAGGCTGGGGTATGAGTAGTCTCGTGGGGGCAATTCCGTCTATGATCGGTGGACAACACGTGACGCTTTCGCACTGGGGCAAAGTGTTTCGCATCACACCGGAGAACCTCGAACGGTTCAAGGAGTGGTGGAAATACGTCCGATTTGAGCAGTATTACATCTGGATGATCGGGTGTTTTGTCGGTATCGCACTCCCCGCAATGTTGACCTTGCAGTATGTGCCTTTAGGACAGGAGATGGGGCAGTGGTCGGCAGCGGCGATGCAAGCGCAGGGACTTGAGGCAAAAGGCGGTAGAATTATGTGGTATCTCACACTCCTTTGCGGTTTCTGGGTGCTCTTTTCGACGCAGCTCGGGGGTGTGGACGGTGTGCCGCGTGGCTTTACCGATATTATTTGGACCGGCGTGAGACGGGCCCGAAACTTGGGTGAGAACAGCGCAAAATGGATCTACTATCCGATACTCGCTGTTTATATCGTCTGGGGTATCATCGCCATGTATCTCGCGAAACCCTTCTTTATGATTCTCGTATCGGCAACGATTGGCGGGTATCTCCTTGTGTTCTCAGCGATACATACGCTTTACGTGAACCGGAAATTCTTGCCGCCTGAGATACAAGCACCCTTATGGAAGCAGATTGGACTCCTCTTGTGTGCAGGCTACTATTCGATCTTCGGGACGATTACCGTCTATCAAAAAGTGCTTGTGCCTTATATTTTTCCGATTTTTGGATAGGTTTCGTCCGCTGGCTTGAACCGATATATGCGGGCACCCACGAGGGTGCCCCTACTTAATTAAAATGATCCTGATCGTAATACTAATAGCGGGACTTCAGGATACCCCAAGTTGTCGCTACTTTGCCTTCGGGTTCAACTCCCCACGGTGTCACATTGTCTTGGAAATACTCGTATTCCACCTCCAAGGAACCGACCCCTGAAGCGACACCCGCATAAATCCCCAACCACAGCGGGGGTGTCATCTTAAAGTCGCCTGCACCAAAGTCTGTCCAATCGTCGTTTCCGTCTGTTTTATACCACGCCGTGTAAGTATCTCGCTCTTTCTTGAGCCTGAGGAACAACTCCGTATCACCGAATTCCGGACGCCACGGTGGATCGGGTGGACCGCCAGGCACACCCGCCTCCCGGGTTTGGAACTGGAGTTGCCCTTTAGCACCCGCATCCCGCGACCAGAATTTGATGGTGACCCAGTTATTGTCCTTCGGGCTTTTGACGAGGAGTCCATTCACACCGGAATCGGTGTCCCATTTGGAAAAGAAGTGGGTTTCGACATCGAACATCTCAGCATCCGTTTCCTGATAGAGAAAGTGGGATTCATCCGATGCCCAGATGTTTCGATTCGTTTCACTGTCGATATACAGGTAATCCGCGCGGGTTTCACCGAGATCCCAATCCGGGGGTTCGTTTTGCCATTTCCAATTCGGATTTTGCAACTTCCCCTTCTCGAAGGGATCCCCGAAGGATTCGTCTGCGGCGTTTGCTATGCAGGTAACACTGAACATGAGTAAGCAAACGAGCGCGCTATAACAGAAAATTTGGTTTTTCATAATGTAATCTCCTTTTTGTAACACAAACTTTTAGTTTGTGCCTGTGTGTCGCAAACTAAAGGTTGCGCTACGACATTGTCGGTTTTACTATAAGTCATGCCTCAATAAGTGCGTCCACAAGACTCTCAACGGATGCCGCCTTCGCAACCACATCAACCCGTATATCACGCGCCAGTGCCGTTTTCTGCGTTGTGGGTCCGATCACGGCGACCTGGACATTCGCGAGTAAGGCTGTAGGTGCGTGTGCGGGAAACATCTCCAAAAAATTCGTAACAGTTGATGAACTGGTGAATGTGACGAAGTCGATGCTACCGTTCAGGAGGTCTACTGCGATGTCGTCTCGCTTTTTATCATCACCCACCACTTTGAGGGTATCATAAAGCGGCACATCGTTGACGTGTGCCCCCTTCTCGCGCAAACCGTTGGGTAGATCGGCAGCGGCAATCTTCGCACGTGGTAGGAGGATCTTCTTTCCATTCACGTCTTTCATTTCAGCGGCAATCGCACTGCCGCGAGCCTGAGAAGGAACAAAATCGGGATGGATCCCGATGTTGTTCAGGGCATCGACCGTCTTTGCACCAACTGCGCAGATACGGCTCCTACCGAACGCTCGAGTATCTTTTCCGCTTTCCCGTAGACGTTCATAGAAAATTTCAACGGCGTTAACACTCGTGAAGATAATCCAATCGTATGCGTTAGGAGGGGGTATGTCCACACCCTCAAGCGGTTGAATCTGTATCGTGGGGAATTGGATGACCTCTGCGCCGTTTGCCTCCAAAACACCTGCGAACTCGCTCGCTTGTGCACGGGCGCGCGTGACGAGGATCCGCTTCCCGAAAAGGGGTTTGGTATCAAACCATCGGAGTTGCCGGCGGAGCCGATTCACCTCTCCCACAACGATAACTGCCGGACTTTTGAGGTGTGCCGCCTCCACTTTTTGCACGATGTCGATAAGTGTGCCTTGGACGACGTGCTGTTGAGGGGTCGTTCCGACGCGGACTAAACTAACCGGGGTTTGTGGATCTCTACCGTGTGCGGTCAGCCGTTCGACAATCTGAGGGAGGTGTGCAACTCCCATATAGACAACGAGCGTATCGACGGCTGTGGCGAGGTGTGCCCAATTGATGTTTGAATCTGGACGGAGTGCCGCGGAATGCCCCGTCACAAAAGCGACCGATGAGGCATAGTCGCGGTGTGTGACCGGGATGCCAGCATACGCGGCGGCGGCGATCGCAGACGTGATACCCGGCACTATCTCGAATGGAATACCCGCTTTCCTGAGGGCAACCGCTTCTTCGCCACCGCGTCCGAAGATATACGGATCGCCGCCTTTCAGGCGAATAACAGTTTTACCCGCTTTGGCATGTTCAACCAGCAAATGATTGAGTTCATCTTGGCGTGTCGTTCGGATTCTTGGGTCAGGGGCTTTGATTTTTTCGGCGTGCACAGGGCAATGTTCCAACAGCGCATCGTTTAGTAACAGGTCATAGATGACAACATCGGCGCGTTGAAGGCACTCCACACCTTTGAGCGTAATGAGTTTTCTATCGCCGGGACCCGCCCCTACAATGTAAACAATACCCCTGCTCGGTTTGTTCATTTGTAGCTCTCCTGTTCTTTCAACAGTTCTGTTGCGCCGTTGTTCCGCAGTTTTTCGGCAACAATGTCGCCTAAGTGTTGCGCTATGTCTGGCGTTCCCGTGGCGCGTGCTACGATGCGTCGCGTGCCGTCTGGATGACAAACCGCTCCGATGAGCGAGAGTTCACCCTCGACATGTTTCGCATACGCACCAATCGGCACTTGACATCCGCCACCGAGACTTTCCAAGACAGCTCGTTCCGCTGTGATTTCTGCCGTTGCTGCAGCGTCATTCAGAGGCAGTAGCAGGTGTTCGACCCTATCGTCGCCTTCCCGCACTTCAATCCCGAGCGCACCCTGTCCAACCGCCGGAACCATCTGTTCCGGGTCAAAGAATTGTGTGATAATTTCTGGCTCGAGAAGCCGTTTGATGCCTGCTGCAGCGAGGATGATGCCGTCGAGGTCGGTTTCATAAAGTTTACGCAGCCGCGTATCAATGTTGCCTCGCACATCAACGACTTGCAGATCTGGACGGATATAGAGAAGTTGCGCTTTTCGGCGTGGGCTTGTCGTGCCAATCTTCGCACCTTCCGGCAGGTCTTCTAAAGGCGATCCTGTGTCTGTGACAAGTACATCGCGCGGGTCTTCTCGCGTCGGGATGGCGGTAATGCAAAGTCCTTCTGGTAATTCTGTCGGGAGGTCTTTCAAACTGTGGACAGCGAGGTCGATGTCGCCGGTTAAGAGCGCGTTTTCTATCTCTTTCGTGAAAATACCTTTGCCCAGGCCAACTAACGAGCGGTTTTGGATTGTATCACCGGTAGTTTTGATGGTCTTGAGGGAGACTTCCAAGGTGGGGAAATAGCGTTCCAATTGATTTTTGATGAAGTGTGCCTGCCAAAGTGCAAGTTGACTGCCACGTGTGCCGATTACCAGTTTTTTAATTTTCCTTTGCGGAACAATTGAGTGGGTTTCATGTTTGACGGGTTTCCTTTTCGACGAATCGCCCGCGTCGTTGTTACGGACTTTGTTTTTGCTTCTAATTTTCATTTTACTAACCGCTGATGGCTATTCTGGGGTCTCATCGTTAACATCCAAAACGAACAGTTCCTGTAGTGCTTGAACATATTGTCCGTGATCAGCGTCGCCGTCGTTGACAGCACCCCGCAGGTTCTTCATCGGATGATGGAGCAGTTTTTTGACGATTGCCTGTGTCATGGAGGCGATGGCTTCCTCTTGCGCGTCGGAGAGTGTTGTTTTGTAGAGACACGCTTGCAATTCGGTGTCGGCTATCTGTCGAAACTGCTGGTGCAATGCTTTAATCGTCGGATTGACTTGAAAGACTTGCAATTGGTCGTAGAATCGTTTCGCTTCTTCAGAGACAATCTGTTCTGCGTGGATGGCTTCCTGTTGCCGGTCTTTGAGGTTAGAGACGACAACGGCTTCCAGATCATCGATATTGTAGAGGAACGCCGAGTCGAGTTTGCTGACATCCGGCTCGATGTCGCGCGGGACAGCGATATCGATGAGGAACATATACCGATGCTTCCGTTTCCGCATAATATTGACGAGAGGCTGTCGCTTGATGAGATAGTCCGGAGCGTTGGTAGAACTAATGACAATATCGGCATCAATGAGGAAATTGAGATCGCTATCGTAGGCAAGCGGGGTTCCCTTAAACTTCTCTGCAACTTTTACTGCCCGTTGGTAGGTCCGATTCGCAACAATCACGTTGGAGACCCCGTTCGCAACGAGATGCTTTGCTGTGAGCTCGCTCATCTCGCCTGCCCCGATAATCGCGACGGTCTTACCTTCGAGTGTGTTGAAAATCTTTTTGGCGAGTTCGACGGCGGCGTAACTGATGGAGACGGCACCGGTGGTGATTGTCGTTTCGGATCGGATGCGTTTGCCAACGTTGAAGGCTTTCGTGAAAAGACGATTGAGAATAGTGCCCGTGCTACCTGCGGCACGTGAGGTGTCGTAGGCATCTTTGACTTGACCGAGTATTTGGGACTCACCGACAACCATGGAGTCCAGACTCGATATGACTCTGAAAAGATGCTGGATGGTCTCCAGGTTATGATGGAGATACGTCCATTTCTTCAGGGATTCCGTATCAATCTGATGGCATCGGGAGAGGAATTCAGCCAATACCTTGGCGGCGGCTTCGGGAGTCCGAACTGAATTCAGCACTGCATAGACTTCTACCCGATTGCAGGTCGAGAGAATTACGCTCTCTTGGATCTGATCGGACTCACGCACGTACTGATGGGATTCAATGAGTTGTTCTTCGGAAAACGCCAACCTTTCCCTGAATTCAATGGGCGCGACATGATGGCTGGTTCCGATAGAGACGAGCTGGTTCATCCTTTTCACCGAAAGAATCTAAAAGCGTGAAGCATTTTGCGTTTGCTAAATTATATCACATATCGCGGGTTGTGTCAAATTTAGATGAGATTAGACTGGTTCGTAGTAGGGCAATTTATTGCCCGTTATATACAACTTTAGGACATGCGATGAATCGCACTACTACAAACGCACTTACTCGTAGTCGGAAATCGCTGATTGTCCATCAATTTGAACGATTTAATAAATTCTTAAAACTAAATATCTCTAACGATAGGTATGCATGCTGTCTAAAAAGAGATCCACACCAACGTATGTGCAAAGGACGGCAACGAAACCGATGAGTGTGGCATACGCCGCCCTGCGTCCGTGCCAGCCCCAGAGTTGACGGATACCGATTTGCCCGACATAGATAAACCATGTCACTAAAGTGGAGATTACCTTGGCATCGAGCCATCGCCACGGTACATCTCGGATGTATTGCGTCCAGAGGCTCCCGACGATGACTCCCATTGTCAGTAAAATGACACCCAAAATGGCGCAACGATATCCGAGGACATCGGAAGTATCGAGCGACGGAAGTAGATTGTCAAAGAGCGTGTCCGTCTTTCTTCGGATTTTCCGTTCTGCTATCAAATACATCAGTCCGAACCCAAAGGCAGCGATGAACGCCGCATAAGCGAGAAAGATGAGTGTTGTGTGTGCCAGAAGCCAGTAATTTTGCAACGGCTCAGGCAGCGCTGCTGTATGCGTGGCGAAACTGTATGAGATGAGTATAGCGATGAATGCAACCGGCATCACGAAACTACCGAGGGTGCGGAGATGGGTCAAACGCACGATGATGAGATAAATCAGGGTGATTGCCCATGCAAAGAAGGCGGTGGAGTCCGTCCAGTGCGTCATTGGAAAATGCCCCTGCTGGAGCCACCAGAGCGCGATAAAGACGGTCAGAAAAGCGAAACCGATGAGAGTGCACCAAAAAGCGATCTGCTCGATTGTGGGACGAATCATCAATGCTTCGGTTCGAGCCCCAATCGCCAGTGAGAGGGTCTGGAAAATGCCTGCTGCTAAGTATATTAAGAGGGTAAGGAGAAAGAGAAAATTTATCATACGCAGTGTTTTTTTGAGACTATAAGGACAGACAGCATATAGATATGATTGTCTTTTGGATATGTCATTCGCTTTCAGTTTCACGATCGGCGAGTTGTGCCCGGAGGCGTTCTAACTCGGTTTCTATTGCCTGCCGTCGTTCGGCTTCTTCTCTGGCGAGCCTTTCTGCCACTTGTCGCCGTTCGGCTTCTTCTCTGGTGAGCCTTTCTGCCGCTTGTCGCCGTTCGACCTCTGCTTCCACTAATTCTTCCGCCTCGATGCGTAGGTGATGTTCTTCCATAGAAGTCGTTATCGGCGTGCCATCAGGGAGATATGGACGTAAAAGTCGTAACTCCCACGCCTCTTGGAGTTCCCACCGCAAATACAGATTTAACGACGCACTGAAGATGCTGCCATCCGTCTCCGGTTCAATCTCAATGATGTTGTCCGATGCATCCCGCCGCCATCCCCGAAATTCTATCGGGCGATTCATATCGGGTTGATGAATGAAATACTCCGCAACTCCTATATCCCGCAGATACACCTCAACTTTTTCATGCCGATCCTCAGATGCTGTTGCATCTGAAAGAAACTCAAAAACTGCTGTAGGGACGGTCCCTTCTGCCCAGGTATAAAAACTCCTTCGCAAGGGAAGTTTCGCGGCACCCAAGACGATATACACATCGGGACCAACGACCTTTCTGATATCGCCTTCGCGGTAATAGATAAAGTTGTCCATACTGACATGAACATAAGGGTGTGCCTGAAAATATCGTAAGAACTGGTCAAATAAGCTCTGCATCTGCATCCCGTGAAATTCACCTGCTGGCATGGGGTTTTCGTCCTCGGAAGGGTAGCCTTCGATGTAACCGGTCGGTTTTCCGATCGCTTTTGGAAAGACAGGCATGTATTTTCTTTGCTTCAATTCAAAATCATGTAGCGTCTTCATGATGTTCTTCCTTTGCGTATCAAGGCAGAAATGTCTCTTATCCGCGTGAGATTGTTAAAGCAATTCTCAATCGTTTTGGAGGTCTTGAAAAAGAGTACACTATTTTTATTTTCATGCAATTTTAACAACGTCTCTGTTCTTTGTCAAGTAGCTTAGTGGTAAAAGCGTTGGCGCGTTCCAACCGACCGTAACGAACCCAGTTGAAAAGGCATTCGGCAGCGCATTCAGGATTTGTGAGACCGAGACAGCATGTTGTGGGAGGGGTTTGTAACCCCGATACCGTCTCTTCAACAGTGTCGATAAGCACTTCAAAGAAGTCGGCACGCTTTTTAGGGGTCCGGAAAGCCTTGAGAATCTCCGCGCGGCGCGTTCCGAGGAATGCAATAAATGCACCGTAACCGTTGTTTTCAAACTGGTTGGTGAGTTTTTTATGGAGGCGTTTCCCCTTGTCAATACCTGTGCTACTTCGCGCCGATACGCTAATGATCAAGTCGTCGTCTATGATGAGTTCGGGTGTGAAGTGGGTGCCTGCGTTCGGTTCATCGAGATATTCCCGAATGAATGTCTCTTGATAAGGGGCGGTGGTGTTCAAATGTCTATCTACAGCAGAAAATTTGTCTGTAATAACGAGGAACGCCTCTTCAAGATGATAGCGTTTCATCTCATCGGGCGAGATGCGGATAACAGAGGCACCACATCGGTCTAACAGAGAGATACGGCGTTCAACTTCGGCGGTTTTCTGTTCGGACACGACAACACATCTACGATTTTCCAACAGAAGATAGACAGGATACGGGAGTCCTTGCCCTTCTCTTTCACTGACAATTGGCACGGGTTCACCATCTTCGTATCCGAGTATATATAACGAAGTGGCATCCAGGACCGTCTCAAAATGTTCACGGATCCGGCGACTCGTCGCGGGACTTTTACCGCTCGTTGAGATGCTCAACAGAATCTCACCATCGGTTACGACAGAGGCAGCGGCAAAGGTGCATTGTGGGATGACGTCAACGACGTTGACGAGGGGGATTTTGTGTTTTTCGTGCGCCTCCCTGAAAACAGCAGAATTAATATCTGTAAAATCGGTGGCGGCACAGACGAGAAAATAGCCATTCGTATCGCCGGTCTGCAACTGCCGTTTGTGCCAGCGGATTGTGCCGATGTTTGCGAGGAGCGTCACCAATTCCGTGGCATCCGGACTGATGACGGTGACATCGCCACCGCTGAGGAGCATGGCGACAACTTTCCGCTCCGCAACGGTGCCACCGCCGACAACGAGGCACTTCTTGTCCTGAAGGTTTATATGGGCAGGATAGAACATTATTCAGACGTTTCCGCTCCTTTGCCTTAGGACTCGCGTGAAACAACATAATCTGCGAGGTGTTCCAGGGCACTGCGAGCAGGGGTCTCCGGTAAGGGTGACAATGCCGCTTTGGCGCGATCGGCATAGCCTTGGGCAATCTTCAAACAGTGGGGCTCGACACCGTATCGTTGGAACAAAGCCTCGACAAAGGCAATCGCCTCGGTTTCGTCGGTCCCAGGGTTTAGCACTTTTTCAAGCGTCTGTTTCTCATCGTCATCGCAGACAGATCTTGCATAGATGATGGGGAAGGTGAGTTTTCCTTCGCGGAGGTCGCCGAACGCGTCTTTCCCCAATGTATCGGAATCTTCTGTGAAATCGAGCAGGTCATCTACAATTTGGAAGGCTGTCCCGATCTGTTGTCCGTAGGTTGTGAGTGCCTCAATCTGCTCTGTTTCTGCTGGGTTTCCGAGATGTGCGCCGAGGGTGCAGGACGCAGCGATCAGTTTACCGGTTTTGAAACTGATAATTTTGAGGTATTCGGCTTCGGAGATGTCGAAATCGCCACTCTTGTATGCGTGTATGACCTCACCTTCACACATTGCCTGTGTGGTGTCGGCGAGGATAGCCATCGCTGGATCGTCCGCGCGGCGGGATACGAGCATCGAAAGCACGCGTGCATGGAGGTAATCTCCGACGAGGACTGCGACTTTGTTGCCCCATTTCGTCTGTAGCGTCTCACGTCCCCGGCGGATCGCGGCTTCGTCGAGGACATCGTCGTGAACGAGCGATGCGACATGGATGAGTTCGACAACGGCGGCAAGCGTGTGCGCATCGCTGCCTTCGTATCCGCAGACTTTCGCAGAAAGCACAACGAGAATCGGACGGAGGCGTTTACCGCCGCCCTCCACAACATGTTGAACTGCCATGTCAACGAACGTATATTCACTGACGGTATCTTCGGTGAGTTTCGCCTCAACGGCACTGAGATCGTCGGCAATCAATTCAACGATTTGATCAAAGTTGGACATAATGTAGGGCACCCCGTGTGGCTGCCGTTTCCCTTTAGAGATTTGCCAATGCCTGTGTTGCGGCTTGAACGGTGTTGTTGATGTCCTCTTCGGAGTGGACTAAGGAGACAAATCCCGCCTCAAATTGGGAGGGTGCGACGGAGACACCGCGTTCTATAAGTCCCCAGAAGTAGTGTTGAAAACGTTCGGTATCCGCTGTGCGTGCACCATCGGCATCGGTAACACTTTCGGGTGTGAAATAGAGCATCAACATCGAACCGACCCGACTGTGCCATGCGTCGATCCCGTGTTTTTGGGTCGCCTCGGCGAGACCTTCCGCAAGGGCAGCGGCACTGTTCTCGAGGTGTTCATAAACCCCCGGTTCAGCGAGACGTTTCAACGTTGCTATACCTGCGGTAACGGCTAACGGATTGCCCGACAACGTTCCTGCCTGATAGACATCGCCTTCTGGGGCAACGCATCGCATGATGTCCCGTTTTCCGCCGTATGCCCCGACAGGCAACCCGCCACCGATAATCTTCCCGAGACAGGTCATGTCGGGTGTAACGTTATAGTAGGATTGCGCACCGCCGTAAGCAACCCGGAAGCCGGTGATAACTTCGTCGAAAATAAGCACGATGCCGTGTTCTTCAGTGATTTCACGGAGCTGATTGAGATACCCTTCACGCGGTGGGATGATGCCCATATTGCCCATAATCGGTTCGAGAATCAAACAGGCGATTTCGTCCGAGTTGGCTTCTATCGCTTCACGGACAGCGTCTGGGTTATTGAAGGGGACTGTGAGGGTATTGCGTGCGAAGTCTTCAGGGACACCGCCGCTATCGGAAAGCCCAAACGTGGCAACACCCGACCCCGCTTTCGCTAATAGATAGTCCACGTGACCGTGATAGCATCCGTCAATTTTGAGAATTTTATCGCGACCGGTATACCCGCGGGCGACACGGATTGCGCTCATGGTGGCTTCGGTGCCAGAATTGACGAGTCGCACCTGTTCGATCGAGGGGACCGCAGTGACAAGGGTTTCAGCGAGTTCTGTCTCGCGAGGCGTCGGTGCCCCGAAACTCGTGCCGTTCACTGCTGTTGAACGGATAGCCTCTATGACACTCGGATACGCGTGTCCGAGAACCAAGGGACCCCAGGAGGCGACATAGTCAATATATTCGTTCCCATCGATGTCGTAGATTTTCGAGCCTTCGCCGCGTTCGATGAAACGCGGATGTCTGCCGACTTTGCTGAAATTTCGGACGGGACTGTTAACCCCACCGGGGATAAATTGTTGTGATTTTTGCCATGCAGCTAAGGATTTACTGCTCTCCAAAGTGTTTCCTCCAAATTTTCTATGGCTTTCGGTTATCAATAAAAAGTTGGCAAGTGAGAAGAAAGTTATGAAGTTTGCAACTGTACTAAAGTTGGCAAGTGAGAAGAGGTTTTTTCCTCAACTTTAGCTACACTTTACAGACCGCTGACCGCCAGATTATAGCCACTCGACAACCGACTTTGCAAAGTAGGTTAAAATCATGTCCGCCCCTGCACGCTTGATGCTGTTGAGGACCTCCAAAGCGACCCGCGCTTCGTCAATCCAACCGTTTTGTGCCGCGGCTTTAATCATGGCGTATTCACCGCTGACGTTGTAAGCCGCAACAGGGACCTGAAATTCTGTTTTGACCCGATGGATAACGTCGAGGTAGGAGAGGGCGGGTTTCACCATGAGGATGTCCGCACCTTCTTGGATGTCCAAGGCGACCTCGCGCAACGCCTCTTCCACATTTGCTGGATCCATCTGATAGGCGCGCCGATCGCCGAATTGGGGCGTCGATTCCGCCGCTTCCCGAAACGGTCCGTAGAAGGCGGAGGCGTATTTGGCAGAATATGCCATAATCGGGATATTTTCATAACCGTTTTCGTCTAACGCCTCACGAATCGCCCCGACACGACCGTCCATCATATCTGAGGGTGCGATGACATCCGCACCGGCGCGGGCGTGCGACAGGCTCTCCTTAACGAGGAGTTCCAATGTCGGATCGTTTTGCACTTCCCCGGCTTCAACGACACCGCAGTGTCCATGGTCGGTATATTCGCAGAGACACACATCCGTCATGACAAGCAGATCGGGCACAGCGTCTTTGATGGCTCGGACGGCTTGTTGGATAATCCCATCGTCGGCGTATGCCTCAGAACCGAGCGGGTCTTTTGCCTCCGGGATCCCGAACAGAATTGTCCCGGGGATTCCGAGCGCGGCGAGTTCTTTCGCGGCGATGATGAGGGTGTCAACCGAGTATTGGTAGCACCCGGGCATGGCGGAAATTTCGGTCGCGGTGTTATGTCCGTGGACGACAAACATCGGGTAGATAAGGTCGTTAACGGAGAGCGTAGTCTCGCGAACCAATCGTCGCAAGTTCTCATTTGCGCGAAGTCGCCTCGGACGATAGATAGGGAAAGTGCTCATTCGGTCTCCGAACTTGAGGATTTGATTTCGTAACGGACTAATTCAAGCGTCTGGTCTTCAGGTGTTGCCAGACCCATCTCTTCATTCTCCGCAGATGCCTCGTGTTGGTGCTCAAATTTGACGATGCCCACGTTGGGTGCCAACCAGATGGTTGTTACGGTTACGTCTTGTTGTTCTTGCGGTCCTTGCGGTTGTTGTGGGACTTCCACAGACATGGCGGTCTCCGTTGACGCATCCGTTCGATATTCAATGACCAAGCAATCTTCAAAGGTGCCAGCTTCCGTTTCCACGGTTTCCGTGCCGGTGACGTTGCCTGACTCTATGAGAGTCGTGTAAGTTTTTACAGTCTGTGTTGAACCTCCCGGTATCTCTATCGGCATACCTTGGATATCAATTGTCATCGTGAGGACGACGTTTATTTCTATGGCTGTCCATTCTTCACCAAAGGTGGCGGGTGTCGGCAGGAAATAGAAGTAATCTTGGGATTCTACCTCGACATCGTAATCTAAGTCAAATGTGATATTTAATTCAGCAGGCATCTGTTCCTGCAGTGCCTGACGCATCAGCACAATCGCTTCTTCCATCTGTTTCATCGTGGCGGCTTTGAGCGCGTTTTCGGTTTCAGCACCGACAAAAAACGCTACCCAATCGGCACCGACTTGGTAGAAATAGGGGTGAATGTAATGCTCAAAGTCTGCCCAGTCTTCCAAAGCAGGATCGTAACTGAAAGCGCGATAAAATTCGCCATCAATCTCTTCTGGCTCTATTGCGTAGCGCGTCAACTCGTCCCCGTTCTGGTCTTCGTAAACCCAGTAACTGCCAGGGGCATCTGGGAAGTAGTAGTTCGCCCATTCGTTTCCCATCAACGTCGCGCTGAAACCGAAGAGAAGTAAAGTGGCGAGAATGAACCGAAAGTTTTTCAAAATGGGAGGTTCCTCCAAGGTTCTGATTATTCCAACTTAATTATTAAAAGTATACAAGATATCTCGGCAAACGGCAAGCCAAATTCCCTAACAACGGTGCGTTTTTGCTTGGGGGTTTCCCCTAACGTGCCTCGTATTCAAAGGGGAAAGTGACGGGTGCCCCATTGTTTGCCCATGAACGTGCCATCGCGACATCGATCTCCCGATCCTTGCGCCCGTTATAAGCACCGTACTCAGGGTCTGTATCGTTACGAACTGCGTTTACGAGACTCATCAACTCCGATGCGACAGTGATTTCACCGTCGCTGAGCGGATAATTTTGCAACGGATTTTCCCACACCACTTCGGGATCGGTGTCTGCCACAAGGGCGGCTAAGGTTTCGTAGCCATCGACAGTATTCGTTCTACGTGAGATATTAATCGCGCGCTGTTCGTCAGCGGTTTCGTTTAAGATAACGGCATCGTTTCGGAAGCACATCCCGCGTTCCGCATAGAACTTCGACCCGTTAAAGCCTCGCAGTGGCGAACCGTAGGAGAGACTACTGAAATTGAAAATGCCGACGGCACCATCTGCGAACTCAATGACTGCGTGTTGCCAATCCTCACTGTCGCGCGTCGGTTGTCCCTGCCGCCAAACGTGTTCTTGGATGTTGTATCCTTTTCGGAAACCGTAAACTTGAACGGGTTCATTGTCGAAACCGACGTAGCTGCGGATGAGCCCGATACCGTGGTAGCCGTGCCCTCGAAAGTCGTTATAGGCGGCGTTGACTTTCCCGAAAACTCCCGCAAGAATCATCTCCCGTTTTATCCGCTCTGAAGGGACGCGGTAGTAGTTTTCGTTGACTTCCAATTTTGTCCCGTTCACCTGGGCAGCGGCGATCATCTTGTCTGCCCATCCGAGATCGGTGTCAATTGGTGTTTCGGTGCAATAACTGACGCCTCGCTCGGAGCAGAGCAGCCCTGGAATGTGGTTGTTGCTGGGCGTGATTACAATTGCACAGATGTCCGGTTTCACTGTCTCCAACATCTGCTCGGTATTCGTGTAGGCGGGGACACTGTATTTCTCGCCCTGTTCCGTGACGCTCTCTTCGTGTGGATCGCAAACAGCAACGAGTTCAAGGTCATCCGTCAATTTTGAGATAAGGGGAAGGTAGGTTCCGGCACCGCGTCTGCCCGTACCGATATGTGCGATTTTGAGTGTATCCATGGTTTTCCTCCTCCCACAGGTGTGAGTCGGTAATCGCTCGTGTCACTCTACCCAGAAAACATGGCTCCGTTCAAAGAGATCGTCATCTAAATAGATTTCAACAAACCACTCGCCTGTAATATCGGGCAAGTCGATATAAAACCACGTAATTTTATCCCCGGTTGTTGATGTGAGGGTTTGCTGTTCTGTCCAGAAGGGCGGATCGTCCAGTCCATCTTCGGGTGAGAACCATGAAACTTTAACGGTGTGGTGTTCTATGATGTTAGCCCATAAGATCCATAAGAACACTTGGTCGTTGACCTCAGCGGAGAAGGTGGTCGTGATGCCGTCGGGTCTATCCTCGAAGACAGCGATCGCCAGAACAGAGTCTATAATGGTCGGCTCGTCCCGTCCTACATCGGTGAGTCCGCTTCCGCCAGAGGGATCTTCACTACAACCGCTCACGACAAGCGTCAGCGACAATAGAACCATCCCGAATGTCGAATAAGGCGTTGTGAGCAATGTCTTGATATAAGTGCAGGTTTGACGCACGGGTTCTTCTCCTATCTTGGGGTGGTCTTAGTTGATGAATTTGATATAAATATCAATTCGCATTATATCACGCCTCGGTTTTTTTGTCAAAGAGAAATTGGGCATCTGTGTTGACAGGTATCCTTTTTGATGGCCCGGTAGGTGCGGTTTCCAACCAGGGTTCCCACCCGTTACTGGGAAGGGACACCGGTTCTGAATGTCTAATTAATTCTAAAGTTTACTATGTGTTGACAGGTATCCTTTTTGATGATAGACTGAGACAGTAATAGAGAAGGACCTTTCATAGAATCGATCTGACCGAACTACCAGGAAAATTAGAAAATATGAAACAAAGGCGCGTAGCTTGAAACGAAGTGGAAAGGTTTTTGCTTGGGCATTTCCGCTAGAGTTACGGAAAGGAACGTAAAAATACCCACACACCTAAACGACCGCAAGGAAAATTAAAAAAAGGAAAATTAGAAAAATGAGATTTGATACAATTATTACAGGCGGGAACATCATTGACGGAACGGGTGAGCGAGAACCGTTTATCGCGGATATCGGCATTCAGGGGGACCGGATTGCCGATATCGGTGATCTTTCGGAGGCAGAAACACCGCGTCGAATTTCTGCGGCGCGACAGGTTGTCTGCCCGGGTTTCGTTGATGTGCATGTGCATTCTGAAATCGCGCTGCTCGGCGGTCGAGACCAGTTCGCCGCTGTCAGTCAAGGTGTGACGACCCATTTAGCCGCACCGGATGGCTTCGGATGGGCTCCTTTATCACCAGAACAGGCGCGAGAGATGTGGCACTACACACAATTCGCTTATGGTGATGCGGCGGTCCCACTCAATTGGCAAACACCAGATGAATATCTCAGCATGTTTGAGGGACGAATCCCGGCAAACCTCTATCCACAGGTGCCCCACTGTGCGGTTCGGCTCGGCGCGATGGGATGGGAGCCGCGCCCAGCGACGCCTGATGAATTGAAAGTGATGGAACGCACAACGCGTGAATGGTTGGAGGCGGGTGCGTGTTGCCTCTGTTTAGGACTCGACTATCAACCCTCCGCGAATGCCGATGTGCACGAACTGGTGTATCTCTCAAAAATTGCGAAGGCTTACGATGCCATCTACGCTGCGCACATCCGCTACCGCATTCTCGGTAGAAGACAGGCGTGGGAGGAGACGATTGAGATTGCACAACGCGCCGAAATTCCTGTGCATATTTCGCATGAGCGTGTTGACGATGAAGCCGCCGACGTGCTGGAACGGGTAGAGAAAGAGCAGATAGATTTGACGTTTGAGTCCTACCTCTATCCTGCCGGTATGACGCACCTCGCTATGATGCTCCCGATGGAATATCAGACCGGCGCGCCTGTTGACATGTTGGCATATCTACAAGACCCCGAAGTCCGAGAAAAATCGATCGCATACCTACGCGGTGAATTGCGCAACGGGAACCAGATCGTGGGTTACAACCGGTCGGGTAGATTTATCGGGATGACGCTCGCCGAAGCCGCTGAAAGCGAAGGGAAGTCGCATGAAGCGTTCGCCTTCGATTTCATTCAGGAAGAAGCCGCGATTGAAACCTTTGTAATGCCGTGGGCAACCCCGCCCGAAGAGAATGAACGCATTTTGAACCGCACGGCGAGCCATCCCCGCATGATGATTGCCAGCGACGGTGTCTACAACATTCCGCATCCACATCCACGGAGTTACGGATGCTTCGTGCAATATCTGGGCAAATTCGTTCGCGAACGCCAGTTGGTTTCATTGAAGGAAGCCATCTATAAAATGAGCGGTTTTCCAGCGGAGCGTTTTCGACTCGCCGACCGCGGAAGAATCGATCGAGGTCTCGCCGCGGATATCGTTGTCTTCGATCCGGAGACTGTCGCAGACAGGTCTACGTGGGCGGACCCCGTGCAATCTCCCGTCGGTGTAAACTATGTGTTCGTCAATGGCGTTTCGGTTGTTGGAGATGGGGACGTGACGGGGCAGCTGCCCGGTAGAGTTTTGCGTCAACAACGATAGATGGTGCAACGTGGAGGGGAGAACCGTGGATGTATATGATATAACAATTATCGGTGGCGGAAGTGCCGGACTCGTGCTTGCCGTGGCGGGTGCTAAATTGGGTAAGAAGACCGCGCTCGTGGAGAAACACCGCATCGGTGGCGACTGTCTCTGGACGGGATGTGTGCCTTCCAAAGCACTCCTGAAAGCAGCGAAGGTCGCAAATTACGTCAAAGACGCTGAGAAATACGGCATTGCCAGCACCCCTACAACACTTGACTGGCAACGTGTGATGGCGTATGTGAGAAGCACTCAACACGTCATAGAGGAGGAGCACGACAATCCTGAGCGATTCCGTGAGATGGGCGTTGATGTCATCTTCGGCAACGGGCATTTTGCGTCCGCTGAGAGTTTTGTTGTGGAGGATACTGAAAGCGGTCAGACCCGCACGCTTAAGAGTAAAAAGTTCGTAATTAGCACGGGGTCCCGCCCTGTTCCGCCGCCTATACCGGGTTTGGAATCTTGCGACTATCTTGACAGTGAGAACGTCTGGGATCTTGAAGCGTTTCCCAATCGGTTGCTCGTTGTGGGCGCGGGTCCAATCGGTATTGAACTCGGACAGGCGTTTCATCGTCTCGGTGCGGATGTGACGATAGCGCAACGGAGTGAACGCATTCTGACGAAAGAGGATGTGGATATTTCTGAACAGATGCTGCGTTACCTCCGCGAGGAAAGGATCACGATCCGACTGAATACGAGTATCGCAGGCGTTGTAAAAAATCGGGAAGGCACAACTGTTACGTTTAGCGATAGTGAAAATGGAAGTGTAGAGCAGTCTTTTGATAACATTTTGATTGCCGCGGGACGCGCACCGAACGTTGAGGGTTTAGCGCTTGACAAAATCGGGGTGCAGGTTGGTACACGTGGGATTGAAGTGAACAATAAACTTCAAACGAGCGTGAAAAATATCTATGCCGCAGGCGATGTGATCGGACATTACCTGTTCACACATGTTGCGGCGTTTCAGGCGCAGCTGCTCCTCCGAAATATCTTTTTCCCACTTTCTCAAACGATTAACTACGCTGTCGTGCCGTGGACAACCTTCTGTGATCCAGAAGTTGCCCGTTGCGGGTTAACAGAAGCGGAAGCACGCGAGAAATATGGGGACGTTGATGTATTTACGCTGGACCAAGGGGATGTCGACAGAGCCGTTGCTGAAGGTGAGACACACGGCTTCAGCAAAGTCATCGCGAGTCGGTGGACTGGAAAAATATTAGGTGTGCATCTCGTTGGTGCAAACGCCGGCGAGGTCATCCACGAGTATATCCTTGCGATGCAAGAGGGGATTCCGTTGCGGAAATTGAGCGGGATGATTCACGTGTACCCGACGTTTTCGAGCAGTGTCTGGCGCGTGGCAGGTAAGTGGTTCTCGGAAGGCACACTGATTCAGACGTTACGGAAGTTGATCCCATCAGGTTGACCGAATTTATAGACGATCCTGTTTGTAGTAGGGAGACCATTCATTGCCCGTTGTTGATGTGCGAGAAATCGCACACCTACGAACCTACCGTAGAATTCAAAACGGATAGAACGCTACTGTTTCAGTTTCCCCCATGTGGTCGTGAGCAACTGCGGTTGTGGCGAAACAGGCAACGCAAACTCTGGATCAAACCAACCGCCCATATAATTCCATCCCTCGTGGGTGAGTTGGACCGGCTTCCCACCGTCCAAGGCGACTTTGAAGATGTGTAAATTCCTGTTAATAAGTTGTGTATATAGGAGTTCGGTGCCATCGGGAGACCAGATCGGATTGGTAGCCCGTGTTGTAAGGGTTCCCACGATCTCTTGCGGATCTGTCCCATCGCGGTTCACAATGTAGATTGCCTCTTCCCTGAAGCCGTCAATGTGCCAGGAGAAAGCGAGTTTATCGCCACTTGGAGACCATGCGGGGCCCCGAACCCACATCGGTTCCTTGGGGAAAGGGAAGAACTTGACTCTTTTCGTTTTGACATTGAGTAAACTAAAACGTCTCGGTTTGTTCAAGGCGCCGCTGCGAAAGATGATTTCTGTGCCATCAGGAGACCATACCGGTGAGTAACCAATCGCTACACGCTCTTCATCTTTTCCATCGATTGTGCCAATATAGAGCAAATTGTTTCCAATTTTTCCATAACTATAGGCGATGTGTTTGCCATCAGGAGACCAGGTGGGAGTATCTCGTATTTTCCATTTGTCAAACACCTTTCGGACATTAGAGCCATCTGGTTCCATGAGATACAAATCCCAATTCCCCCATCCCTTCTCTTTCTGCTCACGATCAGAGACGAAAAGGATGTGTTCGCCTGTTGGCGACCAAACTGCATAAATATCGTTTGCGCGGTGATTGGTGATATTAACCTGCTCACTTCCATCCGGATTCATCAGATAAATTTCACGATTTCCATCACGAGATGACGCGAATACAATTTTTGCCGTATTGGGTGCTTTGGCAAGCACTGGACAGACGCTTACGCATGACATGACAATACTGAGTGCCCAGAAAACAAGTAGGCATTTCTCTCGCATTATGAACCCCTTAATTGAAACGGACACCCTCTGACGTGAGGAAAGCGACTGAAAAAAACTTTTCTGGGATGTGAAGAAATCTCTCGGTAGCACCTTGGGTTAATGTATTAAAAACGCTTTAGACGTCCCCAGACCGTCGCGAGTTTTGCTTTCGGCGTTACCGATAATCCACCGCTGTCCGGGATACTGTCGCCAGTGATGACAATATTGTCGAATATCGCCCTCTGGTTCGAGAGACCCAAACCCGCTGCGCCCATCGAGAAGTCGTGGAATCCGTTTAAATCTAATGGATGAAATATCTTTATATTTCCCGGTTTAGGGGGATGCGCCTTTTTGGCAGCTTCACGATTCTTGAAGGTTTGATGGTTTGGAAGTTGAACGGGTCCAATAACCAGTTTACCGTTAATCCAAAAGTTTAGGGTATTTTCTTCAACTGCCAATTTTAACTGCGACCACCTGTTTAATTTTAAAGAGCGATGGAGCTCGGAATGGCTATAGAAAATTGTGTTTCGGTCATGAAAATTACCAGTACCAAGCAGAGCCTCGGAGGCGTGTTCGCGAAATGACGGCAAATCGCCGATGACACACCATGCCACCCAACTCCCCTTGATTCGGGCGGCAATAGCGATATTGCTGCGACCCGGTTTACCAAGCGGTTTGACATCAAATTCGATGGTGTAATCGCGCCAGGTCTCATCACCAATTGTGAGCAAACGCGTGCTCTCATCAGGACTTACCGCATGGAGTTCACCGTCAACAATTTCCCAAGAACCGGGAGGCGGATCGTCCACATCAAGAAAAAGAAAATCCTGGGTCGAAATAAGTTCCTGCCACGCATCCAAGTTTTCGTTATCAAAATTCTCTCGAAACACCCCTGCCCTTGCTGAAAAAGTAAAGAGGAAAATCATACTTGCAATCATTAATAGTTTCATGCTTGTCTCCTTTTACTACCTGTAACTCAAATTGCTACCTATCATAACCGTAGCACTTTCTTCGGCTTGCGGTCACTTAAATATGCTGTCTATAGACATATTGAAGAAATCCGTAGTTCTTTATCAGACTCACGTTTACATCCTTAACGTGGATTCGACGACTCACGTTTACATCCTTAACGTGGATTCGACGTAAGCGCGGTTAGAAAAAAAGCCCTTTCAGTTATTAAAGACACAGTGTTAGGGTGGGAAAGGTGCATAATCTTACAGAGGTGGAAGGAATTTGAGAAAACTAATGATTTTTCGGAGAGAATTTTCCAAATGTTTATGTCAAACGCACATTAATTAAAGAGTGGACTTCAGTTCCCTTTCTTTACATCTCCCCACGTCGTCGTTAGCAATTGTGGTTGTGGTAAGACAGACAACGCATACGCCGGATCGAACCAATCTGCATGAAGATTTCGACCATTGGCAGTCAGTTGTTTCGGCTTCTTTCTACCCAATATAAGTCTGAAGAGTTGTGTCTCACCGAAATCTCGGAGAACTTCTTTAACTTCTTGTTGGTAAAGCAGTGCATCCCCGCGTGGAGACCATACCGGATAATCAGCCTTGAAATCGCCTTGAGTTACGACGGGTTCCACGCCCGTACCATCTCGATTTACAATATACACTTTCAAATCATTAAAGTTTTTAAGACGACACGGCTGATTCTGAATACACGCTACGCCAGCGAACGCAAGCTGTTTCCCATCAGGAGACCACTCGACGTTGAACATTACAAACTGAAGTTCTGGAAGTAGCGGCTCTACCGTTCGCGTCTGTAAATTAACAATATGTGTTCTATGGAATCGGACAATATTATCAAAGGCGATCTCTGTTCCATCCGGAGACCAAGCAAGATTGACATAGAGAAGATCGTCTACAGGCGTCAACATCTCAACCTCGTTACCATCTTTTGTGGCGATGTTTAATGTTTGTTGGACCCCGCTGTGCACGTAGGCAATCCGTTTGCCGTCAGGAGACCAGATAGGGGCGACACGGCGGGACTTTTCCTCAAATACGCGACGGACATTGCTCCCATCTGGTTCCATTAGATATAGGTCGTGCATGCCTTCTCGGGCTGACACGAAAAGGATGTGTTCACCTGTCGGTGACCAAGTAGGCTGCATATCATCTGCTGGGTGTTCAGTAAGGTTGATTTTGTTATGTCCGTTAATATCCATAATGAAGATGTCTCGTTTATTAGCTAAGTGTACTGAGGCGAACACTATTTTGGCAGTGTCGGGTGCCTTAGCAAAAACTGGACAAATGCTCGCGCATAACATGACGACACTGAGTGCGTATAGAACAAACAGGCGTTTCTCTCGCATGATAGACTCCTTTGAAAGAGCGACTTCAGTTTCCTTTCTTTACGTCTCCCCATTGGGTTGTTAGCAACTGTGGTTGTGGTGAGACTGACAGCGCATACGCCGGATCGAACCAATCTCCTGTAAAATGCCAAAACTTTGGATCCGTTTTCCGTCTGGTGACCATGTCGGGTGTCTTCTATCCGCTGATTTGCCAAAGACCCGTTTCACATTTTTCCCATCTGCATCCATAAGATACAGGTCGCGGACCCCATCTCGATCGGAGACGAAAAGGATGTGTTCGCCTGTTGGGGACCAGATGGATGAGACATCATCTGCGCGGTGATTGGTAATGTTGACTTGCTCACTTCCATCCGGGTTCATCAGATAAATTTCTGAATTTTGTTTGCCGTCGATTAGCGAAAACGCAATTTTAGAGGTTTGGAGTGCTTGTGCCAAGACGCTGCAAAGGCTTGAACAGAAAAGCATGAGACTCAAAGCAGAAAGAAGTCGTGCGAATTTCATGAAATATCCCCAATCTAAATCTATACTTAATTTTATTGTCGAATTCACGTTATTATAACACAAATTTCTCTCAGGGTGTGGCGATATTTTGTTGAAGGTCAAGATTCGGAGATCACCGCTACTGGGAGTTTTTTATAGGCGGGAATTCTGATTCCTAACAATATCGGAAACCATCGACTGACGGATGCCAAGTGGAAGGGTAGAAGAAGAGTGACGAACAAGTTCTAATGATTTAGCATCGTTTAAACTGGCGGGGTTAATTTTGACGTTCTGTCTTCAACGCTCCCCAGTGAGTTGGGAGTTTGTCATTCGCTGTGACGGCACGAAAGCCCGTCCCAAATACCATGACGCTGGCGAAATTCACCTTATTTTCTCCTGTGCCGCCGAAGACATAGATGTTGCCGTTGGCTACCGCTGCGCCAAAAGGTAAAACCGGTATTGCTGTCTCAGCATTCGTGCGTGGCGTTGGCATATCGGCGACCTGCTACCAACTATTCGTTTTTGGGTCATAGACCTCAATCGTTGAAAGTCCATACGGACCGCGCCTATTTTGAAAAGGCGTGCCACCGATAAGATAAATCTTACCATCCACTACGGCAGTCGCGAAGCCAGTTCGCAGCGTCGGAAGTTCAGAAATTACGTGCCATTTTTCGGCGGCAGGAAGATTGGCAACGCTGATACCTAACAGTGTGCACAGGATCAGGATTGCGAAGATCAAATAGGTTTTCACGGTTTACCTCCATTTAAGATTGAGATCTATCCCATTGTAGAACGTATTTCAATACCCAGAACTTCCGTCTGCGCCGCTATCCGTCTCAAGCGGTATATGAAACATTCCACGCTCTTGCGTAACACTATAAAGCCTGTTATTACTGACGGCGAGAGAGAGAATGTTATCGGGAACATTTGACGAAATCTGTTTCCATTGACCACTGGCATCTAAATGATAGACCCCTGCTTCACCGATGCCATAGACTTTGGTGCCATCTGTCGTAAATCTGTCTACGATAAGATGCCTGTCAGCACTATCGGTCAGAACGCTCCAGTGTTCCCCAGTCTGTGAAACCAAGGTGCCTTTGTCTGTTGCGACGTAGATCGCTGATCCGATGAAGGTTACCTCTTTGAAACGGGTAAAGCGAAGCGGCAAACTGGATGTAATGTCTTTCCAACTGTTCCCTTCATCGAGCGACTGAAACAGATGTCCGTCCCGTTGACCGACGTAGACGGTTTCATCGGAAACCGCTATTTTGAATCCGTTTCTGTGCCTGCTATGGAACACTGGACTTGGGTCTACCAATCCGGTGTGTATCCACGCCGGAGCTCCCAGTTTCCATTTGAAAAGTTTGCTTTGGTATTCCACATAGAACGCATCGCGGCTAGCGGTAGCCGTCTCCGTTTGCAGACGGGATATATCATGAGAAATGGATCGACGGTCAAAAATGGGGACACCTTGAATTGGAATGAGCGTATCACCCTCTGTAGATAAACGGAAAATTTGGAAGTCTTCTGCTTCAGATGAAAGAAAATAAAGCGTATTGCCGATAACCACGAACTTTGACTCAGAAGCGACTTTGATTCTGGGGTTGAGAACAGCTTCGTCTCCATCGACCGGAACTTTTTTCCAAGACGCTCCGGCATCGGAGGACTGATAGACTTCGTAGCCGGAATGTGCATATAATCTATTGTTGAATGCAACCAGATCGATGATAAGTGTTCCTGTTATCCCGTTCAAAAAGATATGCCATGAGTTACCGCCATCAGTCGTGCGATGAAGCCCGAATCCACTGGTTTTGTAAAACATATGCTCGTTCACCATTACAGCTGGGCGGCTACTTGTCCACAACCAACTCAAGTCCCGTCCAAGCTTTGCCCAAGTTTTACCGCCATCTACCGAACGAGATTGATACTCGCCTAATGCCAAGAGTGTTTCACCTGCGGCTAAAACTGTTATACCCGATGGTGAACCCTCATAATTGTATTCACTTCCATCCATGATTTCAGTCCACGAGGCACCCAAGTCAGCTGAATGGAAAATCTTGACGGGGTACGACCTGTTATTCCGGTTATTCCATGTGTTCCGTGTCTCCCGATATACTTCTCTTGGTGTTAATTGCACTAATAGATTGGGACCCGTCCCAACATAAAGATTATTTCCAGAGACTGTCAAGGAACAAACAGCTCGCGATGTATCCACTGGCAACTTATTCCAGATATCGGCATCGAGACGGTAGAGTCCACTCTCTGTGCCCGCAAACACTGTGTTGTCAACAGCGGCAATGGTGGAGATTTTTTCGCTTGTTAATCCATCTCGAAGGGGCTGCCAGTGCGTTCCATTGTCTGTTGATCGGAAAATCCCTTCATCTTTCAAAGCGAGATACATGGTAATGCGGGGGTGTGCCTCATCCGTAATGAGGATTCCGACAGCCTCTCCTTTTGGTCGTAGGCCGAGGGGCCTCCATGTCTCACCCCTATCCGCCGAAGTGAATATCTCGTCAGCAAAAACAATATAAAGGTTTTCCTCGTGGGCTGCCATCGGCATTAGCGATTTATCAATTGGAACCCTCCTGTTGATGCGTGTCCATGCGGTCGCGTCTTCTGTTAATCTGTAGAGTCCTGACGATGCAACAGTATAGACGGCTCCTTCAGGCGTAGCGAAGATATTGCGGATATAACCGGCTGGCGGTCCATTGGTCTGTGCCCACTGTGAGATAGAAAACTTGGAAGAACCCGATTGGGCATTCGCGGTTGAGATCTTCTCAGAAGTTTGCGAACCTGCGTTGCCATTTTTATCCGTGGATGCAATCCGTCCGACTTGATTTCGCACGTCCGGTTTCACATCAATATCAAGGACGATAGGGGCCTCAACGATTTCAATTGTGGGTTCAGATGCCGCATCGAGACTATAAGGTTTCTGAAAACGGGTGAGGTATCGATCGCTTGCACCGACCAGCAATAGCACTAAAACCGCCGCTGTTCCCAAAGCCATCCATGGGATCAACGGTTTCACAGTCGGCGGGGATGTGGGTTTCAAGTCAGCAACTTGCCGCATGATGTTCTGGCTTAAACCCGTTGATATGTGGACACCACTGAAAACTTCTTGAATGAGGCGTTCCTGATCTGCTTGTAAACGTTCCCGTGCTCGTCGGAGTCGGCTCTTAATCGTGTTCACTGACACCCCTAAGAAATTGCCTATCTCTTTTGCCGTCATCTCACCGAGATAATAAAGCGTCATCACCGTGCGCTCGCTTTCTGGGAGTCTTTCGAGGAGTTTTTGGACGATTTCATACCGACGTTCGGTCGCTTCCGATTCGCGTGCCTCGGAGATATAACGCTCATACGTTAACCTATCTAATTCTTTCATAGGCGTGTCCTTCAACGATTGCGTCCCGGATTTGTTTCTTTGAAGCCAGTTAATGCAGTGCCGATTTGCGATGACATACAACCACCCAGCAAATTGATGCGGATTTTTGAGGGTCGAAAGTTTTTTATAGGCTTGGAGGAAGGTGTCTTGTGTAATCTCTTCGGCATAGTGAAAATCGCCGATCTTGCGCCATGCAAGTGCGTGAACACTCTTCTGATACTTTTGCACTAACACGTTGAAGGCATCATCGTTGCCTGATAAAATGTCGTGAATCAACTGAACATCTTCTTTTGTTTCCACGAAACTCCCTCCTATACACCCATAACAATAACTCTTTTTAGAAATTTCATTGTTTCAGTAGTCCCCATGTTGTGGCGAGTTTTTTGTGAGGTTCGACTGCGAGTGAGATACCGGTCCTTGCGCCATTTTGACCCGTCAGATGGTGTGCCTGACCCGATGCGTCTGAAAATTTCTGTGTGCCGCTCGGTTCATCAAAATGCTACAGTGCAACCGTCTTCGCGTCATCCTTTTTCGCCTAAAAAGAAAATGTGTGAGTTTCATATCTTGCAAAATCAAGACGATGTTGTTAAAGACACAATTTTAAGGCGAAAAGGGTGCATAATGTGAAGAAAAATGAAAAAATTGCTTGAAATTGTGGATTTTTTTACAGATTTGAGTAAAAAAAGATTGTTGTCTGAATAAGGGGATAAAAAAGGAGCCGGAAACCACATTCCTAATCGGTTCCAAGAGTTTCAGGGATTTCAACTGAACTAACGCATGCAACGGGAACTTGCAAGGCACACCTTATAGGAATTATGGCTCCGGCTTACCCAAGGAGGCTCACATAGACCTAAGCAAGTTCTGTGCCAATGAAAAAGGGGCTGTTTTGAGCAATTTTTCGGAATATTGCCTATTTTTTGGACATGCTGTGATAAAAAAATGCACAGTGTAGTGAAAGTATATGGAAATCACCAACACTAAAATTTAGCCTTTCACAACACCGATGGGACGGAGGCGTGCGACACGACGGGAAAGTCCAGCTTTGTCAACAACTCGGACGACCTCGTCTACATCTTTATAGGCTTCAGGGACCTCTTCTTGGAGGGTGCGTCTGCCTTCTGCTCGGACGTAGATACCTTGTGCCTCCAAATCTTTCTGGATAGAACGTCCCTTCGTCAAGGCGATCGCCTTTCGGCGCGAGAGAACCCTACCGGCACCGTGGCAGGTCGTGCCCCATGTCTCTGCCATCGCACCCGGATTCCCGACAAGCACGTAGGAGGCGGTTCCCATGTCGCCGGGAATTAAAACGGGTTGACCGACTTTCTGGTATTTATCGGGGATCTCAGGATGCCCCGCTGGAAACGCACGCGTCGCGCCTTTGCGATGGATAAACAACTCGCGTTCTTTACCATTAACTTTGTGTTTCTCGAACTTTCCGATGTTGTGTGCCACATCGTAGACGAGTTCTAAGCCGAGTTCATCTTCTGTCGTCTCAAAGAACTGCATAAAGGTCTGGCGGACGAGGTGCATAATACACTGTCGATTGTTCCATGCGTAGTTGGCACTACACGCCATCGCTGTGATGTAATCCTGTCCCTCTGGTGAGTTGATCGGGGCGGAGGCGAGTTGTCGGTCGGGGAGATTTATGCCGTATCGCTCAGCGACTTTGACCCAGCTTTTGACGTGTTCATCGCAGATTTGATACCCAAAACCGCGTGAACCGGTATGAATCATGACACAGATGTTGCCTTCGCTTAATCCCATCGCGTCAGCGGCTTCTCGGTAAAAAACGCGGTCAACAGCTTGCACTTCAAGGAAGTGGTTACCCGAACCGAGGGTGCCGAGTTGGTTTTTACCGCGTTCCAACGCACGCTGGCTCGCCGCGTCGGCGTTTGCGTGTTGGAGGAAACCGGTCGCTTCTGTAAAATCGAGGTCTCCCGCGTGACCATATTCCCGTTCGATTGCCCAAAGCGCGCCTTTCTCTAACATCTGCCGCTCTTCTTGGACGGTGAGCCGAATTTTGCCACTTGAACCTACGCCACACGGAACGTTTTGAAACAACTTGGCGACGAGGGCTTTCCGCTTTCCTTCAAGTTGTGAGACATCGAGGTTCGTCCGAATCAGGCGGACGCCGCAGTTGATGTCATACCCGATACCCCCCGGAGAGACGACACCATCTGCTTTTGGATCGGTCGCCGCGACGCCACCGATGACAAAGCCGTAACCCCAGTGCAAATCGGGCATAGCGAGGGAGTGCCCGACAATCCCGGGGAGATGCGCGACGTTTGCGACCTGCTGCAGTGCCTCGTCGCTTTTAGTCTGTTCGAGGAGTTTCTCGTTGGCGTAGACAATTCCGTCCACACGCATGCCTTTCATGTAGCTTTTCGGGATCCGCCAGCGATATTCATCGAGTTTTTGGAGTGTTACATTTTGTGCCATGATAGAAGGTAATTTCCGATGTATGTTTTTGTTCTTCTTACGCCTTTTGTGCCACCATACTTGAGAGGATCCCCAGAATTGTATCGC
Organism: Candidatus Poribacteria bacterium; assembly: GCA_022827885.1. GTDB lineage: Bacteria > Poribacteria > WGA-4E > WGA-4E > WGA-3G > WGA-3G. The sequence goes on from JAJEIP010000011.1 coordinate 47,244, forward strand.
ACTGCGAGATTTGATAGGCACTCATGTCAATATAGAGTTTCTTTCCCTCCAATTTGAGAAAGAGCCAGTCTATTCCGGATGTGATTGTCCCATAAATGCAAGCGATGTCATTCCCTTCTTCTGCGTTAAAACGTTGTGCAGCTACCATTTCCGCAACACATTGTCCAAGCCCTACCAGCAAGTCATCTTTTTTCGCCTCAACAAGGATGATGATGGGGGCTTTCAAAGAAAATTGCCGTGGCGAAAGGCTAACGACAAAATCGCATACACCGGTCAGATTGGCATCGGGATCAACGTTGAACTCGATCCCTGAAAAAAAACTGATACGGTGCTCCTGCTGCTCGCGGAGTTCAACGAGAATATTGGCGACAATTAACTCTGATTTGGCTTTTTCTGTGCCGACAGCGAGGGCTAACGGCATATTTCGCGCCAACACGGCGGTGAGCAGTTCACTCGGTGCCACAGGTTCGTTGTCAGCAAAGATACCGGCGGCATCAACTTCTTCTAAATCAAACGCTTCCAGGACTGTGTCTAAAGTAAAATTGCTATACGCCATGCGAGAACACCTCCTTATTGTGCTTGTTTTAGAGGGTGTGCAGTTCTGGCAATTCTACCCACTTTCGGGTCTGCCACGATTCCATGCCCTTTTCTGCCAATTGCACACCCTTTGCACCCGCAAGCAGCGTCCACGGAAAGGGTTCATCGGCGACAACGTGTCGAAGGAAGAGTTCCCACTGCGCTCGGAATGCGTTTTCATAATCTTCCTGTTCAGGAACCTTGAGCCATCCATCGAAGAACTTGATCGGCTGTTCGATATCGGGATTCCAGACAGGACGCGGGGTCCCAGAGAGGGGTTGAATCCAACAATCTCTCAAACCAACAATCGCAGATCCATTCAAGCCGTCCACGTGTATCGTCAGCAGATCGTCGCGACGAACCCTGACTGCCCAAGACGAGTTAAAGTGCGCAATGATACCGTTCTCCAATTCAAACGTTGCATAAGCGGCATCTTCCGCTGTGCATTTATATGGATTCCCTTCCTCATCCCACCGTTGCGGTAGATGGGTCGCCGCGATGCAAGAAACCCCTTTAACGGCACCGAAAAGGTTATCGATGACGTATCGCCAGTGGCTGAACATATCGAGGATAATACCGCCACCATCTTCAACGCGGTAGTTCCACGACGGACGCTGCGTCGGGATCGCATCGCCTTGGAAGACCCAATAGCCGAATTCGCCGCGGACAGCGATAATCTTTCCAAAAAAGTCGGCGTCTATCAAGCGTTTCAGTTTCTGGATACCCGGTAGCCAGAGTTTATCCTGAACGACCCCGTTTTTAAGTCCGGCTTTTGCCGCCTGTTCATAGAGGCGGTAGGCATCGGCAGTCGTCGTAGCGGTCGGTTTTTCACAGTAGATATGTTTTCCGGCGGATATTGCAGCTTCGACTGCATCCACTCGCCGAGACGTAACCTGCGCGTCGAAATAGACAGAATACGCGTCATCGGCGAGAGCCGCATCAAGATCCGTGCTCCACTTCTCAACGCCGGTGGTTTCGGAGAGTTTCTCTAATTTTGCTGGGTTTCTACCGACAAGAAATGGATCGGGCATAATCACTTCGCTGTCCCCAATCGGGATGCCCCCCTCTTCTGCGATTGCCAAGATGGAACGGATGAGGTGTTGGTTCGTTCCCATCCTGCCGGTAACGCCGTTCATGATGATGCCAACGCGGTGTGTTTTTGGGCTATGATTCGTCATGTATAATCCTTATATGTACACAGGGTATATCCATAGGTACGGTTGGAAACCAAACCTATCAAAGACGAGAATGGCTACTAAGACTTCGCCGGTTCAGTGCATTGGGGAGCTGCGCCTTCAGGGAGTGGTGGTGCGTCAACGCCGGCTTTCGGGAGTGTGCCAGCGAGTTCCTGTTTCCAATGCGCCACATCGCCCGCGGGTCCATAGCAGTAGACCATCTTCATCGGTGTGTCGCTGGTGTTTGTCAATTGATGGAAAACCCACGACGGAATAAAGACAGTCTGACCCGTGGAGAGGGTATGGCGTTCCTCTCCGAGGCACATTTCGCCTTTACCTTCGACGATGAAATAGATCTCTTCCTGTTCGTGGTTGTGCCACGGCACTTGTCCGCCATTTGGTTCTAAGACGACGAACCCCATACAGAATTCATCTATCTGAATAGGGGATGCACCGCCGACGAGATTTTTGGTGCGTCTACGTGCAGGATAGGTGCGTCCTTCAATTTCATTTAGATCTGCGATTAGCATTATGTGTTGTCCTTTTCAATGCTGACGGCACAGGAACTGTGCCTGTTACTTCTGCCTATTCAAAAAGTTCTGCCACTTGACAAGAGAATCCTTCAACGACATCCTCACCGGTGAGGGTATCATTCCGAGTGAGAAGTGTGATGTCTGTTTCCGAACGATAGATGGTTACTGTTTTGGAGATAGGCTTAAGCACCCATACCAACTGTGTGCCCGCTTCCAAATAAACGAATGCCTTTTCTTCAACCCGATGAAATAGATCTGTTCGAGAAACCACTTCAACGGCGAGGTCTGGTGGAACCGGAGATGCTTTGCTCCGATCATCAGGTAAATGTTCGTTTGAAAGAAACGCGATATCTGGCATCAGCACACGTTCACCAACTCGGAAACCTGTGTCTGGCATATAAACGCGTCCTAATTGATTTTCACGAACATGCAGGCTTAAAAACCAGAACAGATCTGCACTAATATCACCGTGTTCCATTGATGTAGGCGGCACCGGTATTAATTCTCCTTTAATGTACTCGTATCCCTCTAAATCGCTTTCCAGGAATTCCTCCAACGTCATCTTAGGGATTTCAGGAGGAAGATTTTCTTCTGAGAATTGGCGACCTGCATGTGTATTCATTTTTTCCTCCTATCTATTTTCCGTTTAATCCATTCGCGTTTGCGTGGAGGGCGCACTTTAAAGCGCGCCTCCCTCGCGATACTTTAAGCATCAGCCTCAATCACAGCCTGTGCTGCAGCGAGACGTGCAATCGGGACCCGGAACGGGGAACACGATACGTAATCGAATTCTAATCCGTGACAGAACTTCACAGAATGCGGTTCGCCACCGTGCTCACCACAGATACCAACTTTCAGGTCAGGACGTGTTGCGCGCCCTTTTTCGGAACCGATTTGCAAGAGACTACCGACACCCTCTTGGTCCAGAACCTGGAACGGGTCGTATTCAAGCACGCCGTTTCTGACGTAGTCATCGAGGAACTTCGCTGCGTCGTCACGGCTCATCCCGAAGGTCGTCTGGGTGAGGTCGTTCGTCCCGTAGGAGAAAAACTCCGCTTCGGCAGCGATTTTATCAGCGGTGAGTGCTGCGCGAGGCAATTCGATCATCGTGCCGATAAGATACGCCACGCGGGTGCCTGATTCCTTGAAGACGGCTTCAGCGGTATCCACGACAACTTCGCGCTGTAGGGATAATTCGTTGATGTGCCCAACGAGCGGGATCATAATCTCTGGCAACACAGTGATACCCCGTTTTGAGACATCAACAGCGGCTTCAAAGATCGCGCGGGCTTGCATTTCGGTTATCTCTGGATAGACAATACCGAGCCTACATCCACGGTGTCCAAGCATCGGGTTGAATTCGTGTAATTCTTCAACACGCTCACGGAGTTTCTGTGGCTCAACGTTAATTCGCCCTGCGAGTTCAAGGATTTCGGATTCGCTTTTGGGTAAGAACTCGTGAAGCGGCGGATCGAGCGTCCGGATCGTAACCGGGTAGCCTGCCATCGCCTCAAAGATACCGATGAAATCTGAACGTTGATGCGGCAGCAATTTCGCCAACGCTACTTCGCGTTCTGCCGTCTCATCGGCGAGAATCATCTCACGGATGGCATCAATCCCCGCACCGAAGAACATGTGCTCAGTCCGGCAAAGCCCGATGCCTTCTGCGCCAAATTGTCTGGCGTTTGTGGCATCTTCGGGGGTATCCGCATTCGTGCGGACACCTAACGAGCGGACTTCGTCTGCCCACTCCATGAGCGTTCCGAATTGTCCACTCAATTCGGGTTGGATGAGTGCCACCTGTCCATTGAGAACATCACCTGTGGATCCGTTAAGCGTGATGTAATCGCCTTCGGCGTAGCGTTTCCCTTCAGCATAAAATTCCAAGGCTTCTTCGTTGATAAACAGAGCAGAGCAACCGGCGACACACGATTTTCCCATACCGCGTGCGACGACGGCGGCGTGACTCGTCATGCCCCCGCGTGCCGTGAGGATACCCTCTGCGGCGTCCATACCCCCGATATCCTCTGGTGATGTTTCAGTTCGGACGAGGATGACCTTTTCGCCAGCGGCGGCAAGCTCTTCGGCGTGGAGTGCGGTGAAGACAACCTTACCGACGGCAGCCCCTGGAGAGGCAGGTAAACCTTGGGCGATAATCTCAACGTCTGCCGCTGGGTCAACGCTTGGATGCAACAGTTGATCCAAGTCGTTCGCGGGGACGCGTGTCAAGGCGGTCTGTTTATCGATCAAGCCTTCCTCAACCATCTCAACAGCGATACGGACGGCGGCTTGACCCGTGCGTTTTCCGTTACGGGTCTGGAGCATGTAAAGCTTACTGTCTTGAATCGTAAATTCCACATCCTGCATGTCGGTATAGTGCTTCTCAAGCCGCAAACCGATATCGACCAATTCATCGTAAGCCTCGGGCAAGATGTTTCTCAATTCGATGACTGGCAGTGGGGTGCGGATACCCGCCACTACGTCTTCGCCCTGTGCGTTAATGAGAAATTCGCCATAAAATTGGTTCGCGCCGGTCGAGGGATTACGCGTGAAAGCGACCCCTGAACCGGAGGTCCCGCCCATATTTCCGAACACCATCGCTTGGACGTTGACAGCCGTGCGTCCGAGTTCTTCAGAAATATCGTTGAGACGGCGGTAGGTAATCGCCCGTTGGTTTCCAGAGGATTCAAAGACGGCGTCCCGTGCCATGTCTAATTGCTTGCGCGGTTCATCAGGAAAATCGCTACCTGTGCGCTGTTTGACAGCGTGCTTGAATTCCGCAACGAGTGCCACTAAATCGTCGGCTTCTAATTCGGTATCTAATGTAACACCTTTCGCCTCTTTCTTTTCTTCAAGGAGATGCTCAAATTCATCGTGATCGACATTAAGGACAACGTTTCCGAACATCTGGACGAACCGCCGGTATGAATCGTAAGCAAAACGTTCGTTTTCAGATCTGGCGATAAGTCCTTTAACGGCATCGTCATTTAAGCCGAGGTTAAGGATCGTGTCCATCATACCGGGCATTGAGACAGCGGCACCAGAGCGGACAGAGAGCAGGAGTGGATTTTCGGTATCACCGAACTTCGCGCCGAGCGCGGCTTCTAATTTCGCAAGATTTTCATCAATCTGTGCGTCAAGTCCGGCGGGGTACTGTTTATCGTTTTCGTAGTATAATTTGCAAACCTCAGTGGAGATGGTGAAACCGGGGGGGACGGGTATACCGAGATTGCTCATCTCTGCGAGATTCGCCCCTTTTCCGCCAAGTAGCGTGCGCATTGTGGCGTTGCCATCACTTTCACCGCCTCCAAAGAAGTAGACATACTTCGGTTGTGACATCAAAAGCCTCCTATTATTGGTTATCAGTTATCAGTTTTCAGTGAATCAGAAAGTTTGCAAGTGTGTTAAAGTTTGGAAAATAAAAAAGTTTTGAAGTGTGCTAAAGTTTGCAAGTGCCTAAAGTTGTAAAAGGGACTTAGATGGTCAAACATCTCTTGAAACTTTACAGACTTTAGGCATTTTAGAACACTTTACAGACTTATTGAGGACCGACAACTCTTTAGATTGAATAAATTGTTCGACTTGCTTCGTCAAATTCGGGTTTAAAAGGATCTGTTGAGAGGTAAAGAATCTGATACGGTTCATAAAGTTGAATGTAGCTCCAATTGACACCGCAGAGGACTTTTCCCTCGTTAACTTTCTTGATAAATTTCCCGCGGAATTTCGCTCGGGTCCGTTCAGGTGGAAATTGCTCAGCATGGCGAATCTGTTCATCTCTAACAATTCGCTCGGTTTCTGATCGGTTTTCAAGGGCGTAGTAGAGACTTTCGCTCTGACGGACGTTGTGGTATTTTAAATCTAAGTGTTTTACCTGTGGGGCATCCCATTCAAGTCCACGCTTTGTGAGGTAGGTCTGCAACCACTTCCACTTAATGACCCAGTCCAATTCTCTGTCCAACTGCATCGGATCGCTTTCCAAGCAGGTCAGGACGTATTCCCAGCGTGCCATTATTTGGTTCGTCGTTGAATCGGATTCGGCTTGTTCCAGATATCGCTTTGCGCATTCTAAATATTGCCACTGTAGTTCGACAGCAGTCAGTCGCTTTCCATTTTGGAGTTCGATGGGATGTGTACATGTAATATCGTCGGAAATATCACGAATCGCTTTGACAGGATTGCGGAGTGCGAAGCGCTGCTCAATGAAGTTATCTTCTATCATGCGGAGGATAATACCGGTTGTCCCTACCTTCAAAAAAGTCGAAAACTCGGACATGTTGGAATCCCCGACGATGACGTGTAAGCGTCTGTACTTTTCTCGGTCGGCATGGGGTTCATCGCGTGTGTTGATAATCCCGCGTGCCGTTGTTGTACCGATGGAAATTTCCTCTCGGATGTGTTCGGCACGTTGCGAAATTGCGTAGTAACCCCGATAACTCGGTTTGATTTTTCCGGCGCCTGCGAAAACCTGTCGCGTTACAAAAAAGGGGATCAGCTTCGATGCCAACTGGCGGAAATCCACATGTCGTTCCATCAAATAATTTTCGTGGCATCCATAAGTATTTCCGGGGGTATCCAAATTGTTTTTAAAGATAGAAATCTTTCCATAGAACCCGTCGTTGCGCATGCTCCGTTCCGCAGTGCTGGCGAGTCGTGTAATAATGCGTTCGCCGGCTTTATCGTGAGCGACGAGTTCAGTAACATCATCGCATTCAGGAGTCGCGTATTCCGGGTGACATCCGATGTCTTGGTAGAATCTGGCACCGTTTTCCAGGAAGACATCGGGATACATTCTCCCAGCGACGATTTCACGGAAAAGGTACATTACGACGTTCTGAACGGTGAGGGTCTTTCTACGCGGGGCATCAGGGGTCCAGATGATCCCAAATTCAGTTTCTAATCCGTAAATTCTACGTTTCATTTTTTTAATTTACCTTGCGGTTCGGGCAGGCAGTTTTTTTCAAGAACGATCCGTTCTGTATATCCGCCCGGCGCGTTGCTTGGGCTTATGATCTTTGGACCCTGCGCATAGCCTCACAGCAAAAAAATTAGGATAACAACCTTGCCACCTCGTCAGTAGAGAGTCGTCGAAATTTTCGGCGTTCGGCGGTTTGTTCAAGACATGCCACTTCTATGGTTTCTGGGGTGATTTCATAGTCATCTTCGCTATCGGTTTCAACGGTTTGAAAAGTCTCTGTTACCAATTGGAGTGCGGCTGCCATTTCCAAACCATCTGTATACCGCTGTTCCAAAAGTTCCGTGATCGTTGTGGCACGTCCGCCAATAACGGCGTACTTCTCCTCTTCGGAATAGATGCCATCAAATGCAATATGGTAAATCTGATTTCGCTGCGTCCCGGAATGTGTTGAGGCATCGGGGATCCCTATCTCACAGACAAGGAGTTCGATCTCCAAGGGTTTCGCGTCCCAGGCTTGTGCGACGGCACCCATGTGCTGTGAATAGAGGTTCGTCAGCCATTTCGCGGTGACATCTTCACGGTAGTAGCGAAAACCTTTAATTTCTGATTCGCGAATGCCAGCGACGCGTAATGCCTCGTATTCAGCGATTCTACCTGCCGCCGCGAGCGCAATCCTGTCATAAATTTCGGAAATCTTAAAGGTCGTTTTGCGTGGATTCTCGGCAACCATCAGGAGTCCATCCCGGAATTCTAAGACGACGACCTCTTTCGCCTGGGCGATGCCGCGACGGACGAAATCCTCTTTATCCTGACGGATCTGTTCCGGTGAAACATAATAAGGTGTGGACATGTCTGTATCTTTCAGATTCCAAGGAGCAAAGACGAACGCGGGTGTCTCGTTACACGTGGGAATCGGGTTTCCCGTCAATCCGTGTTGCGAGATTCTTTCGTTCTCTACATGAGACGCGATATGAGGTCCCGGTAGAGCTCTTCTACAGTAGCCTCAGGAATCTCGGCGACTCCTTCTTCAGTAATAGTGTAAAGCGTTGGGAAAATTTTCCGGATGAGATCAGGACCGCCTGTTGCGATATCTTCATCGGCAGCGTCCCAAAGAGCTTCCGCGACACTCTCTAATGCCTCTTGACGCGAAATCTCTGGCGTGTACCGTTTTTTTAGGGTTGTACGGGCATCCTTACCACCGGAACCGATTGCGTAATAGGTGTCTTCCTCGTAACGGCCCCCGATAGCATCGTATTTAAAAATTCTACCGCGTTGCCGTTTCAAATCATAACCGGCGAAGAGTGGCAAGACAATTAAGCCCTGCATGGCAAGCGCTAAGTTAGAGCGGACCAAGTGTGAAAGGAAATTCGCTTGCCCTTCAAGACTGAGGCTCATCCCTTCTGTTTTTTCGTAAAATTCGACCTCAACTTGGAAGAGTTTTGCCATCTCAATACAGGGACCAGCGGCACCCGCAACAGCGATTGCCGAGTGCCGATCTACTGGATAGACTTTCTGAATTCGCCGTTCGCCGACCTGATACCCTTCTGTTGCCTGCCGGTCACCCGCCATGATGACACCCGCATTATAAACAACCGCTAAAACGGTGGTGCCTTCGTAAGAACGCAATGACGACTCGGATATGTGAGCACGTGAAACGGCATCAGGCGCATCGGACATCGCCAATAATTCAGGGTGGCGACGCTTGAGAATTTGGAGAAAGTCAGAAGTGCCATAATCATCGAGGTCAAGCACTCCTACTGCCCTCCTCGTTGGATGTAGTTTTCGACGAATTCCTGTGAGTCTTCTTCCAAGATTTCATCGATTTCGTCAAGAAGTGAGTCTAAGTCTTCGACGAACTCCTCGTCCATTTCGCTTGATTTGACATTCAGTTCAATCTCTTCGGTTTCATCGACAGGAGGATTGACCTGTTCCTGTTGTTTTTCAGTCGACATGATGTTCTGTTCCTTTTAACCTGAGCATTTCTATAAAAATCTATAGAAATCTCGGTTTGCACGCCCCTTTGGAGCATGGTGAAACCTACAAAGTTAGTGCCCAGACACTAACGCTCTTAGCTTCCGAGTGTCCTCACAGGGTCTGGGTTCGTCTCACTCGCGTATGAACCCATCGCAGTAGAACCGACAGGGTTATTATCGGGTGTGCTTGGTTTTTACACGATGCTACTGGATACGGTAGAGGGGAATTGAACCCCCGAAACGCCTACGTTTACCGCTTTGATCGGAGTTTTTTAACGAGTTCGTCTGCTGTGCAGTTGTTCAGCAACTCCCCAACGATCTGTTGGGTGCCAAAATGCGGACGATCCATCATAATTTTATCAAAGCTTCTTCGATCTTTACCAAGAAAAATCATTGAGTTCCAACTTGCGCTGTAAATGTGATTTGGAAACTTCCGTAAACAGGTCCCCCGAAAATATGCACGGGTATCCACGGGCGGATAGTGCATCGCGTGCACAATCTCTTCGTGGTTGAGCAACCGTTTCACATGTCCGTTTTTCAGCAATCTAATGTAAAGTCCTTTGTCGGGACGGATATCGTGATACTGTAAGTCAAGCATTTGGACGTGCGCGTCCGTCCATTGGTATCCGTGTCGTTTGCGATACGCCTCTATTAATTTCTTTTTTATGATCCAGTCGAGGTGTTGACTGAGCCGCATCGGATCGATTTCTAAGTTGTCAAGCACATATTGCCATTTTTCGAGAACATCTTCAACAACTGGGGTCCGCTCCTCGGTTGTGAGATGTTGTTGTGCGAGTTTGAGATACGCACGCTGGACTTGTATCGGTGTCCACTGCTCGCCATCTGCGAGTTCTATCTGATTTTTGCACGACAGGTCTCGTGAAATACTTTTTATTGCCGCGACGGGATCCTTTAAACCGAATTGTTTGCCGACAACTCCTTTCTCAATCAACTGAAGCACTATGGAGGTAATACCAACTTTAAGATAGATGCTGAGTTCGGACATATTAGAATCGCCGACAATAACGTGCAAACGTCGATAGATTTTGTCATCAGCATGCGGTTCATCGCGCGTGTTAATCAAAGGACGATTCACCATAGTGCTGAGGCCAACCTCTTTCTCAAAAAAATCGGCGCGTTGAGAAATCTGATAGTCTGTTTCGCGACTTCCGTTTTCTGCCCCGACTTTACCGCTACCTGTGATAATAATACGGGTAACGAGGAACGGTGTCAACCCATCAACAATCGCATCAAACGGCACTTTACGGGACATAAGATAGTTTTCATGGGAACCGTAGCTGTGCCCTTTGTAATCGGTATTATTTTTATAGATGATAATTTCTTGGTTGTCAAGCAAAAGGCGTTCAGCGGTTACCCTACTGACTTCCAATATTAATTCTCCCGCCTTTTCGTAGAGCAGTAGGTCGCGTGCGTTGGCACATTCCGGTGTGCAATACTCCGGGTGGGCATGGTCCACATAATAACGCCCCCCGTTTATCAATATATCATTGACGACACTGTTTGTGTCCGCCTCGCTGATAGGTGTGTCCGCCTCCGCGAGAAACCCACGAGCGTCCATCAGGGGACTTTCTTGTTCATAGTCCCACGTGACAGAAGAAGTCGCGCTCGGAGTATCACCCCTTGAAGTTTTATAGGCGTTAACTACCAAGGTGGACGCAGCAACCGGATCTTGCTCGCGGGCATTTTTGACTGAGATACCATACTCAGTCTCTGTTCCCATTACTATTGGTATTTCCATGTTTTTACTGGTTATCAGTTATCAGAGGAATGTACCGCCTCGGGTCACCCGGACGTTCTGTTTTTTCTCCTGTGTGGGCTCATTAATCAAAGCACGGATGTTAACGATCTTTTCACCTTTCCTGCCCGAGATTTTTGCCCAATCATCAGGATTCGTAGTGTTGGGAAGATCTTCATTTTCGTGATATTCTTCTCGAATCGCTGCGCTGAGATCTTCGAGACGTATCCCTTTGTCAGTCCCATCAGAACCAATAAAACGTTTAATTGCTGTTTTCTTGGCACGTGAAACGATGTTTTCGATCATTGCTCCGCTCACAAAGTCTTTAAAGAAGAGGGTTTCCCGTTCGCCGCGGGCGTAAGTCACTTCAATAAACCGATTTTCATCCGTTGTTGCGTACATGTCGTTTACCGCTTCATTGATGAAATGCTTCACGATCGCCTCGGTATCCCCATTAAACTGTTGACGGGTTTCTTCAGAGAACGGGATATCTGGGGTCAGATATATGGCGAAGATGTCTTTAGCACCGTCAAGATTGGGACGGTCTATTTTAATTTTCACGTCAAGCCTACCCGGTCTTAGAACAGCAGGGTCGAGAAGATCCTGTCGATTGCTCGCGCCAATGACAATAACATCCCGTAGGTTCTCAACACCATCAATTTCCGAGAGGAACTGCGGCACGAGGGTTGATTCCATATCCGATGAGATTCCCATACCTCTGGATCGGAACAGAGAGTCCATTTCATCAAAGAAGATGATAACCGGAAATCCTTCCCGCGATTTATCGCGCGCTTTTTGGAAGACTTCTCGGATTTTACGTTCAGTTTCACCGACGTACTTATTTAAAAGTTCGGGTCCCTTGATGTTAATAAAATAGCCGCGAACCTCGTCCCTACCTGTTTCTTTTCGGACACGCTCAGCGATGCTGCTCGCGACGGCGCGCGCTATCAAAGTTTTACCGCAACCCGGAGGTCCATAAAGGAGTACCCCTTTTGGGGGCGAAAGATTAAATTCCTTGTATTCCTTCGGATACAGGTATGGCAGCTCAATGGCATCGCGAATCGCCTCTATCTGTGTATCAAGTCCACCGATATCGGTGTAACCGATGTCTGGGACCTCTTCAAGTAGCAGATCTTCGACTTCTCGTTTTGGAAGTTTTTCCATGAGCATACTCGTCGTATGGTTGAGAAGGACGTGATCTCCGGCTTTCAGAGATTCCTCTTTGAGGGATTCCGCTATTCTGACGACTCGCTCTTCATCGGTGCGAAGGCTCACGATGGCGCGTTCATCCGCGATCCGCTCTTTGATTTTAACGACATCGCCATGCTTTTCGGCAGTTTTAATATTAACGACGTTCATCCCACTATTAACAATAACCTCTTGTCCAACCGCAAGGTCTGTATCCCTGAGTGCTGGATCGAGATTCACGCGCCATTTTCTACCGCTAATGTCGATATCGACGGTGCCATCTTCGTTTGAAGCGAGGAAGACTCCGTAATTATTGGGGGGTGCGCTGAGTTGGGCGACCTTTTCTTTAAGGATCTGGAGTTTCTCTTTCGCCTCTTGTAGCATGTTCGTGAGTTTCTTATTCCGACGGTGTGCCGCCATTAACTCACGCTGCATTTCATAGAGTCGAGTTTCAAGGTCCTTGACATAGACAGCACGCTGTTGTTGGCGCATGCTGGCAAGCTCGGCTTCGAGCATGTCAATGGTCCCTTGGAGTGTGCGCATTTGCTGTTGATACCAAACAGCATCGCAATTCTCTTGCTCCTCAAAGGAATCCATGGAATTTCCTCTTTTGATAGCCATACATGAAGTTCTCACTTTCAAAAACGATTTTTCGACTCCACTCGTAGCGGTGAAAGTCAGATACGCGGATAACTGTGTTCGGATGGGTTTCTGTTTGATCGACCCACCGTGTTTATTTAGAGTATAGCGTACCGAAAAAATTGTGTCAAGAAAAATTGGATGTTTTTGTTTTTTCGGGAGTTTTCAAGGATTTTGTATAGCGAGACGTGCCTGTCTCGCTATACCAGCACTACATCCTCAGGTGTGCTACAGTATGAAAACTTTGCCCTGCTTTTTTTACGACGTCGTATCATCGGTTTCGTCTTCGGGAATCGCGCCGGCGGTAGATTCGGGTGCCACACTCAGTGTTTCCCGTATCTTCGCCTCGATTTCCGTCGCAATCTCTGGGTTCTCTTCCAGATATTTCTTGGCATTTGATCTGCCCTGACCGATGCGTTCACCGTTGTAGGCAAACCAGGAACCACTCTTTTGAATCAATTCATTATCAACGGCAATATCCAAGAGATTCCCTTCTTTAGAGATGCCTTTTCCGAAAGTAACGTCGTATTCTGCCTCTTTGAAAGGGGGTGCCACTTTATTTTTTACCACTTTGACCCGGACACCACTTCCAAGAATTTCATTCCCATCTTTAATCTGGGTACCGCGTCGGAGTTCTAAACGAACGGAAGCGTGGAACTTGAGAGCAAGTCCGCCCGGTGTTGTATCTGGGTTTCCGAACATGATCCCGATTTTCTGCCGGATCTGATTTGTGAAGATAACACAGGTTTGGGATTTGTTTGTGACACCCGACAGTTTCCGTAGAGCTTTAGACATTAAACGGGGCAATAAACCGACGTGGGCGTCGCTCATTTCACCTTCAATTTCGGCTTGAGGGGTCAAAGCCGCTACCGAGTCAACGACTACCAAGTCAATCGCACCACTGCGGATCAGCGTTTCTACGATCTCTAAGGCTTGTTCGCCGGCATCGGGTTGTGCGATGAGTAGATTTTCCATGTTGACCCCGATATTGCGAGCGTAGGTGGTATCAAGTGCGTGCTCAACGTCAATGAACACCGCCGTGCCCCCTAATTTTTGTGCTTCGGCGACAATATGGAGTGCCAAGGTGGTTTTTCCAGTGCCTTCGTGTCCAAATACCTCGATGATTCTGCCGCGCGGGACACCGCCTACACCGAGAGCAAGATCAAGCGCGAGAGAACCGGTCGGGATGGCTTCGACGGGCACAACTTCGTTATCTGCGAACCGCATGATAGACCCTTTACCGAATTCACGCTCTACTTGCGAAATTGCTTGATCAATGGCTTTTTGTTTCTGTTCATCTTGCATGTTTTTACATTCTCCTTATATTACACCTGCTGTGGAAAATAGGTGCTTTGAGCATCGCATTACGCCGAAAAATGATGGACGCTTAAAGGCGTGTGGATCGCCCCATTTGAGTGAAGTTGGCTCTGCATGAGTGTGATTTCGTTTACACGCATTGATCTGCCAACGATTGTATCATGTTTACGTGAAATATTCTTTAATGGTTCAAGATTTGTCGCGGTTCTCAACCGCGCCAGCGTGAGGTGTGGGTGAAAACGAGTGTCTGTTGAGAAACCGAGATGTGTCAATTCATGGTTCACGGTTTTTGCAAGACGTGACACAGTCGACGCCCCCTGTTTTATGCCCATCCAAAGGACACGTGGACGAGCGAGATTCGGGAACGCACCGATGCCCCCGAAGGCAATGGAGAATGACGAGTGCGTATCTGCCATGCGCTGAATGGTGGCACTTATATCATTGATTGCTTCAGGACGAACATCGCCGAGGAATTTCAAGGTAAGGTGAAAATTTCTGGGTTTTGTCCATGAAGCCTTGTAAATCCACGGCTGAAGATCTGTTTGCACTGACTTCAGCAATGCCTGTATCGATTCTGGGATCTCAATTGCTACAAAACAGCGAATGACTGCGCTTTTGGCTGTATCCATCACGCACCTGCTTTTGGATCGTAACGGGTTGCGTGGAACAGGCCGAATAAAGGTTTACGATTGTTAACCAGAAATTCCAGACCGGATCCGATTGTGAGCACTAAGGGGATATACATCATAAAATAGATAGGACCTCGACTTTGCACAATCAGTGCTGAGTTCAGATAGTCTTGAAATGCGAGTAGCATTAACCCGATAATGATGACGATCAGCTGTGAAGTCATCTTGTATTTTCCCCACTGGTTTGCAGAGACGACCTGCCCGTACTTTGCCATGAAAACAATCCGTAAGAATGTAACGAGAACTTCACGACCGATGATAACAAAAACCATCCATACCGGAATGAGTCCACTGTCAACGTGCTTGAATAACGCTAAACAGATTAAAGCCGCACCGATTAATAACTTGTCAGCGAGCGGGTCCATAAATTTTCCGAAGCCCGTCACACCTTGCTTTCGGGCAATTTTACCGTCAAGATGATCGGTCAGTGCTGCGCCAGCGAAAATAGCGAGCGCAATCCCCATCCTATCAGTCTGAAAACAGTATATGAACGGGGGGATGAGGAAAAGCCGTAAAATGGTTAGGAGATTTGCCAACCGCAAAAGGGTACCGAAATTCATAATGTGTTCTCGAAAAGTAGGAATTATCTCGGCATAAGAGATCCATCCCTAATTTTCGGAGAGATCTATTACCTCGGCATCTTTAGGCACCACAAACTTGAAAAGATCCGGTGCGAGTTTTTTATCTCGTTTAATCTCTGTGAGCGTGACAATCACACTTTGACGCGTACCATCTTCAAATTCGGTTTCGTAGCCAAATTGCACGGGGAGCCACTCACCGGATTTCACCCAGATTTGAAGGGTTTCCTTGGCGTTCGTATTCACCATGTGAACTTTAGGTGCCAATTCAATTTGATGGACCCCTTTTGGATTCGCAAATTCGTCAGGAATCAGCGTCATATCGTAGTTTTTCTGAACATCTTCAAGGGATGCGCCAATACCCGGCAACAGCTCCCGACGTTCTGGATTGTTCCATTTCATCTTATTGACTTGATTGAGTATCGGTGTATATGTCCAGCCGTATTCGCCGTCTAAAACAGTGAGTTGGACCACCTTTGACGTATCGTTCCGGTCAACATACTCTTTACGAAGCAGATTCGGTTTCCCGAATATAAACCGTCCACGAGCGACACTTTTCTTCTGCGCGAAGAGCGTCGTTTCCTCAAAGTTCGCACTGAAATTATTAGATTGCGCGTACGCCGTTTTGAAATTCTGGAAGATTTCATCAACAGTTTGCGGATGTGCCTCGCGAACGAACAGCACTGAGAGTGACATCAGTATTAATAGTAAATTTTGAAGTCGCACAAACTTTCCCAGCATAGCGGTCCAAAGGGTTCGTCGGATCATTACCCATCTCCTGTTTTACCTAATTACCTTGTTGGAGAACTGATTTCTACCTCAATATTATAGCATAATCTATTTGCGGGTGTCAACACTATTTATGCCGCGTTCTCAATTCGCTAAGCGCGTCCAATCCGTCAGGATAACCTCTATATCGTTGGGGTCGTCTAAGGCATGCGTGACGAGACGTTCTAAAACTTCGGAGACGGAGGGTTCTCGGAATATTGCCTGAAACCAGTTGCCGAAGGTTTTAATCGCGTCCGGGGATTCTGAACACACCCAGAAAACAACCCGGCAAAAGTCGAGGCCTTCGTCTACCCATTTTTCAGAGACCCAGACATCTCTTGGGAATCCGTGAAAAATTGGCAGAAGATCCGCTATTAAGACGGGTAGGTCTTCATTGAGATAAGAAATCTCTGGAAGGATGTCAAAATGGATGGCGTATTTATGGGCGTGTGGGGAACGTTCGCGTTCTCTGTTTTGCGTTTGCATAGGTGGTTTTCTTTATGGTATTAGGACTTAGGCAGACATGCGATAAATAGCATTACTACAAACAGGCATACCTTGGCGGGATATGTGTTTCCCAAAAGCAGTAGGATTCGTAGTAGTGCAATTCATTGCGCATTGTATAAGTCCTGTGGTATATTATAACACACGACGTATTGATATGCAATCCAGACGTGAAGGCTTGAGGGAGCGTCTATCATAAAAAGGATATAATGTATCTATGGCAGATACCGAAAAAATAACATACCTTAAAAATGAACTGGAGAAACGGATTCTGATCCTTGATGGCGCGATGGGATCGCTGTTGCAGACCTATCGGCTCACAGAGGCGGATTTTCGAGGTGAACAGTTTGCCGATCATCCGTGTGAACTCAAAGGTTACAACGATCTGCTCTCCATAACACAACCGCATATTGTAAAAGAAATACACGCCAACTACTGCAGTGCTGGTGCCGATATCATCGAAACGAATACCTTTACCAGCACGTCTGTGTCGATGGCAGATTACCAACTCCAAGACATCGCATATCAAGTAAACTATGCGGCTGCACGCATCGCACGCGAAGTAGCGGATAAGTGGACATCACCCGACAAACCTCGATTCGTCGCTGGAAGTATGGGACCTACCAACCGCAGCTGCTCGATTTCGCCGAATGTGAACGACCCCGGCTATCGAAACATTACCTTTGCCCAGCTCGTTGCTGCCTACACGACGCAAGCGGAAGGCTTAATTGACGGCGGCGCGGATCTTCTCCTCGTCGAAACCGTCATGGACACGCTTAACTGTAAAGCCGCACTTTTTGCTATCCAAACCCTCGCTGAAGCCCGCGGCATTGACATCCCGCTTATCGTCTCTTCTGACAGAAGTGGCGGTGGCGGCAGAAACCTCTCCGGACAAACAGTCGAAGCCTTCTGGAACTCCGTTCGGCATACGAATCTGCTCGCTGTCGGGTTGAACTGCGGTTTCGGATCACAACAGATTCGTCCGTATCTCGCCGAAATGGCAAAAATAACGGATATACCCGTTATCTGCTATCCGAACGCTGGACTCCCCAATGAACTGGGGCACTATACCCAGACACCTGCCGAAATGGGGGAATGGATGCACGAGTTCGCACAGAACGGATTCGTCAATATCATCGGTGGATGTTGCGGGAGTCAACCTGAACACATCGAAACGATTGCCAAAGTTGCGGCTGAATACGCACCACGGGAACCCGTGCCACAAAAACGTGCCTGCCGTCTCAGTGGCTTAGAGGCGTTTAACATCACGCCTGATTCTCTCTTTGTTAACGTTGGTGAACGCACAAACGTAACAGGCTCCCGCCGATTCGCAACACTCATTAAAAACGAGGATTATGAAACCGCTTTAGAGGTCGCCAGGGATCAGGTCGAAAATGGGGCACAACTGATTGATATTAACATGGATGCAGGCATGTTAGATGCCAAAACTGCGATCGTCAAGTTCCTCAACCTCATTGCTGCAGAACCCGACATTAGTCGTGTACCCATTATGCTGGATTCCAGTCGATGGGAGGTCATAGAAGCTGGCTTAGCGTGCATTCAGGGGAAAGGGGTCGTTAACTCCATCAGTTTGAAAGAGGGTGAGGCGGATTTCTTAGCGAAGGCACGGCTCATTCAACAGTACGGTGCCGCTGTTATTGTCATGGCGTTTGACGAGGAGGGGCAGGCGGATACATACGAACGGAAAGTGGAGATCTGTCGTCGGGCGTACCAACTCTTGACGGAAGCGGTTGGATTCCCACCCGAGGACATCATTTTTGATCCGAATATCTTCGCTGTCGCGACGGGTATCGAAGAGCACAACGAATACGCCAAGGCGTTTATTGAGGCGTGTACGCAGATTAAAGCCGCGTGTCCTTATGCCTTAGTCAGCGGAGGGGTGAGCAATATCTCCTTCGCCTTCCGTGGCAACGATAGGGTGCGTGAGGCGATGCACGCCGCGTTTCTCTATCATGCCATCAACGCCGGTATGGACATGGGAATTGTCAATGCTGGGCAACTCGCGGTTTATGACGATCTGCCAAAGTCTCTTTTAGAGGCGGTGGAAGATGTTCTGTTCAATCGTCGAGAAGACGCAACCGACCAACTCGTCAATCTTGCGGATACGCTGAAAGGTAAGGGGAAAAAGAAGCGTGTCAGTCGGAAATGGCGGAAACTATCCGTCGAAGAACGCCTGCGGTACGCACTTGTCGAAGGGATTCTCGAGTATATTGAGGCCGATACCGAGGAAGCGCGGCAAAATTATGAGCGTCCTATACACGTCATTGAGGGACCCTTGATGGACGGTATGAACCGTGTCGGTGAACTCTTCGGCGACGGTAAGATGTTCCTGCCACAGGTCGTCAAGAGCGCGCGCGTCATGAAAAAGGCGGTTGCACACCTCATTCCGTATATCGAAAAGGAGCAGGCGGAAGGTGCTCTCCAATCCAGGGGCAAGATTGTGATGGCAACGGTGAAGGGCGATGTTCACGACATTGGTAAGAACATCGTTGGTGTGGTGCTTGGGTGCAACAATTACGAGATCGTTGATCTCGGTGTGATGGTGGCTGCAGAGGAAATTCTGGAAACCGCTCGGAAAGAGAACGCCGATATTATCGGGTTAAGTGGACTCATTACACCCTCCTTGGATGAGATGGTGCACGTCGCTCAAGAGATGGAGCGTGAAGGTTTCCGAATTCCACTCCTTATCGGTGGCGCGACGACTTCAAAGGTCCATACCGCCGTTCAAATCGAACCCGCGTATAGTGGTTCCACAATCCATGTCAGGGATGCGTCTCGAAGTGTTGGTGTTGTCAGCGAGCTGATGAGCAGTGAAAGACAACAGACTTTTACTCAGCAGACCCGTGAGGAATATGCTGAGATCCGGGAGCGTCGCGCCAAAAATCGGCAACAAGCGAACCTACTACCCTTCGCCGTTGCTCAGGAACGCAGGTCCACACTGGATTGGCGAAGTTATCAACCTCCCACGCCGGACGTGATAGGCACCAAAATCTTTGAAGATTATCCGTTAGCGGAACTCGTTGGCTATATCGACTGGAGTCCGTTCTTTACGACGTGGGGACTCCGCGGTAAATATCCGAATATACTGGAGCATCCAGAAGTCGGTGCGGAAGCCCATAAACTCCTTAAAGATGCTGAAACGCTCCTCCGGATTATCGTCGAAGATAAAAGATTTCAGGCACGCGCTGTCGTTGGAATCTATCCTGCCAACGGTGTCGGTGAGGATACCGAAATCTATACGGACGCAACTCGGACAGAAGTGATTGCCACTTTGCCTCACCTACGTCAACAGACGGAGCAACCCTTTACGAGACCGAACCTCAGTCTCGGTGATTTCATCGCGCCGAAAACAACAGGTGTCCCGGATTATATCGGTGCATTTGCTGTGACAACGGGTATCGGTGTTTCCGAATTCTGTGCTGAATTTGAGCGGGAACAGGACGATTACAACAGTATTATGGCAAAGGCGTTGGCAGATCGATTCGCGGAGGCTTTCGCAGAGCGCATGCATCAGCACGTCCGGACAACGCTATGGGGATATGCCGTTGATGAGGCGTTGGGTCCTGAAGCCTTGATTGCTGAGAAATATCGCGGGATCCGTCCTGCCCCGGGATACCCCGCCTGTCCTGACCATAACCAGAAACGCGTGTTGTTTGACGTGTTGAACGTTACGGAGAATACGGAGATCTCTCTCACGGAGAGTTTAGCGATGTCACCAGCGGCATCCGTGAGTGGTTGGTATTATTCGCACCCAGAGGCGCGGTATTTCAGTATCAGTAGGATTGGAGAGGATCAGGTCTTGGATTACGCGAAACGGACCGGTATGGACATGGAAACGGCAAAACGATGGCTGAAGCCGTTGCTTACATAAAATTGCCTTTATAGTTTAAAAAAACAGGGGGTGAAACTCAGTTCACCACCCCGTTTTCTTATGTTTTCCTCACCCCAGATTGGAAGTAGGTTAATCGGTTTTGATGTCAGCCCAGGTCGTTGTGAGTTTACCTGCAGGTTCAATATCAGCCGCAGTTGCTAATCCGTCATTCATGAGGGTTTCGATGTCATCACCGTCCAACGCCACATTGAAGACAGCAACATCGTCAATGATTGCACCCAGAAACTGACCCCATTGCCCGTGTTGTCCAGTGGCGAGATAGATACCGATTAGAAAGGGTTTGTCAGTTAACGGATTCCTTCCTAAGTTTGGTGTCGTTACCCCATCGCCAATCTGATCAGCGTCGAGATATACGCCGAACCCGTCACCATCCCAGGTAACAGCAACGTGATGCCAGTCTGTATCTGGATCCCAAGGTGCATCTATAAAGTGAAGTGTGCCCCCTGGGTCATGCGTATGATGCCGGATTACACCACCATCCCACCAAAATCCTGGTGCCCAATCATCTTTGGTCACAACACCCATCCCAGCAGCGGGAGGTTTATCTAATTTAACCCAAAGGGCAATCGTGTGTTCGCCGCCAACATTTAAGGAGTCATCGTGCTCAATTTCTACATAAGCATCCGAGCCATTAAGGCTTAAACCTTTGCCAAACTTGCCATTAACCCATTTGGCACCGCCCTCAATTGAGCCGTCATTCCCCGTTCCAGAGGAATCTTCGACGGTCTTACCATTCCCCTCATCAAAGAGCCACATGCCGACACAATCTCCAAAGTCAATTTCGGCAAAACTTATACCTACAAACATCAGGCTAAGCACCATTGAACTGACACATAATCGTTTTAACCTTGTAACTGTGGTTTCCATCTTTTGCTATTTCCTCCATCTATTCTCAGGGCGAGAGCGAATAAATTATCCACTGGCTATTACCCAAAAATGAGTCTCGCCCGATAGGTATTGGTCACTGAGGCAGCCAGAATAATCTGGCTTCCCTCTTTATAATTGTGTATGCAATTGTATCATTTAGGCGTTTCACTTGTCAAGTGGCACTTTACCAAGTTTTTGACATTTCAGTTGATATGCAGGCAAATTTTTGTTATAATTGAGTTTCAAGATTTAGGAGGTAAATATCATGAATTTGACACTTAAATTAACGACCGAGCAGGTCATTGATTTGGTTCAGCAAATGCCACCCGAAGAAAAATTCTTGGTTGTTCGCGCACTTACAAAGGAAACACCAGCAGAACGCGAGGCGCGAATGAAGTATGCCGAATCAAAGGTTAGAAAATTATGCGCCGAACGCGGATTGGATTGGGACGCTATGGATGATGAAGAACGTTTGTATTTTATTGACGACCTTGTCCATGAGGACCGTTCAGTTGCCGTTTTTAAGTAATCTCGGAAAAGAATATGCAAACATCTCATAAATACTTAGACCCAGTTGCACTCTCTCGAATTGGCGGTATGGAACTCGTCGCAAGGCTCGTCGTTGAAGGATTCGTTACTGGATTGCACAAAAGTCCGTATCAGGGGTTCAGCGTAGAATTCGCGGAACACCGACAATATATGCCCGGCGATGAGATCCGTTATATCGACTGGAAAGTCTACGGGAAATCGGATCGGTATTACGTCAAAAAGTTTGAAGAGGAGACGAACCTCCGCGCCTATATCCTCCTCGATACAAGTGCGTCGATGAACTATAAACACGCCGAGGAAGGATTGACGAAGTTTGAATACGGCTGTTATCTCGCCGCGACGCTCACTTATCTCATGCTCAAGCAGCGCGACTCTGTCGGTTTAGCACTCTTCGACACGGAGATTCAGCGATACATTCCACCCAGGGGTGCCGCCACGCATCTACGAGCGATTATGTCCGCTTTGGAAAGCGCGACCCCCGGTCAGGAGACGCAATTGAGCGGTCTCTTCCACGAACTCGCCAAACGGATTGTGAGACGCGGCTTGGTGATTGTCATCTCCGATCTGTTGGATGAACCTTCACAGGTCATCTCTGCCCTGAAACACCTGCGTCATCAGAAACATGAAGTCATCGTGTTCCACCTTCTCGATCCTGCCGAACTTACCTTCCCTTACACGGGTTCTGTCGTCTTTCGGGACATGGAAACCGGGCAGACGCTTTCAACGCAAGCGGATACACTGAAAACGGATTATCTTGAAAAATTGAACCAGTTCATTCAGAGTTACCGTCGCGGCTGTGGCGCGAGCCAGATCGATTACGTTCAGATGGATACCGCGACACCGTTCGATTACGCGCTATCGGCATATCTATCAAGGAGAAAATCATGAAAATATATCGGATCGGAATTTTAGGATGTAGAGGACGCGGGACGGCAGCAGCACGGGCATATCATGCGCATCCACGCACAGAGATTGTCGGACTCTGTGATCTGGTTCAGGAACGTCTCGACACGCTCGGCGAAGAAGTCAACGTCACCGCACAGTTCACCGATTTAGATGAGATGATTCGGCAAATCCAACCCGACATTGTGGCAATCCCCACCGGCACGGAATTTCACTACGATCTGTGCATGCGCGTGCTGGAACATGGTGTCAATATTGAGGTTGAAAAGCCGATGTGTGTTGACCTCGTGCAGGCGGATGCCGTCATCGCCAAAGCCAAGGAAAAAGGTGTGCAGGTCGCCGTCCACCACCAAGGCAGGGTCGGGGCACCGATGCAGACGCTCTCACGCGCCTTTGATGCTGGGAAGATCGGTGACTTACGCTATATGTACGGCAGTGGGAAAGGCTACTATGGCGGCTACGGTTTGATGAACATCGGCACTCACATGCTCAACAACATGCTCCATTTCGGGAAACGGTGCCAGCGTATTGTCGCACACCTGACGACGGGCGGGAAACCGATTATGCCGACAGATGTGGTGCCGTCGCCGAGCGGCATGGGAACAATCGCAGGCGAATATATCACGGCGACGCTGCAATATGAGGGCAACGTCACGGGGACCCTCCTCCAACACCGTTTTGACAAAATGGATACCAACGGGTATACGATGGAGCTTTACGGCACTGAAGGTAGACTCTTCTGGGGACTTGGTGGGGCGTGGTGGTTACCGACACCGCACTATGTTCCCGACGGCACACACGACCAGTGGGAAGCATTAGAACTTATCTATCCTGATCACTACGATCCTGAAGGTAGCGCGTCGGAAGCGGATTACTGGTTTGTGGAGGATTACGTCAACGCTTTGGATGAAGGGAGAGCACATACGTGCAGCGGCACCGAGGGACGGCACATCATTGAGATGATGATGGGGATCTTTGAGTCGGCGGCGTATGGCACCAGTGTTGATCTTCCGCAACCCGATCGACGGCACCCGTTGTTACGATGGCGCGAGGAATCCGGTTTAGAGCCACCTGCGGAGATGCCCAGAGCCTATTGGGATTGGCTAACACTGGAATCCGAACGAATTCGTTAGAAACCACGGTAGGTGCGGTTGAAAACCGCACCCAAACCTGAGAACACATCTACAGTATCTCCGCGATGATCGCATTCGTCTGCAATCCCGACTCGCCTGAACACCGGATCGGTTCACCCGTCTTGAGGTGATTGACAAAGTCTTCCACAAGTCCCGTGTGTGTGTAAGGGAACGGTGTCTGGTCCATCGCAATCTGCTCACCCGATTTTTCCAACGTCAGGTTCCCACTGTTCAACGGCGAACACCTTAAAGCCCCTTCCGTGCCGTAGACCTCAACATCGTCGATTGAGACCCCGACGTTCCAGTTGATATTCGCAACCGCATGCGCGCCACTCTTGAAACGGAGCGTAAACACAGTAGAATCATCGACCTCAATATCCAGATGCACCGTCTCCGCGTAGCCTTGCACGGATTCAACCTCCCCCATCAGATACTGAAGGAGCGAGATACGGTGGCTACCGAGGTCCATCAGCACCCCACCCCCGCTGATTTTGGGATCCACTCGCCAGCTATGCAGGTCGTGCCGAGTCGGGTCATAAAAACCGGTGTGATTGATTCGCGCCAGCACCACATCCCCGATAGCACCCGCATCCATCAACGCCTTCATCTTCACGATATTCGGATAGAAGTTTCGGTAATAAGCGAGCATCAGGGTTACACCCGCGTCGTGGCAGGCATCCACCATCCGTTGGCATTCCTCAACCGTCATCGCCATCGGTTTCTCGCAGAGGATGTGCTTACCTGCCGCTGCGACACGGAGTGTCTGTTCGCAGTGGAGATAGGGGTGCGTCGCGATGTAGATCGCGTTGAGTTCGTCATTTGCCAAGAGTGCATCTATGTCGGTATAGAAGCGTTTCGCGCCGTGTCTCTCAGCGAAGGATTCCGCTTTCGCGCCGTCCCGCCGCATCACGGCGATGAGTTCCGAATCATCGACGGCGTAGAGGGGCGGTCCGCCTTTATATTCAGCGACATCCCCACAACCGAGTATGCCCCATCTGAGTGTTGCCATGAAATCAGTTCCTTTCTCAATCCAGAGTGTGGTTGTCGTTGTCAGTATACTGCAAAGTCTCAGATGTGTCAACTACGCTTTTATGCCACTTCAACCAACCGTTCAGAGTTTTGTGTCTCCACTGGATGTATTGTCAAAACACTAAACGGGTTGGATTAAAAGACAGAATGGCTGCGAAATGCTGCGAAATGCTGCGAAATTTCGATTCCATACGGATTCGATTAAAAGGGTGTGTAAAGTTTTTGGCGGCGTATTGATTTTTTTCAAAGAGGAAGGGAAGCCATTTATTGCTCGTTGTCCGTTCAGAACGTGCGATTCATCGCACGACTACAAACCGGGACAACTTTCTATGAGAATCTTCTGCGTTGAATACTGGGTGTGAATCTGTTAGGATATTATGGCAAGAAAACAGGAGGATAGGCAATGGAGAAAAAAACACTGCTTGAAAGAATTTATCCGTTTTTTATTGTCGATGACCTTACTGCATCAATCGACTTTTACAACCAGAAACTCGGTTTTGAGACAGATCTCCTCATCCCAGAAGAAGATCCATTTTTTGCGATCGTATCTCGTGATGATGTGCGGATTCTTCTGAAACATATCACCGAAGATATTCGTCCGGTTCCGAACCACACCCGGCACGCGTGGGCAAGATGGGACGCTTTCATTCTGGTCTCCGATCCCGATGCTTTGTTTGCTGAGTTTGAGTCGCGTGGACTGGCATTCCACGAACCTCTCGCCAATACGGACGACGGTCTCCGAGCGTTTGAACTCAAGGATTATGACGGGTATATTTTGTGTTTCGGGAAACCGTTATGAGAATTTCATAGTAAGCATTTGAGAAAAGGTCTGTGTGATCCTCTCAAACACATCTGCCCTTGAAAACTTACCCAAATCGCAGTATAATAGACGCAAATTTGAGCTGAAGCACATCCGCAGGGACGGGAATGGAAACCAACGGCAACGGGAAACCCCATCATGTTAAACGACTTGTCAAACCGCATATTCTACTGATTGGGTTGGTGCTCGTCGCTTTTAATAGCTACTGGTGCCTGATGGGGACCGAAGTATGGCACTCTACGCAACTGACAATCGCTTCGCTGTTCTTCAACGCCGTTTTCACCCTCCTCGTCTTTGTGCTTGTCAATCTACTGCTCCAGCGATTTATGCCGCGTCTGGCGATGTCGGAAGCGGATCTGCAAACCATCTACGTGATGGTCGTGATGGTATCAACGATCAGCGGGCATACCATGATGGGCTACCTCATCCCTGCCCTCACGCATACGTTTCGGTTCGCAACCCCCGAAAACGAATGGCTATCGCTCTTTGGAAACAATATCCCCAGTTGGATCGCAATCAAAAGCGCACGTATCTTAGACGGATTCTACGAAGGCGATTCTACCCTCTATAATTCTGCTACGCTGAACGCTTGGATCCCACCCGTGCTGGCGTGGTCGAGTTTCGTGATTGCGCTCTGGTTGACGTTGTTGGCGGTAACGGTCTTTCTCCGAAAACAGTGGACGGAAAACGAGCGTCTGAACTACCCGATCGTCCAACTCCCATTGGCACTCACGAGCAATCCGAAACGGTTCTTTACTTCCCCGTGGATGTGGCTCGGTTTCGCACTCGCAGGGAGTGCAGAACTGCTAAATGGACTGAGTTTCCTGTTTCCAGAAATCCCCTCTCTACCCATTAGAAACAGAGTCCTTGGACAATTCAGCTCAAAGCCGTGGAGTGCGATGGGGCCCATTCGCATCTCCCTCTATCCATTTAGCATCGGATTGATGTTCTTCACGCCCCTGGATCTCTCGTTTTCCTGCTGGTTTTTCTGGTTACTGACCCGTCTTCAAATGATAGTGACCGATATGCTCGGGGCACGCGATATCTATAGGTTTGAACAGCAGACGGGCGCATGGCTTGCGTTCGGATGCATTCCGTTATGGATGGGACGACGGCACTATGGACGGATTATCCGTAAAGTTTTCGGGATCACGCAACGCCGTGGCGAATCACCCCCTGACGATTCTGGAGAACCGATGCGTTACCGCACCGCGGCAGGACTGTTCACTGTAGGATTGCTATTCCTTTTCTTCTTCTGTTTCCAGATGGGGATGACCTTTTGGGCGATTGGGCTCTTTTTCCTCTTTTACTTTCCAATGATTATCGGTATCACCCGCGTTCGCGCTGAAATTGGACCGCCGTTGCATCAACTCATCCTGGTCGATCCGGGACGGACGATGGTCCTCGGATTAGGCACACGTCGACTCGGGACGGGCAACTTGACCGGACTGACGTTCCTCTACCCGTTTGTTCGCTGTTTCCGTGCGCATCCGACACCGAGTGAATTGGAGGCGTTCCGTTTGGCAGAACGGAGCCAAATTGGGTATCGGCAGTTGCTCATCGGGATGATCTTGGCGATTGTGTTCGGGGTCCTGATAACGTTTTGGGCATATCTGCACGTCCTCTACGATATGGGTGCGGGGAGCAAGGCGCGCGGCTGGATTGTCTATATGGGATGGGAGACGTTTAACCGCTTACAGACGTGGCTTGTCAGCCCGCAGGAGACAGGTGTGCCTGAACTCGGCGTTATTAGCGGTAGTTTCGTGTTCACAATCTTCCTGATGCTGATGAATATCCGATTTCTGTGGTGGCCCCTGCATCCGGGCGGTTATGTGTTGGTCAGTGGCACGGGGATGGGACGGTTGTGGTTTACAATCTTCTTGGGTTGGTTAGCGAAAGCGATCGTGTTGAAGATTGGCGGTGTGAAACTCTACCGACAAGCGATACCCTTCTTTTTAGGGTTAATCTTGGGGGATTATACACTCGGATGTGTGTGGAGTTTGATCGGACTGGTGCTGGAGATACCGACCTATATTGTATGGCATTGAGGGTGTTCAATTCTTGGAAGCATGTTTCGTAATAACGTAAGGCTACTCTATGTTTTTGAGTCTTTGAAGACTTTCCTCAATAGCGGTTTTGAGATTTTCGTTTCCTTGTTGTTCAGCGAGTTTTAAACCCATCTGATAATCTGCCTGTGCCTCCTCTACTTTACGAAGTGACTCGTTTGTAAAGCCACGAGTAAGATAGGCCTCAGCAAGATTTGGATTTAGACGGATTGCCTCATTAAAGTCTAAAATCGCCTCATCGTTTTTACCTAAATTACCGTGGGCCACTCCACGAAATACATAAATCCCAGCAAGATTTGGATTTAGACGGATTGCCTCATTAAAGTCTGAAATTGCCTCATCATGTTTACCTAAATCACTGTTGGCTGCGCCACGAGCGAGAAATGCCGCTGCAGCTTTATCGTTATCAATCCCCTCTGATATATTCGCAATAGAACCCCACTTCTTAATAGCATCATCAACTTTCCCCTCTTTTTGCAATCTGTTTGCCTCAACTATAGCCCTATCTATGACAGATGCCCCAGGATCCTGTTGAATCTTTTGTAGTAGGTTCTCAATTTCTGAGGATGCTTCAGATGTTCCGGGTTGAATGAGTTTACTGATGTCTTCACTCGTCAATTCCGATACAACTTCTTCCGCTATTTTCTTTTGTGCTTGGATGTCCTTAAGATATTGCGCTGCTTCACTGGCATACCTTTTTGCTTCGTCAAGGTGTTCTTGTGCCTCGGATTCAATACGCTGAAACTGGGTGTAGGCAAAATAAGCAGCAATACCCGTTCCAACCGGAATTGCAACCGCAAAAAAGGCAAGAACCAAACCTATAACAACCAGCCATTGATTAATAGAATCCGACCGATCATCAAGATATTCACGTCGTAAATCGTTGAGTTGGCGTTGATTTTCCATATCACTAACGGCATCAACACTGCTCGCGCTATCCGGAACGTCTACTTCGTCGTTAGCAGGGTGTTTCGTTGTTTGTGTCATCTTTTTCTCTCTTTTATTTAAAATCAATTTACATTCCAGTTTTCTATAGACATATTACCCCTATGGGGTGGCGAAAATGCCTAAAATATCTCATTGAAACTTTCTAAACTTGAGTAGCAACTTGGGTTAAATATACTGTAACGCCTGGAATTTGTCAAACCTGAGCCAGAATGCGGTTACACATCGCCGCTTGCAAACTTACCCGAAAACCTGTATAATAGAAGGAAACTTCTGCTGAGGTGCTACGCAATTGAGCGACGTTCCGAAAACACATCCCCGTTACCTTTCATTGACATTACGAGATACCATCGTTGCAGGTGTAGAGCAAGGCATTACCTCTGTCCACGGGCTTATCGCGCACGGGCGTGGGGAGGCTTTCGATTACCTCATCGGGGAAACGACACAACCCTTCGCGACGGAGGCAATCCACGCGGCGGCGGCGATGCTATATCTTGCTGAACACCCTGTCATTTCGGTCAACGGAAATGTCGCGGCATTGGCACCGGATGGGCTTATCGAGTTGGGACGGATCCTGAATGCTCCGTTAGAAGTGAACATCTTCCACACGGAAACAGGACGCGAACAGAGAATCCGAGAGTATCTCCTAAGGCACGGCGCGCCGGACGTGCTGATGCCGACGACCGAGGCGCAGCTCTCCTATATCGACTCCAATCGGAAGTTCGTGCATCCAAATGGGATTTTTAAAGCGGATGTCGTCTTTGTGCCGCTTGAGGACGGCGACCGATGCGAAGCACTCCGACAGATGGGCAAAGCCGTGGTGACCGTCGATTTGAATCCGATGTCGCGCACGGCGAAGCAGGCGAGTATCACAATCGTGGATAACGTCGTCCGAGCGTTGCCACTGTTATGTGAAGGGATTCGGGACTTCAGCGATCCCTCAGCACAGGACACCCTGAAAAGATACAGCAACGCAGCAGTGTTAAAGGAAGCATTACGGCACATCAGCAGGAGCGGGAATGGAGACTAACCGAAACGGAAAAACCAATCTCGTCAAACCGCATATTCTGCTGATTGGACTGGTGCTTGTCGTCTTTAATAGCTACTGGTGCCTGATGGGGACCGAGGTGTGGCACTCTACGCAGCTGACGATCGCCTCCCTGTTTTTCAATGCCGTTTTTACCCTCCTTGTTTTCGTTCTCGTCAACCTACTGTTCCAGCGATTCCTACCGCGTCTGGCGATGTCGGAAGCCGACCTGCAAACCATCTACGTGATGGTCGTGATGCTGACGACGATCAGTGGGCATACCATGATGGGTTACCTCATCCCCGTCCTCGCTCACGCCTTTCAGTTCGCAACGCCAGAGAACGAATGGATTCCGTTATTCGGGCATCACGTTCCGACATGGATTGCCGTTAAAAGCCCACGCATCTTAGATGGGTTCTACGAGGGGGATTCCACACTCTATAACGCCGCCACCTTAAACGCATGGATCCCGCCGGTGTTGGCGTGGTCGGGTTTCGTGATTGCCCTCTGGTTGACGTTGTTGGCGGTGACGGTTTTTCTGCGGAAGCAGTGGACGGAAAATGAACGATTGAACTATCCGATCGTCCAACTCCCATTGGCACTCACAAGCAATCCGAAACGCTTTTTTACTTCCCCGTGGATGTGGCTCGGTTTCGCACTCGCAGGGAGCGCGGAATTGCTGAACGGTTTGAACTATCTCTTTCCTGATATACCCGCCCTACCGATTAAAGGCAAGACGATCGGGCAATTCAGCTCAAAGCCGTGGAGTGCGATGGGACCCATTCGTATCTCCTTCTACCCGTTTAGTATCGGTTTGATGTTCTTCACACCATTAGACCTCTCGTTTTCCTGCTGGTTTTTCTGGCTCCTCGGTCGCCTCCAACTGATTGTAACGGACGCGCTCGGGGCGCGGAATATCTATCATCTCGAACAACAAACGGGGGCGTGGATAGCGTTCGGATGTATCCCATTGTGGATCGGACGGCGACACTACGGACGCATCCTTCGAAAGGTCTTCGGTATTGCCCAACGCCGTGGCGAAGCAGCGCCTGACGATTCGCGTGAACCGATGCGCTATCGGACTGCGGCGGGCCTGTTCACGGTCGGGATGCTGTGTCTCTTCTTTTTCTGTTTCCAGATGGGGATGACGTTCTGGGCAATCGGACTCTTTTTCCTGTTCTATTTTCCACTGGTTATCGGGATCACGCGTATCCGCGCTGAAATCGGACCCCCCTTGCATCAACTCATCTTTGTCGATCCGGGACGGACGATGGTGCTTGCGTTGGGCACGCGTCGTCTCGGGGCAGGCAACCTGACGGGACTCACGTTCCTCTATCCGTTTGTCCGCTGTTTCCGTGCGCATACGACACCGAGTGAGTTGGAGGCGTTCCGTTTGGCAGAACGAAGCCAGATTGGGTATCGTCAGTTGCTCATCGGGATGATCTTGGCGATTGTGTTCGGTATCCTGATAACGTTCTGGGCGTATCTGCACGTCCTCTACGATATGGGTGCGGGGAGCAAAGCGCGCGGCTGGATCGTCTATATGGGATGGGAGACGTTCAACCGCTTACAGACGTGGCTTGTCAGTCCACGGGAGACGGCTGTGCCGGAACTCGGGGTTGTCGGTGGGAGTTTCCTGTTCACGATCTTCCTGATGCTGATGAAGATCCGATTTCTCTGGTGGCCCCTGCATCCCGGGGGCTATGTCCTCGTCAGCGGGACGGGGATGGGCGGTCTGTGGTTTCCGATTTTCCTGAGTTGGTTGGCGAAAGCGGTTGTGTTGAAAATCGGTGGCGTGAAACTCTACCGACAGGCAGTGCCGTTCTTTCTGGGATTAATCTTAGGGGATTATACGCTTGGATGCGTGTGGAGCCTCATCGGATTGGTGCTGGAGATGCCAACGTATATCGTGTGGCATTGATGTGTTGATTACTATGCTACATAGTCTTATCCGCCTAATCTTTTCTTGACAGTTTGTGTCAAATATGTTATCATTTCTTTAGTTGAACGAGACTCCCTTAAATATCGGCGGGGTGTCGTCGATTATCCTTATTTTGGTAATATCCCCTATGAAAACTACCCATAATATCCTTTTTCAAGATGCGCGAAATTTGAGGGAAATCCCGTCAGAAAGCGTTGATCTCGTCGTTACCTCCCCACCGTATCCCATGATTGAGATGTGGGATGAAATGTTTAGTCATCAGAATCCAGAGATTCAGAAGGCATTAGTGCGCGGCGATGGGAAACAGGCGTATGCGTTGATGCACGAGGTTCTCGATGCTGTATGGAGTGAAGTGTTCAGGGTTTTAAAAGAGGGTAGATTTGCATGCATCAATATCGGGGACGCGACACGGAAGGTCCAAGATGATTTTTGTTTGTATCCAAATCACGCGAGAATCTTGAATTACCTCTTAAGTATCGGGTTTTCAGCACTCCCTGATATCCTGTGGCGGAAACAGGCAAATACTCCCAATAAATTTATGGGATCGGGCATGCTGCCTGCGGGTGCGTATGTGACACTGGAACACGAGTATATTCTAATCGTCAGAAAGGGTTCCAAACGAGAATTTAGAACAGAGGACGAGAAACAAAATCGACGCGAAAGTGCTCTGTTTTGGGAAGAACGCAATATCTGGTATTCGGATGTGTGGACGGATATTAAAGGAACAGGACAGAAACTTCCGAAGGCGATGTCGCGATTAAGAAGTGCAGCATTTCCATTTGATTTGGTGTATCGGTTGATCAATATGTATTCTGTGAAAGGCGATGTGATACTCGATCCATTTTTGGGAACGGGAACCACGACTGCGGCTGCAATGACATCGGGACGCAACAGCATTGGTGTTGAAATCGACGAGAATCTTCAACAGGTTATTTGTCCGATTGTGCACCATATTGTCGATTTTTCAAACGCTTATTTGCAGGACAGATTGTTAAGACACTTTGAGTTTATCGAAAGTAGAATCCAAACCTCGAAACCGTTAAAATATACAAACAAGCACTACGCTTGTCCTGTGGTGACAAGCCAAGAACAGTTTATTTTTTTCAACAGTTTAAAAGAGGTTCGCACACGCGAAAATAATATCTTTGAAGTCGTGTATTCAACTAAACCGCAGGCTTGGAATTTTGATCAATCCCCAGAAACCTTAGTTCGGAAGAAAGAGAAGTCCTACACAAAATCTTTTCAACTGATTCGATGCCAACTATAGCGGAATCTATAGAGGTAAAAATGATTTTTTACGAAAAAAAGAAAGACGGTGTGGTTTTTGAAATACCAGAAGAATAGAGAGGGGTGAAAGTATCCATCTGTTTCAAAAGTAATAATTATGACTGACAACAACAAATTTAAAGAGAAACTAAAATCTCGAATCGCAAAATTTGCGGATAAAAAAAGAAAATTATGGTTTGAAAATTATATCAAGCACGATACCAAATTTCGTGGCGTAGAAATCCGTACAATTACAACTGAATTAAAAGATTGGTATAAGTACGAAAGTATTGAACAATTTCCACTTGATGACCAATTAAACTTGGCACTTTCATTTTTTGAAGAGGACTATGCAGAAGATAAACTTTCAGGTATTTTATTTTTGCAGCTCTATCTCTATAACAAATTCGATTACAAAGATTTGCTTTTGCGATTTGAATCAATTTTTGAGAACGGATATATTTACGATTGGAGTGTGTGCGATTGGTTCTGTATCAGAGTGTTGCGGCAGATGATAAAGGCAAATGGTAGAAAGTGCGCCGAAGCAATATCTGAATGGCATACCGCAAATAATGTATGGCAAGCCAGATGCTCTGTTGTTGCTTTTACTACATTAACAAAGGAGAATAAATACACATCACTATTGTTGAAATCAAATGCGAAATTGATTAAGAGAGAAGAACGTTTTGCCAAAACTGCAGTCGGATGGATATTGCGGGAATTATCTAAGGTAGATAAACAAATAGTGGTAGATTTTATTGGGGAAAATCGTCCGTATTTTTCGCGAGAGAGTCACGAAAATGCGATAAAATACTTTGATAAAGACGAAAAGAAAAAGATGAGAGAATTATTACGGCAAAGCTAATAATTATTGGTATATTTTAGTCTACTGGATGCTTTTAAACATCTTACTCATAAACCCGACGTTTATCCTTTTGTTTCCTGCCCTTTGTATTGCAACTGATACAACCGATAATAGATACCGTCCTGTTGTAATAACGCGTTGTGCGTGCCGGTCTCTCGGATTTCACCGCGATGCATCACGATAATTTTGTCCGCATTTTGGATCGTCGAAAGTCGGTGGGCGATGACGACGGAGGTGCGATCTGCCATTAAACGCCGAAGTGCGTCCTCAATCAGGATTTCGGTTTCGGTGTCAACGCTTGAGGTCGCTTCGTCGAGGATGAGGATACTCGGATCGGATGCCAAAGCCCGCGCAAAGGCGACCAACTGTTTCTGACCAACGGATAGTCCCCCGCCATCCTCTTTGATCTCTGTGCCGTAGACCTGCGGCATCTTCTGAACGAACCGATCTAAATGCACGTCTTCCGCCGCACGTTTTATCCGCTCCGACGAGATTGACGGGTTCCCAAGACTGATATTCCGTTCGATAGAGTCAGAAAAGAGGAAGATATTCTGTTGCACAATGCTGACGGCTTCCCGTAATTCCTCGATATTCATCTCTCGGATATCTACGCCGTCAATCAGGATCTGTCCCTTGTTAATTTCATAGAATCGACAGAGCAGATTGATGATGGAGGTTTTCCCAGCACCCGTATGCCCCACGAGTGCGACTTTTTCACCCGGTTTCACCTTAAATGAGACATCCCGCAAAACGTAGTCCTCCTCGTTGTAGGCGAACCAGACGTTTCGGAATTCAATCTCACCTTTCAAAGTCTTGGTGCCGCTTTTAGAGGCAGCAGAGACGATAGAGGGTTGTGTATCCAGGAGCTGGAAGATGCGTTCAGCAGATGCCATCGCGTTTTGGAAGATGGTATATTTTTCACTGAGTTCTCGGATGGGCCAGAAGAAGCGTTCAGCGTAACGGATGAAGGCTAACAGCACGCCGAAACTCAGCGCGCCTTGCACAACCTGTCCACCCCCGTACCAGATAATGACGGCTATCGCAAGCGAAGCCGTCACTTCAATCAATGGGTGAAAAATTGAAAAATAGAAGATACTTCGGAGGTTCGCAGCGAGGTATCTCCGGTTGCGCTCGTTAAAGCGGAGATGGCTCCGCCGCTCCTGTGCGAAAAGTTTCATCGTCGTCATACCCACGATGTTTTCTTGCAAAAAAGCGTTGATCCGTGCGAGTTGTTTCCGTTGTTCCCGAAACGCACGCCGCGAATAAATCTGATAGACAAGCGTCGCACCGAAGATGATTGGGATTACGGTGAACGTCACGAGTGCGAGCTTCCAGTTATAAAGGAGCATTGCCACCATGATGCCCAAAATCTGGAGCAGATTCGCGAAGACAGTAATCACACCAGAGGCGAAAAGTTCGTTGAGGACCTGCACATCCCCCATGACACGCGTCATCAGTCTACCCACCGGATTTTTATCAAAAAATTGAACATCCAAGCGTTGCAGGTGTGAAAAGAGCGTTTGTCGTAGATCGTGCATCACGTGTTGCCCAATCATCTGCATGCGGTATTCCTCGAAGTAACTAAAGACGAACTCGCCAATCAATGCCACTACGGAAAAAATCAGGATCGTACTGAATCCTGCCAATATGCCCGGAGTGATGTGCTCGTCAATACCGCGCTGCCATAGATAGGGTCCAGCCAAGCGTGCAAGTGTATTCCCGACCATGAGGAATCCGATGATGAGCAGTTGGAATTTGTAGGGTTTGAGATACGCCAAGAGACGCCTCATCAGCACCCGGTCATAAACTTTCCCGAGGTCTTGCTCTTCTTCACTATATTCGTATAATTCGCCTCCCATGCCGAACATAGGTGGATTCCTCCTTTGTAGTTCCTCAAGTTTCCAGTTACGGTAGGTGCGGTTTCTAACCGCACCGTATTCTCGCGTCCCGGTTAGGGTAGGTGCGGTTTCTAACCGCACTGGATTTATGATGGTTCAATGGCTATAGATTGTATAATGAAAGCTTAAAATTCCTCGAGTTCCTCTTGTAAGAGTTGTGTTTCGTAGATACCGGCGTAAATCCCGTTATGCGCAATCAGTTGTTCGTGTGTGCCCGTTTCAACGATGCTCCCGTCATTGAGGACGATAATGTGGTCGGCGTTTTTGACGGTAGAGATGCGATGCGAAATGAGGATAGTCGTGCGGTTCTTCATAATTTCGTCGAGTCGGCTGAGAATGGTATCCTCCGTCTGCGTGTCCACGTTTGCGAAGGCATCATCAAGGATAAGGATTTTGGGTTTGATGATGATGGCGCGCGCCAGCGCGCTCCGTTGGCGTTGCCCACCTGAAATCGTTATCCCACGTTCACCGAGGAAGGTCTCCAATCCGTCAGGGAATTCCTCAATTTGTGCGAGAAGGTCTGCGGAGTGTGCCGCTGCTTTCACTTCTTCATCGTCCGCTGCTTCGAGACCGTAGGTAATATTGTTTCGCAGATAGTCTGAGAAGAGAAAAGGTTCCTGCTCTACAAATCCGATATTGGAACGAAGCACGTTTAGCGGTATGTCCTGAATGTCCACACCGTCGATAAAGATCGTGCCACGTTCTGCTTGACGAATACGTGGAATGAGGTTGACGAGCGTAGATTTCCCAGACCCTGTCCCGCCGACAATCGCGAGCGTCATGCCACGCCCAATTTTAAGGTTGATGTCTTTGAGGACGGGCGTTCCGTCCGGGTAATCAAAATTCAGGTTTCTAAACTCAATTTCGCCTTCAATGTTTTTGATACCCCATTTCACCTGCTCACCGTCGAAGATTTCTGGCTTTTCATTGAGGACTGCGTTCATCCGATCCATGGACGCGGCACCGCGTTCAAAGGTGTTGACAATGAAACCGAGGGTTATCATCGGACGGACGAGCATCATGAGATAGGCACTGAACGCCACAAAATCGCCGAGAGTAATCTTCTCTTCAATGACATGGAGTCCACCCATCCAGAGGAGAACCACACCTCCAATACCGGGTAGAAAGCGGAAGAGCGGGAAAAAGAACGTCATCAATCGGATTTGTCGGTGATTGCGTTCGACAAACTCGTGATTCAGTTCCCCGAAATGCTCAATCTCACTCGCCTCAAGCGTATAGGCTTTCACAACCCGCACACCGGACAAATTCTCCTGGACCTTGGTATTCAACGTTGAGAACGCCTCTTGGATACTTTCATAGTGGGCATGCAACCGTTTTCCAAGAGAACGAATCAAAATCGCAAGGATTGGATAGGGCAGCAAAGTGACAACCGTTAGCGTTGCATCAATCTGTAGCATGATAGTGAGTGCAAGTCCGAAAAACACTATCGCGTCAGCGGTGTACATGATCGCACTGCTCAGGACCATCCTGATAGCGTTTAAGTCGCTGGTGGCGCGGGTCATCAGATCGCCAGTGCGGACGTTATCGTAATAGGAGGCGGAGAGTTTTTGGAGATGGAGAAAGAAGTCTGCGCGGAGGTGAAACTCCATCTGTCGAGCGACCCCTTGGATGATGCGGCGTTGGGCGAAGCGAAGGATACCGGCAAAAAGCGCGACCCCAAAGATAAGGAGTCCGAAAAAAAGGATACGCCGCGGGGATACTGTAAAGTTTGGGTCCTCAATCGCGAGCTGTAGTTCGTCAAAAACCCTTTGCAGGATCTCTGGGCTGATCAGCAAAAGTCCATTCGTCAAAACCACGAGGCAGAAGCTGATGGCAATGGCGTATCGATACCGAATAACATACTTCTTGAGACCTAATAGACTGCGAATGATGTGACTCCTTTCCGACGGATACGTTTTGCGACGTGGCGTTGTGTTAAGAGGGTGTTTCTTATTTTGACGTGAATTTCGGCTATCTGTATTAATCAAGTTTTCGGTACTCCTAAAAAGTCGTTTCCTGTAAACGTAAACTGTGCCCGCGCCCTCTGTCACCTGTAGGAGCGAGCTGTGCTCGCGATCCTGCCAGAACGCGTGAAGGTGCATCCGAGAATGTGTGTAAATAAATCAGTATCTGTTCATAGTATAGTCCGCCTCTGTAACTGTTATGATACCCTCAGAACTTTCATCAAGGAGTCGATATGAAACAAAACCGAAAACCTGTACCCTTTCATGTTGTGCAGGGGGACACTGAAGGAACTACATGGGCACTACCTGATGGGGCGATTGCTCGATTGGGAAAAGGAGAACACAAAACTCCTGGGGGTGACGTGAAACTCTCCCCGAATGGCACGTATTTCGCGACTGCAACCAGCGTTGGACTCTGGTGGTATGATGTGTCCTCTATGTCTCCTATCGCACTGTGGGAAACAGAAAGGGGCGGGATTAACGCTATTGATTTCTCATCGGATGGCAAGCGCATTTCTATCGCTAATTGGGACGGTATCCTTAAAGTGATGGAGGTTCAAAGCAGTGAGATCATCACTCAGATAGAAAAGCAAGATAGATACGTACATATTGTCTGCTCACCCGACAGCAGCAAGTGGGTGGTTGCCGATTCGAGCGGTATCATTCAAGTTATAGACGTTAAAACCGGTCAGTGCCTTGCGTCGATGGATCGAGGGGCGCACGAATTCCAATCAAATGATGTTTCGCAACTGGAATTTTCGCCTAATGGACAGTACATCGCCGGTACCGTAGAAAATCCTGAACTTTATCGTGATCGTAAGGTCATTAATCCTGACTCAGAAGGGTGGCAAACTTACGTCTGGCATTCAAAGACCGGAGGGCAATTGGTTAAATTCGCAGGCAGGAATTTTGCTTTTTCTCCAGATAGTCGGTTGCTGGCGTGTGCTACACCCGACGAAACAGTGAATAATGCCAATAGCGTTCCGTGCTTCATCTCGGTGTATGATGTGGTGAAGGGTGAACGTATTGCTTGCTTCGCTGCGCACAGTCATTGGGTGCACACTGTTGCCTTTTCCCCGTGTGGTCAGTTTCTTGCATCAAGTGATACAGACAAAACGCTATATGTATGGGATCTAGCGAAGTGGACACTGAAAGAGGCTTATGCGGACTGTGGCACTCCATTTTATACTCAGGATGGTAGGCTACTTACCGTCATGCCGCGCCGTGGAAATATCGAAGTCTGGGACGTGGAACACCGTGAAAAACCACAGACAATCGAGCGTCAATTTGGGAGTCTTGGTCATAAATGGTTTTCAAAATGCCCACAAGTGGCTATTGCTCATGCACTATCCGACAACGGGATAAAAGGCGATGCACAAACATTCTCGACCCTTCGTGAACCGACCATCTTTCCGGATCCGATACTGTTTCTACCCGATGGAGAAACACTTGTGAGTAGGAGTGATACCACAGGGATCGTGTTATGGAATGTTAAAGGTAAGCATGCACAAAAAACATTACTGAAGGATATACGTATCGCCTCTTTTACTGTTTTGCCGTGTGGAAACGTATTCGCTGCCCATATCGAGGACAACGTTCGTGTATGGGATGCTAAAAAACCTAATGAACCGATCGCTGAATTCACTGAACAGACACGATTGACCTGGCGTATAGCATTCGCACCGACGAGCGATCGACTTGCGGTTGGAAGTAGAGAAGGTACAATCTATCTATACGATTTCAAACGAAATGAGAAGTTGAAACCTCTCGTAGGGCACATAGGTTTCATCTGGTCAGTATCCTTCTCACCAGACGGCAAACGGCTCGTAAGCGGTTCGGATGATAGAACTGCCCGACTGTGGGATGTTGAATCCAGTGAAGAAATTGCTACATTGCTTTTGGACGAACCTTGTACACTTATGGCGATAGCGTTTTCACCGTGTGGTAGCGTGATTGCAGGTGGAATGTTCGGAGAACTCCGTTTGTGGTGTGTCGAAACCCTGACAATGCTTTTTGCGATACCACAACCGCAGACACAGAAGCCGTACGCCTTAGCATTTTCGCCGTGTGGTAAGTATCTCGCATCAGGCACTTGGTGGCAGAAGGGGATGGAGAAAATGGCAATTAGGCTATGGGATGTTGCAACTGGTGAGAATGTTGCTACCTTCTGGGGACATACGACCGATATTCAATCGCTGGCATTCTCGCCAGACAGTAAACTTCTGGTAAGTGGTGGTTTTGATCGCACCATCCTCCTTTGGGATTTGAAACCCTTTATCAATTCTTAAAGCCCATGGAATGTGAGATTCTATTTCCCTCCAAATTCAGTCCTTTATACCTACCTTTATTTTTCTGTTGACACCATTATCCCCTGCAATATATGATATGCAAAACACACTCTCATAGGGGGAAAATAGATTTGGCGGCAGATATTGGACTCATCGGATTAGCAGTGATGGGCGAGAACCTCGCCCTGAACATGGAAAGCAAAGGGTTTGAGGTGGCGGTTTTCAACCGGACGGTCTCACGGGTAGATGCTTTCATGGCAGGTGCTGCGAAGGACAAAAATGTCACAGGGGCGCATTCCATTCCAGAACTCATTGGGAAGTTAGACAGTCCCCGAAAAATTATCTTGATGGTGAAAGCAGGCGAACCCGTTGATGCGTTTATAGGGCAATTGGTCCCGTATCTTTCAAAGGGTGACCTCATTATTGACGGCGGAAACTCCAATTTCAACGACACTGTCCGTCGGCATGCGACGTTGGCGGAACAGGACATTCTCTTTATCGGCACGGGTATCTCCGGTGGCGAAGAAGGCGCACTCAAAGGACCGGCGATGATGCCGGGCGGTTCAGCCGAGGCTTACGCACTCGTGGAACCGATCTTTACGAAAATCGCAGCACAGGTGGAAGGCACACCGTGTTGCTCCTATATCGGACCCGATGGTGCCGGGCATTACGTCAAGATGGTGCATAACGGTATCGAATACGGCGACATGCAGCTGATATGTGAAGCCTACTCCCTGATGAAAGGCATCTTGGGCATGAACGCCGACGAGATGCACGAAGTCTTCAGCGAATGGAATCGGGGTGAATTAAATTCTTACCTCATCGAAATTACCGCAGACATCT
The DNA here is from genome assembly GCA_022827885.1 of Candidatus Poribacteria bacterium. Taxonomy (GTDB): domain Bacteria; phylum Poribacteria; class WGA-4E; order WGA-4E; family WGA-3G; genus WGA-3G. The sequence continues at coordinate 88,173 of JAJEIP010000011.1, forward strand.
TCACACAACTCGATAAGAGCGGCACGCCTTTCGTTGATGTCGTGCTCGACCAAGCGGGGCAGAAAGGCACCGGTAAATGGACGAGTATCTCAGCACTGGATCTCGGTATCTCGGCACCAACAATCGCGGAGGCGGTTTTTGCGCGGTGTATCTCTGCCGTTAAAAGCGAACGCGTCGCCGCAGAACAGGTGATTCAAGGACCCGCTGGCACCTATCAAGGCGACCGGGACGAGGCACTCAAAGCGATTCACGACGCACTTTACGCCGCGAAAATCTGCTCTTATGCCCAAGGTTTCGCCTTGATGCGGGAGGCAAGCGAGGAGTTTGGATGGGATTTGGACCTCGGCACGATTAGTCTCGGATGGCGTGGCGGATGTATCATTCGGGCAAAGTTCCTACATCGGATCGCAGAGGCGTTTGAACGGAATCCTGATCTGCCGAACCTTATGCTGGATTCCTACTTCCGAGAGGTGCTTGAAACCGCACAACCCAACTGGCGAAGTGTCATCGGCACAGCCACCCAGCTCGGTGTCCCTATTCCGGCATTCAGTTCCGCTTTAGCCTATTTCGATAGTTACCGCAGCGGCAGACTTTCTGCGAACCTGATTCAGGCGATGCGCGACTACTTCGGGGCACACACCTACCACAAACTCGATGCAGATGGAAACACCGTTCTCGGTGAGGGTGGGGAACCAACGGTATTCCATACCGAATGGATGCTGGAAGGCCGCCCGGAAGTTGTTGTTGAATAAAGTAGCAGGCACGCTCCGTCGTGCCGTAGCCCAAGACACTGAGCGTTTTTGAAAGGAAAATACATGGCGCAAGAAGCACAACAGGCATTATACGATTTTGAACCCCAACACGAGTTTTTCGTTGGAATTGATTCTGACGGGTGTGTCTTCAATAGCATGGAGGTCAAACACAACGACTGTTTCAGCGTGAACCTCGTCAAACATTTCGGTTTGGCATCTCTTTCGCGACAGGTGCATCAGGCATGGGATTTCGTAAATCTCTATTCAAAGACGCGTGGCACGAACCGGTTTAAGGCGATCCTGCTGGTCTGCGATTTCTTGCGCGAGATGCCACTCGTGCAAAAGATGGGGGTTGCCGTGCCAGAACTGTCGCACCTCCGGGAATGGTCGGAAACGGAGACGAAACTCGGTAACCCCGCACTGCAAGCCGCAATTGACAGCGCAACGGGGGAACGGCTTGACGAATTAAGCCAAGTGATGGCGTGGAGTCTCGGGGTGAACGAAAGCGTCGCGGAGATTGTCTACAACCTCCCACCCTTTCCTGGGGTGCGCGAGACGTTGCAACGACTTCAGGGCAAATCGGATGTCATCGTCGTCTCCGCGACGCCGGATGAGGCACTCATCCGAGAGTGGGCTGAACACGAGGTTGACGCCTACGTTGCCCTGATTGCCGGACAGGAGATGGGGACAAAAACAGAGCATCTCACGATAACCACGAAAGACCGGTATCCCGAAAACCACGTCTTAATGCTCGGTGATTCACCCGGCGACCTGAAAGCCGCAAGGGATGTCGGGGCATTGTTCTTCCCCATCAATCCCGGTTCCGAGGACACATCGTGGCAACTCTTCCTTGATGAAGCGATGGATAAATTCTTCAACGGGCAATACGCCGGTGCTTATGAAGACGCGTTAATTGATAAATTTCAGGAATTGTTGCCAGAAACCCCTCCGTGGCAATAAAAAAGAGGGAGGGATGGAAGAACGGGAAAGTAGTAGGCAAACTCCGCTTTGCCGTCCACGGAAGGATGGGACGTGTGCTTGTCCGCTGCTACCTTTTTACTCTCCTAATCGCTTATTTATACATTTAGGGCTTATGCAAACAGGCGATAAATCGCCTTACTACAAACATAAACCTCTTATCCATACGTTTGTTTCTGAAAAAAAGTATTGTTCGTAGTAGCGCAATTTATTGCGCCTCGCGTAAGTCCTAACCTTATGAAAGGACCCTTTAGTATATGAAGATTTTACTTCAAGGACGTGTTGAAGGTGAACTGCTCCAAAGACTGGAGAGCATCGTCGGTGATGAGCATACCTTTGTTATCCCAGATTCACGCGAGGCGCTTATCGAAGAGGGCAAAGATGCTGAAGTCTTTTACGGCTACTGCAGTGAAGACCTATTCCCGCATCTGCCTAACATCAAATGGATTCAATCTTCCAGTGCTGGTATGGATCGGCACATGTATCCCGCGCTTCGTGAGAGTGATGTTATCCTGACGAACGCTGCAGGATTGTACGCGAAACACGTCGCCGACCAAGCCTTCGCGCTCCTGCTCGGTTTGGCACGCGGTATTCACGAATCTGTTCGGAATCAGGACAAACACCAATGGGGCGGTGCAAGGACAATGCCGATGATAGAGATTGATGGATTCAAGATCGGCATCGTCGGGATGGGCGGTATCGGAATGGAGATGGCGAAACGTGCAAAAGGATTTGATATGCACGTGACAGCTGTCGATGCCTACCGCACCGATAAACCGGATAATGTCGATGAATTGGTGCCACTGGATCAGCTTTCAAATGTGATGAGCGAGGTAGATGTCGTTATGATTGCGTGTCCGTTGACGGAGGAGACACGGGGGCTCATCAATAAGGACAACCTATCCGTGATGCAACCGACAGCATTCTTTATTAACGTCGCCCGCGGTCCGATTGTCAATGAACCCGACCTAATTGAGATTCTGCAAGCCGGTACAATTGCGGCAGCAGGTTTAGATGTCACTGAGGTCGAACCGCTCCAGGAAGACAGCCCCTTGTGGGATTTCAACAACGTTATCATATCGCCGCACTCTGCGGGAGGGTCACAGCACCGCATGCGCCGTATCACCGGATTCTTCTTGGATAACCTGGAACGGTATCTGAAAGGTGAGGAACTGAAGAACGTTGTGAACAAGCAACTCGGTTTTTAACAAGAATATCTGATGTCTCCAATGCCTCGATCTCGTGGTCGGGGCATTATTTTTTTAGTTATGGTCGGATACAAAGGTGATATAGGAGTCGTTGATTTTGATCCAGAAACGGACAAGATTTTGGGCATGTAGACACTGTTTTTCATTGAAGAGGGTTCATTATCCTCGGAGGTTTCGTAGCGTAAACTGTGAGTCTGCGTCATGAGAAGCACAATCTGGGGATTTTGTTAGGTTCGGGAGGTTTTATGAAGGTTCGGATTGTATTAATTCTCGTCATCTGTTTCTGCGTTTCGGGATGTGGCGATGAGGTGGTATCTCGGCAGGTCTTGGAGGTCGTCTCTCTGTCTGATGCGGTTGTTACAGATGTTCCACCGGCGGTCTGGGAGATATTAAAGTATGTTCGGGAAGAACGAGTGCGATGGTATCAACGGGCACTCAAAAGCAGTAATATCTGGCAGGATGATTTAGACGCAGAAGTTAAGCATGTCGAGTCGATCAAAGCAATGCAGGAGGCATTTTATACGAAGTACATTGACGCCGGAGGCATCGCGATCGTGGCGAATGCAGATGTTGAGGATAAGCACCTTATCGAAGCTCGGCGGGTTGTCCTGACGATGACTGTCAAACGTCCCGTGATTCGGGATCGCCTGTTGTCTCGGCATGGCAGATTCTACTTGATTCTTATCCGGCCCCCACGAGAAGAACTCACGCGTTGGTCTTTTTCCATTCCAGAACATAACGGAAATGGATTTTGGCCGGGATGTCAGATGAGTATTTATTGGCAGCTTGAGAGTGTCATGGGATACTGTTTTGCGCCTGTCATTTGGTATCCAGCACCGCTGCGGACATTTGTGCATGAGTTTGCACACGCGCTCGAATCCGAAATCGATCTGTTACAGCCGGGTCTTGTCAATCGTGCATGGTTAGAAGAGGGTATACACTTGCCGCTTAACGAGGCTTTGGAATCTAACCCTGGATTCAGGGATCGGTTGGCGTATGCGTATAACACAGCATACGCACGCGGCACGTGGCAGGGCGAGTATGCGAATGTGAATTATGCGGAGTACTGGGCGGAAGGTACTGAGATGTGGTTCTATGATATTGGACCGGGCAGGCGGTTCGAGACGTACGCGGCATTTTCCGAGCAGGATCCGCTCTTGGCGGAATTACTCTCGGAGTGGTTTCCAGCGATCGCTTTGCCTCGGCATTACTAAGGAGTGAATTCCGGTAAGGCATTCCGCTTGTCTTTTGGGTTCACAGCGGTTATAATATTGGTAGAGGGGAGAATTTCTAATGAGAAAGTTTGGCACACACGGTCCCGTGAATCCTGAACAGCACTATATTGTCGCCCGCACGGAAGAACTCGCTGAGTTCATCAAGCGCGTTAAAGAGGGACGCTACGTTGTCATCTTTGCACCGCGACAGACGGGCAAGACGACTTTCTTCCAACGCGCCGTTGCAGCACTCACCGCTGAAGATCTCACCTATTTCCCTATCCAACTGAATTTTGAAATATATGTAGACTGCAGTCGTTCCGAATTTTACGACTTTCTTACAAAACAGATTTGCAAGGAAATCGAACACGTTTTCCAAAGACGCGGCGCGGAACTGAGCGAAGCACTCAAGCAATTTCTTAACAATGCCCGGATAACCAACCATTTGTCAATGATAGAGTTCTTTGAACAGATTCAGGGTTTCCTAAAAGACGGGGGACATTGGCAGAAAGTTGTCCTTATTATCGACGAGTTTGATGGCATCCCTACCTCTGCCCTGAGGGGTTTTCTGCACGCCTTTCGGCATACTTACATCACTCACACCACGCTTCAATGTCCGTACAGTCTGGGTATCATCGGTGTCAAAAGCATCGCACAGCTTGACTATGATCGCTCCGTCTCCCCATTCAATATCCATGACGATTTTGCGTTGCCTAACTTCACGTTCGATCAGGTGCAGGAACTTTTGGAGCAATACACTGGCGAGACTGGGCAAGCCTTCTCCCCAGAAGTGATTGAATCCATTCACAGACAGACAGGCGGTCAACCCTTCCTTGTCAATCGACTTGCACAGATACTTACCGAGGAGATGGATATCCCGAAAACTGAAGCATTGACAATGACACATTTTTCAGAGGCGCACATACAACTCTTGGACGAAAATAACACCAACCTGACACATTTGACAACCAATATCCGCCGAAACCCTCGCTTCGAAAGCTTTTTGATGCGAATCCTTTTGTCCGAGGAAGGGGTGCCTTTTAATCTGCGGAATGAACTTATTAATGAACTCGCAATGTACGGCGTACTCACGAGAGGCACTGACAGGATGTGTAAAATTGCCAATCCAATTTATCTACATTGCATTCTACAAGCGTTCAAGCCGGTAGTTAATGGATTGGAGCGCGACTACTTCCCCGAAGATACGGATGGATTCCAGTACCTCACCACTACCGGGCAGATTCAGATGGAGCGGCTCTTGGATAACTTTCGGGACTTTATTGCCCGCGCGGGATTCAGGATCCTGCAAGTCCCTGAAACACCGCAGGAATTCATTGGACAGCACCTGCTTTTTGCCTATCTCGACCAGTTCGTTACGGGTGTGAATGGGGCGATGTATATGGAAGTTCCGACAGGTCGGGGTAGGATGGACCTGCTCATTCTTCACAACGAAAAAAAATATATCGTTGAAACAAAGATATGGCGAAGCGAGCGGCTCTATACTGAAGGCAAACGGCAACTCGCGGCGTATCTGTCAGCGGAGGGAGTCACGGAGGGTTACTACGTGGTGTTCGATCATCGTGCGACCCCGGAACCGCGAACAGAGACAGAGGCGATAGATGGATTGACGATTCGGAGTTACGTGATACCTGTGGTGCAAGAACGTCCTTCAGGGGAGAATTTGGGGTAGATGTCTTTTGCTATCGTTTTTTGTGCTACTCCTTTATGATAACAAGAACGCTTGCCTATTCAGCACACAACGACTATAATAATCTAAGTTGTCACCTATTTATAGACATAGCACTCCGCTGGAGTGCGGCGGGTTGGAACACGTTATTTTCTATAGACATATCACCCCTACGGGGTGGGAGGTCCTCAAAAAACTTTGTTGAATAAGCGACGCAGAAGAACACTTGACGCGATCTTTGCACAACCCATCTCAGGCAACATCAAATGGAGAGAGGTCGAATCTTTGTTAAAAACCTTGGGTGCTGTCCTAACAGAACGTGCAGGTTCACGAGTCTCTGTGTCGCTTAATGATCACATTTTTGTACTTTCATCGTCCACACCCAAGTCCAAATATAGACAAGGGAGCAATTAGGGACTTAAGAAAATTTCTCCAAAGTGCGGGGATTACACCATGATTGAATACAAAGGTTATATTGGAGTTGTTGATTTCGATCCGGAAATAGACCTCTTTCACGGAACAGTGATTAATACACAGGATGTAATCACATTCTACGGTGCCTCTGTAGTTGAACTTCGCGAGGAGATGCAGAAGTCTCTTGAGATCTACTTTGAAGTCTGTGAGGAACAAGGGAAGGTGCCAGACAAGCCTTTCTCAGGCATAGTCACGATCCAAACAAGCCCTGAGTTGTATGGTCGTATTGCCTTGAATGCGGCGCGTCGCCGGTTAGAAATAGATGCCTACCTTCAAGAGATCTTAGAGAAGGCAGTTTCGGTGGATTAGCGCGAGTGAGGGTTCTTACGTGGGGTTCGATCACCGCGAGGTGCCGAGACCGCGAACAGAGACAGAAACGATTGTTTTATAGACATAGCACTCCGCTGGAGTGCGGAGGTCTGCCTATACCGTTTTCTATAGACATAACACTCCGCTGGAGTGCGAAGGGGATCCCCTCCCACTTTGCTGGGAGAAATTTCCATCATGTAGAGGTCCGTCTTACGAACTGTCAGGTTCAATCCGCACGGCGCAGAATTTTAATTCCGGTTGCTTGGAGACTGGGTCAAACGCAGGATTTGTCACATAGTTGGCATTCGTCTCGGCATGGAAGAGATCCCCCCAATGGAACGGCGTGAAAAGCAATCCGCGTCGAATCGTCTCTGTGACACGTGCCTTCGCATAACACCGTCCGCGTCGCCCGACGAGATACACCCATTCACCGTCCTGCACATCGTTCTCTATCGCATCATCTGGATGGATTTCCACAAAAGGGTCCGGGTCTTTGCGCACAAGTTGCGGCACCTTGCCCGTTCGAGTGCGGGTATGCCACTGGCTCTCAATCCGTCCTGTCGTTAAACCGAGCGGGAACTCCTCATCAGTGTTTTCATCGGGGGGTTGATAGACAGGCGTATGAAATTGTGCCTTCTCAGACTCGGTCAAAAACTTCCTGCGCGTGTACCGGCGAGGGGTCCCAGGGTGTCGCGGGTAAGGACAGGGCCAGCGAAGTGAAGTTTTCGCGAGCCGTTCGTTCGTCATCCCCATCTGATCGCACGGTGTACCTGCTGTCAAAAGCCGATATTCATCCCATACCTCTTCGGGTGTGTAGAAGTCGAAATTCCGCTTAAATCCCATCGCTCTTGCGACCTGCGTGAATATCCACCAATCCGGTTTCGCTTCACCAGGCGGTGTGAGGAACTGCTCACTTCGGACGACAAGCCGTTCACTGTTCGTCATGGTGCCTTGCTTTTCACCCCACTGTGCTGCGGGAAGTATCACATCGGCGTATTCCGATGTCTCTGTGGGGTAATAACAATCCTGAACGATAACCAAATCGGCACGTCGGAGTCCTGCTTGTGACACCTTTGTATCGGGCATACTCACCGCGGGGTTCGTACAAGCGATCCAGAGGGCTCGAACTTTACCCGCAGCCGCCGCCTCAAACATCGGGACCGCTGTTAGACCCGGATTCGGGTCGATGCTGCCGGGGGGAACACGCCATGACCCTTCCAGATAGGCACGGTGCATCTCGTTCGTGACGACGCGGTAGCCGGGCAACTGATGTGACAAGTAGCCGACCTCTCTACCCCCCATCGCGTTCGGTTGTCCGGTGAGTGAAAACGGACCGGCACCTCTAATACCGACTTCACCTAACTGGAGGTGTAGATTGATGAGAGCGACATTTTTGTCAACACCGCTTGTGCTTTGATTGGTGCCTTGACAGTAGAAACTGAGCAAACGACTCGGCTTAGAGAGATATTCGACAATCTCATCAATACGTGCTGGGTGAATATCGCAGACAGCGAGAAGTGCGTCTTCGTCTAAGCTATCCAAATGGTTTTCGTAAGCACTGAAGTTTTCGGTACTCCGTCGGACGAACCGTCGATTGACCCGTCCTATCGTAAGGAGCCGTTTGGCGATGAGCTGGAGGAAGGCGACATCGCTTCCCGGAGCGAGCGGTACATGGATGTCTGAAAATTCCGCTGTCTTGCTGCGTCGCGGATCCACAGTGATAATCCGGGTATTCGGCTCAACTGCCCGCCGTTTCCGAATCATCTGGAAGAGGACGGGATGGTTTACCGCCATATTCGCACCGATAATCAGAAAAACATCGGCATGCTGGATATCGTCGTAACAGGTCGGCGGTCCATCGGAACCGAACGACTGCATATAACCGACGACCGCTGAAGACATACAGAGCCGACTGTTCGTGTCTACGTTATTCGTCCGGAGGAAGCCTTTGAACAGTTTATTGAAAACGTAGGACGCCTCTGTGTCTAACTGTCCGGAGCCGTAGAGTGCGATAGAATCTTTGCCGTGTTCCAGTTGGATTTCGTGAAGTCGATTTGCTGTGAAGGCGATGGCGTCCTCCCACGAAACCCGACGTGGCGGTTCATTCCGGCGGTCACGAATCATGGGATACGCGAGTCTGCCGTCGTGGTGTTGAAAGACCTGTTTGAGGTGTGCGCCTTTTGGACAGAGCATTCCGTAGTTTGGAGCGATGTCGTCGTCCGCTGCAATTCTCGTGATTTTGTTATCACGCACGGTCGCGCGAATGACGCAACCGACACCACAATACGGACACACCGCTTTTCCTGTTGAATTTTCCATGTTTTTAATTATTAGGTTTCTGCTCCGATTTTCTGTTGTCAAAATCGGGTTTTCGGTTAATTTGAAGGCCACTGGTGATGAAACGGTATTTTTTTCAAGTAATGAATGGGCAATCCCGAAGGATCGCCCAAATACAACCTATCGAAGCAGGATTAGGATAACGCACCCGCTTCCGCTTTTAGGCGTTGTCTCTCAGCAAGTGCGGCATCAAATGCTTTCTTCTCTGCGTCTTGGGCTGCAGGTGAGAATCTCACCAATGCTGTCGCAACGGAGGCGACTGCGACCGTTATGCCGAGATATAACAAACCTTGCTGCATCGTGATGCTCTCGGAACGGAACAGGAAACCCGCAGCGACTGCGCCAGCGTTTCCGCCCGCACCCACAATACCGGCAACGGCTCCTAACGCCTTTCGATTGATGAAGGGAACGATCCCATAAGTTGCCCCTTCGGACATCTGCACAAAGAGACTGAAAACAATCATCGCTCCGACAGCGAGCACGAGGACTGCCATCTGCGAGAACACCATCAGCATGATCCCTTCGCCTAACAGGACAACGAAGAGGAACATGACGCGTCCGCGAAGTCCCATCTTTTTCGCAAAGAAATCGGAAAAAGCGCCGCCGACTGTCCGCGCAAAGATGTTCATCAGACCGAACAACCCCGCGATGAGCCCAGCAGTTTTGACATCTAACTGGAACTGGTCGTGATAGTAGAGGGCGGCGACGTTGTTGATGGTGAGTTCTACCCCGAAACAGGCAGCGTAAATAACGAAGAGTGCCCAGACACGATAGTCTTTAATCGCCAGCATGAGAGACTCCATACCTTTGCCTTTTGCGGGTTCGAGGTCACCCCGGTCACGGAGCTCTTTATAGTTTCCATCGGGCGCGTCTTGGGTAAGGAAGTAATACGCGAAACCGGCGATAAACAGAGCGATCCCAGGAATAATCATTGCCAACCGCCATCCGAGGAATTGGTCTACACCGAAACTGAGCACGGCGGTAAAGATGAGAGGCATCACCATCTGCGTGACACCGCCGCCGAGGTTCCCCCAGCCTGCCGTTGTCGCATTCGCTGTTCCGACACAGTTCGGGGCAAACATCGTTGATGTATGATACTGTGTGATGACGAACGCAGCACCGATGGCACCGATCGCTAAGCGGAAGAGTAGAAACGTTTCGTAGCTTTGGGCGAGACCGATACCCATGACCGGCAGTGAGCCGAGGATCAACAGCCACGTGTACGCCTTTCGAGAGCCGATCCGGTCGCACAGCGGTCCGATTAAGATTCGCACGATAACTGTGATTGCAACGGAGGCGATAATCGTGTTCCCAATTTCTGCTTTTGTTAGCATCAGATCTTCACGCACAATCGCCATTAGCGGGGCAATGCCAAACCACCCAAAGAAGGCGAGAAAGAATGCAAACCATGTGGTATGGAACGTGCGCATCTGAACGGTTTTTAAACTGAAAAGGTTTATCTGTGTTGCTTTGTTTTTTATATCCATTTTTTTAATTTTCCTTGCGGATAAATGATAAGGTTTGTGCTTTGACAATTTTCGTGTTCGAGTCGCTTTCCACTTCGTTCCAAGCTTGCGGTTCGCGATCTTCTACACTGAGAACTGATAATTTAGAGTGGGCGTGCCGAAGCACGCGGATGCGTATTCCTTCGTCCGTCTTATCTACGTGATAGATAAGGAATGAGTCCCTCAAGCACTTGCGGGAGTTCATCGCAAGGCACGTTTTCTAATAACTTCGGCGCGATTTTCGGATGTGCCCCGGCATCTCCTTTGAGAAATACGTCCACCGCATCCGTGACGACTCCGTCAATTTTGGTCTTCTTACCGAGGAGTCCGATGTCTGCGGCGGCGTGGTTGCCGCATCCGTTTGGACATCCCGACCAATGTATCGTAAGCGGTTTCGTATTGCCGAGTTTCGCCTCCAGATGTCGGATCGCTTCCATGGCGCGTTCTTTGGTTTCAATCAGCGAGAAGTGGCAGTAGTCAATGCCCGTGCAACTTACCATGCCGCGCATGACTTCCGAAGGATCATAGCGGAGTTCCTGTAGGAGCGGTTCTGCGGTGAGGTCTCCGATTTTTGCGTCTGGCACGTTGGTGATAATCAAATTCTGTCCTTGTGTGAGACGGATGTCGCCGTTGCCGTATTCATCCGCGATCCGTGCGACCTCGAAAAGGTGCGTTGTTGTAATCCGTCCGACTGGGACAACAAGCCCGACGTAGTTGAGCCCCGGCTGTTTCTGTGAGAAGATACCGGTGTGATCCGTCTTTTTCTTTCCGCGTGCCTCTTTCCCGGCAGTCAGGAGCGGCTGCTTTCTGTGCCGACGCCTTTCTAATTCTTCTCGGAATTTTCCTACCCCCCAATCTGCAATCAGAAAAGCGAGGCGAGATTTATTGCGAGCTGTCCGGGGTCCGTGATCTCGAAAAATTAATGTAGTATCCGCACACAAAACCGAGGCTTCTTTCGGCGTAATAAACACGTCAAGGGGTTGCGCGACCGTATAGCCACCGGAGCCCATCTTTCCACCGACTGCGACATTAAAGCCGTTTGTTTTTTCACCGTCAATCTCTTTGACCGCTGGTGTGAGGGCGATATCCTGTGAGGCGGTATGCGTGCAGTTGTCCAAGCAGCCTGTGATACCGACATTAAACTTCCGCGGAATATCGGTGAATTCCTTATTCCCGACAAAGAGTTTTGTGAATTCCCTGCCGACCTGCGAAGCATCAAAGAGTTCATTCGGGGTTAACCCTGCAACCGGACATCCAATAACACCGCGAATGTTGTCGAAACCCGTTTGGAGGGAACCTAAACCGACCTCTTCAAGCCGATTCCAGATATGTTGGACATTCTCGATCGCGAAACCTCGAAGTTGGATCTGCTGGCGCGTCGTGAGATCGACAAACCCGGGTCCGTGGGCGTCGCTGATTTCAGCAATCGCGCGAAACTGCTCGGAATTACTAAAACCGCTTGACATACGGAGACGCATCATGAATGCACCGGGGGTCTGCTTTCGGAAAAAGACACCTACCCACTTAAGCCGATCCCGTTCGTTCGGGGGAATAGATTCCCAACCGTCCCGAATGTAGTTGGGAATGTCATTAATGACCTCAAGTCCGTTTTTGTCTTGCTTCAGGGTTTCCGCTGCGTTTATCTTCGACCTTGATTTCTTGGAAACCCTCGCGCTTTTCAAACTCGGTGCTGAACGCACCCCTCGACCTGTCGGAGTCGCTTTCTTTTTTGATTGTCGCACCTTTGAATCTCCTTTTTATTTTTTTGTCAGTTATTGATTGTTGATTTTCGTAGAAAAGCCGCACCGAAAACTGATAACCATTAAAAAAGGCGTCCATCAGCCGTTGGGGCGAGGTCACCTCGTCCGTAAGACTGAATGGACACCTGTGTCCAGACCTAAATTGTGCCATCGCGGCGCAATTTGTCTTTATTTTCTATGCCACCTTCGGTTAGGTGTATTGTTATCATCACAGTAGTGCGGAACACATCAGTTGTATGCTGATGTGAATACTTTGTTCACCCTTGAACACGCACTACTTTACAATTTGTTCGTCAATACATCGGCGACAGACAACACGTCTTGTGAGATTTCTGCGAGCCGTTTTCTACGATTCATCGCCATCTTCCGCAAAATTTGATACGCTTGTGATTCGTTGCAGCCACGTTGCTGTGCGACCACTTCCTTTGCACGTTCAATGATTTTACGTTCGGCAAGGTTTATTTTCGTTTTTTCAAGTTCTTCTTGCAATGCCCGATACTCATAGAATCGAGCGACAGCTGCTTCAATAATGGTTTTTACTCGGGCACCCGTAAGTTTCCCGACAGCATACGCAGAAACACCCGCACGCGTCGCCGCTTGAATTGTTTCCGATCGTTCATCACGTGAAAACATGACTGTCGGACACGGATAACTCTCATGGAGGGATGCGACCCAACCGAGAACCGTTTGCCCTGGGAAGTCAACGCCGATCAATATGATGTCTGGCTTTATCTGTGTAACCTGCCCAGTTAACCCTTCCTGTAGACGCACAGGGACAGCGACTTTGTAACGGCTCGCTTCCAGTATCTGGATTAACGTATGTGCGCGCTCTGGATTGTTATCAATGATTAAAATTCGCCCCTTTGTAGGGGACGGGGTATCCGTCCCGGACGCAGGTGGGGTCCCCGGCGTTGAGGTAGCTGCTTCCATTTTCCACCCTTTCCCAAGTTAATTCCGCGTAAATGTGCTGAAACAACGAGGAATCTTAACCTCAATACACCGTTAGCAAAAACCTTGCCAAAAGGTCGGATTCCTGATTTCTGTAGGGTTCATAAGGGTCCTTCAAAACGGAAACCCTATGGAAAGTCCATGGGACGCGAATTTTTGCCTATTTTTTTAGCAGAGGACCCGCCTTTTTTCCTGTTTTTTGGGCAATATGGAAAAAGAAGATTGGAAGGATGGAAGAAGGGAAGGTTGGAAGAGATATTACGAGAACAACACCTTTCATGCGCTCGCGCGTCGGACAGTATAGATGGAAACTTCGGAGGTTTGTCCGTCTAATGTGACAGAACAGGCGGTTTTTTGATAGACAAAGCCGTTGTCAGTGAGCAGTTTGAAAAAAACGGACGCGTTGCTACGATTCGGTTCGGAAAAGAGGGCGACCCCGTTGTGGGCGAGATACTCTTGAAGGAGCGTCACGATCGGTATCCAATGCGGTTCTTCATAAATGACATCGGCGGCAAGAATAAACAGAAATTTTCGATTGAAACAAGGGGTGTTCCAATCCATTTGGACGAAATCGGCACGTTGGCTCACACCGTTCTGCTCGGCGTTGTGGCACGCGAAGCGGAGTGCCTCTTGTTCCGCATCCGTGAAAATCACGCGTCCCCCCATCTGGCAGGCGACAATTCCTGCCAACCCGAATCCGCATCCGATTTCTAAGATATGCGCATCTTTTAGGCGAGTGCCGATTTTTTCGATATGACGGGCGAGACCGATCGAAGACTCCCAAAGATAGGTCCAATACGGGAGGTAAAGCTTGCCTTGGTCGTCCTCTCGACTGAGTTGTTCGAGAAACCAATCCGGGTCTTTTACGATTGTGAGTTGGACCCGACCGGTTTTCAACTTAATGATGCTGCTTGTTAGCGGATAGTCTCGCAATTCGGTGTTCATTTTCTTGCAAGGAATTCTATTAGGTTTAGACGCAGTGGATGCTGCTAAAGAGCTTAGCGATTTCATCCGTTTCAAAAATAGGGAGGCGTTGTTGTCTGCCGGTGGCATCTTCCAACCACAATCCGTGCTCAGGTGGCGAAAACTTTCCGATAATATCCGCGTTGATACCAGCCATACGGAGGGCTTGACAAATTGTTTCGCCTTTTTCAGGTTCCGAGGCGATTAACATGGCACCAGATGAGATAACACCGAGCGGGTTGAGCCCAAACATCTCACACAGTGTCCGTGTTATGTTTCCGTATAAGATGGAGGAGCCGAGCAGCTTATCCGAATAGACGGTCACCCCTAACCCAGCCGCAGTTGCCAACTCATAAACGGCGGTCGTGACACCCCCCTCTGTGACATCGTGCATAGCGTGCACGCCGCCTGTAGCGATTGCGATTTGAGCGTCCTTTAGCACTGAAATTCCGGGGTTTGTGAGATAGTTCTTCGCCTGCTCCAAGAATTGGGCATCGCATCTTTCACGCAACTGCTCTTCACGCTCGCGTGCGATGATTGCCGTCGCTTCAATACCGAGGCCTTTTGTGAGAATCAGGACATCTCCTACACAGGCATCGGCTGAAGTGAACAAAGCATTTTTGTCGGTAACCCCCATCATCTGCCCGATGACAACGGGTTGTGTTACGGCTGGTGTGACTTCGGTATGTCCACCGCAGAGCGAGATGTCAAACGCCGCACATGCCTGCGTGATTTGCGACATGATGTCGCGAACCGTTGTCGGTGTCGTTGCATCTTCGGGTAACAATAGCGTCACCAGCAACCACTTCGGCACCGCACCCATCGCAGCGATGTCGTTGCTATTGACGCATACCACGTACCATCCAATATCTTCAGTCGCGAAGGTGATCGGATCGCTGGTTGCAACGAGATAGGTGTCCCCTAACGCCATCACTGCGGCATCTTCGCCGAGTTGTGGACCGACAACCACGCTTGTATTTTTATCGTGTGTGGGCAGAAGTTCTTTTAAAAAATCGGGTTTCAGTTTTCCGACGGGTAGGTTCATATCTTTCGCTCTCAGATAAAAATTTTATAGGTCCGTAAGCCGAATGAGGGTCCGATAATTGCCCAGATACTACCGATGACGTAATCACCTAAGATGAGTCCTAAAAAAAGCGGTGCGACTTTCCGATGCAACCGTAAACCGCCATGCCGTAAAATCATCAATTTCAGGAACCACGCCACGAAGAAGGCGAACCAGAAGTAATCCATCGCGAAACTAATTGCGAGTGCGTAGCCGGCGGGGTGAAAGGGCCACCACAAGAAATGCATCCGCATATACATCATCACGAACGTCAGGAGCGCGCCGATACCCATAAAACCGATGCCGATCACATTCGGTTCTGTCGGATTATGTAACCAGCGTTGCAGTCGACTGAACGATTCTCTGCCGACCCACCCTTTGAAACCGCCTGCTTTCGCAACCGCACCGTTTCGGAAGGTGATGTCAAGGTTTGCCCAGAAGGTTACCAGAATACCCACGATAATCGCGATTAACATCGCCATCCACAACCGTCGGTTACCCATTCCCGTTGATTCTGCGAGTTTAAACGCCTCAATCTGATTCGGCATCGGGTGATTACGGTACCCGCGATTGAACCAGTAGAAAAGGGACATGATCGTGAGGCTGCTTGTGTCAAATTGCCGAGTACCGCCGACTGTCGCCAGCATGTCGTGCGGATTGACGTAGTAAATTTCATGAGGGGTGCCGAGTTCTGCGCGCACACGGGTAATTGCAAAGGAGAGCAGGAAATAGACCCCAAAGAAAACACCCGCAACCCACAAGGACATCCCCGCTATAGAGGCAAAGATACCGAGGGCGACAAGCGAGCCGAGTATGCCGAGGAAAGCAGCGCGGTAAGGCATCGGTTCGTCGGAATCATCGAGGCGCGAGTTAAACCCAAACACCTTTTTCATGACCTCAGTCAGGTGACGCCGTGTGACCCAGACAGCGAGTAGGAAAAGCGCGATCCAGGCACCATACGCCTGCTCATTGAGCGCCGGGAAATAGCGTGTGCCGAGTGCGGCACCGATAACAAATTCCGCTAAGCGAACAACAAAGAAAAACCAGCACGAGAACGAGAGATCCAGTGGTAGAAAAAACGCCAATCCCACTGCGAAGGGGTAAACGGAGATTCGAGTACCACGAATAACGTTCCAGGGACGGTCGGTGAAGATGTCTCGGAAGACGGCTGTACGTTTGATATAGGGGATCTCGGGAAACTGTGGAAAGAGATAGTGGATCCCGTTAATCACGCCGATGAAGACGGCGATACTGAAGCCAATCCACATCATCCGATTTTTGAGGAGACTGATGCCCCCATCTTCCGAAAGCCCAAGCGGGAGTTGGATAATCGGATACGCCAACTTTTCCTGTTCTGCCCACCGCTTCCGAACGAGTGTGTTGATGCAGAGCATCATGAACATCATAATCAGGAAAAAGAGACCCCAGAACAGCAACGGTTTGGTCCAGACGGTGAAGTTGTGGTTTGTATAAAAGGTGGCTTCTCCCTCGTAAAACCCCTGCAAACTTTGCGCGTCGGAAACGGTGAGCCACGCCGGTAGATACCGAAAAAAGAGCGTCTGCCACTCGTTTTCTTCAGTCGCAAACCGAAACGGGTGCGCGATGCTGCCGAACATATTTTGCATCGTGTCGTGTCCCGCAAACGTGCAAGAAATCGCGACCATAATGTAGATGGCGAGCAGTTCCCCTTGCTGTAACATCTGACGCGGTGCGATGCGTTTCAACACAAGGTTGGCGACAACACAGACGAACATGATGAAAACGGGTTGGATAAATAGCGGAAGGCACGAGCCGTCGAGGGAGTAATACTTCACCTCCACAAGCGTCATCCAATAGACATTGACTGGGATGAGCAGGACACCTAAGAGAAGCGAACGCCCTGTAATGCGTGTTTTAATTTTACCTTGCGGTTCGGTGGGATGGGTTAGGGGTTTCAAGTGCCTCTCCGTGTATCCGCTCCCCATTTCATTACGAGCTACGGTTTCGGGAACTGTTCAATCTTCAACCTCGTAGGGGGGCATCTCTATAGGTTTTAACGATTTCTGAGATGACACTGGCTCTATTTTTCCAATTCATGCGGGCAGGCGGAATCAAGTAGATACCGTCGATTGTGGTGTCATCTTGGTTACGGATTTCCTGAACCAATTCTAAGCTCAGTCGCATACCGAGTTCATGCGCAGCGGTGTCTCCGAGGTCTCGGAATTTGTCAACAATAAACTGTGGGATGTAAAGTCCCAAATTGTCGCGTAGATAGGACGCGCTTCGGAAACTCGTGAGGGGTAGGATACCGTAGAGGACCTTTATATCGAGATGTTCCGTTGCCTGCTGCGCACGGACAATATCCTGATATGTCCAAACCGGTTGTGTGTAAGCAAACTTCGCACCCTGTGCAATTTTATTTGCGAGATGCTTGACGTGTGGTTGTAGATTCTCAGCGATTGTGAAGCCGCCTCCGTAGTAGAAACCGCACGGTTTACCGATGGACGAGCCGTCGGCGAGCTCCCCGTGATTGAGTCGGTTGATGAGTCGCATCAATTGAACTGCCCCGCGAACGTCCGGCACGAGACTGGCGGTCTCATAGGGACCGGCTTTCGGATGGTCTCCGGATAAGGCGACAATGCCTCGGATCCCTAATGCCTCCGCTTCCAATAAATGTGATTGCATACTGATGAGATTCCGGGAGCGGGTCGTCCAATGGATAAGCGTCGGAATCTGGGTCGCCTGCTGGAGTTGATAGGCTGTCGCAATAGCCCCAATGTTCACAGCAGCACCCGAATTGTCGGTTACATCAAATAAATCTACACCGATTGCAGCGAGGTTTTTTGCTTCTTTCAGCATCGCTCGCAATTGCGGAAAAGTATTGGCGCGCATCTCTACACTTACAATGCGTTCGCGCGTTTCAAAGACTTGCTGGATAGGATTATCGGTTGGTGATTTCGACGTTGATGTAATCTGTGGAAGTACGAAAATCCGTTGCTCTCGTTGGACAGGTTCTCGTCCTGCGACAGCCTGTCGGATTTTTGCCGTGTATGTCGGCGTTGTGCCGCAACAGCCGCCGATCATGTTCGCACCAAGGTCGATTAACTTGCCAACGTAGTCACTGAAAACCTCAGCCTCGACTGTGTAAGAGACAGCAATTTCACCCTGTTCTACTCTCGGATTACCCGCATTTGGTTGCACGACAATAGGGGCTTTGATGACAGGCGCCAGGAGCTCCATTGCCTCAACGAGATCGTGCGGTCCTCTACAATTAATGCCGACTGCATGCGCGCCGAGTTGTTCCAGCTCTTGGGCAAAGACGCGGACATCTAACCCAGTGCCTACAGTTCCCCCTGAAACGCCACTAATTTCAACGATGACAGGAACATTGTAGGTGAGGGCTTGCTTTGTAGCGATTTCTGCTTGTTTCGGAGAGACAAAGGTTTCGAGGACGAGAAGGTCTATCCCCGCATCCACAAGCGCGTCCATCTGTTCCTTGAAAAGCCGTCGGATCGTCTTCGTGGATGGGACCGGCGTATCTAAGGTTTGGAACGGAATTTGACCGACAGCGCCAGCAACGTAGCAGTGCGCCTGTGCTGCCGCTCGCGCCAGAGACACACCTGTTCTGTTAATTTCTTCAACCTGTTCCGCCAAGCCGTGGACTGATAACGCTTCTCTGTTTGCTTGATAGGTGTTCGTCTGAATAACGTCAGCACCCGCGTCGACATAGGCGCGATGAACCGCTACAACTTTCTCAGCATGTTCTGTAGAAATATTGCAGGCATCGACGCACTGTAAATATGAAGGAATCCGTTTGCGGAGTTCGGTTCCGATAGCACCATCGCACACCAGAATTTGGTGCGCGATGGCTTCCATGAAATTATTTTTTCTTACCATTAACTATTCAATTATATCTCCCGCACTTTCGGTCGGGATATAGTAATAGCCAAAGATAATGCACATCTCGTCTTCAGACGTGAGTCCGAAAATGAGGGGTTCATCCGTGTCATAGTTGTTATGGGTACACCGAAAGTGAAGACCATCACTTGGATCTAAGCGAAGAACCGGATTAAACAGGTCGATGGGTGCATCGTCGTAAGCGACGCTCCGGTGCAGCAAATCGTCAGTTGATTCCTGAAAAATTTCAAACAATTCGCCGTGCCGATGCATGTGAGATGTCAGCAAAAAGACATTCAATGATGTCCCAAAATCGTGTCCCCGTTTAAAAAGTTCATCTTCAACAAGCCATGTCATTTTAGAGACGCGAGTTGTTCCGGGGGGGACGTTAATGGACCGATTGTTGACGAAAATTTCAACAGCCTCGTACCGAACTTCCTCTTCCGGAATCGTGTAGATATTAACGTAGGTTTCGCCGAGCAAGGTCTCGTCGCCGAGCAGATTGATGTAGTGCGAATTCAGATCGTAAATGGTGTCCCCAGGCATTCGCAAGCCAACCCCCTCAGGAAACTGAAACAGCGTATCATCGGTTTGCGTTCCGACGACAAAGAGTCTATCAGCACCGAAAACGCCGAATACCGGATCTGGGTCGTCCGTGTCAAGTTCCCGGAAAGTGTTTTCAGAATTAACCGCAATATCGGGTACGATTCCATTCTCTAAGAGACCCTTTGCCATCCCGTCCTCTGTGATCCGATAGATGATGAAGTGATGGCTCCCAGCAGGATAGAAAATCTCTACTCTATTAATGAAGATGTCTCCGTCTACTGGATCTCCATTTTCATCTTCGATTTGGGTGGCGTAGTAAACTTCCCGTTCCGTGCCGGGTTCAATTTTAAACGGTGGCAAACGGAGTTGATACCCTTCACCGGGAGCGGGCCGCGCAGGTGGCTCAAATTTCTCGTCAGGATCGCGCAGCACGCCGAGGTCCCCGATCCCTGATATTTTACCGGTCTGTGGCGCACCTGCCTCAATCCACATCCGAACTGCATCTATTTTACCGGCGTGAAGCATGCCACCAAGGAACGGCATCCGTGCGCCTTGTTCCGGGACTGTCGGTCCCATCAGTTTCGTTAAAAGAAAACTGTTCTCTGGATTCCCTGGATCAACGAGTTTCATACCCGCTGCTGCCGCCGCAGGATTCTGTGGCACGGCGCCAACTAAATTTTCGTAGGAGAATCCATAGCTGAGATTCAAATTAAAAGCATTCGCCGGCGCAGCATGGCAAGCACTGTTCGCACAACTCTTGTCGAAGACATATTCCTGAATGTCGTGATACGCCGAATTTTCATCCGGTGCGGTTTGTCCGAAACTGCTGCTCACGCGAACGAGGTCTAAAACATTGACAATCCCGTCGCGATTGACATCAGGATCCTGTTCCGCATTGCGATCCCTGGGTTGCCCGAAGGAACCCGCGACAAGCACCAGGTCTTGGATGTTCACCACGCCGTCTTTGTTAACGTCTTCTAACAAGGTAGGAAGATTGCTGTGTCCAAATACCAAGAAGGACACGCCGCCTATCAGTAAGAAGATGAGTATCGGATAAACTATTTTTTTAAACATAATTAGTAATTTAACCTCCAGATGTTTTGAAAATTTCTGTTTCTGAAATGAAACGGTATTTTAAGAGTGTCCATGCCGCAAAGAATCCATCCAACCAGAATCGGAGTTTCTTTCCCTGCTTTTTTGTGCGCGGAACATAGGAGACCGGCACCTCATAGATACGATAGCCTGACCGTAAAATCTTCGCTGTGACCTCCGGGCAGAATTCAAATCCCTCACAGGTTAACGCTAAACGTGTGATCAATTCTGTTGAGAAGGCTTTGTAGCCTGTCGATTCATCGGTAATGCGGCATCCGTAAAGGAGATTTGTATAGGTAGCAAGAATACGGTTCGCGATGAAGTTCTGGAGACTGGCGTTCCCGCGTCCGTTCAGAAACCGTGATCCGTAGACTACTTGAACGTTCTCCTTTTCAAGCGGTTTCAGAAGTTCAGGGATATCCGCTGGATCCAATTCCATATCTGCATCTTGAATAACGACCACTTCCCCTTTCACATGCGGGAGTCCGCTCCGAATTGCGAATCCTTTACCTCTGTTCTCTTGACAATGCACGACGGTCAGTGCATAAGTCGTACGCAATTCCTGAAGTACCGTGTAAGTCCCGTCGGTGGAGCCGTCGTTGACAACAATAATCTGTTTCTCAAGGGATAGGGCACGGAGTGCCGCCAGCACCTGTCCGATTGTCTGCTCTTCATTAAACGCAGGAATGATTACAGATACCAATTTTTTAATTTTCCTTGCGGTTCGGTGGGGTGGGTTAGAGGTTTCAAGGACCTCTCCGTATACCCGCAGTCAACTGCTTCGCAGTGAGAATGCCTGCTGCGTTTTTTGTCCCGAAATTGTAGCACGCAACAATACGCAGAAATACGCAGAAATCCGCAGAAATGCCCAAGCAAAGACTCCAAGCAAAGACCCCAAGCAAAAACACGCGTGCGGAACCGACAAGAAAACCTTTTTACGAGATCGCCTCGACCGTGTGCAAACTAAATTAGAGAAGGGACTTCACCATGCCGCCGTCTACCTGAATTGTCGTTCCGGTGATGTAACTTGCGCGTTCCGATGCGAGAAAAACGACTAAGGTTGCAAATTCGTCTGGGTCCCCGATTCTACCGATCGGGATATCTGCGGTCATGTTCGCGAGTGCCTCATCAAATGTAATGCCCCCCTCTTCGGCACGGACGGTCGCCAGCTGTCGAATGCGATCTGTAAAGATGATACCGGGGCAGACATTGTTAACAAGGATTTTGTCGGGTGCTAACTCCGTCGCGAGGGTTTTTGCGAATCCAATGACCCCTGTCCGTGCCATATTGGATAGCATCAGTCCATCGACGGGCTGCTTGACAGAGACAGAAGTGAGGTTGATAATCCGTCCCCCGCCACGTGCCCGCATCGTCGGAACAACGGCACGGCAAAGGTTTATCGTGCTCATCAGGTTCAAGTGGACGGCATCTTGATAATCCTGTGCTCCCAAGTCATCAAACCGTCCTGCTCTGGGACCACCGGCGTTGTTAACCAGAATATCGATACCACCGAAGTGTCCAATCGCTGTCCGAATGAGATTTTCAACCTGATCGGGTTGACTGACATCGGTCGGTACCGCTAAAACTTCGGTGTCGGTCTGGTTACGAATGTCATCTGCTGTTGCTTCCAGAGCCTCTCTGTCTCTTGCGCAAATAGCGACCTTCGCTCCCTCGTGTGCTAAACCGAGTGCAATTGCGCGCCCAAGTCCTTTGCTTGAGGCACCTACGACTGCAATTTTGTCTGTGAGTCCAAGATCCATTTTTTTTACTATGGGCCCCTGGGACCGCTCTCCATTTTATTACGAGCGGGTTTCCGGTAATTCACGGCTGGGATGGAGGATTTGTACCTAACTTCTCTGCGTTAATATCGCATGCCTCCGCTGAATCCAACGCATCCTAATTTTAGCCACCGCTACAAGGCCCTACATCCTTTCAGAAAGTGGGTTGACTTTACGAGGTTAAGTATAACACTCTCAGCGTACGATGTCAAGCACAATTCCCTACTTCCTGATGAACATCTTCCGTGTCGCTGTAAAATCCCCTGCCGACAGTGTATAGAAATAGACACCGCTCGCCACGCGTTCTCCGTGTTCATTTCTGCCATCCCAATACGCCGCACGGCTTTTGCTGTGATACGTTCCCGCAGCTTGATGCCCCAACGCTAACGTCCGGACCAGGGTCCCATCCACAGAAGAGATGTGCAACGTCACTTCCGCAGGATCAGATAACTGATAGGGTATCCACGTCTCCGGGTTAAACGGGTTCGGGTAGTTTGCGAAGATACGGGTTTCTGTTGGAATCGCTAAGGTCGTGAGAAGTTGTTTAGGCGCGGCAATTCCATCTCTGTTGACAGTTACGTGGTTTTGGGAAAGTAGAGCCGCATTTGCCTTGAGTGTGTAGTCCTGACGTGTAATATTTCCATACACATCGATCACCTGGAGGACAACGTTGTTGATTTGGCGTGCCGTTAAGGTTGGCACCCTGAATCTGAGGGTACGCCTTTGGGTGTGTAAATCCTTACAACTGTGTAACTTGACACCGGGGGCTGGGTCCAGCGGGGTCACCGGTACCAGTAACTGTGCCTGATGGATACCATCTGCATCGCTTACCTCAAATTGGAGCGTGAAGTTTCTCGCGTTTGGAAGATAAACTGAGGGACTCAGCATCTGAATTGATGTCGGTTCATTGAAGGCGGTTTGATCGGTGTTAAAAAAGCGATGTGTGTCCAACCAACTGGTAGCACATTTAGACAATCGATCGGGTGCAACACCATAGGACATGACATAAGCGTCGTTGCGAAAGTCGTGCTCTAAGCCGAAAGCGTGTCCGAGTTCATGCGCTGCCACGATCGTGCCATACGCGCCATTGAAACACGGGCCGGATGCAGGAATGACAGCATATCCGCCTTTCCCTCTTATCAGGTTTTCGTTTTTATACCAGTCTCCACCGCCGATCCCGCATTTATTCTTCCCTCCAATGGATTCACTACTGATGTCCGCAACGATAAGATACACATGCCTGCCCATATCAAACTGAGAAGATATTTCCGTGTGGATTTTGTGCGCAGTGTTTGTGTAGTAATACCGGTCCCTGAACTGTCCATCAATGCGATAGACAAGCATTTCCCCATTTTCATCGGTTTCAAACGTGAAGGTTTTCCGACCGAATCCGTTAATTTCCATCTGATTGGCATAAAAGCGTTGGACATTCCTGAGGAGTGTGTTTAACTTTGTCCAGATGCCGGGTTGGATGCTGCGGTCGCGCGGCAGGAAATAGAGAATCCGCACCATATCTGGTGTTATGGAGCGGTAGGGCGTGACATCCCAGAATCGGAGCGTGTCGTCCTCACCCCCACTCATAACAGTCCTTCCATCTGGGGAAAAAACGACGGCTTTCACCCATCCTCTGTGTCCTGTGAGCGTCACACTTTTCTCACCACTGTCAACCTTCCAGAGGTTCACAGATTCATAGCCGGTGCCTGTGAGCATACTGCCGTCAAGCGAAAAACTAAGATCGAAGATTGTGCTATTAGAGGTCAGCGTGCCATGCGGTTTCCAATTCGGGACTGCCCATAATTTGACTTTCCCTTCGTATCCTGCCCCGGCAAGGATTTGGTCGTTCGGGGAAAACTGGACGGTATAGACGGAATTGGAACCAACATGGAGTTGCGTAACAGTATGTTGGTTTTGAAGGTCCCAGACGTTAATCTGTCCCCTGTTATCTCCCGTGGCGAGTAGCGTGCCATCATTGGAAAAAGCAACCGCCCAGACCCACTCGTCGTGTCGGAGTGTGGTTATCTCAGACCAACCGAGAGTGTCCCAAAGTTTGACATGCACGCCCGCTGTGGCGAGGTATCGCCCATCCGGTGAAAACGCCACGGCTTTGATTGGTGAACGTGTCCAGTCGCTGATGTGTTGAAGACTCCTGATTTCTATCCGCTGCGAAACATCCCACACTTTGAATGTATAGTCATCGCTGCCACTGACAAGCCACCGTCCATTCGGGGAAAATGTCAGGGCATTGACCGGATTCGCATGCCCGCTGAACGTTGTGACCCTATCGTTTTGCAAATCCCACAATTTTATTTCCCCATTGGTTCCCGCACTCGCAATGACGGAAGGATTTGTTGGGGAATATGCAATCGTCTGGACACTACTGCCGTGTCTAAATATAGTGTGTTCTTGGGCAAAGGCAATGTGTGGTAGGATTAACAGCACAACTATTGCCAAAAACAGAGATATGAATCGCATTCAAAGCTTCCTTGTTTGAAAATAGCAGGCACTTTACCAGTTTTCGGATCTGCTTAACCCAACCTACACGCTAAATCATAGGGTTTCTACCATCGGAACATTCCATTTTTCGGCGCATTCGCGAAGCTGCTGATAGATGGTATCGGGTATATCAATCCCGTTTGCGAGGCGGTGTGCTCGGGTATTCGCTTCAAAGTCCCCAGGGACGAGCACCTCGTCGAAACCGGATGCAGGCGGCGTCGCCTTGATTGTGTCTAAAAACGCACGTACCCCTTTTTGATATTCTTCAAGCGGTGTAAACGCGTTGACATCAATCACCTGCATGTAAAGACCTCCCATCTGTCCGGCTTCCGTATTGAACACGCCTCCCAATCCGCCGAGCAGTGCCACAAAAAGAGAAAGGGCATACCCTTTATGCCTTCCAAAAGCGAGGAGGTGCCCACCATCGTTATACGCAGCGGTTTTGACGGTAGGATTTCCGTCTTTATCGACGACACATCCTTCCGGGAGATCCCGGTTTTCGCTGTCAGCAACGTAGGTTTTACCGTTTGCGATCATACTCGTTGCGAAGTCAATCAGGAAGGGGACATCATCACCTGTAGGAATACCGATGGCGATCGGGTTCGTGCCGAGCGCGCCAACCGCGCCACCGAAAGGGAGAATACGTCCGCCACCTTTTGAACCACCACCGACGGTGACGATTCCAATATATCCTGATTCAGCCGCTTCTTGTGCGTATTCCCCGACTCTACCGATATGTCCCGTCCGGGTGAGCGTCGCAAAACAGGTTCGACCGGTTTTCGCTTTTTCGATTGCGCGTCGGATCGCAGAACGAGCGGTATAGTGTCCGAAGCCGTTCCTACCGTCAATATGGAGTGTGTTGTCGGTTTCCTGTAACACATCTGGTTCAGCATCGGGACGAATCCCGCCGCCCTCAATCCCGTTGAGATAGGAGGGAATCCGAAGCACGCCGTGTGAATCGTGTCCAGCGAGGTTCGCTTTTATCAGAATCTCGGCAACGTTATCGGCGATGTGCTGTGGTGTGCCTGCCGCTACAAATAGGTCGCTTGTGAATGCCTGAAGGTGTGCGACTTCAAATATGTGCCTCTTCATATTTTAAATTTTCCTTGCGGTTCGGTAAGGCGAATCTGAATCTTAGCACGTCTTTCCGTATATCCGCCCTCCATTTCATTACGGGCTATAGGTCTTGCAGATAGGGTTTTCAATCCCGCTTTTAGCTTTCCTTGCGGTTCGGTGCTGGGCAAATTTACGAGATCGGACCGTAGTGTGCCCTGTCATCGTCTTCAATTGTGTCCTCGCCGATGGAAACGCCGAGTTTGTCTGCACACTCTTGAAGTTGGTTGTAGATGGTATCGGGTATTTCAACCCCTTCTACTAACCGCTGTGTGCGGAATCTCTGTTCAAAATCACCGGGGACGAGTACTTCATCGAAGCCTTGTGCTGGGGGGGTAGCCTTAATGCCATCTAAGAAGGCGCGCACGCCTTTCTGATATTCCGCAACCGGTGTGAAGGCGTTGACATCTATGGCTTGCATGAAGATGCCGCCCATCCTGCCGCTTTCTGTGTCATAAGTCCCTGCCAATCCCCCGAGGAGGCAGGTGAACATCGCGAGGGCGTAGCCTTTGTGTTTTCCGAATGCGAGAAGTGCGCCACCATCGTAGAAGTCAGCAGGTTTGACACTCGGCATCCCATTTTTATCAAGAATACACCCCTCGGGTAAGTCGATGCCTTTGCTTCGCGCGACCTGTATCTTTCCCTCGGCAATCACGCTTGTTGCGTAGTCAACGATAAAGGGACCGTCATCGCCGGTTGGCACCCCTAAAGCGATAGGATTTGTGCTGAAGGTGCCTTCTGCACCGCCGTAAGGGACTGTCGGGCCGCCGCCTTTGCCACCTGAGCCGACGCTGATGAGTCCGATACATCCGGCTTTTGCCGCCGCTTCTGCATACTCACCCAAGCGTCCGATATGCCCAGTATTGCTGATGCTAACAGAGCAGGAGACAGCGGTTTTTGCCTTCTCTATCGCTTTGCTAATTGACCAGCGTGAGACGTAGTGTCCGAAGCTGCGTTGTCCATCAACACGTAAGGTATTCGGCGTCTCTGCGAGGACTTCGGGTTCCGCAGTGGGATCCAATTGTCCGGCATCAATGCCACGTAGATACGCCGGCACGCGTAGCACGCCATGTGAGTCGTGACCCGCGAGGTTGGCGTTGACGAGGATTTCGGAGACATCCTCTGCAATGTGTCGCGATGCACCGGCGGCGACGAAAATGTTGCGTGCGATTGCGTGCAGGTGTGATGCCTGAAGTAAATGCGTTTTTTCCATATTTTTAATTTTCCTTGCGGTTAAACAACATGAATTGGGCGTTGACGTTCTTTTCTCAAGGGTCGCCTGCGCCGTTGTTGCAGGCTTGGTTTTTGTTTCAACGGAGTGAGATGAAGGTCGAAAAAAACATGCATCCTATTTTATGGAATCTGCTTTTTTTGTCAACATCAAAATTCCAAACCGTAGCCTGCAACATCGGCGCAGGCGGATAAAAGGAACGCACGTCAAGGTTCAAAGGCACGTTGTTCCTCCGCAAGGTAAAATTAAAGAGCCATTTCAACGAGGGTGCCCAATCCTTTGGCTTCTGCTTCCGCAAGGATCACGGATCCTGCGACTGCATCTTGCACCGCCACACCGACCGATTTGAAAAACGTGATTTCGGAGTCTGATTGGCGTCCCTGTTTATCACCGTTGACGATTTCACCGATTTCGGCGTCAATTGCAGCCTTCGAAATAATCAGGTCTCCCGCCTCTTCCAAACAGGCTTCCCGCGAATCGACGACGATTCGGTTTGACCGCCTTAGGGTCATTGTATCAACCTCCCGTTTTTCTGGCACAAATGTGCCAACGGCTGTAATGTGTGTCCCTGGTCGCAGGGCATTTCCATCAAAAAGTGGGGTTGCCGAGGTCGTCGCACAAATAACAATGTCAGCGTCCTCTACGACCTGTTCAGGATTTGAGACGAGATTGACTTCCGGGGCATCCGTCCACGCTGCGATTTCAGTGGCGAGTTGTTGCGCGGAGGCTTTTGTCCGACTGATGAGATTGACGTTCGCAATGTCTCTGACCGCCATCACTGCCTGTAATTGCGCCCGCGCTTGGACACCTGCGCCGAATAAGCCAACCGTTTTCGCGTCCGGTCGAGCAAGCAGGTCTGCCGCTACGCCACCCCCGGCTCCTGTTCGGATAGCGGTGAGACTGCTACCGTCCATGAAGGCTTTTGGGAGTCCTGTCGCTGGGTCAAGCACTAAGACTGTCGCCGTGATACGGGGCAAGTCGAGGTTCGGATTGTCGTCATAAACCGAGACGACTTTGATGCCGAACTCGCTGCGCTCCGGTAGGTGGGCAGGCATTAAGAGGGTAACGCCTTTGTCGGTGGAGATGTGCTGTCGTGGCGGCGCGTTTACCTTGCCTGCCGAAAGTTGACCGTAGGCGTGCCGCATTGCCTCAATGGCTTCGGGCATCGGCAAGGCTATTCGGACATCGGCAGCAGAAAGGATTCTGATATGCATGCGATTACTCCACATGAACGACTGTTTCGCCTAACACGTCCATATCGGGCGTGATCCCTAAGCCGGGTTGTGTTGAGGCTGCCATCCTGCCGTTGGTGCGTTGCGGTGCGCCTTCCGCCGTGCTGACGGTGACGTAACTGTTGAAATCTGTCGCCGTGAAAAGAAACGCTGTCGGTGTACTGTGCGCGAGATGCGCAATCGCGGCGGTTGTAATGTCGCCACCCCAGCTATCTTCAATTGTCATCGCAATACCGAGTTCAACGCATAGGTCTCTGGCAAGTTTCGCTTTGGTCAGTCCGCCGAATTTGCTAATCTTAATGTTGACGACATCCATCCCCCGATCGGCATGACCGCG
The DNA here is from genome assembly GCA_022827885.1 of Candidatus Poribacteria bacterium. Classification (GTDB taxonomy): domain Bacteria; phylum Poribacteria; class WGA-4E; order WGA-4E; family WGA-3G; genus WGA-3G. The sequence continues at coordinate 117,069 of JAJEIP010000011.1, forward strand.
TAACAAAGCATGGATACTGTCTATCGTCTCGTCAAGCACAAAGGGATGACCTGTCCGCTGACGGATAGCAAGGCATTCTTCGTAGGAGAGACAGGGTTGTTCGATATAGACATCTACATCGCGCACGCCTTGGACGACACGGGCGGCTTCGTGCATCAGCCAACCCGTATTCGCATCCGCGATGAGGACATCTCCGGGTTGCATCAATTCGGCAATTGCTCGGATACGTTCAATATCGGTGTTCGGATCGCTGCCGACTTTTAACTGGAACTTACGATAGCCTTCCGCACGATAGGTGGCGACCTTTGCCGCCATCTCGTCGGGAGATTGTTGCGAAATCGCGCGATACAGCATGAAATCCGAACCGTACCTTCCGCCGAGAAGGGTGCAGACGGATTGGTTTGAAACCTTGCCGAGAATATCCCAACACGCCATGTCGATTGCGGATTTCACGTAGGGGTGTCCCTTAAGCGCGGTGTCCATGCGGTGGTTGAGTGGGAGCAGTTGCGTCGGATCTTCACCGATGAGATGCGGTGCGAGTTCAGTGATTCCAGTGCGGGTGCCTGCGGCATAAGCAGGAAGATAGAACGGACCCAGCGGGCATACCTCGCCGTAGCCGGTGATGCCTTCGTCCGTTTCGATTGAGACGATGGTGCTGTCAAATACGGATACAGATTTTCCGCCAGACCAATTGTAACTCCCTTCATAGAGTGGAAGGTCAACTTGATAGGCATTAATACATCGAATTTTCATGTTTTTAATTGTGCGCCAGGCGCGAAATAACGCGGTTGATGACTTAATGGTTATTGCTTAAGGTCCGCAAGCGCCGTTGTTGCTTGCTCACGGCATCTCACCTTTTTTAATTGCGCACCAGACGTGAAATGACGTGATTGATAATTGAGGCAGAAGTGGGCAGAAGAAGTATCAAAATCTCTCACTGCACCACAATCTATTGTTGAGGATAATAACATGTTTGACAAAAACCGTCAAGGGAAGATACTACTTAAAACCACCGACCTTCGCAGCGGCAGGGGGACGCGTCGGAAGCTCTTTTTCAGTGAGCGCGGACTCAGGAACATAACCGGAGTAATCGGAAATCGAGCCGTGCGTCAACGCATACACGACAACGTTCGTCATGAAACGATAGACCCCTGGGGAATAGTGGACACTCCGCGTCGGGTAGCTAACGGTTTCCATCGCGCACATGTAATCACGACGGACGACGATAACCGACAATTTCTCACCAACAGAGATACCCTCAAGGAAATTCCGTTTCGGTGGACGTGTGCCCCACCAGAAGATGTCGTATCCGACAGGCGGACCGCCCATTACGTAAAAGTTATTATAGATTTCATGATTGTTGGAGATCCGCTCGACATGGTATTCAGGCATGACGTAACGCATCTGTGAGAGGAAGAGCCGAACCATTGCCTGAGCAGGTGCATTCACACCACAATCATCAAAGACGAGGAAGCCACCTTTCTCGACGAGATAACGACGCATACCAGCGGCTTCAGACTCGCTGAGGCGACCATCTATTCTACCGGTTCCGTGTTTCCATCCAAATATTTCCCGAGAACGGACGAGCCCTGGATCGTGTCCTGTCATAAACGCTAACGGTGTTTTGAAAAGGTTGGCATCGTTAAGTTTCACCGCGCCTCCCTCAACGCTCATATCAGTTTTGATTTTGGTCCGCTCGTTGAGCCATTGGGTCAATGCGTTGAGCGCCGAGGCATCCGCCCACCAGTCAGAAAGATCGTGCCGGACGCGTGCAAAACGGAGGATACCTCGGATGTCCTTGCCTTTACCGATGACGCGCCCACCCGGTTCACCTTTCGGAAGGGGCGGGACGACGTAACTGGAAAGCGTGATGTTTTCGACGACATCGCTGAGGGCATCGCGTGCCGCACCGACGTTTTCAACCATTGAAAGTCCCGGTGAGCGTTCAAGCGTAACTTTCAACCGTCCTGCGATACCGCGACTGACGTTTCTCACTTGAGCGGAGGGAACTTTTACGACAGGAGCAGAGAATGCCAGAGCCTCGGGAGCATCTGATACCAACAAATCACCGTGTATCACATCTGTCTGCCCTATTGGATTTAGGACGACCGCTTTGGGAACGTTCGGATCTGTTGGCGGTTGGACTTTAACGGTTTGGATTGAAAATTCGAGGACTGTCTGCGGTTGGAAATTTGACTCACGAGGAAATATAGTCGTTACGCGGGGTTGCACTTGAATCTGTCCGACAACAATGTTTTGTCTTGGGACCGTCGGCTTAACGATAGGTTTCACGATGAATTTTCTTTCCACTTTAGGCTTCGGAGGTTCTTTGGGATAGAGAATTTCGATGCCCATCAAATCTTTAAACTGCTCGGTTTGTGCGATCAGATAGAGTCCAGCAACAATCGCGATGACGATGTGAAGCACCAATGAACTCATAAGAGCGGACGATGTTATTTTTCCGCGCATGCGTCCTTACCTCCAAACAGCTAAAATTACTGATATGGAGATAGGAGCAATTCCCGTGCCAATACAAAGCAGGGCTGAATTTGCGGTAGGTCGTGTCGTTATACGGGGGAAGCTGCACGAAAAAGGACAGTTGTCTTTTTAGGTTGCACAAAAAGGGGCTGTTTTCAGAGTTTCTGCAGATATACTATCGTTATGGATGTACCGAAAGACGGAGATATTGGATTGGTAGATGGGATTCGGTGCGGTTGGAAACCGCACCTACCTCGGTCGGGTGAACTCGGAGAGTCTATCCCCGATACAGGGTACGCATTTGCTGGATGACTTTCGGTAATTTGGCAATGACTTCATCAATCTCGGCTTCGGTTGTGTTCCTACCCAAGGAAAAACGCACAGTCCCTTGTGCCAAACGCGGGGGTAAACCGAGCGCGGCGAGGACGTGCGACGGTTCCATAGAGCCAGAGGTACACGCGGAACCCGTTGAGACACAGATACCCTCCATGTCCAAGCGTAAGATAAGGCTTTCACCCTCCACCGATTCAAACGAAACGTTAAGCGTGCCAGGCGCACAGTGGTCGGGATGTCCATTGTAGTGCAGACGACCGATGTGTGCATCCAGACCTTCGCGGAGCCTTTGGGTTAAAGCGTCAAGGTGCTGCGCATAGGTGTGCTGTTCCTGTTTCGCAAGGTCGGCAGCAGTCCCTAAGCCGACAATGGCAGGGACGTTTTCAGAACCGGCGCGTCGGTTGCGTTCATGTGATCCCCCGTGAACGAGGGTTGCCAGTCGTGTGCCGCGGCGGATGTAGAGGACACCAATGCCTTTGGGGGCGTAAATCTTGTGTCCAGAAAACGCCAGGAGGTTTACACCGAGTTCTTGGACGTTCATTTCTAACTTCCCAACCGATTGCACGGCATCGCTATGGAGCGGTATCTCGTATTCCTGTGCGATCTCGCATATTTCTTCAAGCGGTTGGACGGTGCCGTTCTCGTTATTGACGTGCATGATGGAGATGAGGACCGTTGTGTCGCGGACTGCCTCACGGAGTTGCTCAATACGAATCCGTCCGTATCTATCTACAGGGAGATAAGTTACCTCGAAACCGCGTTGCTCCAGATATTGACAGGTATGCAAGACGGCGTGATGCTCCACAGAGGAGGTGATGATATGGTTTCCCTTGCCCCGACTCTTTTGTAATTCGGTCAGCCCTTTAATGGCGTGGTTATCTGCTTCAGTGCCGCTTCCGGTGAAAACGATTTCACTTGGACTTTTGGCACCGATGAGATCGGCGACCTGCTCACGGGCGGTGTCGATAGCAGTGCGTGCTTCACGTCCATACGCGTGAATGCTGGAACCGTTACCGAATGCCTCGGTGAGATACGGCATCATTGCGTCCATGACTGCCGGACGGAGGGGTGTTGTGGCGTTGTAATCTAAATAGATACGTTGCATATTTTTAATCCATCTTACTATCTGGAGTGCTCATTCATAAGTTCGGTGATTCCAAAAGGTTATCCGATTCGGGGTAATCTTGATTTCTGGGACGGAATCGCGTCCACTAACCCTCCCGTTCTTACCTAAAAATGAGAGGTTGAGTGTATGCGTGCCTGCGGGGAGTGGCATCCGCACCATAAAAATCTGATTCGGAAGCGTTTGCCAAGAACGTGTATCCGCCTGTTCTGTCAAAACACCGGCAAGATTCGTGAGTAGACCTAAAACTTCGTTCTGCTTATTCGCTGCTCGGTACGCAAAGTATTTCCCTACAGCTCGGACTAAGGTTCGGAAGAGAATGCCGGTCCGTTGTGCCTTGAAGGTTTCTATTGCGATGTTCTCTACATCTTCTACAAGCATCCCGCGCGTTTTCATATCTCCAACAGCAACTTCAATTCCTGAGAAGAGCGGACGGCGGGAGTCAATTTTCGGGATAGCGACGCGTAGCAGATATTCCAATTCAATCTCTTGATAGACCATCCCTTGCCGTCCTATAAGCGTCGGCGCAAATTTTTCAGGTTTGTCCACATCGTCTGTTTTGAGGATCGGGAACGTCAAAGCCTCCTCCGTTTTCGGGGGGACGTAGCCGCTTTCATAAAAGAGAATCAGTTCGCCGGTGTTTTCAGGACGTGAAGAAAACTTTCCATACTGTTTCTGATAACGCTCCAGTTCGTCAGTGAAACCGAGTTTACGCGCCAACCCGACCAGTGAACGCCCGATGTCCGCTGGCATCTCTACATCGGTTTTTTCCGCTGCGTTTCTATAGTATTCTGCAGCTTGTTTGTAAGAGATGTAGGCGTCATTCCATTCACCAGTGGCTTCAAAGAGGACACCGGAGAGGTGTGCGAGAAGTCCTGCTCCGAAGAAATCGTAATCCTCGTTTTCACCTTTGAAATAGTTGATGAGAGCCGTGGCACGGCGACATTCTACCAGTGCACCGTCTAACTGATTCAGATAGACATAGTTGAGTGCCCGGTAATAGTGGCTCAAAAGCCGTTCATAACGACTGCCCGGATATGGACGCATCTGATCAGAGGTGACGAGCGAAACAGCCTCTTTTGAAACGCTTTTGGTATAACGATCCTCAGCGATATCTCCTGCGTGATCGAACGCGGCGTTGCTTTCTTGGAAGTGGTTGGCGTAATGGGCAACCAGTCCTAATTCAAACAGAAATGGGATATCAGACTTTTTCGGTGCATTTTTCTGAAGGTAGGTATAAGCATTTTCTGGTTGTCCGCTTTCCAGTGATTCTATGACTTCTTGAAACTTATAGCCACCACACCCTATCATCAGGGAGATAGCAAGCAGAAAAGGGAGTATTTTGATCATCAGTTTTCGTAGATTTTAAAATATTGTGGTGGACGGGCACGGGGACCTGACCAAGCAGACAGCACGCGAAGTCCACATTACATTTTAAACTTATCGCGCCCGACAAACTTTTTGATTTTCTTGTTGCCGATCCAAACCTTTTCGTTCGTCTCAATGTTCGTCAACGTCAGGTCTGTTTGATAGAAGATGACTTGGTCTCCCCCTTCACGGTCTTCGATGGTATTGATTTCACCCGTCATCATGTAATCAGCACCGAGTTCGCGTCCCATCCTTTTAACGGTTTCGATTGCAGAGAATTCGCCTTGGTCGGCGCGCTCTTCGCGAATTTCACCCCGTTCACTTGCACTTGAGACGGTTCGCACTTTTCCTGAGTTGATGAAAGCCCGCTCAATATCGGTTATAAATGTAGCGACAGGGATGTGTTCCATACTCTTATTGCGGATACCCCCAACAATTACAACCGGTTTCGCACCGCTGTTTATACCGTGATCATTGATCCAAGGGTGTGTTAAGCAGTCCTGAATAATGTCATCGGCGACCATACGCGAATCGGTATCGTTCCAGCGTCCAGAGAGATCGATTGTGGTATCGGCATCAACACGGGTGACCTGTTTGGATGCGCTACAACCGCTGAAAATTGTGATCCCAACGAAAAGCGTAAAAATTATAAGGCTATATCTGAAAGGCTTGACTGTCAAAATTTTATGCATTTGGTTTGCTCCTTTTTTAATTTTTCGCGAGGCGTTAAATGAAGCGGTTGGTTTATTGAGAGGTTTCTCTCAAATCCGCCTGCCGAACTCGAAACTCGTCTCCGATACAATAACTTAAAAGCACGAGTATCGGGTTCGGTTGTTGCAGGCTACGGTTCTACTCTAATTTTTTCACGTAGCCGTAGCCCGTAACGTAGTGGAGGGCGGATTTAAGAATGGCACTTCATCAACCATTCTCACGTTATTCCTCCGCAAGGTATAATTAAAAATCAAGGTCGGTTTCTTGAACCATTTTATCGACGAAAGTATCAAGTGCCATTGCCCCGATGTTGCCTTCCTCTCGGCTGCGGACGCTGACCGTGCGGTTTTCCTGTTCACGTCCACCGATAATTAACATGTACGGCACACGTTGCAAGCGGGCTTGACGGATCTTCGCGCCAATCTTATCATCGCTATTGTCCAATACGACACGACAGCCTTTTTGTGACAGAAGTTGTTCGACCTCTGTGCCGTAATCAACGAAGCGTTGACTGATTGTCATCACAACGCACTGGACGGGGGAGAGCCATGTCGGAAATGCGCCGGCATAATGCTCAATCAGCATCGCGATGAAGCGTTCAAAACTCCCGCAAATTGCGCGATGGATGACCACAGGACGCTTTTCAGACCCATCTGGTGCGACATAGATAAGTTCAAATCGTTCAGGCAGTTGGAAATCGAGTTGCACAGTAGCGCACTGGACATCTCGATTGAGTGAATCCCGAACCTGAAAATCGAGTTTAGGACCGTAGAATGCTGCCTCCCCAGGATCGATACTATACTCAACCTGATTGTTTTTCAACACATCCTCAAGTATAACTTCTGCCCGATTCCAGACCTCCACATCCCCCATGAACTTCTCAGGGTTGCGTGTGCTAAAATCGCATCGGAACGGCAGATCGAAAGTGCCGTAGATACGTTGGAAGAGCCCGAGGATCCGTTCGTATTCATCGGCGATCTGATCTTCCGTGACGAAGTTGTGAGCATCATCTTGGCACATTTGGCGGACACGCGACAAGCCGGTCAACGTTCCTGTGGCTTCGTTGCGATGCAGCACCCCTTGATCATGCAAGCGATACGGGAGATCGCGATAACTGTGGCGGACACTTTTATAGATTAACATGTGTGCCGGACAGTTCATCGGTTTGAGCGCGCTTGTTGCCTCACCCGCTTCGTTTTCGACGAGGAACATGTCGTCTTTAAAATGTTCCCAATGTCCAGAGGTTTGCCAGAGGCTGCTATCATAGATAAGAGGGGTCCGCACCTCCTGATAGCCTTCACTGAGATAGAGTTTCCGCACCTTTTCGGAAAGGAGGTTATAAATGAACGCGCCTTTGGGAAGCCAAAAAGAACTACCGGGCGATTCAGGATGCATCTGGAAAAGTTCCAGTTCGCGTCCGAGTTTACGATGGTCGCGTTTGGCGGCTTCTTCGCGTTGTGTCAAGTATGCCTGAAGGTCGGCTTTGGTCTCCCATGCGGTGCCGTAAATTCGTTGCAACTGCTCACGGTTGCTATCACCGCGCCAATAAGCTCCTGAAACACGGAGCAGTTTGAAATACCGGCATTCGCTTGTTCTTTCAACATGTGGACCCTTGCAAAGGTCTGTGAAATCACCGTTGTGGTAAATGGAAACGCCTTCTTCATCAACACCCTCATCTGTAGCACTCACTTCACGATCCGAAATCCCGTCGATTAATTCGAGTTTGAATTTCTGATCGCGTTCGCCGAACCACTGCCGGGCATCGTCATAAGCCCAGGTCTCTTGCTCGAAAGGCACATTGGATCTAATCATCGCCTTCATGTGCTTTTCGATTTCGGGGAAATCCTCGGGTGTGATGGGGCGCGGCACCTCCATATCGTAATAGAACTCGTTCTCTATCGGGGGTCCAATTGCGAGTTTAACGGTCCGTTCGCCATCTGGGAATAGTTGTTGGACGGCATACGCCATGATGTGCGCGGTCGAATGACGTAAGCGTTGTAAATAATCTTCAGGTTGATTGGGTTCACGCATTGCGGTTCACTCTCAATAGGTCGATTTGTGTAGGTTTCAAAATTGTTCTCAATAGACTTAACGTCTTTTTTTATAACCTGTTTACCAAAAAATAATTTTACACGATTTGAACGGGGAATGCCAACAAAAAAGGTAGAGGTGGAAGTGTTTCGTTTTCGGAGGATATTATTTGGGGGAAATATTGTCCAGATTCAGATGCATTGGCGTAAAAGTTTTGAAAGGATGGGCGATGCTGGACTTGAACCAGCGACCTCTTGCATGTCAAGCAAACGCTCTAGCCACCTGAGCTAATCGCCCATTTGAAAAAAGAAATGGAGGTGACGGTCGGAATCGAACCGACGAATAAGAGTTTTGCAGACTCTGGCCTTACCACTTGGCTACGCCACCTTAAGATGGAGCGGGAGACGAGATTTGAACTCGCGACCTCCACCTTGGCAAGGTGGAGCTCTACCACTGAGCTAC